>SLTJ01000029.1 GCA_004347685.1 Clostridia bacterium
CTGTTCTCCTTACTTTACCAGGCTCAGCTTCCACTGCTCAGTTGTCAAAGATCAGTGTCTCAAGAACAACGTCAGTTAGTATATCAACTGTCGAGAGCATTGTCAACACCTTTTTTCTTTCATCGTCTCTCGACGTCCTTAACTATAACATAACCAAGGATGCATGTCAACTCTGGACGCGCTTCCGCGCACCTTGTACTTCTTACAAAAGGCAGTGGCCGGGATGCCGGTGTTGTGGCCGGTTTGGTTGCTATTCTTGTCCCGGCTGTGCCGCTCATGGTCCGGAGGGGAGGTTAGGAGTTGAATTTCTTCCGCCCAGACTCATTTGCAGAAAAGTACCGGGCACGGGACCGACAATCACGGCGTCAGCCACGGGTATCTCTACTTCCACCGGCACTTCCGCTTCGATAAAAGGGATGACAACCTGCAACCGGCTCTGCACCAGCAACGAAATCCAGTGCCGTGTCTGGTTGATCCCGGCGGATTCGAAGCTATTGCGTACTTGCACTTTTACGGTCCCTAGGGGAGTGAGTTCTACCCCCACCTTGGGACCGTAGCTGGCCAGCAATTTGCTGCCCAGCACCTGCCCTAGGGGGATGGATATGGATTCCTGACTCAAGTTTTCTAACTGCTCCTGCGCCCTGAGGCTGGTTTGTGAAGCCAGCCTGTTAATGGTGATAACATTGGCTTCCATAAAAATGACCTGGCCACGGCTGTCCTTCTGAGTTCTCACTAGGTCATCATAAGTTGTGCCGTCGTCAAGGCTGGCTAGTACCGCCTGGTTTATGGCTTTGGTGGCCTTCCAGTGAGCCTCGGTCTTGGTAAAGGCGATGACGGTCTGCGCCAGGCTCACCTCCAAGAGAGCAAACCCTACGGCCAGCCCCAGTCCGATCAAGAGCAGGAAAGGCCACCGCTTCCTTCGCCTGCGCAAACCCATGACTACCACCTCCTGGGTGAAGTTTGCGCCGGGAAATATTTTCGGCTTAAATATCATATGGTGCCGGGGCGGAAAGGGTGATTAGCAGCGGGGTGCGGCAGGTGCCCAAAAAGATTCTTAACAACTTCCGGGACAAGTGGTAGGATATATTTGTCTGGCTTGCGGCAGTTGACGGGAGGGAAGGCTAGGTGGAGGCGTGGCAAAAAAACCTTTTCCCTATCGTGGTAGTCCAGGCTATCATGATGGTTGCTTTTAGCTCCATGTCCCCTTTCATGGCCCCTTTCATAACTGAACTTGGCATCGTGGACCCGCAGGCTGTCAAAATCTGGGCCGGCTTCCTGACTTCTATCAACGCGCTGTTCGCCGCCATCCTTTCCCCGTACTGGGGCTCACTGTCGGACAGGTACGGGCGCAAAATCATGGTTGTCCGTTCGACCATGAGCATTGGCGTCCTTTTGACCCTGCTGACGGTACACGAAGATTTTCAGCCGGCCGCGGCTGCTCCAGATGGCAACAAGAAGGTGAGATCGCGGTCTCCCCTGGCAACCTTTCGCTTGTTCCCGGTTGTCGCGGCCATGTTCGTGGTGCTGTTCCTAACCCAGTTCTCCGTCCGGAGTGTGGAGCCCATTATGGCCCTCTATGTAGAAGAAATCGGAGCGGCAACCACCAGTCTCAATACTCTGATCGGCGCGGTCTTTGCTGTTACTGGTTTGACCCAGACAGCCGGTTTGCTTGTGGTAGGCCATTTAAGCAACGCTCTCGGTTATCGAAAGTTGTTATTGATAACCTTGCTGGGCAGCGGGCTTCTTTATCTGCCCCAAGCCTTGGTGACTAATGTAGGGCAACTGATGCTTCTGCGGGCCCTTTTCGGGTTCTTCCTGGGCGGCATTCTCCCCATGGCCAATGCCATTATCGGCGCCATGGCCCCACAAGACATCAAAGGGCAGATCTTTGGCCTGACTTCAAGCGCCACCTTCCTGGGAAACTTTGCCGGCCCCACCCTGGGCGGCATCGTCTCGGCCTACTTCGGCATCCCGGCCGTTTTTATCCTCACCGCCTGCTTGCTGCTGGTGAATGCCTGGCTTGTCTGGCGCCGGATACCTCGGGAAGGGCCAAGTCAAGTGGTGAGTTAGTTTAGCTTTGTACCAAGCGGGCAAACTTCCGCCGGCCCACCTGGATTATTGTTCCCGGAAGCGGCTCCACCTCCGACTGCGGATCTGTTACCCGCTCCCCATTTATGCGCACGCCTCCCTGGGCCATGAGGCGCCGGGCCTCGCTGGTGCTGGCAGCCAAGCCGGTATCGGCCAGCAGCCTGGCCACCCCCACTTTTTCCAACCCGCGCCAGCTCTCGGGCGCGCCTACCTCCGGTATTTCTTCCGGGACCTCCCGTTGCCGGAATACCCGGACAAAGGCAGCCTCGGCCACCCGGGCCGCCTCCTCTCCATGGTATTGGGTCACAACGGTGCGGGCTAAGTACATCTTTGTGTCCCGCGGATGCAGGTTTCCCTTTTCCAGACCCTGCCTGATATTCTCTACTTCCTCAGGCGCCAACGGAGTCACCAGCTCCAAGTACCGCAGCATGAGGTTATCCGGCAGCGACATCAGCTTGCCGTACATTTCACCAGGCGGCTCATTGATGCCCACGTAATTCCCCAGGCTCTTGCTCATTTTCTGGACCCCATCCAGCCCTTCCAGGATGGGCATCATGATCGCCACCTGCGGTTCCTGTCCGTACTCCCGCTGGAGCATCCGGCCCATGAGCAGGTTAAACCGCTGGTCGGTCCCTCCGAGCTCCACGTCGCTATGCAGGGCTACGGAGTCATAGGCCTGCATGAGGGGATAGAAGAATTCATGGATGCTGATGGGGCGACCGTTCTTAAAGCGTTCGGAAAAGTCTTCTCGCTCCAGCATGCGGGCCACGGTATATTTGCTGGCGAGTTCGATTACCTGGGCAAAGGTCAGGGGCGCCAGCCACCGGCTGTTGAAAACGATTTCGGTTTTCCGGGGGTCGAGGATCTTGAAGATCTGTTCCTGGTAAGTCCGGGCATTGGTCTGGATTTCCTCGGGGGTCATCTGGCGTCTGGTTTCATTTTTTCCGGTGGGGTCGCCGATGCGGCCGGTAAAGTCACCGATCAACAGGATTACCTGGTGGCCCAGTTTCTGGAACTGCTGCAGCTTGTGCAGCACTACCGTGTGCCCGAGGTGGATATCCGGCGCGGTAGGGTCGAGACCGAGCTTGACCCGCAGGGGTCTGTTTTCCTTGAGGGACCGCCGCAGCTTGGCCTCCAAGTCTTCCGGGAGGATAATCTCGGCTGGGCCTCTTTGCAGCACCTGCATTTGTTTTTCGACATCCTTTTCCAGCAAAACATTCCTCTCCTTCCTGCAATACATTATAAAGGCAGGGGCCTGCCTTGCGCAACAACAGGTCAGTTTTGACGTCTAAACATATCAGGACGACCTTCATGCCACCAGCGGCTCCACCGGCCACGAAGGAAACAGCGGCGTTGCTTTCCGAACCCTTTGGGTCCGCGGTCTTTTGTGCTATAATGTTAATTGAAACACCCGTAGGGAGGTGTAATTCTTGCCCCGGCAAACGAAGAAAAAGAAGCGGCGTGTCAGGATCGGTCGCCTGATCTGGCTCATTGTCCTGGTTATCCTGGTCGTAGCCCTGGGCGCCACCACTGGCTTTGTTCTCTCTGTGGCCCGAGACGTGCCGGCCTGGAACCCCGAAGACATGATAGGAAACATGACCACCCTGGTGTACGATAGCGATAATAAGCCGGTGATACAGCTCCACGGGGTGGAAAACCGGATTCCCGTGGACTTGAAGGCCGTGCCGCAATCCCTCGTAAACGCTTTTCTGGCTACGGAGGACCACCGCTTTTTCTCCCACCACGGGGTTGACCCCCAGGCCATCGCCCGGGCGGCTCTGACTAATTTCCGTAGTGGCTCCATCGCGCAAGGAGGCAGCACCATTACCCAGCAACTGGCTAAAAACGCTTTTATTGAAAAACCCGAGAAAACCCTGCGCCGCAAGGTACAGGAGGCCATCCTGGCCCTGCAGTTGGAACACGTTTATACCAAGGAGGAGATCCTTGGCTACTACCTCAACCAGATTTATTTCGGCCACGGGGCCTACGGCGTCCAGGCCGCGGCGCAAACATATTTTGGCAAGGATGTCAGCCAGCTCGATCTGGCGGAATCGGCCATGCTGGCCGGGTTGGTCAAAAGTCCGGGCAGTTATTCTCCCCTAAAGGAGGGCAACCTCCCTCAGGCCAAAGCCCGCCAGGCCCAGGTGCTGGACAATATGGTTACTTACGGCTATCTCACCCCGGAACAGGCCCAGCAGGCCGGGGAAGAAGAACTTCATTTCCGTAACAATCAGGGGGCTGTCCAAAAGTACCAGTACCCCTACTTCATGGACTACGTCACCGACGAAGCCGAGAATCTGCTTGAAGCCAACGGGTTTGACCCCAACCTCCTTTACGTCGGCGGGTTGAACGTCTATACTTCCCTTGACACCCGCATCCAGCAAAAGATGGAGCAGGTATATAGCGATCCCAGTAATTTCCCTGCCGGGCCCAAAGACCAGTTGGTCCAGAGCGCCATGGTAGTGCTGGAACCGTCCTCTGGAGAGGTGCGGGGCATAGTTGGCGGCCGGGAGCACGAAGTGCGGCGAGGCTGGAACCGGGCCACCCAGACCAAGCGGCAGCCAGGCTCGTCCATTAAGCCCCTGGTGGTATACGCCCCCGCCGTCGAAGCCGGCCATGCCCCGGCCACGGTAGTGGATGACAGCCCGGTAACCTTCCCCGGCAATCCACCCTATAGCCCAGAGAACTACGACCACGTCTTCCGGGGGCTGGTCAACTACCGGGAGGCACTGCGCCGCTCCATCAATGTCCCCGCGGTGAAGGTGCTCAAGGATATTGGGGTAGATGCGGGGTATGAATTCGGCCTGAAACTGGGGCTGCCCCTGGTACCTGAGGACAAACAGCTCAGCCTGGCCCTAGGTGGGGTAACCTATGGGGTAACGCCCTTGCAAATGGCCGCCGCCTATGACGCCCTGGCCAATGAGGGGGTATGGATGCAGCCCCACGCTGTTCGTCGCATTACCGACCACCAGGGCCGGGTATTGGTGGAGGTAACGCCCGGGAGAAAGCCAGTGATGAGCCCCCAGACTGCTTACCTGGTAACCGATATGTTGCAAACAGTGGTGAAGTCTGGCACGGGTACCCAGGCCCGACTGGACGGCCGCCCGGCGGCCGGAAAAACCGGAACCACTCAGTTGCCCGAGGCTCCTGAGTTCAAGGGGCTAAGCGGCAACAAGGATGCCTGGTTTATCGGTTACACTCCCGAACTTGTCGGTGCGGTCTGGATGGGCTACGACCATACCGACCAGAAACATTACCTGCATAATGTGGCCGGTGGCGGTTATCCTGCCAGGATATGGAAGGCGGTCATGCAGGAAGCCCTCAAGGGCGTGCCGGTCAAGGAATTCCCACGGCCGGAAGGTATAGTTTACGTAAAAGTGGATGTCAAGTCCGGGCTTCTTCCCAGCAATCTCACCCCGCCGCAGTTTATCGTCACCGAGGCTTTTACCACGCAGTCGGCTCCGAAAAAGATATCCCAGGCTTGGGAGGAGGCCCAGATCTGCACTGAAAGCCAGCAACTGGCCACCCCTTACTGCCCGCAAACCCAGACCGGCGTCTTCTTGGTCCGGCCCGTGGTCGAGGGGGCTGGGGTAGAGGCTTATTCCCTGGCGAAGCCTAGGGAGTACTGCCAGATTCACGGGCCCGGGGGAGCCGTAGCCCCCGGCGCCCAAGCAGGGCAGGTCGCCGTGTGCGCCGATCCCCGGCACCAGGGCCAGGAATACCTGGCCAACCTCCCGGCACCCGGCGAGTCAGGTGGCTGCCCGCCGGAGATGATAGAGTACCGCCGGTATCCTCCTGGCGGCGGACCGCAGGAGAAATGCCCCCTGCCGGACCACCAAATCACCCGGCCCACACAGCAAACGGGTCTGTCGGGCCCTCCGGCCCCAGTCCTTGAGGCCCGACTCGAAGGCCCGTCAGTGTATTTGCGTTGGACGGCCTCAGGCCGGGAAGGACTGCTTTTCAGCCTGGAGAGGTGGACCCGGCAAGAGCCGCAACACCGGCTGCTAACCTCTACCAAGGCCAACACCTTCGCCGATGCAGACCTCAGCCCTGGGGATACCTATCACTACCGGGTCACCGCCATTGATCCGGATAGCAATTTCAGCTCCTTTTCCAACCAGGTGGAGGTCAGGGTGCCAGCTTCACTTCCGTAGCCCCGCTGTCGGAAACGAGACGAAAGGCCTGAACCTGCGGGTGGGAGCCAAGGTGCTGTAACAAGGCGGAACGAATGGCTCCGGTGCCTTTGCCGTGGATAACAATCACCCGGTCAGCTCCGGCCAGATAAGCACTGTCCAGGTACTTATCAACTGCCTCCAGAGCTTCGGCCACCATCAAGCCGCGCACATCCAATTGGCTGGGCAGGTTCCTGGCCTTTTCTGCCGCCAGGGCCAGGGTCTGGCTTGCCTTGGTCTGACTTCTTTCACCCGGCGTGGGTCTGGCCTGCTCTTTTAACCACCGCAATTCACGGCGAGGTACGTTCAGGCGCAGGTTGCCCATCTGTACCTGAATGTTATCCTGGGCATCAGGAGGAGACAGCACTGTGCCCTCCTGATGCCACCGCGGCAGAAAAACCTTCTGTCCGGGAACCAGGGTGGCCGGCACTTCCCCTGGAGCCTGTATTTCCGGCTCGCGCAGTTCCTCCTTCAAATTCGTTACTTCTGCCCGGAAATCCTCCCGGGCCCCTTCCCCTTTGCTCACTTGAGTGCGTAACCGGGAGAGAAGTTCCTCTGCCTGACGCACGAGCCGCCGCGCTTCTTCCCGGGCCTCGGCCAGAACACGTTCCCGCTGCTCCCGCATCCGGCTCCTCTCGCCGGCCAGCGTCTCTTTCAGGGACGTAACTTCCCGTTCCTTTTCTTCGGCCCTGGCGGCTGTCTCCCTGGCGGCCTGGCGGGCCAGAAGCAAGTCCTGGATTATTTCCCCCATCTCCTGAGTCTGTCTCCCGGCCAGGGACCGCGCCCGCTCCACAATTCCGGCCGGGAGGCCTAAGCGGGCGGCGATATCAAAGGCATAGCTGTGGCCAGGAATGCCCACCTGCAGGCGGTAGGTAGGGACGAGGGTAGCCAGATCGAATTCCACCGCGGCATTTTCCACCCGGGGATGATCATAAGCAAAGACCTTCAACTGGTCGTAATGGGTGGTGACCACGGTCTTGGCCCCCCTGTCTTGCAGGTATTCCAGCAGGGCCTGAGCCAGGGCCGCCCCCTGGGTAGGGTCGGTACCGACGCCAATTTCATCGAGCAATACCAGGCTGGTGCGACCGACCCGGGGAAGGAACCCCGCGAGGTAACGCACGTGGGCGGAGAAAGTACTCAGGGACTGGGTGATATCCTGCTCGTCGCCGATGTCAATAAAAATGTCGTCAAAGATGCCGATGGTTGTCCCTTCGACCGCCGGTACGTGCAGCCCGCTCATGGCCATGGCCACCAGCAACCCCACGGTCTTCAGGGCTACGGTCTTGCCGCCGGTGTTGGGGCCGGTGATTACCAAAGTATCAAACCCCCGGCCGAGGGTGACGTCTATCGGTACGGCCCGTCGGCCCAGCAAGGGGTGGCGGCCCTGCCTGATTTCCACCACCGGATCGCTGGATATTTCCGGGGCCCTAGCCTCCATTTCCAGACTCAACTGGCCCCTGGCCAGGGCCAGGTCCAAGTGCGCCATGGCTGCCAGAGACTCTTCCAGAGGGCCGGCGATCTTGGCTACCTGGCGGGTGAGCTCGGCGAGAATCCGGGCGATTTCCTCCCTTTCTTCGATCTGCAATTGCCGGCGGCGGTTATTCAGGTGAACTACGGTCAGCGGCTCAATGAATACCGTGGCCCCGGAGGAGGACTGGTCGTGGAGTAGTCCCGGCAACTCGTGCTGGTGTTCGGCCTTGACCGGCACTACGTACCTGTTCTGGCGGATGGTAACGATGTTTTCCTGCAGGATCTTCTGCTTTTGGGGGGAACTGATTATCCGGTTCAGTTCCCGCCTTATTTCCTCCTCCAGCCCCCGCTGTTGCTGCCGGAGGCGGGAAAGACGCGGGGAAGCGGTATCCAGTATCGCTCCCTGGGGATCAACCGCGGCCGCCAGGCTTCTTTCCAGGGGCAGAAAGCTGCCGCAGCAGGCAAACCACTGCCGCAGCCGGGGCAGGCTGTCCGGCGGCAGTTGTTGCCAGAACTCATGCCCGCGCCGGCTGACCAAGATTGTTTCCAGGATCGTTACCAGTTCGGCCGGCTGCAGTACCTGGCCTACCCCGGCCCGGTGCAGGAGCGACCGGATATCATGGCAGCCCCGGAGCGTGAAACCGGGGTGAGTACGGCACAAGTAGCAGGCCTCGTCCACTTCCTGCTGGCGGGCCTGCACCACCTCCAGCCCGGTAACAGGTGCCAGGCCTTCGGCCATTTCCTGTCCCCGGGTGGTGACGCAGAGCTCGCGCAGGCGGGCCAGGACCGCCGGCATTTCCAGCCTGGCCAGGGCTTCAGGCGATACTCCGGTTGCGGCGGCTGCCTCCTCCATTACAGCACTCCCCGATAATAATGTCCTTTGGTCAGACCTTGGGGACTAAGAGAACCCAGCTCGCCCCTCGCTTGAGCGGCCCAAAGGGCGAAGTTTTCCGCATCTTCCCCGGCGGCCAGATCATCTAAAGCCTTCCGGTAGATCCTCACTATTCGTCCCACGCGTTCGCTGCTATCCCGAGTGAGCTCGAGGCGTAACCGCCTTACTCCCAGCCGGAGCAGGCGGGGAAGGTCTTCGACCAGGCAAAGTCCCTTGGCATTAAAAATATGCTGGCGGCAAAACTGGTCTGTTTCCACTGGAAATACCAGCCCTAGGCGGTCTCGAAGCGAGAAGGTATGGGTGCGGCAGGGGCGGGAACATCTCTGCTGCGCGGTGCGGCCCCCGCAGACGGCTCCAGGAACACAGGACTGCGAAACCATTAAGGGCAAGTGGCCGTGCGCCAGACACTCCAGGGGATAACCGCGGGCCAGCCAGTCCAAGGCGCCGATCTGCGCCAAAGTCATTTCCGGTGACAGGGTGACCTGGTGCAGCCCCATCTGGTAGCAAAAACCTATGGCCAGGTCGTTATAAATGTTCAGCGGGTAGTCACCGTAGATAGGCAGCCCCGGGGCTACCTCGCGGGCCAGCTTAATGCCGCTGAGGTTGCCGGTGAGTATTCCGGCCGGACCCCAGGCGACGGCCGCTTCCAGGGCGTGTCTGACCGCCGTTTCCTCCTGCACCAGCCACAGCCGGGGTAAGGAGTAGATAACCGGCCTGCCTTCCCGGCGCCCGGCCGCGAACACCTCGGCCACCTCCTGCCGGGAAAAGCCGGGGCCGGAAGCAAATCTTTCGCCGCCGAAATAAATGATGTCGGCCCCGGTTTCCATGGCCGCCAAGGCCGCCCGGGGATAAGAAACCTTAACCGTAAGTTTCGTCTCCGGTTCCTGGTTTGCTGGTGGCGGGACAGGCAGGTTAGTCCGGACCCGCCGGCATTGGGCCGCAAACTCGGATGCCTCGAGCTCCGGCCGGGAGTACTCGCCCAGGCGCTGCTCCGTCATATCGGCCACCAGTTGCCGCCGCAGCAGGTTGAGCTGGCTCACGGGATACATTACCGGTTCTGGCAGGTTGGCCTCGAGGTCGGCCAGGTAAAAGGCCGTGCCCCCCAATCTGCCAAACTGGATTCTGAGACTCTCCGGGTCCAAAGCGTACCTTTCCGGCACCTGCCCCGGCACCCTGGTTTGCGCTTCGCTCTGGTGTCCCCGGTCATCCCTGGCCCTGGCCGTCAAGGCCTGCCCCGGCCACCCCCGGACATCCAGGTAGAGGGGCACCCTTTGTCCGGCGCTGGGATCCCGGTACGAACGACGAGCCCGCTCCAAGAGGGCTGCGTCCGCGGTCTTAAACACCCTGTCCCCGGGGGCCACGCCAGCAGGCACGGCAACCCCCACCCGGCTGCCGGCCGGAGCCACCTGCACCTGGCGATCCCCCAACTGCAGGCGATTGACTTCCAGACCCCGGCGGCCGCCGTGGCTTACCCAGAATTCTAGCCCGTCACCCACCGCCAGCGAAGCATCCTCAAGCCTAATCCAGGCCAGCAGCCGTTCCCGGTCTACCTCCTGCACTCGCCCCAGGTAAAGGCCCCGGTTATTAGGCCGGTCATAGCTCATGAGTTCTGTTCCCTGGTTGGCCAGCAAGTAGCCGGAGGTAAAACCGCGGCTGAAGATCTGCTCCAGGTTCCGCTGCCACTCCCTGACCACGGCATATTCCTCGGGGTCGGCAGCGTAGGCATCAAGGGCCCGGCGGTAAACTCCGGTCACAACGGCCACATATTCGGGCCGCTTCAGCCGGCCTTCGATCTTCAGGGCCGCTACCCCGGCCCTGGCCAGTTCCCCCAACCAGGGTAAAAGGTTCAGGTCCTTGGTGCTCAAAAGGTGGCCGGCGGCCTCTTCCCGGCCTTCATCCCGGAGCAACTCGTAGGCCAGGCGGCAGGGCTGGGCACACCATCCCCGGTTGCCGCTGCGGCCCCCGACCAGGCTGCTGAAAAGGCACTGACCGGAGTAGGAAAAACACATGGCACCATGGACAAAGACTTCCAGCTCCACCCCTGGCACGGCGCGGTGGACTTCCGCTATCTCCGGTAAAGAAAGCTCCCGGGCCAAGACGATACGCCCGGCCCCGGCCTGATAAAATAAAGAAGCGGCCCCGGTGGCCGTGACCGTGGCCTGGGTGCTAACATGCAGCGGCATTTGCGGCAGCACCTGGCGCAGCAAATACCACAAGCCTATGTCCTGAACGATAAGAGCGTCCACCCCCTGGCGCCAGAGGAAACGCAGGTAGTCGGCGATTGCTTCCAGTTCCTGGTCGGCCAGCAGGGTATTCACCGCCACATAGACCTTGACCCCGCGCAGGTGGGCGTATTCCACGGCCCGGGCCAATCCTTCGCGGTCGAAGTTTTCACCCCGCGCCCTGGCGCTAAAGCTTTTGCCACCCAAGTAAACGGCATCGGCGCCGTTATTTACGGCGGCCCGCAAGGCCTCCTCCCCACCGGCAGGACTGAGCAACTCAGGGATACTTGCCGCCATAATCCAACCCTGACCTTCTTCGAAATATACCGGCTCCCGACAAGTCTGCAGCCATGGCCACGCCAGCCCGAAACGCCGTCAGCATCAGCGGCCGCCCATCTCCTCCCATTCCCTGGTATTTACTACGTCATCCGGCCGCAGCCAGCCGCGCCGGGCAGTGATCAGGCCGTAGCGCATATCCTCCAGGTGGCGGGATTCATGGCTATCGGTGCCGATGGCCACCTTGACCCCCAGGTCCCGGGCCAGTTCCAGCCCCTCAGCCTCTAGATCAAGCCTGTCACCGCTGGCATTCAGCTCGACGCAAGTACCTGTTTCGGCCGCGGCGGCCAGGATCTTTGGCAGGTCCACGGCATAAGGCGAACGCCTCCCCAGGATTCTGCCGGTGGGGTGCCCGAGAACCCGCACCAGGGGATGGCGAATAGCCCTGGCGATGCGGGCCGTCATGGTTTCTTCGTCCTGCTTGAAGGAGGTATGCACCGAGGCTATTACCCAATCCATTTCCGCCAGTACCTCATCCGGGTAATCGAGGGTGCCGTCAGCCAGGATGTCAACTTCTGTTCCCCAAAGAAGGCGAATATCTGCCAGCTCCTCATTCAAGGCCCGGATGGCCCGCCCCTGTTCCCAGACCTTTTCCACCGGCAGCCCCCGGGCCACAGCCAGGGAACGAGAGTGATCGGTGATGGCCAGGTAGCGGTACCCCTGCTTCCGGGCTGCTTCGGCAATGGTTCGCAGCGCGTCCACCCCGTCGCTCCAGTTGCTGTGCACGTGCAGGTCGCCGCGAATGTCCCCGGCTTCCACCAGTCGAGGCAGAGTGCCGGCCGCCGCGGCTTCTATCTCGCCCCGCCCTTCCCGCAGTTCCGGCGGGATATAGGCCAGGCCGAGACGGGCGTAGATTTCTTCTTCCGCAAGGCGTCCGGGAAAATCATTCCACCCGGCCTCCCTAGCCACCTCGGCCAGACGCCGGCAATGGGCCGCAGACCCGGTCCGCAGAAACATCTCCCGGGACAAATCCTCGGGAGGCACCAGATACAATATCACCTTGACGCCGGGGTTAGCCACCCCCTCCAGGCGATCGCGGCTGAGGTGCCGAACTTCCCGCCACCGGGGGTAGCGGGCAAAGATTTCCCCCACCCGGACCGGCTCGCGGCTGGCCGCCACCAGTTCAATTGCTCCTACCAGGGGCACCCCCCGGCGCACTTCCCCGGCCACCAGGGCTGCAGTGACCTCGCCCAGGCTCAGGAGGGACGCCTGCAAACCCTCGGCCACCACCCAGGCCACCCCGAGGGGCACATGGCCTTCCTGAGCCCGGAGCATTTCCAAGCCCCGGAGGATATTGAGTTCGGTCTTGCTGCCCAGACCCGGTAATTTACGTATTTCCCTCTCCCTAGCCGCCTTTTCCAGATCTTCCAGAGTGGCAATACGCAACCCCTGGTAAATGGTGCGTACCGACTTGACGCCCAGACCGGGAATAGCCAACATTTCCCGCAGGCCGGCCGGGATTTCCTGCCGCAGCCCCTCCAGGTACGCGGAACGCCCGGTGGCCAGGATCTCGCCGATTTTGGCAGCCAGAGCCTTGCCTATGCCCGGGACCTCCTCCAGCCGCTGCTCGGCAACCAGCACCTCCACGCTTACCGGAAGCTTTTCTAGCGTACGGGCCGCCTGGCGGTAGGCCCGCACCTTAAAGGGGCTGTCCCCTTTCAACTCCAGCAGGTCCCCGATCTCCAGGAATAACCAGGCCACCTCGGCATTGCTGGTCACTTGGCCTTTTTCCCTTCTTCGATCAGCTTAACCAGGGCCGCATAGTCTTCCCTTAACTTGCAAAGCTCGTCGGCCATATGCAACGCCGCCAGCACTGCCACCTTGGTAATAGGCAGCCCCGGGGATTTTTGCCCGATCTGGCGCATCTTCTTATCTACCAAGGAGACAACGTCCCGGATGTACTCGGGCGGCTCGTCCCCGCGAATGGTGTATTCCTGGCCGTAAATGCTTACTGTAAGCCGGGTCAGGCTAGTCTCGGCTGTGGCCAAGCCAATCATCCTTTCGTACCCAGGCATAATATCCGCGAACCTTCTATCTATCTCCGGCTATCTCCGGCTATCTCCGGCGCCTGTTCCTGGCGCAATACCCCTTCAATTTGGCCCAGGGCGGCTACTACCCGGCCATGAATGGAAGCGAGTTCCTCTTCATTCAAAGTATGATCTTCGCCCCCGTAGACCAGGTGAAAGGCCAAACTGCGCCTGCCCTGGCCTATCTGCTCGCCCTGGTAAACGTCAAAAAGCTGGATAGAACGAAGGACCTCCCCTGCTGCCTGGGCTATTGTTTCTTGTACCAGTTGGCCAGGGACATCTTCCGGCACGATCACGGCCACGTCCCTTTCTACCACCGGAAAACGTAACAAAGGCTGGTATGCGGGCACCAAGCGGGCCAGCGTCATCAGCGGCCTCAACTCCACTTCAAAAACCGTGGCCCGCCGGGGCAAATCGCAGGAGCGTTGTACTTCCGGGTGCACTTCTCCCAAGAACCCCACCTCCCGGCCGCCGGCCCGCAGGACCACAGCCCGTCCAGGGTGCAGAAAGGGAAGGTGGCCGGCCCGGCAGAACTCCAACTCTATTCCCCAGCGGCGCATCCATTCCTCCAGTATGCCCTTGAGATAGAAAAAACCCAGGGGCGTGGCGGCCCAGTTCCAGCCGGCCGGTCTCTCCCCGGTTACCAGCGCGGCCGCCATCAGACTTTCGTGCGGCCCCGGCTCGGCCTGGTGAAAAACCTTGCCTACTTCATAGATAGCCACGGTATGCTGCTGTCGGAACAAATTGTCACGCGCCACCTGCAGTAGGCCCGGCAGGAGGCTGGGCCGCATTATCCCCTGTTCTTCGCGCAGGGGATTGCGCAGGCGCACCGCGATACCCGGAGACAGGCCGAGACGGATCAGTTCCTGGGGTGAGATAAAACTATAGGTAACAACCTCGTAAAGGCCACTGGTTGCCAGAATCTGCCTGGCTCCGGCCTCCAGGCGTTGCTCCCTGGTAAGCTTGGCTTCGCCCGTCACCCCAGGTGGGAAGACGGCCGGGATTCTATTGTAACCCCAAAGCCTGGCCACTTCTTCTACCAGGTCGGCTTCCAGGGTTAGATCGGCCCGGTAAGAGGGGATATGCACGCGCAAGTCACCATCTGTCCCCTCTTCCCACTGGAGCTGGAGGCGGGATAAGATATCCACCATTTCGCCCGGCGGTATCTCCGCACCCAGCAATTCCTGCACCCGGGACGGGGACAAAGTTATGCTGACCGGAACCCAGGGACAGGGGTAGCTGTCCACCGCCCCAGGCACCACCTCACCACCGGCGATTTCGGCCAGCAACCGGCAGGCCCTCTCGGCCGCGGCCAGACAGCCCTCCCGGTCCACACCCCGGGCAAAGCGCAGAGAAGCTTCAGAAGCCAAGCCCAGTTGCCGCGCCGTCTGCCGCACGCTGGGACCGGCAAAGCAGGCGGATTCCAACAAAACCGTGGTCGTATCCCCGGTTATCTCGGTAGCCTCGCCCCCCATTACCCCGGCCACCGCCACCGGCTTCTCCCTGTCGGCAATAACCAGCATGGTTTCGGCCAGTTCGCGCTCAACCCCGTCCAGGGTGCGGATGCTTTCCCTGTCCCGCGCCCGCCGGACAATGATTTCCGGCCCGGATAACCGGGCATAATCAAAAGCATGCAAAGGCTGGCCCGTTTCCAGCATCACGTAGTTGGTGATGTCCACGACGTTATTGACGGCCCGGAAGCCGGCAGCCTCCAGGCGACGCTGCATCCAGGCCGGGGAGGGTGCCACGCGCACTCCGGTGATGATCTTGGCCACGTACCGGTAGCACAGCTCCGGCTCGGTAATGGTCACCCCCACCTGGTCATGAACCTGGCTCGTGGCCGGGAAAACCGTAGTCCCGCCCTCCAGTTCCCCGGGCAGCTTGAGTGGTGCGCCGGTAACGGCAGCCACCTCCCGCGCCAAGTTGGCCAACCCCAGGCAATCAGCCCGATTAGGGGTAATCTCCAGGCCGATGACCACTTCCTCCAGACCCAGCACCTGGCTTACCGGCTGTCCCGGGGGCGTATCCGGCCCCAGTTCAAGGATGCCCTCCTCATGCCTCCCCGGCAAACCCAGTTCCGGCGCGGAGCAAAGCATACCTTCGGAATCAACCCCCCGGAATCTGGCCTTGCGTATCTCCTGTCCACCCGGCAAAACCGCGCCCGGCCGGGCCAGGACCGCCACCTGCCCTACCCGCAGGTTAGGGGCCCCGCTCACCACCTGCTCCCTGGTCCCACCGGTATCCACTTGGCAGATCCAAAGGTGGAGGCTATCCGGGTGCGGCTCGATGGCGGTGAGGCGGCATGTGATCACCCCCGGTAGGGGGTCCACGGTGGCGACGCTGTCCACTTCAAGCCCGGCGTCTGTAAGCCGGGCCGCTAGTTCTTCCGGCGGGACTTCCACAGCCACATACTCCTGGAGCCACTCCAAAGGAACCCGCAAATCCATCACCCTTTGAGGAATTATGCGAACTGACGCAGGAAACGAAGGTCATTAGCGAAAAACAAACGCAGATCATCCAGGCCGTACTTTAACATGGCCACCCGCTCCACCCCTAGACCAAAGGCAAAGCCGCTCACCTGCGCCGGATCATACCCGACCGTAGCCAAGACCCGGGGATGTACCATGCCGCTACCGAGAATTTCCAGCCAGCCGGAATGGCCACATACCCGGCAGCCTTCACCCCGGCAGGCAACGCAGGAAATATCTACCTCGGCGCTCGGTTCGGTAAAGGGAAAGTAACTGGGACGCAAGCGCATCTGCGTATCGGGACCGAACATTTGCCGGACGAAATGTTCCAGGGTCCCTTTAAGATGGGCGAAGGCCACCCCGCGATCCACCAGTAACCCTTCTACCTGGTGAAACATGGGAGAATGAGTATGATCGTCGTCCCGGCGGTATACCTTGCCAGGTGCAATGATCCTGACCGGCAGAGCCCCTTGCCTGGCCTCCATGACCCTGATCTGCACCGGCGAGGTATGAGTCCGGAGGAGAACCTCGTCGGCGCCGGCAACGTAAAAAGAATCCTGCATATCGCGGGCTGGGTGTTCAGGGGGGATATTCAAGGCCGTGAAATTGTAGTAATCAAGTTCGATTTCCGGTCCCGCGGCCACGGCAAAACCCATGCCGATAAATATTTCTTGGATCTCCTCCATAACCTGCTGGACCGGATGCCGGCGGCCCAGGTTTACCGGCAGACCAGGAAGGGTCACATCAATGGCTTCCGCCGCCAGCCTGAGTTCTAAAGCCTGCCTGGTCAAGGCATCCTTCCGAGCCTGGAGGCCAGCCTCGATCTCTTCCTGTAGCACGTTAACTTCCTTACCAATTTCTGGCCGTTCACCCCTGGGCAACTGGCCCACGGAGCGGAGCAGCTCGGTAATCAGGCCCTTTTTCCCCAGGTACTTTACCCTGAATCCATCAAGCTGGGCTAAATCCTGAACCTCCTGCAGCTCCTGTACGGCTTGCGCTCTTATGGCCGTAATTTTTTCCTGCAACCCTCGCGACCTCCCGGAGGCGATAATCCCACGCATGTAATCCGAGGTTAACCGTGGTCCGACCTGACCGGCGGCCAGGGGCGTAAACGAAAAAGCCTTTACCCAGGGGCAAAAGCTTCCGCCAGTACAGGCGAACGGTATGACTATGCCGCTACCCTTGCCGCGTCAATTATACCATGACCAGGGAACAGCAGCAACCTTTACCGCTGGAGCAGCCTCCCCTGCTGTCTGGCCGCTTCGTAGGCCAGGATACCCCAGGCCACGCCCACGTTCAGGGAATCCACCTCGTTGGCCAGGGGGATATATACCCTCTGGTCAGCCGCCTCCAGAAGCTCCGTCAGTGGGCCCTGGGCCTCGTTTCCTACCACTATCGCCAGGGGAGCCCGTAGGTCGGCGGTGAAGTAAGGCGTTTCGCCCCGCGGGTCGGCCACCACCAGCCTTATTTGCTTTTCGTGCAGCCGGGCCAGTACCTCCGCAATGCTGACCCGGTCCAGGATAGCCAGCCTGAGGATTTCCCCGGCGCTGGCCCGCAGCACTTTGTCGTTGTACAGGTCAACGGTGCCGACGGTCAAAACCACACCGTCTACTCTGGCCGCGGCCGCCGTGCGCAGGAGGCTGCCCAGGTTACCGGGATCCTGGACCGCGTCTACCACCAGCAGAAAAGGATCGGGCCGGAGCAGCAAGTGGGTCCAGGTGACCGCTGGCATTTTCACAATGGCCAGGACACCCTGCGGGGTCTCGGTCTGGGAAAGACGGGCAAACAGGCTGTCGGCTACCGGCCAGCAGGGCACACCCAGGGCTTGCCATAACTCGATTGACTGCCGCCAGCGGCCATGATCAGCCAGGCTGTGGCGGAAAAGGATTACTTCCACCTGGCCCCCGGAGCGAATAACTTCAGCCGCGTGGCGGAGACCTTCCAGGCAAAACAAACCCAGTTCCCGCCGCCTCCCAGGTCGGGTCAGGGTCCGAGCCAGGCGAATATACCTGTTGGCCGGCGAGGTTATCACCTGTTTCATTTTTCCTCAAGCTTCTGTAGGTCTACCTGGCGGCCGACGGTCACCATGACGTCTCCCTCCCTGAGGATGTCGTCTGCCCCGGGCGAAACTATCACTTCCTTATCATTGCGCTTGATGGCGATGACGTTCAATCCTCTGGCCGCCCGCAGGTTAAGCTGGCCTAGACTCTTGCCCGCCAGCTTCTTAGTGACCACGAATTCCTCAATCCCATACTCGGACGAAAGCTTGATATAGTCTAGGACATTGGAAGAGCACAGATGGTGGGCCAGGCGTACACCCATATCCCTTTCTGGATAAACTACCCGGTCAGCCCCGATTTTCTCCAGGACCCGCCCGTGCACGTCATTGACGGCCTTGGCGACCACCAGTTTGACCCCTATCTCCTTGAGCATCAAAGTTATCAGGATGCTGGCCTGCAAGTCCTGGCCGATGGCCACTACCACCACGTCAAAGTTGCGCAGCCCGAGTTCGCGCAACGTGCGCTCCTCGGTGGCGTCCGCCTGGACAGCCTCAGTAACTGCGTCCTGGATATCTTCCACCCTTTCCGGGTCCCGGTCCACTGCCAGGACTTCACAGTCCATTTCGGTCAAGGCCCGAGCCAGGCTTTGTCCGAACCTGCCCAGGCCGATTATGGCAAACTGCCGCACGGGATATCCTCCTAGCCGATGAGAATAGTTTCCTCCGGATAATGCCATGCTTGCCCGCGGCGTTTGGCCTGCTGGGCCAGGGCAAAACCGAGGGTGAGCGGGCCCAGGCGCCCGACATACATGACCACAGAAATGACCAGCTTGCCAGTGGTAGTCAAAGAAGGCGTTATCCCGGTGGAAAGACCTACAGTGCCAAAGGCAGAAAAAACCTCAAACAGTACCCGCTCGAAACTGGCTTTCTCTGTTGCCAGTAAGATCAATGCGGCTACACCAACCAGCATCAGGGACATGCTGCTGACCGCAAAGGCTTTAAAGACGGTGGTCGGTGGTAATTGCCGGCGGAAAGCGCTGGTTTCCGCGCGCCCAATAAGCATGCTGTAAAGGCTCAAAAGCAGGACGCTGAAGGTATTGGTCTTGATTCCACCGCCGGTTGACCCGGAGGAAGCCCCGATGAACATCAGAAACATCATGGCCAGCAGGGTTACCGGCCGTAACTCACCAATGGGTAAAGTAAAGAAACCAGCGGTGCGCGGCACCACCGCCTGGAAGAAAGCCGGAAGGAATCTCTGGCCTACCGGGAACTGCCCCAGGGTGGCCTGGTTATTGAATTCCAGTAGCAACACGGCGGCAAAACCAAAGACAAGCAAAATGCCCGTACTGCTCAGTACCAGCTTGCTATGCAGGCTAAGCTTGCGCCAGTGCCGCATCTGGTTGACCTCCAGCAGAACGGCAAACCCCAGGCCACCAAAAATTATCAGCCCGGCGATTACCATGTTGACCAGGTAGTCGTCGCGGTATGCGGTCAAGCTGGCGGAAAACAGATCGAAGCCGGCATTGCAGAAGGCGGATACGGCGTGAAAAACGGCAAAGTAAACTCCCCGTCCCCAACCCAGGTCAGGTACCAGGCGGATGGCCAGCAAGGCCGCCCCGGTACCTTCAAATGCCAGGGTGAACAAGAGTACAGACCTGGTAAGACGAACTACGCCCTGGATCCGGTTCTGATTCAGAGACTCCTGGATGAGCAAACGCTCACGTAAGGTTATTTTTCGCCCCAGCACCAGCGCGGCCAGCACTGACATGGTCATGAAACCCAGCCCTCCTATCTGGATGAGGGCCAGGATGACCAGCTCGCCAAACAGGGAAAAGGTGTCGGCAGTATGCACAACGGTGAGCCCGGTCACGGCCGTGGCCGAGGTAGCGGTAAAAACAGCGTCAACAAAGGAGATGCTCGTACCGGTTGCGGTAGCCACAGGCAGCTTAAGGAGTAGAGCCCCTATCCCGATGACTACCAACAAACCCAAAGCCAGAACCCGAGGTGGGTTTAAGAGGTTTTTGCCGTTGCGATGCAAGTTCGTGCAGCCGTCCCTTTCGTGCGCAGCCACCTTTTAACGAAGAAAAGGCGACTTATGTCACCTTTTCCTTATCTGGTTAGGTGTTGCTTCGCCTTTTCCGCCAGGTCCTGGAAGGCCTGCGTATCGCTTACCGCCAGATCCGCCAGTATTTTGCGGTTCATCTCCACCCCGGCCTGTCTCAATCCGTTTATCATCCGGCTATAAGAAAGGCCATTGGCCCGTGCCGCCGCATTGATGCGGGTAATCCACAGGCGACGAAAATCCCGCTTGCGCTGGCGGCGGTGGGCGTAGGCATAGGCCAGAGATTTCATAACCTGCTCGTTGGCCGGACGGAAAAGCTTCGATTTCGCTCCCCAGTATCCCTTGGCCAGCTTAAGGACCTTCTGGTGCCGGCGATGCTTTGTAACTCCACGTTTTACCCGAGGCAATGACTTCAACTCCCTTGGCTGCTTTTTCGGCTCAGACTCCCATGCCGGG
This sequence comes from Clostridia bacterium, assembly GCA_004347685.1. Lineage (GTDB taxonomy): Bacteria > Bacillota > DSM-521 > Neomoorellales > SLTJ01 > SLTJ01. Next base: position 20,193 of record SLTJ01000029.1, read on the forward strand.
GCTCAGCGCCCCAGCACCGTCAGAAGGATGAAATTGACAGCGTAGATAACCGCTATGCCTGCAATGTCACCCGCAGGCCTACACCGGTTTGCCGGTCTACATTCACTAAATACCCGGCAGGAGGCGTTTAAACCGCCGCTCATCGGCACTGCTCACCGAGGTAGTCTGGCGCAAACGCCGCGTCCGCTTCGGAGGCTTAGTAGCCAGGAGGTGGCTCTTGTAAGCCCGGGCCCGCTTGATACGGCCGGACCCGGTAACCTTGAACCTTTTGGCCGCCCCCCGGTGGCTCTTCATTTTCGGCATATATGGGCTCCTCTCATGTATTCTGCGACACCCTGGGGCCAAGTATCATGACCATATTGCGCCCTTCTATCGAGGGTGGTTTTTCCACCACCGCGATTTCCTTTACCTCCTGGGTGAGCTTGTTGCAAAGCTTGTGGCCCAGATCAGCATGGGAGAGCTCACGCCCCCGGAACATGATCGTAACCTTAACCTTGTCCCCATCCTGAAGAAAACGGAGGGCGTTGCGGACCTTGACCTGAAAATCATGCTCCTCTATTCGCAGTCGCAGTTTTACTTCCTTGATGTTAATCACCTTTTGCCGCTTGCGGGCCTCCTTTTCTCGCTTGCTCTGTTCATACCGGTACCGGCCATAGTCCATGAAGCGGCAAACAGGCGGCTTGGCGGTAGATGCCACCTCTACCAGATCCAACCCCTGTTCCTGGGCGATTTTTAGGGCTTCACGAGGAGACATGATTCCGAGCTGCTGGCCATCCTGGCCGATAAGGCGCACTTCCCGGGCGCGTATCTCCTCATTCACGCGCAGGTCTTTACTGATACTTTTCACCTCCAGGTCAAATACATGCGAGGAGCGGATGGACACGCCACCCGCTCCGTACATTTTCCTAGGAGGCAGCCCGCAAAACTTAGCCTGGCGCGCCATGCTCTTTTTTGCTCAGCCTCCGGGAATTCTGCAACATGCTTCTAAAAACCCTGGCAGCGCAAAACCGCAGGGTGAGAAGCGGAGGGCGCCTCTACTTAGCTGAACGTCATTAGTTTAGCACAGGAAAGTAAGCAGCGTCAATAAATAATTTCATGTTTCCGCCGGAGAAAACCGTGCCGGGCTACCTTTTCGCGTGAATGTCCTCGGCGACCCGGGCCGCAAACTCAGACAGGCTGGCGGCACCCTCGTCCCCGGCCACCCGCGACCTTACTGCTACCTTACGTTCAGCCACCTCGCGGTCACCTAATATGAGCACATAGGGTACCTTCTCCATCTGGGCCTGGCGGATTTTGTACCCGATTTTCTCGTTATGCCGGTCCACCTCAGCCCGGACTTGAAGTTCTTCCAAGTGGGCCTTGACCTCGTCCGCCCAGGGCAGGTGCCGGTCGGCGATGGGCAGGATCTTAACCTGTAGCGGCGCAAGCCAGACGGGAAAAGCCCCCCCATAATGTTCGGTAAGAATGCCGATAAACCGTTCCAGGCTGCCTAGAACTACCCGGTGAAGCATGGCTGGCCGGTGTTTGCGGCCATCTTCCCCGGTGTAGACAAGGTCGAACTTCTCCGGGAGCTGGAAATCAAGCTGAATGGTACCGCATTGCCAAGTCCGGCCCAGGGAATCGCGCAAGTGAAAGTCAATTTTCGGGCCGTAGAACGCCCCCTCACCTTCGTTGGTCCGGTAATCTATCCCTTTGACCTCCAGGGCCTGCCGTAGAGCCTGCGTCGCCTGATCCCACATCTCCGGCGAACCCATCGCCTTCTCCGGCCGGGTGGAAAGTTCAACTTGATAGGTAAAACCAAATACCCCGTACATATAGTCAATCAGGTCAATGACATTGATTATCTCCTCAGTAATTTTATCAGGTACCATGAAGATATGGGCGTCGTCCTGGGTAAAGGAGCGGACCCGCATCAAGCCGTGGAGCACCCCGGAGAGCTCATGCCGGTGGACGATCCCCAGTTCGGCCAGACGGAGGGGAAAGTCCCGATAGCTATGTTGCGCCGACGTATAGACCAGGATGGCGCCCGGGCAGTTCATGGGCTTGATAGCATATTCCTGGTCATCTATGGAGGTTACATACATTTGCTCTCGGTAATGTTCCCAATGCCCCGATCTTTCCCAAAGCGAGCGCTGCAGGATAACCGGCGTCCTGATTTCCAGGTAACCGCGTCTGCGGTGCTCCTGCCGCCAAAATTGCTCCAGCTCGTTACGGATGACCATTCCCCGGGGGTGAAAGAAAGGAAAACCCGGCCCTTCCTCATGGAGGCTGAACAGGTCCAACATAGTACCCAGGCGGCGGTGATCCCTCTTCCTGGCTTCTTCCAGCCGGTCAAGGTAAGCATCTAGTTCTTCTTGCTCCGGGAAGGAAGTGCCGTAGATGCGCTGCAGCATCTTGTTGGCCTCGTTTCCCCGCCAGTAGGCCCCGGCCAGGCCCGTCAGTTTCACCGCGCCAATAACGCCGGTGGAGGGCAGGTGGGGGCCGGCACAAAGGTCGCCGAATTCCCCTTGCTGGTAAATGGTAATCGGCGTCCCTTCCGGCAGGTCGTTTAGCAATTCCACCTTATAAATCTCATCACGCTCAGAAAAAAGGGCTTGAGCTTCCTCCCGGGAAACCTCCCGGCGCTCAAAGGGATAATCGGCCGCAATTATGCGCTGCATTTCTTCTTCGAGGGCGGCGAGATCTTCAGGGGTAAATGCCTTTTCCGGGTCAAAGTCGTAGTAAAACCCCTCGCTGATGGCCGGGCCGATGCCCAGCTTGGTTCCGGGGAAAAGGCGCAAGACAGCCTGCGCCAAAACATGGGCCGAGCTATGGCGCAAGGCGTTCCTGCCCGCTTCCTCATTGAAGGTATAGAGATTAACCCGGGCATCTTCCCACAGGCGCGTATTCAGGTCCGCTATTTTACCGTTGACCTCGGCCACCAATGCTCCGGGCCGGATTTGGGACGCAATTTCCTTCAAGGTTATTCCGGCCGGATAAGTTCTGACCTCATTACCAGGCAAGAGAACCCTTATCTCTGGCAAACTCCTCACCTCAAATTCTTAATAAAAAACTCCCGCCGTCCAAGACGAGAGTTATTATAAAAGTACTGGAGACCATTGTCAACTTTATAGCTTCCGGCGCTTACGTTGCTTGCACTTGGGGCAGCCAGGGCAAATCTGCAGCTTTTCGGCAAAAACGTTCTTGAGGGTACTCACGGTGGTCTCAAGTTCACCAGACCCGGCTACGTGTAATAGAATGCTCCGCGGCGCAATGGTGATCAACGCGCTGATAAGAACATCTTCGTAATTAACCTCTTTCCGCCGCAGTTCCACCTGAAAGCCACCCCGGCCGGTATTGGTCAGCACCGAGTCTTCATTATCGTAAACCTGAAAGACGCCGGGGGAACTCAGGAATACCTGCACCTTATCCACCCTTGGCTCCTGGTTCGCCACGAAATAGCGCAGCAGGCGCATGAATTCCTTGTACTCTTTCTCTACCAGGTATTCGTCCACGGCCTTGTCTACCGCTTCCTCGAGCTGCCCGAGGTAATCCGGCAGGCGGAAGTTGAGAAAACCGTCCAGGTTCAAGTAATCATTGTCCTCCAAGTACGTCAGGAGCGATCCTGCCACCTTGGAACTGCGATCAGCCGCGGCGGTGGCCAGAATCTGCCGGGCGCGTTGCTTAACGTCAACATCTTCGCCCTGCTGAAAAAAATAATAATTATCATTGACTATTTTACTGATGAGTTGTTCTTCCCATTGCTCGGTGAGGAGAGAGGCTACCGCATGGGCCAGGTTATACTTTAACCGCTGCTCATTGGCCCGCCCGTTGCTCTCGCAGGTGAGGGAAAGATAGCGGCTATTTGTGTCCGGCAACCGCAGGAGCTTGAGATCCACCTTTTGGCGCCGGCACCGCTTTTCCAGATCTTCGTGTAAGAACTCCAGTTGTTCCTGCGGGCCAACGCAAACCAAAGCAGCCATAATGCAAACCCCTCTCACGCTAGTATTATATGTGGCGGCTCAAATTAGTATACGACAGCACAACGCGGATAAATTCGGCGGATGCGGCGGCAAGTCCTGCCGCGAAAGGACAGAGAGATAAGAACGCCGGCCCCAAATGGATACTAACCAGACACCAAAAAAGGGTCCGGTAAAAACCCGAACCCTGCCCAGCAAATGGGAGGTGAGAGGTGGGAAGTGGGACTTCGTAGGAACCCAGCACTCAACTGGCATGTCTAACATGCCGTATCCTTTCGAACAGCAACACTCCCAGTAAGGCATCCTGGCGAACGCCGGGTTGAGTGCTGGGTTCCGGATTGAAAATCTGGGCCTCCTGCTTAGCCTATTCTCACTCCCTTGAATGAACAGGCTAGCGCAAGCTCCACTCCAGACCCTTCCTCCTCGCGCCTCCGTTTTCATACTTAACCCGGACCAGCCGGAACCAAACGCTGTCACGTGCTCAAGAACCTGATCTGGTGCGTCCGAGAGGATTTGAACCTCTGGCCCCCTCCGCGTCAAGGAGGTGCTCTCCCCCTGAGCTACGGACGCCCTTTCGCATATTATGCCGCAGAAGCACCAAAATGTCAAGCCGCAATGCGAAATCGGTCCCTAGCCGCCATCACAGCCTCAGCGTGTGTCGGGGCTACTTGGCTTCCACCTGCAAGTCTCCTTCGCCCAGGAACCATTGTGCCCACATGCAATAGACATCGCTATTACGCATAAAGGCCTCTATCGAAGGTATCCCAGCCGTTTCCTTAACCTCCTGAGCCAGTCTCCGCATCTGGACAATCTTCTCTAGGACCTCCTGACGCTTGGCCTCGTCCATTCATCAACCCCTCCTTTCAGTATTCTTATCTCCAAAACCCTTCATGCCTGCCAGATACAACCAATAATTAAAATAGGTGGAAGGCTATTTTCGTGTTAATAGGCTAGGTGTTCAGCCCGGTGGCTATTTCTTTCGGTTATCAAAAATGCGCTTGGCTTTTTGTTCGTACCTCGGCAGGCTTTTCGGAGGTACCAGCTCAACACCAATACGCACGCCTACCTTCCGGTGCAGTTCCTCGGCAACCTGTTGCTGTAGTTGCGGATAATTCTCTTGTGATACATTCCCTATTGGCTCCACTTTTACTGTTACGGCATCTCCATCAGCTTCAGTAGTAAAATGAATTTCCATGTTCTCCGAAAGCTGAGGGATCTCTCCCAGGATAGCCTGAAGTCCAGCCGGATAAACATTGGTCCCCTTGATGGTTACCATTTGATCCGTGCGTCCTAAAACCCCTTCCCGCAACCAGAGCCAGCTACGACCGCAATCGCAGCCCTCCAGGTGCCATTCGACTACATCGTGGGTACGATACTTGATCAGCGGCATAACGGTAGCGTTATACGTGGTGAGCACGAACTCACCGCGACCGCCGCTAGGAACTTTGCGGCCGTCCTCGTCGAGGACCACTCCGTAGGCCACGGTCTCGCTCAAGTGCAGACGATCCAGGTGCATAGGGCAGTGCCAGCTTGTGGATCCCCACAGTTCAGATATGCCGTAAAGGTCGAGCGCCCGGGCACCCCAGGCCTCCTCCATGGCTTTGCGCAGGCTGGCTACTACCGCTCCCTGTTCTCCGGCCATGGTCAGGAACTTAATGCTTGTCTCAGCCGGATTCACACCCATGTCCCGGGCCACTTCGGCCAGATGGAGGATATAGGTTGGCGTAGCACATAGAACGGTAGGCTTAAGCTCAAGTATTTGCCGGATACGGCCCTTGGAATCTTGCCCGCCGGAACTGATTACCTGGCAGCCCATCATCAAAGCGTCAAAATAGGCACTCCAAAATCCCATAAAGGTGCCGAAGGGAAAAGCAAAATAAAAGACATCGTTCTGCCGAATTCCGTGCGCCCACCACTTGTACGTCCATTGCTGGTGGATGTCCTTGAAATACCCCGGTTCCATCATTGGTTTGCCGGTAGACCCGGATGTCATATAGAAAATATTAACATATTCCTCGCCACCGCGAACTATAGCGTCACCAAAGGGGGGATTCTTGGCTTGGTACGCAACAACGTCGCTTTTGTCAATCGTTGGAATCTTGTCTATGTAATCATCCAGCGTCTTCACATCTTCGGGTTTAACCCCGGCCCGGTCATAAAGATCTCTGTACATGGGCGCGTTTTCATAGGCGTATTTTATCATTGCCTGCAGGCGGCGTAAATGTAACTGGTCAAGCTTGTCTCTGGGCATGGTTTCTAAGTACTCGTTCCAATAAGGGCTTTTCGTGGCTGCTTCAGAATATAGCGGCATAAGAACTCCCTCCCAGGTGTTAATGGTTGTATGGGCACCAGGCCCCACTGCTTCCCCCTACAGCTTGCCATGCCTAATACATTGCAGCTCCGATCAATTATGTATTTGTAACGAGTATTACGCTTAATCCTCTATGTTGTACTATAGCAGGGCGCACAATTCAACCAGGGAATACCCTAGAAACAGCCACTATTCATTTCACTCTGCCGAGGCTGACCGCCTCGCCAAAGAAACGTACAGCGCCCGCGGCCAATAGGTCCCGGTAGTCCTCAAAGAGAATGGCTGCCTGTTCCCCTTTCCACCCATGCGGCAGTAACTCCAATGGCAAATCCGGGTCAAAGAAGGGGAACTTCCGGTATTCATCGCTCAACAGCACTCTTTCCAGAAAGCATTCGCTGTCAGGAATCGACCCCGCTTTAAGGTCTTTTTTCGTGCTTTCGTATTGCGGTTGGTACTTCTCCAGGAACGCCTGGTAGCGCTCATCAATTGCCTCCAGGTTCCAGCACTTGCTAACCAACTGCCTATTGTTGCCAAACCCTTCGTGGACCGCCGTAAAGATTTCTACGTATGGCTCTGCCCTCAGGTCTCTGACCGCCCTTTTTAGTTCTTCTTCAGCCCCGTAGGGTGATACCCAGGTCCCATGGTTCATGGAGCCGTAACCCAGCCAACTCAGTTCCTTCTTGAGCGAATCGCGTATGCCGCGTTTCTTTTCAGGGAGATGGTAGGTGACGATATGCCACCTACCATCCCACCGGCGGTTGCGACGCCACCTGGGAAAAATTCTCTTCTCGCTTTCCTGCATTAGGCCCAAAGCCTTCTCTGACAGCCGGTAATAGCTGCGGTTCCCTTTACGCGTACGGACCAGCCAACCCTTTCGGGTCATCCGTGAAAGGGCAAGCCGCACCGCTTGTTCGGAAAAGCCAAGTTCGCTTAAGAGCCTGACCAGGGTCCCCGTCCAGATTTCACTAGCAGGATCCTCCAGGTAAACGTAGTCACCGTAAATAGTAAACAGGATTGACTGGGTGCGCACCAGCCCCTTGGGCCTGGGCATTAACAACTCCACCTCTGATCTTTAACGACTATGCCAACTTGAAGCTGAATAAGACCCGGTCAAAGTGGTCGTTGGGTATGGGCTCCACCTGAAACCGAACCCTTTTCCCAATTTCTACCTCCTCTGGTATAGCGTCGGCAATGCGGCTGAACAGCCGCAGACCATTGTCTAACTCTATTATAGCAAAAATGAGCGGCGGTTTGAAGCCCATCGGCACCCCAGATTCCTGAACCGAAAATGCGACTATGGTGCCTTCCCTGGGCACATCCTCCCACTTCATGTTATCACTCATACAGTTCGGGCAGATGAACCTGGGTGGCCAGAACATTTGCCCGCAATCCTGGCAGCGGCTATTAACAAACCGCCCCTCTTTCAGGGCATCGAAAAAAGGATGCACGCGATTAAAATCGGCCGACTCCAATGGATAGGGGTCTATGGTGTATATGTAGTTATCCTGGCTCACCTGTTTAGTCCCTCCCGTAGATCACGATAGTATGTTCCGGCATACCGCTGTTGGTGTGGGCCAGGCCGATCTTAGCGTCAGGTACTTGCCGTGGGCCAGCTTCACCCCGCAGTTGCCAGAAATTCTCTGCAGCCTGAGCCACGCCGGTCGCCCCCAAGGGATGCCCGCAGCCGATCAACCCACCCCTGGGATTGATCACAACCTTGCCGCCATAATCAGATTGCCCCGAGGCTACAAATTCTCCGCCGGCTCCCTTCTCACAGAACCCGAGCTCCTCGGTGGCTATTACCTCGGCTATAGTAAAGCAGTCGTGGACCTCGGCAAAATCAACGTCGTCAGCGGTGATGCCGGCCGACCCGTACGCGCTGGCCGCAGCCTTGCGTAAGGCCGGCCAGTCCTCATATCGCCCTTCAGGAGCGTTGGCCAGATTGAAGTTAGTGATTGCCTGGCCTGAACCTAGGATCCAAACCGGCTTATCCGTCAGGTCTCTGGCTCTGTCCTCCGGAGCCAGAATCACGGCCGCGGCTCCGTCGGTAATAGCGCTGCAATCAAAGAGCTTGAAGGGTGAAGTGATAGGCTTGGCGGAATTATACTTCGCGAGATCAATGGGGGTCGGCCATTGGGCATAGGGATTGTTGGCCGCGTGCCTGCGGTTCTTGATGGTCACCGCCGCCAACTGTTCCGGGGTGGTACCGTATTTGCGCATATGGGCCTGAGCAGCCAGGGCAAAGGTCGGCGGTGCCGTCAGCCCGTAAGCCCCCTCCCACTCCCGATCGATACCACACATCATGTTTAAGAAGGTTTCCGCAGCTACCGGGGTATTGAGTTTTTCCACTCCCAATACCAAGACCAGCTCGGCCATACCTGTGGCAATAGCGGCACTGGCCAGCCGGATGGCAACATTGCCACTGGCACACATATGCTCCACCCGGGCCGAAATAGAGGTCGGCTTTACCCCGACGGTCTCGGCAATTACGGACGAGATGTGGCTCTGGAAAGCGTTTCGTTCCGGCATCACCGTGCTGACTACAATGCCGTCAATATCCTGAGGCTTGACGGCACCCTTCACGCTGTCAAAAAGTGATTTCGCCGCCTCGGCAGCCAGATCGCGGAAGGTGGCCTGCCGTACTCCAAACTTAGTTATCCCCGCCCCTACTATGGCTACCCGTCTCATATTATGCCCCCTTTACTTTGGCCTCCTGGCCAGCATAATCGTCTGTTTCTGCTCCTGTACTGTTTCGCCGCGATGATTAATTGCGTAGAGCTCGGCAAACACCAGGCCCCGGTCTTCCTTCTTCGTTTCCTGCTTACCCGCGATCTTCAACTTGATATAGATAGTGTCACCGGGAAAGGTTGGTCCGGTGAACTTGAGAGAAATATCCATCACGGCCAGGGTGGTACCCTCAAACACCCCCATCTGGTTCTGCAGCCCGGTAGCGATAGCAGTTACCAGCAAGCCATGGGCAATCCGGGTCTTGAAGGGAGTAGTCTTGCCGTATTCCTCATCCACATGCAGCGGGTTGAAGTCTCCCGATAAGCCGGCAAAGGAAACGATGTCCGCTTCGGTAATGGTGCGCCTAGCGGAAATGAATTCAGCGCCCGCCTCAAAGTCATCAAAATAAAGACCCCTGGGCAATCCAGCCACCCCTCCTCCACAAAGTGATTTCTGCCGCCCTACACTTTACCGACCCTTAAATTCTGGCTTCCGCTTCTGCAGGAAAGCTGAAGTGCCTTCCACAAAGTCCTCGCTGGCCGCCAGTATGGAAAGCCCCTGGGCTTCGACATCCAGCGCGGTGCGAAGGTCCATCCCTTCCGTATTGTAAACGACAGCCTTGATCACCTGCAGTACCAGCGGGGGTTTCCGGGCCAGCTTGGCGGCCAGGCTCCTGGCTTCGGCCAAGACCTGGTCAGCAGGCACCGCTTTATTGACCAGGCCCAGGGCTTCAGCTTCCTTGCCTGAAATCGGGTCGCCGAGAAGCAGCATCTCCTTGGCCTTGGCCGCGCCCATAATCCGCGGGAGCTTCACCGTACCGCCTCCGGCCGGCAGAGCTCCGATGTTCACCTCTGGAACTCCCACCCGGGCATCGTCGGCCACGATCTGAAAATCGCAGGATAACATCAGTTCCAGGCCTCCGCCCAATACCAGACCGCGTACGGCCGCGATGACAGGCTTCTTGCACCTTTCTACCTCTGTGAAGGCCCGATGGAACTGCTGGCTGTAATCGTAGCCGGAAAATGGAGACGTAACCTTATTTACTTCCGAGATATCAGCTCCGGCACAGAAGAATTTTTCGGCGCCCGCAATGATAATGCTCTTGATCTGGGCATCTTCCTCCGCTTCCTTCAGGGCCTGCAGCAGTTCGGCCAGCAAGGCCTGGCTCAAGGCATTCATGGCCTTGGGCCGGTTCAAGGTTATAAGCAGCACCGCATCTTCTTTTTCCACCAAAATGTTTTCGTAGCTCAACCCCTCGCTACCCCCCAAATGCAGAAATTATTTTAGCAGGCTGCGCGCAATAATTACCCGCTGTATCTGGTTTGTACCCTCGAGGATCTGGGTTATTTTGGCGTCCCGCATATACCTTTCCACCGGGTAGTCCTTCATGTACCCGTAACCACCATGGATCTGCACAGCATCAATGGTCACCTTCATGGCTGCATCCGAGGATACCAGCTTGGCCATAGACGCTTCCGTCGCGAAGGGGAGGCCGTTATCAGCCTTGTAGGCGGCCTGGTAGATAAACAGCTTAGCTGCCTCAACTGCCACCTTCATGTCCGCCAGCATGAACTGGATGCCCTGGAATTCGCCGATAGGCTTGCCAAACTGGATACGTTCCTTGGCGTATTTTGTGGCCGCTTCCAGGGCTGCCTCGCCCACCCCAATGGTATAGGCGGCGGTAACGATCCGCCCGGTATTGATGGCATCCATGGCGATCTTAAATCCCTGACCTTCCTCGCCTATCAGGTGAGCGATGGGGACCTCACAGTCCTCGAAAATCAGCTCCCGGTTCACCGAACCACGCATTCCCATCTTGTCTTCCTTTTTCCCAAAGGTAAAGCCGGGGGTTCCCTTTTCCACAATCAGGGCGCTCATGCCTCTGCTGCCCTTGCTAGGGTCGGTCTTTACGAAAACCACATTGACCTCGGCCTCGCCACCGTTGGAGATGAAAATCTTATTTCCGTTGATTATGTACTTATCTCCGCGCTTCTGGGCTGTTGTCTGAACAGCCGCAGCATCAGTCCCAGCCGCAGGCTCCGTAAGGGCAAAGGCACACAGCCATTCGCCTCTGGCTAAAGGAGGAAGATAATGGGTCTTCTGCTCGGAAGTACCATAGTGCAAAATAGCATCCAGCCCTAGGAAATGGGCAGCCACCCCCATGCCGGTCGAGCCGCAGGCCTTGGCCAGCTCCATTATAACCAGGGCCGTACTGAGGCTTCCCTGGCCCCCGCCGTCATACTCCTCCGGGATGTTAATGCCCATAAAGCCCATTTCGGCTATCTTACGAAAAAGTTCCCGATTGAACTCGGCCTTCTCGTCTGCTTCCTCCGCCTGCGGAGCTACTTCGTTTTCCGCGAAGCGACGGGCCGTTTGCTGCAACAACCTCTGTTCTTCTGTCAAAAAGTAATCAAACACCTTGTCCTGCCACCCTTCACCAGGATTGCCTCGAGCCCCGGCAGGGCTGAGGGTAGGGGCTTGTAATTTTTGCCCCTACCCTACTATAATTACACGTTCAGCTTCAATATCCTCTTAGCGTTGCTAAGCAAAACCTTTTCCATAATCTTTTCATCACTAGTTACGTACTTCTCAAAAGCCCCGAGCCACTGATCATGGGTAATGCTAGGATAATCAGTTCCAAACATGAACTTATCCTGGTTCCTACCGACGATCTCTGCTTTGAGGCTGTCGCTAAAGTACTTCGGTGACCACCCGGAAAGCTCGTTATAGACGTTCTGCTTATGCTGGAGGACGGCGATCATCTCTTCCTGCCAGGGCCACGAGGCATGGCAGCAGATTATGGTGAGGTTAGGGAAGTCCGCGGCCACATCATCAATGTACGGAATTGGTTGCGTGTACTTGAGCTTGAGTCCCATCCCCCCCGGTAGGCCGGCACCGATGCCGGTAAAACCGGTATGGAATTGTACTGGCACCCCCAGGGAAACACATTCTTCGTAAATAGGATAGCATCGCCTGTCATTGGGGAAAAAGCCCTGGGCTATCTGCTGAAACTTCACCCCGATCATACCCAATTCCTTGACGCAGCGGCGCAACTCCTGAATAGCCATCTCGCCCTTCCACGGGTCCACGCAGCAAAAGGCGCCGGCAAAGGCGTCGGGATAATCCTTGACCACCTTGGCCAGGTAATCGTGATCAAGCTTGGGTAGCCCGGTATTCGTCTCCGCATCCCAGCCGACCAGGATGCCTTTGACATCCGCCTTGATAAAATCCTGGGCCATTTCCTCCTCAGTCTTGAAGGCCAGCTTAAACTTGTAATGTTTCTCCATCGCCTCATTGAACTTGGAGAGGCTGTCCCCCATCATGGGTTTGGTACTAAGGTGAGAATGAACATCAATAGCCCGCACAATCATTTCCCCCTTTCTACTAGATTAAGCATCCATTCCGGCACTGGAATAGGCCGGAACGTATTCTTGTCCACCACGACATGCTTGCTTCGTGCCCGGCAGCATAATACCTGGTTGTCCTTAAGTATCCTGTAGGTAAAACTAAAGCTGCTACGTCCGATACTATGCAGAGCGACCACCACTGTCAATACCTCATCATAATATGCCGGCGTCTTGAAGGCACAGGTTATGCTGACCATAGGCAAAAGGATCGCTTCTTCCCAGTGCCTCCATCCAGGTGCGTAGGTGCGAAAGAATTCCCGCCTTCCTACCTCCAGATATACCACATAACTGCCATGGTAGACTATCCCTGCCGCGTCAGTTTCGGCCCAGCGTACCCGCACGTCGGTCTTGACCTCGGCCAGTATTTTACCAGCCATCCCCCGCTAACCCTCCGAAACGGCTTCCTCCGGTTCAGCGGGAACAATACCGTGTTCCCGCTCATATTCGGCCTTGGCCTCCATCCAACGCTCCCTGACAAAGGCGTGGAAATCGGCCAAGGCTACCTTACCGGCGGCTTTGAACTCGTTCATGAGCTTGGTTAACACGCGATTCCGCGGCCCCTGGTCATCACAGTAGCCTCCTAGGTAGACGGAGTTCATGCAGATGGTTGGGATTTCATCGGGCAAGTCCTTGGGCGGCTTCTTAAACCTTTTCGCCATTGCAACCCTCCTCCCGCCGCACCGGGGCGAAGGATTCGCCCCGGCCGGGGAAATTACTCTTACTCATCACGGCGGTGGTAGGCCAGTGATTTCCACTTGCCAACCTCATGGTAGGTGTTCTCCAGCAGTCTACCCATCTGGCTGAGAAGGTACAAAGTACCCCGCATTCCAACTGATGGGTAGGGAACGAAGTTAAAGGCTCCCAGGACGGTCTGGTTGCCCACTACCGAGAGGTGCGGCAGGCCGGCCCCTTCAAAGAGGGATTTATCCGAAGTGGAGCCAAACACAAATTCCAGATTGCTGGCCGCCACCGTATCCAATATCTGGACATAAAGGGCATTCTCGAGGATAGTGGGGTTGAAATACTGCTGAAGGTCCTTCAAGTTATCCTTGGCCCGTACCACGGACTCGCGGCTCTCTCCGGTCATGGCTATGACCTGAGGGAAAATAGCCAAGTCGTAGTAAAGGAACTTAGCAAAGGAAGAAACCCAGGTGGCAGGACCGACCACGGCTGCATATTTGGTGGCCACCCAGTTAAGCAGCCAGGTAGCGTTATACATGAACTTAAGCTGGCGAAGTGCTTTCCGTTCCTCTTTGATAACCTGCTTTGCATTTTCCTCCCTGTCAAACACTCTGGCCACCCCGAGCAGCCAGTCTTCCGTGTTGCTAACTCCCAGGGGGATCGGCAAATCATACCCTATTTTCTCACCGCCGTTTTGCTGGAGGTAATAAGTCAGGCTTGGGAGTTCCTCATAAGTAAGGAACAGGTTATACCTAGCTTCGTTAAACCGCTCAATATCATCACGGCGGGTGCCACAGGTCAGGACGCAGTTTACTCTCAGTCCGATGGCCTCCAGAAGGCGCTTGATTTCGTCAACGTCATAAACCCAGTTGTTCCCGCCACTCAAGAAGGTGCCGATTAGGTTGACGGCCAAGGGGTCCGGCTTGTCAACCGGCCGGGCCAGGCGGCTCACTACACTGGAAAAAACGATGTCGGCCCCGGAGGCACTCAGGCCGTTAAAGCCGGCCGTATCCAACACCATGATCGGAGTGTTGTATTTGGCTTCAAGGGAGCGGGAAATCTCTTCTATCGGATCGGAGATAAGTGACCCGCTGCAGCCCATCATAATGAACAATTGCTTGGGCTTCCAAGCGTTAAGCACAAATTCGGCCGAATTAGCCAGTTTATCCTTGCCGCCAAAGATTATATTGTTCTCGAGAAGATTAGTAGCTATCAAAGGCGTATAGTTGGTAATAGCCTGATCTGACCTGGCCCAGCGGCCCATCCACCCGCAACCGCTAGAACCATGAATAAGAATAGCCGAATTCATAATCCCACTGGCCGCCATACAAGCCCCGCCAAGGGCGCAGTTCTCGGTGCTGTCGCGGCAAACGCTCTTCTCAACTGTCCCGCATGATGGTGCCCCATTAGCAAGAACCAAGTCTTCTGCTGGCATAGCCATCCTAGATCCCTCCTAAACGGCCATAAAGAGTCGGCTTGGTATTTCTCTCTGCCATCCGGTTGGCGTTAAGGATGTCCCGAGCGAAGCGAGCCGCGCCGGTAAAGCCTGCACGCCGGCCAGGAGAGTTTCTATTCTTGTTGATATGGGTAGCGCTTATGACCCGCGGCACGTTAGAGGGATCGAAATACGGTTTGTTCCAGTCATCTCTGTCCACGGTGGCCCTGGGAAATACATCCCCCATATAGACGCCGATATCCTCTGGTTTCAGATCGAGCTCCTTCATGACCTTCCAGCCGGTAAAACGCCGGTGAAAGGCATAAGTTGACCAGACTACCTCTGGATCAAACCCATACTCCAGGGCGAACATGGCATGATGAACCTTGCCCTTGATCTCAATGGGAGGAACATTGTAAATGATAGGCCGCATGCCCAGGTCGGCACACAGCCGGGCCCAGGCAATGGTCCGTCCTGCCGAGGACATGGGGTCAGCTCCATCAATGAGGGCGATCTTGCCGCTAACAGCCTTCTTGGCTTCTTCCCAGATATCCTTGATCTGTTCGTACTCCTCGGCTATCAACCCTTCAACTTTTTCTTCAATACCAAAATGCTCACCAACCTCCCGTAGCCAGTGGGAGATGGCGCTGACACCCAGGGGATTGAAGCCTTTTCCGTGAGGAATTTCCCACCGGTCCAGCATCTCTGTGGCCTGAGGATAGCCCCACTGTGGACATACTATGGTGTTAAACTCCGCCTCTGGCGCCCGCTTAAAATCATCTACCGTGGCACCTTGCACCAGAACCGAATTTACGGTAATACCCACCTTGTTCAATAGGCGCTCGAGTTCGTTGCTGTCGTCAGGGAACTTGCCCTGGTGGTGGATTTCCTTGGTTATACCGAGGATGTTTACCGAGTTGGGGATCTTGCGCTGGGGCGGCTCAAACAGCTCGGCCAGGGTCCGGGAGATATACATGTTGATCAACCCGGCCGCATAGTGGATGAAGCCAGGGGCCTCGCACACCAGAATGCGCTCCGCCCCCAACTGGGGCTCCATATCTTCGGCTACATCCTTAACCGGCTCCTTGGTAACCGCAGCACAGCAGGTAATAAGGATAAAGATAACCCGCGGTTTATAGATCTTGTCTACCTGGAGAATCGCTTCACGTAACTTCTCCTCGGCACCGAGGATTGTATCGCGCGCCCGCATATCTGTGGTAGGCGTATACACAAAAGGCGCGCCGTGGTACTGGCTTACATAGGTACACAAAAACTGGCGGTAGTTGCCTGAACACCCCTGCGGGCCGTGAATGAGGACCACACAATCGCGCAAGCCAAGGTGGTAATGGGATATCTTGGCAGGACACCAGTGGGAATAGTAACCTGGGAACATTTTCTCCCGTTCTTCGCTTTTTGGATCGGGTGTGATGAAATAGACTTCGCTAAGCCGCTTGAGTTCAATTTCGGCCATGTTTCTTTCTCCCTTCCAAGCGTTCTCCTTCATTACGCTTTCCAGGAGCCCCCTTTCCCCGCCCTCCTGTACAGCTCGCGAGGCAAGGGGTAATCCTCATGGAATGCTATATGAAGTTGTTAAGGCTTTCTACTTACCGTACTTGTAGACTCCTTCCCCTGTCTTCGCCCCCAGCTTCCCGGCCCGGACCAGGTTAACTAGCAGCGGGCAGGGCCTGTACTTGGAATCAGCGAATTCCCGGTTCAGGGTGCGGATGGCCGCCAGGGTAGTATCCAGACCCATAAAATCAGCCAATTGCAACGGCCCCATGGGGAAATTGGTGCCCAGCTTCATGGCCGTGTCAATATCCTCAGCCGTTGCCACCCCTTCCATCAGGGCATAGAAGGCTTCGTTGATCATGGGGGCCAGAATACGCGTCACAATGAACCCGGGAAATTCGTTTAACGTTACTGGGGTCTTGCCCATGGCCTTGGCCAGGTCTACAGTAATCGCAACCGTTTCGTCAGAGGTATTCGGACTTTTGATAACCTCAACCAGTTTCATGACCTGGGCCGGATTGAAGAAGTGCATCCCCACGACCTTGTCAGGTCGCTTGGTGGCCGCTGACATCTCGGCAATGCTCAGGGCTGTGGTATTGGAGGCCAGTACGGTTTCCGGCTCGCATAGTTGGTCCAGCCTGGCAAAGAGATCCAGCTTGACTTCCATCTTTTCCGGGGCTGCTTCAATGACAAAATCAGCACCGCCGGCGGCCTGGGCGAGATCAGAACGCGGAGTAATCCGGGACACCACGGCGTCCCGCTCCTCGGCCGACATCTTGCCCTTCTCGACCTGGCCGTTAAGCTGCTTGGCTATTCGATCCACGCCTTTCTTCGCGAATTCGTCGCTGACGTCGTACAGGCTTACCTTTAGGCCGGCCATGGCCGCTACCTGGGCAATACCGTGGCCCATGATACCCGCGCCACAGACGCATACTTGCTTAAGTGCCATACCCACCAAACCTCCCTTCGTTATTTCATCTACGGGACCGTCTGCGGCCCCCTCTGTTGAGATAAATCACCTCCCCTTTCTTACGGCCAAACTGATAATGGTAAACGGAGGTCTTTAGAAGGCCTCACGCAGTACCCCCAGGGTATCCACCTCGGTCCGCAGCGCAGTTATCTCCACTACCGTAGGCGGCTTAGTGCCCGGTACCTCGTCGGGCACGATCAGATCAAAGGCGGTATTGTCTAGCACCTCTTCCACGGTGTGCCCGGGATGAACCGACTTCAACCGCATGTGCTTTGACGTCTCTTCAAAGTCCATCACGCATATCGGGGTAAAAACCAGGGTTGGCCCGTTGTTCTGAAAACCAAAATCCTTTTTCTCACCGTACTTGTTCTTGTATCCCATGGAACTGATGAAGTCTACCTCATCCACAAAGGTCCTGCGGTCATGCTTGCGAACAAAGTAATAAATCCGCTTCATGTTGTCATTAAAATTGAGGATCCCCATCAGGCCGGGTCCCTTTAGTTTGGGATTCTTCCAGTCCTTACCAATTAAGGTATTATTTATATTACCGTACTTATCTATTTGCATCCCGCCAACGAAAAAGACGTTGGCCAGCTTTCTCGGCCCCGGATTATATAGCTGGCAGTCATGATCGTACATCATGCCATCGGCAATATCGAAGAAACGGTACTCCCAGGGGAGAAAAGTTGGTGTAGACTTGGGTAGTTTTCTCTCCGCAATGTTCATGTAGTATCCACCGGTAATATATGTCAGGTCAGAAGCATGCAGTTTGACCGCCAGCAACACGCCATTGTATATTACGTCAGAGTACACGCCTCCGCCAGCCGCTCCATCATCCGGACGTATTTGTCTCGATACCAGCACCGCGAGAAACTCGTTGGTACTGTATTCCCCAGTGTATTCCTCTTCCTTGGAGAGGTCACGATAGCAATCATCAAAGTATTTCACGGCTCCACCCCCTATAGCATACTCTGGCGCAGTTCAAGCAGCCGCCTCATTCCACCAATGGCTTCCAGATACTCGTTATGATCCTTCGGACCGTATACATAGCGATCCATATAGCGCTTGAAGGCGTCAGCGTCCTCACCGGTACGCGCAGCTTCCGCTGCCGCTATATACTCCCTCACGTGATACCGGTCATGCATATAATACCCCTGTCCCTCCTCAGGATGGGCTCCATAAGGGATTTCAACCACGTAATCGGCCGCAACCAAGCCAGCCAGGGTAACGATCCGCGGTTCACGGTTTATGTACTTATTAGGAATGAGTTCATCGCAGCAGGAAATTATGTGACGACGGGTAGCCCGGGCAATGATCCTCTCGGAGAAGACGCTGGCCTTGTGTATGACGTTACCGTACGGGTCGGCCTGTGCCGCGTAGATAAAAGAAACATCAATCGGGATAGGCGGTACGGCAATCCACCGCTGCCCGTTTACTTCTATTTCCCTTAAATCGGGATTGTACTTCGGAAGGTCGGTACCCACCCCCTGCTTGGTAAGCAAGTAAGGCATGTTCCATCCGGCTGCCTTCATGGCACAGTGCCAGTGCTGAAAATCACATTCCCAAAAAAACAAGTCCTCTCCTTGCTCCATGGCCCGACGGAAGTTAGGAGCTATTGGGGCATAGTGCTGCAGCCCCATGTAGGTCGTCACCAGCTTCTTCACGCATCCGGCTCCGATCAACATGTCAACCCCGATCCCGCCGCCGAGGGTAACAACGGTGAGGTCCTTAACTCCGCGCTTTATCAGGGCCCTGATCAGGGCCATGGGTTCATTGAAAAGGATGAATCCGGATAAGCCCAGGGTATCGCCGTCCTTAACCAGCGATACGGCCTCCTCTGCGCTTATTACCCGCGAACTTCTTTCAGCCACTATTTTCACCTCTCTTGTTCATTAGGCTAGCACTGGACACCCATAAAGAAACCACCATCAACACCAACGGCAGTACCGGTTATGTAGCTGGCGTCCGGAGAAGCGAGAAAGGCAATGACTTTACCCATTTCTGTTGGCTGGGCCGTTCTCCCCAGAGGTATCTGGGTAATGAACCCTTCCTTGATTTTATCAGGTATCTTGGCCGACATGGGGGTCTCAAAAAACCCGGGCATAATGGCATTGCAGGTAAAATCAGCGCCATCCTTAGCTGCGTAGCGGCCAAATTCCTTGGCTAGCGAGCGCGTCATACCAATTACCCCCATTTTGGAAGCGGAGTAATTTACCTGCCCCACGTTACCAGCGGCGCCGCCCTTGGACGAAAAATTGATTACCCGTCCATACTTATTCTTGCGCATCTCCGGTAGGGCAGCCTGGGCACAGAGGAAGGGACCTTTCAGGTTTACGTTGATTACGGCGTCCCATTCCTCCTCTGTCATCTTTTCAAAAAGGGCATCGCGATTGATTCCGGCGTTATTCACCAAAATATCCAGGCGCCCAAATCTGGCCACCGTATCAGCCACCATTTTCTCAGCCTCAGCCTTATTGGAAACGTCGGCCTTGAGGCCAATAGCCTCCCCACCAGCGTCGACTATGGCCCTAGCCACTTTCTCGGCATTCTCCAGCACCACATCCACTACTGCTACCTTGGCGCCTTCCCTGGCCAACTCCAGGCAGATACCTTCGCCGATACCCTGCCCTCCACCTGTTACAATTGCTACCCTGTCCTGAAGTCTCATCAAATAGCCCTCCTCACCAAGAAATTCATCCTCATTGGCATTTGTCAGATCATGTAAGCCGAAAGCTATCCCGGAAGCCCGGCAACTCCCGGGACGGTCTGAATCAGTAACACGATGTCCGGCTAGTACTTGTAGAAGCCCAGACCGGTCTTGCGGCCCAGGTGCCCAGCCCGTACCATCTGCTTCAGAAGTGGCGCTGCCTTGAACTTCTCGCCAAACTCTTCCTCAAGGATGCCGAGCACATAAACGACTACGTCTATCCCTACCAAGTCCATGAGGGCACAGGGCCCCTGCGGCATATTAGTACAATACACCATCCCGTCGTCAACATCCTTGGGGGAATTGCCGTCCATTACTGTGTACGCAGCCTCGTTCAGATAAATATTCAACACGCGGCTGGTGATAAAACCAGCATAATCCTGAGCTACGGTAGGTACCTTGCCCAGGCTCTTCACGAATTCTTTAGCCGTCTCCAAAGTCTCCTCAGAAGTGCTGCGGCCGTGAACTAACTCAACACCCCGCATTACCGGGACGGGATTCATGAAGTGGATACCAACCACCTTGTCAGGACGCCTGGTTGCGGCCCCAATGGCCGTAATCGGCAGTGAGGACGTGTTGCTGGCCATAATAGCTTCCGGCTTGCACTTTTGATCCAGTTGCCTAAAAATATCCACCTTTAGATCAAGCTTCTCGGGAACCGCCTCCACCACTAGGTCCGCATCCGCCACCACGTCAAATTCGGTGGTAGGGGTTATGCGCGCCAACACCTGCTCGGCCTCAACTGCCTGCATTTTGCCCTTCTCGACAAACTTGCTCAGGCTTTTCTTGATGGTGTCCATACCACGGTTGACAAAACTATCCTCTACGTCCCTCATGGCTACCTGATACCCGGCCTGGGCCGTAACCTGTACAATACCGTTACCCATAGTACCGGCACCAAGGACCGCCACTTTCTTGATATTCTCTACGCCCACCTCGTTCGGTCTCCCTTCGTATGTATTGCGACTGCGTTAGAGCGCCATCTCAAGGTGGATGAGGTCGCCGCGGTTAAAGCCTATCTCATCCAGGAAAGTCAGAACTGCGGCGTGCCGCCAGCTACACAGGATAAAAACCCGCGTACACCCTCTGCCCCGCAGGACCTTAAACAGAGTCTCAACCATCATTCGGCCCACCCCTCTATTTTGCCAGCCGGGGTGAACCGCCATCATTTCGATCCAGCCGATTTCATCCGTAACTCCAAACTCTCCACCCTTGAGGTGGCCGAGCATATAACCAACAAGTTTACCTTCGGATTCAACCCCTATGCACAGCTCGGGATCCGTGGTGTAGATGTCCAGCTTCTTGCGCCAGTACTCAGACTCGCTATCCTCTCCTAGAGCCCGGTGGATTTCCGTGATCTGCTGATAGTCACCTATGGTTACCTGACGTAACACGAGTTCCGCGTTACCCATGGGTCCATCCCTTCCTCGAGCAACTTACTCCTTCTCCCAGAGAGCAACGGTGCCCATGCCTGTTCCCTGGCAAAGGCCTACCAAGCCCGACCTGGCATCCCGACGCTGCATCTCTCGTACCAGGATCATGGTCAGGTTGGCACCGGTAGCCCCAATTGGGTGCCCGATAGCAATAGAACTACCATTAACGTTGAAAATGTCCTTCGGCACCCCTATCTCTTTCATGAACACCAGCGGTATCGGGGCAAAGGGCTCGTGCAACTGGTACAGGTCAACATCGGAAGCCTTCAGCCCTTTCATCTCAAAGAGGCGCTTGGTGGCCGCCGTGGGCCCGTAGCCCATGATGTCCGGATCCACTCCGACTACGGTAGCTCCGGCAAATTTCGCCAGCGGTTTGATACCGAGCTCGTCAGCCTTCGCCCGCCGCATCAATACTACCACCCCGGCGCCGTCATTCAGCGGACAAGATGTACCGGCCGTGACCTTACCGCCTTCCTTAAAGGCCGGAGGCAGTTTACGCAATTTCTCTATTGATGTATCGGGACGGATGCACTCATCACGATCGAAGATCTGCGGCTGGTCGCCCTTGCGCTTGGGAGGGATCTCCAGAGGAATTATGTCCTCAAGAAATTTCCCTTCTTCGGTGGCCCTGGCTGCGCGTTGGTGCGTGGTGACCGCCCATTCCTCCATTTCATCCCTGGTGATATTAAACATGTCAGCGAGGTTCTCGGCGGTCACGCCCATGCCGGTACCGGTAGGCGGGCAACTGAGGATCGGGGCATACATGCCGTCAAACAGTTCCTCGTTTAGCCATCTCCGGCCCCAGCGCAGGTTGTACAATTCGTAGGGCGCGTTGGTCATGCTCTCGGTCCCACCAGCAATGACCATATCACACATGCCAGCAATGATCTCATGCGCCCCGGTAATGATGGCCTGCAGCCCGACCGCACAGGCCCGCTGCATGGTCATCCCCGGGACTTCCTTCCCCAGGCCGGCCTGCCAGGCCGCCAGCCGGCCCACATTGGGTTCCTCCTTGTTGCGGAAATACATCTGACCCATTACCACATCACCGATCTGACTCTTGACCTCTTCCAGACCGGCCCGTCGGACTACTTCTTTGATAACGTGGACCGCCAGATCAATGCCCAAAAAACCCTTCAGGGTAGCCCCATAATTACCTATAGCTGTCCGTGCAGTGGCTACCAATACAACATCGTCTTTTGTTTTTTCCCCCACTGACTGCTCTCCCCCAACAGTAAGTATTAGTTTGGGTTTATACTACCCCAAATCAGCCAATATGTCAATCTTTTTTTGGTGCGACAAAAATTGATATGCTATTCTCGGTGAAGCATACTGTCCTCCGCAAACTGCTCTAGCGTTTTAATCTGCAACAGCGGATACAGGGGAAACTTACGATATACCTCGATGGTCTGTTCGTGCAGACTATACGGATAAGATG
The DNA here is from genome assembly GCA_004347685.1 of Clostridia bacterium. Classification (GTDB taxonomy): domain Bacteria; phylum Bacillota; class DSM-521; order Neomoorellales; family SLTJ01; genus SLTJ01. The sequence continues at coordinate 42,770 of SLTJ01000029.1, forward strand.
TGCAGCAATCCTCAAGCCAGGTAACGCGATAATCCAGACAGATGGCATCCATGGCCGTGACCAGCACGCAGGCCTGGGTAGAGATACCCCCTACGGCAACTTCCCGCACTCCTGCCTCGCGCAGGGTTATATCAAGATCTGTCTGCATGAAGGCACTGAAGCGCCTTTTTTCCAGGACGATATCCCCCGGGGCTGGAGCAAGCTCCTCTATGACCTTCACCCCGTCAGTACCTCTGAGGGCATGTGGTTGCATCTTCCCCTGGAAAAAGAAATCGTCAGGCATAAAACTATCGCAGGCGAATACGATCTTCATGCCGTGTTGGCGGCCGAAACGCACCAACTCCTGCAACTTGGGAACGATCCTCCGCGCTTCATCTCCCATCCCGTGGGCACCGGTATAAACGTTATCACGAATCATGTCCACTATGATAATGGCCTGAGTCAACAATTCCACCTTCCATTTACAGGTTACAGTTCTCAACCACAGTGGCTACCCCAAGGCCACCACCACAGCAGATAGTTACCAGGCCGTACCTCGCCCTCCTGGCCTGCATCTCGTAAATCAACTTCGTCATCAAAACCGAACCGGTTGCACCGACAGGGTGCCCCAGGGCTATGGCCCCACCATTGACATTGATGCGGTCCAGGTACTTTTCGCCCCAGTGTTTAATGACGGCCAGTGCCTGGCCGGCAAACGCTTCATTTAGCTCGATAAGATCCACATCTTCAAAGGATAATCCAGCCGCCTGCAGCGCCTTCTCGGTGGCGGGGACCGGGCCCCAACCCATGATGTTCGGGTGTACCCCGGCCAAACCCCAGGACCTTATCTTCACCATCGGCTTGACGCCCAATTCGTCCGCCTTCTGCCGGCTCATCAATACCAGGGCCGCAGCCCCGTCGTTTACTCCGGAAGCGTTTCCGGCCGTGACCATACCATCGCTCCTGAAGGCCGGGGGCAGTTTGGCCAGCTTCTCTAGAGACGAATCGGCCCGCGGATGCTCGTCGGTATCCACTACCACCGGGGCTCCCTTGCGCTGCGGAACCTCGATCGGAACGATCTGCTCCTTGAACTTCCCCTGTTTGATGGCTTCTACGGCCCGCTGGTTAGACAGGAGGGCAAAAGCGTCCTGATCTTCCCTAGTAATCCCGTATTTCCGGGCCAGGTTATCCGAGGTGTCAGCCATATTGAACACACCCCAGAGATCGGTGGAGACGGAAACCGAAAGGGCGGAAAAATAGTCTATGGAGGTGCTATCTCCAGACCGCTTGCCCCAGCGCAGGTCGTAGTTCATGTACGGGGCTGCGCCCATAATTTCCACGCCGCCGGCAATCATAATATCGCCTTCGCCGAGCTTGATCTTCCGGGCGCAGTAGTTAATGCTCTCCAGCCCGGAGCCACACTGGTGATCGAGGGTGGTGGCCGGAACCGTCTCAGGCAAACCGGCATATAGCAGAGCCTGGCGGGCCACGTTTGGAGAGGTGCTATCAGTCATCACATGGCCGAAAATGACATAGTCTACCTGCCCTGGCGCTATCTTAGCCCGGTTAACAGCTTCCTTGATTACGTAAGAACCCAGCTTCCCCACGGGGATATTGGTGAAATAGCTGCCGTAGTTGGTTAGCGCTGTTCTCACTCCAGATACGATTACTACTTCCCTATCTTCCACTGTTGCCCCCCCGATCTATTATCTTTTCGTACCCTTGAGCAAGCTCCAGATTTCACATGACTGCGGCCAACTTGCTGTTGGAAGTTGGCATACACCAGCGCAAACGAGCTATTCAATCACACCTCTCCCTGCAGCATTCTCTTAGCAATGATAACCCTTTGTATTTGGTTAGTGCCTTCGGTGATCTGAAATATCTTAGCGTCACGGAAGAACTGTTCCACTGGATATTCCTTCATGTAGCCGTAACCGCCGTGAATTTGTACGGCATTTTCGGCTGCCCTCATGGCCACATCAGCGCTGTACATTTTAGCAACGGACGCGTCCGCCGTGACAGGCAGACCATGATCCTTTTTGTACGCCGCCCTGGCGACAATGGCCGCCGTGGTCTCAACCCCCACCTTTATATCGGCCAGCATGAATTGAACGCCCTGAAAATCACCGATCTTCTTACCAAATTGCTCCCTCTCCTGAGCGTACTTAACTGCTTCCCGCATGGCACCCTGGGCTATGCCCAGGGTAAGGGCTGCGTTGTTGATCCTCCCGGCATCCATCATGGTCATGGCTACCCTAAACCCCTGACCCTCTTCGTGCAAGCGTTTGCTTGTCGGCACGTAGCAGTCCTCAAAAATCATACTGCGCGTATCGCAGGCCCGGATCCCCATCTTGTTTTCCTTCTTGCCAAAGGATACGCCCGGCCAACCCTTTTCAATGATAAAGGCGGTAATGCCGCTGTAGCGGTCAGCGGAGGTGCGAGTAAAGGCCACATATACGTCAGCCGCGCCGCCGTTCGAGATGAAAGACTTGGTGCCATTGAGTATGTAACCATCGTCCTGATGGGCAGCCGCCGTCCGCAACGAAGCAGCATCCGAACCGGCATTCGGTTCAGTGAGGGACCAGGCCCCCATCAACTCGCCGCTGGCCAAACGAGGGAGATATTCTTGCTTTTGGTCTTCTGTCCCAAAGGTGGTGATAGCCGCCGCGCATAGCCAATGCACCATGATTGAAACTGCATAAGCGGCTGAGACAGACGCGATTTCTGCCAGGACCAACGTAGATGTTGAATAGCCCAGCTCCAACCCTCCGTATTCCTCGGGAATCAATATCCCGGTCAGCCCCAGTTCACCAAACCGGTTAAAGATTTCCCGACGGAATTCGGCCTTCTCATCCATCTCCTGCACGTAGGGACGAATGTCCCGATCACACAACCGCCGCACTGTATCCAGCATCGCCCGCTGCTGCTCATCAGCAACCCACATGACTGCTTCACCCTGTCCTTTCCGTAGATACTTATTCTACGAACAACCCTGAAATCCTTTTCTGGATGCAAAAATAAATGGGGACTTTATCCTGATCAACAGCAGCGCCAGCCAGCATAGCAGCACATGGGCCCGGATGCGGTCTTCCAGCCGGTGGTAAACAGGACGCGGTTCCAGCCGGGACTTGAGGGTGCGGAAGGCGTCTTCTACCAGCAATAGCTGTTTGTACCCCAGGGCTACGTCTTCGGACGAGAGGGTGTCGTCTGAGGTCCGCAATAGGTACTTGCCGTCGAGCTTTTCTTCTTCTTTGATTTTGCCCCGGTCAATCTTGGGCAGGCCGCGGGAATCCAGCTTCAGGTAACGGCCGTAGACGGGATGGGCCATGAGCTCACAAACAGCCTTGGCATGGCTTCTGATTTTGGGAAGCTGTTCTTCCAACTCCTTGATGACGGCCTCCCGCTTGGCTTTATCTCGCTGGGCTTCTTGTGGGTTACGTACCAGGATGTAGCGCTCGCGGGCCTCTCCTTCGCCAACGACGATCTCTTTGACCTCCAGGTTGTCCCGCACCGTCTGGAAACGGCCGGGCCGGCTCAGGGCCTTGACTGTATTCTCCCTGCCGCTACGCATCTTTTCGCCAACTATGTAGTGACCCCCGGCCCGCTGCAGGTAGCGCAGGTTGTCTTCGGAGTTGAAGCCACGGTCGAGCACGGTGATTACTCGGCCCAGCTTCCAGCCGATAAGGTCCTTTTTCACCTGCTCCACCACCGACATGTCGGCCGTGTTGCCGGGCCATGTATACCATCTAAATGGCAAGAGGAATTTATGAATTCGTGTGCCTATGGATTTTTGGATTTTGCCTATGCCTCAGAGTCCGAAACCCTTGCAAATCAAGGATCGTACTTCGAAACAGTGCTAATAAATGCCTCGGCACTGTCGAACTCGGGTTAATCGTTTCCTGGTTTTGGACTAGACCTAATCTGAACCAGCCAAAACCAACTGCTTCGCGATTTCCTTTCCATTTTGCGCAGATGTTTGGAAGTGGTGCCTGATTATCACCCCGGGTGAGGTGGGCTAATCTATACGCGCTAGCTATGCCACCCAGTTCCGGCTATTAAACTGGCGTATGTATTTCACCGGGCACGTTGAAGATCAGGGCCAAATCCAGCTCAACCCCTTGTTCCTGACACCTTGCGATGACTTCCTCTGGCGTGCCGGCGGCCGCGATTATCTCTCGACCGTAAACCGCGATCCATTGGGCTTTGTACCTAGGAAGCAATTCTTCGATGTGCTCGTCTAGCCAGACCCTTTCCTCTAGCACACGGTAAAGCTTTTGCCGGTATGGATGATTCCTGTCTGCGGGTACGGACATCAGCTACCCCTCCTCATGAAGCAATCCAAGGGTTTGCAGTATCTCCACCGCCGTGACCGATCTGGCCGGTATCGCCACCTGTCGTTTGAAGGGCTCGTCGTAGGGGGGCCCGGGCTCAGTGCAGTCGTAAACGGCCACCGAGGTAACGCCCGGCCCCTTACCCATAACCGGAGATGACGGGTCCAGTGGGGTGGTTAGGGTTTCGGGCATGATAAAAATATCCCTTGCCGGCTGGAAACGAACCGAAAAGGCCCATAGCACCTGGTTTAGATTATGAATGTCAACGTCGTCATCAAAAACCATAATGTTCTTGACCGTGGCCCCGCCCTTAACCGTTTTCAATGCCATGCCGACCTTGCTGACCAGCCCAGCGCGTTTGGCCTGCTTATCAATGCTCACGGCGGTAGTAAAGGACCAGGTGGAAAGCACATTGGCGTCCCGCACCTCGGGCACCAAAGCCTGGAGCTGCCTAACAATCTCTCCCGAATACATCAGGTGTGCCATGTTGTGGCCTTCGCTGGGCTCCTTGCCCATATACATGTAGTAGTAAATGGGTTCAGCGCGCATGGTCACGGCCTGTACCTGGACCACCGGGCAATAGTAGCATCCAGAGTAGTAACCGGGAAACTCGCAAAAAGGACCTTCGAATTCCCGCATCCGTGGGTCAACAACACCCTCGATAATGATTTCCGCCGCGGCTGGCACCAGCAGGTCGCTGGTTTCACACTTGACCACCGGCAGTGGCTGGCCGGCGAAAGCTCCCCAGTAATTCCACTCACTCACGCCGTCAGCGGCGGGCAACTGCGACACCAGATAAAACAGGGGGTCGGCCCAGATCACTATGGCTATGGGCATCGGCTGGCCAGCCCGCACGTAACGGGCGAAAACACGGCCTTCATGCTGGCTCGGAACTACCAAATCGCACAGCCTGCGCTGACCCTTTAGTTGAAAGCGGCGGACGGCGATGTTCACCCAGCCGCTTTCCAGATCCTGAATGGTGCTTATACCTGCGGTAATGTAAGGAGGGTTATCGTAGACCCCGGTGTACGGTATGGGGAGATCGGTCAGGTCTACGTCCTGACCAAAGACCTTTATTTCTTTGCACGGCCCGGTATTGACTACCAGAGGCTTGATAGGTCCACGGTTCATGAGCACCTCGGCCACCCGCCGGCTGAGGTCGTCGGCCCGCAGCCCTAGGGCCCATGCCCTGCGCTGGAGCGTAGTCAAGCCGTCGGAGAATATCCGCCAGCCGAGATAACCTTCCACGTTTTCATACAACAGGGCCGGCCCACTCAGGTCGGCAACGGTTTTGGAGACATACCCCAGGTCGTGCCTCAGGTTGACCGGAGTCGAAATCTTTTGTAACTGCCCCTGTACCTCGAGGTATGACAGCCACTCCCGCAGGGAAGCAAAAGGAAACTCCATTTCGCTCCTCCCTTTCAAAACCTTTTTCGCCTTTGGCCTCGGCACGCAATGAAAAATAGTTACCTTATAGCGGCGGGTCAGTGGTTAGAGGGGCCCAGTTCCGGCGGCCGTAATGAGCCCGCCCGTAAAAGTATAGCCCGGCCAGCGCCAGACCAGCCGCCAGTCCTACCACCTGAAAGGCCAGGCTCAGGCCCAGTGACGCAGCCATCAGCCCCAGGCAGAGCGGGCTGACCATGCCGGCAACGCCGTTAATGGTGGTCCGCACCCCTACGATCAATCCCCGCTGTTCTGGCCGGGTATAAGCGGCCAACAGGTCAATCAGCAGGGGCAGGGTCAACCCCAGACACAGGCCGTAAAAGGCAATGGCCCCGGCGTAACTCACTAGGCTCTGCCACCAGGGAGTAGAACCAAGACCGAAAATACCGGCGACCAGGGCCAGGATAAGCAGGTTTTCCTTGCTGACCCAGGCGCTTAGCTTAATGACCAGGGCCGAAGTAGTTACGCTCACTGCCGAGGCCAGGGAAAGAAGAAAGCCTATTTCTGCCGGAGAAAAGCCCCGTGTTTCCAGGAATACCGGGTAGAAGGACTGGACAAAACCGACCAGGAACAGCCGGAAAAAGGAGGCTAGAATAACAAACTGGATACCCCGGTAAACCAGGAGGCGGAAGCCGTCTAAGTAATCCTTGAGGGAAAAGGCTTGTTTCCAGCTCCCGCCTGCTCCCGGGCTACCAGGGGTGGTTCCGGCGGCAGCCGGAAGAAACAAGCCAATCAGACCCAGGACGGCCCCGCTCAAGCCGACAACCGCAAAGGCGGGCAGGAACCCGGCCACGTCGGCCACCGAACCCACGGCCCACGGCCCGACCATGGTCCCAATGTTGGTGGCGAAACTGAAATAGCCCACCTGCCTGGTGAGGTTGCCCTGGCGCCCCAACTGGGTCACGTAAGCCTGGGCCGCAAGCCAGCCGGTATTGCGAAACAGACCGCCGACCAGTTGCAGCCAGAAGAATAACATGACCTCAGAGATAAAGGGATAGGCAACGCTGGTCATGGCCGTACCCAGCCCGGCCAGCAGCATTACCCGCTGGGCGCCCCAGCGGTCGCAAATGGCCCCGGCAGGTACGGAAAGGAGGGCCGGCAGCAGAGCCCCGGCGGCTATCAGGACCCCAATTTCACCGTGGCTGAAACCCATCCTGGCGGCCCAGAGGGGGACCAGTGGGTTCATCATGGACATATTAGCCAGACCTAGGCTGCCCGATACGTACACCGCCAGGGCCAAAACTCTGGTATCCATGACTATTCAGCCTCCCCGTGTCCTGTTTTACTCGCCCTCGGGTTACCCGGAAGCAAAACATACTATGCACATTAGCGTATTGCCTCTGCCTTTCTCCTTCTGCCTTTCCCCCGTTGTGAAGCTATACCTTTGTCCGTTGCTGCGCCAGTTTCTGCCCGGTGAGATAGTGGTCGCCGCGGACGGCCAGCTCTGCCTCTTCCCGGTCCACCTCCGTCCAGGCGCCCAACGAATACCCGTACCAAGGGACGCGTGGGTTCAGTGCTGGAAGTCCCAGGCTATCCCAAATAGATTTGGCCTTCTCCATGTATTCTCTGGCCGGCAGGGATACCGGGGGATAAGGCCACTTCCGCGTCGCGTCAATGAGCAGGACGGAGGAACCAGCCGTATCCTGCAAACCTGCCTGCTCCCCTTTCCTGACCGATGGATCCAGCCCCTTGGCTTTGCCGGGGCCGACAATCACGTCGTGTTGCGGTTGGACCCTAAAGGACAGAGCCCAGATGACCGATTCTGGATCCCTGGGGTCAATATCGTCATCAACGGCGATAATGAATTTCCCAATGGTGGGATGGTAGGCAGCCGCCCCGTACAGGGCCTGCCACACCTGGGCCGGGCTCTTCTTGTTCAGCTTGACAACGCACCACTGGTTAAGGGCGATCTCGTGAAAGGCCACGTCTTCCACCACCGGAATGTTACAATCGTATTTAAGGAACTTGAAAAAATTACCCTCCATCCCCACCAGTTTGATCATACTGCTCTCGCTAGGAGGCATCTGGCTGATGATGCTGGTAAAGATAGGGTTACGGCGGTGGGTGATGCACTTTACTTCAAATACCGGATTCAACATCCGCTCCCCCATATAACCGGTGTACTCTCCGAAAGGGGCCTCCGGCTCAAGATAGTCTGTGCTTATCTCGCCCTCGATTACAATCTCTGCCGTGGCGGGCACTTCCAGAGCGATGGTCTTGCACTTGACGACCTCAATGGGTTCGCCCACCAGTCCGCCGGCGACGGCCAGTTCATCCTTCCCGTAAGGCACCTTTCCCGCCGATACGTAAGCCACAGCCGGTACCGCCCCCAGAACCAAAGCCGCGGGCATGGGTTTGCCCAAGGCCTTCCAGGCCTGCCATTGCCGGCCGATATGTTGGTCAGCCAGGCAGCATACCCCGGCGCGGTCGGGAGCCTTGATCTGGCCACGGTAGGTACCGATGTTTATGGCGCCGGTATGTTGGTCCCTGGTAAACCAGTGGGTGGCCGTAAAATAAGGTGCGTTATCAAAGCCAGGAGTAGAGATGGGGACCGGGAACTCCCCCAGGCCACCATGTTCCAAAAGGTTTTCCCCAATATGTACTTCCTCGTGGACCGGCTCCTCCTTTACCAAGGAAGCCGGGACCGGCTGCGTTTCGGCCTGCATCCACCTGTCCAGGAGTTCTGCCGGCGAGCACTGCAACCCGAGCGCATATATCTCCCGCGAAGACGCCAGGTAGCCAACAAGAACAGGAATAGAATACCCCCTTCCCTTGGCATCGCATACGTTTTCAAATAAGAAGGCCTTTCGCTGGCTTTCATCCAGCCCGCGGAACTGCCAGCGGACCAAAGGCATCAGTTCTGTATCTTTGTTAATTTCCCTGGTTATGCGCACGAGGAAGCCTTTTTCTTCCAAGGCAGCCATGTATTCTCGCAGGTCTCGGTAATACCCCACGTCAGCGCCTCCTTTCTTGCCTCCCCACCAGACTAAGGCCGCGTGAAACCGTAATTGGCCCAGTTCTCCAGAACCCTGGCCTTTATCTCCTCGGGGTAGATATCGTTGAAGGATGACCTTTGGGGAATGTGCTCCTTTGGCCACCGCTTCGGCCAGGTACAATCATAATAAACATTGGTGCCGGCGTTGTCGGCAAGTTCTTCGGGGCTGTAATAAGGTATCCCTGAGGCGATAACCGCCCGGGGGATAACCGTTGTACCCCGTACAGGATGGCACTTGGTAGCCCAGGCATGCATTACTTCCCTCTTGTTCGTCGGGTCTACGTCATCGTCCACTATTATCACCTTAGGGATGAAATTGCCAGGTCGCTTCGACCAGACGGCCGCGGCTATCTGCGACGCCACGTAGGCATAGGGCGTTTTGATGCTTACCACAATCAAGCTCGAGCAGCACTCAGGCGGCATATAAATCCCCGTAACAGGTAGCTCACAGTCACGCAAAGTCTGGAGCACAGCCGAGGCCCAGGTTATTCCCTGCACCACATCGGCGTCGTCCACCGGCATGCCCATGTTGCTCATGGTGAGGATCGGGTTATGGCGGTGGGTTACGCATTTTACCCGGTAGACCGGCCTCGGCAGCGAGGGCATGGCCCGGTAGCCGACATACTCCCCGAACGGTCCTTCCATCTTGCGCTCCCCAGGATGAACTTCACCTTCGATGACTATCTCAGCCGTGGCCGGCACGTCTAGATCTACGGTTTCGCATCTGACCAGCTCTACTGGTTCCCCCCGAAGACCGCCGGCGATATCAGCCTCATTTACATCTTCTCCCACCGGGGCCGCCCCCACGAAGCTAGTAATGGGCTCGGTGCCGATGGCTACAGCAAAGGGCATAACCTGGTTGCGCGCCTCGTACTTGCGCCGATGGATCATACCGATATGCTGCCCCGGGTAGAGCAATCCGCCCATCGAAGTCTTGTCGTGAATCATCTGCCGGTACATGCCCCAGTTAACCCATCCCGTATCCGGATCCTTAGTAACAATAACATGCCACGTGCTTAAGTACCTGCCGCCGTCGCCTCCATGGATCATAGGCGCTGGGAACTCGTAGAGATCCACGTCATCGCCCTTATGGATATTCTCCTTACAAGGTCCATCAGCCACAACCCTAGGCTTGATAGGGTTTTTCCGCCGGCGGTCGTATTCGGCAAGAATTTCCTGGTAAGAAGCCTCCGGGTCCAGCTCCATGGCAATGGCCAACCTCCGAAAGGTGGCCAGGGGGGCTCCAAAAATGCGATATCCCGCGGGGTAGTCCTTTATTTTTTGAAAGAATGGGGCTGGAGCGGAGAGCTCACAACAGCGGCGGGTTATGGCCCCGGCCTCTAGATTCCAGTCTACCTCTTGGTGGATTACCTGCACCTCACCACTTTCCTCACACTTAGCGATGAATTCCCGCAGGTCCTTGAATGCCATGATTGCTGCAGCCTCCTTAAGAATTGGATTGGGTAACGATCAATGCGTCAACGGCGACGGCCCCCCGGCCGGCATCATGCACCACTAGGGGGTTGATATCCAGCTCAGCCACTCTCCCCTCCAGGTCGACTGCCAAATGCGAGAGCCTCACTAGGATCCGCGTCAGGGCTTGCATATCCGCAGGCGGCTGGCCACGGAATCCCTGCAGCAGCCGTGAGATCCGCGTTTCGGCAATCATTTCGCCAGCTTCCTCCAAGGTTATGGGTGCCAAACGCACGGCTACGTCCTGCAGCAGTTCTGTCAGGATACCGCCGGCGCCGAACATCACCAGGGGTCCCAGCCCTGGTTCGTAGTTTATTCCCAGGATCACTTCCACCCCCGGGGGAACCATTGGTTGCACCAGCACTCCATTGATAATGGCCTGGGGCCGGTAAGAACGGACACCTCCCAGGACGGCATGATAGGCTTCTATCAGTTCATCATCATTGCAAAGACCGAGCCTGACGCCCCCGGCTTCCGTCTTGTGGATGATGTTCGGAGAATCTATCTTCAAGGCTACCGGATATCCCAGTCCTCGGGCCGCATCTCTGGCCGCTTCGACGGTCTGGCACGGAACCTCCCGGACCACGGGGATGCCGTAAAGGGATAGCAGCCTCTTGCTCTCCGCCTCGGTAAGGACGTGAGCAGGACCGCGCAAAATAGTGTCCACCAGCCCCCTGTCCACCTCAGGCGTGGGCTCCAGAGCACTCGCCTTCCCGGCCTCCCACCGGCGGCGGAACTCGCTGTATTCCAGGAGGGCCTTTACTCCCTTTAATCCCCGGTCAAGGTCGCGAAAAAACGGTACGCCGGCCTCCTCGAGGATCTCAAAGGCCTCGCCGGCCAAAGGCCCGGCGCTCCACAGCACCACCAGGGGTTTAGAACTCGACCGGTATAACTCTACCAGGTCCTGGGCAACCTCAGCCGCTGATTTCAAGGTCAAGGGAATTGGGATGGCAATGAAAGCGTCGAAGTTACCATCATCCATCATAATTTCCAGGCTCTGCCTGAGTAGCTCTGGCCTGGCCGGAATGCGCCCGTCCACATCCACAGGATTTCTGACCTTGTCCGGGGTATCCAGCTCCAGTAGTTCGGCCAGTTTGGCTCTGGTTTCCGGAGATGGCTCCCCTAGGCGAAGACCTAACTCCTCAGTCTTATCTGACACCAGGCCGATGGCGCCGCCGGAAATAGAAACTATCCCTAGTTTGTCACCCGTGGCCAGCCGCGAGTTGGCCAGCAGATTGGTAATCTGAAAAAGGTCCTCCATATCATCCACCCTGATTACCCCTTTGGCCCGGAAAAGGGCCTGGTAGGCGGAATCCGAGCCGGTCAGAGACCCGGTATGGGCCCAGGCCGCCTGCTGGCCACGCTCGGAACGGCCGATCTTCAGGACCACGATTGGCTTGCCCTTCTCCAAGGCCAGATCGCCGACTTGCTTAAACTTTCTGGGTGTCTTAACACCTTCCGCGTAACAAGCTATGGCCTGCACATTAGGGTCGTCAAGAAGGTACTGGATAAAGTCCGCGATCTCCAGCCCCGCCTCATTACCCGCCGAAATGACATAACTAATACCCAAAGGATGATCGCGATTAAAGATCAGGCCCCCCATCCCGCCACTTTGGGAGATAAGGGCCATGGGTCCCCGACGGAAGTCTTCCGGAAGGGCCAGGGTTCCATAGGCGATGACATTTTCTGGAAGGTTAATAATGCCCATGCAGTTGGGGCCGCAGACGGCGAGTCCATATTTGTCGATGATCTCGCGAATTTGCTGGTTACGCCGTTTCCCGCTTTCCCCGGCCTCGGCAAAACCCCCACTGAAGATGATCGCACCCTTTATTCCCCGTTGGGCGCACTTCTCCAGCGCTTCCGGCACCTGGTCGGCCCGCAGCAGGATGATGGCGCAATCAATTTCCTCCTCCTTAGGGATATTCGTTACATCCGGATAGCACGGTTGATCTCCAATCTGACTATACCTAGGGTTAACCAGAAATACCTTCCCTCTAAAACCATACTTCTGCAGATTATATTGGAAACGACCATTAAGCTGATGAACCTTGTCAGTCGCCCCCACAATGGCTATAGAGTGTGGTGAAAGTAGCTTCCTGATGTTTGAGTTTATTATTGTCATAAATTTATGGTGATTCCTGACTGGAGTAAGAATTCAGGAGCCCACCTCTACCTCCTCTTGAAGTCAAAAATGTTACGGAGCTACTTTAGTCTAACCTTACCCCTGGTACCCCTTCACTCGCACACCTCCCGTTACTCCAAAGCACAGTTTTACTAAACACGAGTCTCATTTGCCCCTTGGCAGATAGCTCGCTCACTCCGGCGGCTCAGCCATTGCCATCCAGTTCCAACCGCCAGCAGCAGCAACCCAGGGACATCCGTACTCAGCCCTGGGATGAACATCAGTACCCCGCCGATAAGAAAAAGTATTCGCTCCCACCAGCTTGCAGGGCGCAACAGGTAACCTTCTATCCCTGCCGCCAGGAAGTATACCCCTGTGGCGGCGGTAATACTGGCCAGCACTATTTCCCCAGGGCTGCCCAGCAGCATCAATACAGGGTTAAATACTATCACCAGCGGCACCAGGTAACATACAATTCCCAGCCGCATAGCCTGGAAGCCAATGCGAAACGCCGAGGCTCCGGCTATGGAGGCAGCAACATAGGCGGCGACGGCGTATGGGGGGGTGATAAAGGTGCTGCATCCCATGTAGAAGACGAAAAAGTGGGCCACCAACTCCGGTACCCCAGCTTGCACCATGGCCGGCACCACTAGGGCTGCCAGGAGGACGTACGAGACCACCACCGAAATCCCCATGCCCATAACATAGCAAGCTGCCGCCGTGAGCAGGGTCAGGAGAAGGAGGCTGCCACCCGAAAAATCGATGAGTATCCGCGACAGGTTTATGCCCAGTCCCGTTAACGTAATTGAACCCACAATAATCCCGGCCACCGCACATAAAACTCCCATGTCCAGCATGCCGTAAGAAGCATCCTGCAGTGCGTTGACGGCCTTGGACCAGGATAGCCGCGTCTCCGGTCGTAACATAGTCAGCCCGATCAAAAGCACCAGGCTAAAAATAACTGCTTTTATCGGGTCATATTGAAATCCTATTATCAGCACAACCAATAATACCAATGGAAGCAGGAATACCCAGCCCCGGCGCAGGGTAACCCACAAAGACGGGAGTTGTTCCCTGGGCAAGCCGGCCAATCCCAGCCTGGCAGCTTCCAAGTCTACCTGGCTGTACAAAGAGAAGAAGTAGAGAATGGCCGGGATGGCTGCTGCCGTGGCTATCTTGGCATACCCCAACCCGCTGAGGTCGGCCATGATAAAGGCCACCGCTCCCATCACCGGCGGCATAATCGCTCCGCCAGTGGCGGCCACGGTTTCTACCGCTCCGGCGAACTCCGGCCGGTACCCGCAGGATTTCATTAACGGAATGGTAATACTGCCCATTATGCCTACCTCGGCTACCGGGCTGCCGGTGATAGTCCCCATCAAGGCACTGCCAACGATAGCTACCTTGGCCGGGCCGCCGCGCAGACGCCCCATAAGGGCCAAGGCCAGGTCAAGAAATAGCCGGGAGGCTCCGGATATGCTTAAAAAGCTGCCAAATACCAGAAAAACCAGGATGGTGGTAGAAGCTATCCCCAATACGGTACCGAAAATACCCTGGTCCGACAGGTAGATAAAGCTCATCAACCGCCCCCAGGTGAAGTTGGGACCGTGCAGCGGACCCGGAAAGAGATAGGCCAGTTTGGCATGGACCATGAAGAAGGCGGCGATGATGATCATGGGCCACCCTATTGTCCGCCTTAAGGCTTCTCCCAGTATCAATATGGTGACCAGCCCGATAATTATCTCGCCGGTGGTGATGGAGGCACCTCCGTGCATGAGGACCCGCTCGTAGTTCAGCGCCAGGTAAAAGGTGCCTATCAGCCCTGCTCCCAAAAGGACAATATCGTACCACGGCATCCTATCCCGGGGGGCCCTGGAGGTAGCCGGTACCAGGATAAACACCAGGGCTAAAACAAAGGAGAGGAAGATGGCATTGTGGGACCCCGAATAGATGAAGATGCCTATGTCGGTAAATACGTCCAGGATATACAACAGGCCGTAAATGGGCAGAACAACGGCCAGGATACGAGCCACCTTCCCTAAGGGGCCACCATAATGCCGAGACCTGGAAGTCTCTTGCTCCATGTATTCTGTTTTGGCCATGTGTACCAACCTTTCTGGAGCATTAACTTACCTCAATACATAGGGGCTTTGCGAGCCAGCCTCTCCCGAGTTAGAGGTTGAGCCGGGCCGGGACAATCCACTGTGACTGCTCAGCCATATGTACCTGGCCCGGCGCACATCGTTGTTGCCAACCTATTCTTTGGCTGCCTGCAATACCTGCTCCTGGTGCTTATCCATCTCGTCGCTCCAGAGTCCTTTCTCCTTGTAATATTTAACCGCACCTGGATGGTAAGGTACGGGCAGCGGTTGAACAGCCTTATCCGCACCATATTGGTTAAAGGTATCAGGGGCAATGGGGATAAGTTCGTCCTGTCTTTCTATCAAAGTCTTGACCAAAGAGTAAGCCACGTCTTCGGCCAGCTCACTGGTAGTCCATACCACAGCCGGAGTCCGGACGATTGGGATACCGGGTTCGATAGCCGTCAGCCCCTTGGAAGTAACGGCAGAGTACACGGAAGGCATCTCCGCTTCTACTACTGGCATTTTGTCGGCCTCAAAGGGCAGCACGCGAATCTTCACCTTTGAAGCCAGCTCTTCGATTTTAGGCCCCTGAACGGAAGCCATGGCGACCTCGGTCCGCCCCTCGGCCAGATCCTGTAGGGCTTTGGAGGTATTTTCAGCCTTCAGGATAGTCACATCCTTGCCCGGCTCTAAACCGTATGCCTTAAGTTCCAGCGGTCCCAGGGTACTCAGGAGCCTCATTCCAGGATAATCGGTGGTGACCTTGTGGCCCTTGGTATCAGCAATGGTTTTAATTCCCGTTGCTTCGGTGGTTATGAAAGCAAAGAGAGTATCATGCCCGGCCTGCAGGGCGCGGATCATGGGATACGGTTTATCAGCACTCCCAACCCCCTGGTAGGCCTCCCAGACGTTATAACCAGCGCCGTTGGCTAACTGGGCTTCCCCTGATGCTACCAATCCAGGCATGGTCGCAGGGCCGGGAGTTGGTTGCACGTTAATATCAATATTGGTATGACGGGAAACAACTTGAGCCTGGCCCACAGCTACGGTGTAGTAGTCCGAACCAGCCGGGTTGGTTACATAGGTGAGCGTTGTCCGCCCACCTGAAGGTGTTTGCGTGGCCCCTGGCTCACCTTTCCCCTCCACCCCTCCGGATTGTGCTTCTTGGGCCGGCTTCCCACCTGCACTCTCGCCAGAACCCTGGGTACCCGCCCCCCCGCAACCTGACAACCAAACCATACCTGCTACTAACAGCACCAACACCGAAAAAACCAGAAACCTTGGTCGCATATCGTTCCCCCCAGTCAGAATTAGACCTCGCCTAGTTAAGAAGACAACCCAGTCCATGGCCAGCACTGATACCTGCCTGACTATTTGAGTCAGAGCCTTCATTTCGACGGCACCCTGGCCCCGGAAGGAGTCGAGCAACGGGAAGGCTTTTAACTCCTGCCACATCCTCAGGGCCTCTCTTTCGTCTACCGGCGCCACCCTGAGGGCTACATCATGCAAAACCTCAACCCACACGCCGCCAAGCCCAACCATTACTACCGGCCCAAAGCTGACGTCTCGCTTTACTCCCACTATCAGCTCCCTAGCCCCCGGCGGGGCCATTTTTTCCACCATCACCCCCTGCCACGTCGCACCAGGATGATAGGCCAGCATTCGGCTTCTGATCAGTGCAAAGGCCGCCTGCACTTCCTCAGCGTTGCTAAGGTTTAGATCCACTCCTCCCGCTTCAGTCTTATGGGTTATTTCGTAGCAAACCCCCTTCACCGCCACCGGGAAGCCCAGCTTTGCCGCCGCCTCACCGGCTGCCTCGGCGCTGGTTGCCATTGTCCCCGCATTTAGAGGCAGGTCATAAGCGGATAGGATTTCCCAATGCCTTTTATTAGCTGAGGCCCAGCCATTTCCATGGCCGCGCCGATCATGATGAAAATTACTCCGTCTATTTCGTCACTCTCCAGCAATATTTTGGCGCTGCGGAAATACCATTCGCGGTACATGGGACTGGCGGCTCCCAGGTCTACGGGATTCCGGGCACTGCCGTATGCCGGTAGGGCTTCTGTGGCGAATAGCTGCTTTTGTAAGTCCGGCGAAAGTTCCGGTACTTCCAGGCCGTTTTGATCGAGCAGATCGGCCAACTCGGCCCACTGCGCCCCGGAATCGGTTATCATGGCTACCCTTTTGCCACGTAACGGCGGCTGCAGGGACAGGGCCTTGGCCATGTCCAGCAGTTCCCTTGAAGTTCTGGCCGAGATAACCCCGCACTGCCTGAATGCCGCTTCGTAAACGGCATGGGTACCCACTATGGCTCCGGTGTGGGAGGCCGAGGCTCTGGCCCCGCTGGAGGTGCGCCCGATCTTCAAAGCCACCACCGGCTTGTGTGACGTAATCCGCCTGGCTGTATCCATAAACCTCCGCCCATTACGAATCTGTTCCACGTAAAGGATAATGGCTCTGGTTTCCGGATCTTCACCCAGGTACTCGAGAAGATCGTTCTCATCTATGTCCACCTTGTTACCAATGCTGAAAAACTTGCTGAAATATATACCCTGTCCTAATCCACTCGACAAAGGGGCCTTCGGGCCGGGTATCCCGGATCATTAAGTCGCCTTCAAGGACGATTTCTGCCGTGGCCGGGACATACAGGTCGCTGGTGAGGCAACGGACTATTTCCACCGGCTCCCCACCGCGCAAGCTCCCCGCAAAGGCATATTCATCAGCCCGTATTGGCAACCTGGTAGCTGAAGCTATAATGAGGTTAAGCTTACTTTCTGCTGGCCGGACTGCTGCGTGGCGTTTCCCTTCGCCTCTTGAGCCGGTGGCTGGACTGTATTAACGGCGGCCGGCCCTCTTGCACCTTCCTGCGTACTGCCACTACTGCACCCACCAATGGCTGCCAGTAGCAACAGCGCACATAAGCTTGCGTAGATAACCCTTCTCCACCTACACATCTTCTCTCCCCCCAAAAGTTGTTCTCATAAGAAACATCATACGAAATAGGGCGATGTCTTCTTGGTAATAACATATACCAAACTCGAGTAATTGTCTGTACTCCACTTTACAAATTAATTGTCGGTTGAATACCACTACCTGGCCCATCTTTCGAGTTCCTGCGGGTCCATGATAACTATTTCCCTGTTTTTCTTCCTGATTATTTTTTTCGCTTCAAAGGCATCAAGAACATTGGTAACGCTTACACGGCTGGTGCCGGTGAATTCGGCGAGTTCTTGGTGTGTAATCCTCAACTTGATAGCTTTCGCCTGCCGGTCTCCCGCGCCGTCCGTAACGTTAATTATTTCTCCCCAGCGCTTTCCGAGGTAAATCAATCCGCTAGCCACCTTGCCAAAACGGTCGTAAAAGCATATCGCGCTATATTGTTTGCCCATAGACCACAGCTTCTCGGCCAGAGATCCTATGCAAAGCTCGGCAAAACCGATGTCTCCGTTGACAAACTTCCAAAACTGCTCCCTTGTAAAGCAGATAACCTGGCAATCCATTACCGCGATGGCAGTTGCCCCGTAGGACTTATTTTTAACTAGCCCCAGTTCCCCGAATATGTTCCCGTCTTCAACGTAACACAACGTCTTCTGGGTCCCATCCGGCCCCAGGGACGTAAACTTCACTAGCCCTTTCTCCAGGTAATAGGCCTTTTCAGCTTTCTCGTGCTGCTGGTAAAATACCGTCTTTGGCCGGCAAGTCAGCCGCACTCCCTGGGCGAGGGCAGCCTCGTCCGGCTTCTCCACTGGGGACGCTATGACCTGCATCTGCATATCAATCACCCCTCGCAATTCTTCCCGGAAACCGCACAGATACCAGCCAGACTACTCTGGGTAGCGATGGCTGGCCTGCAGCCTCCGGCATAGTACTGCCTGGCCATCTGCCAAGGTATAAAGGGAACACGCAGTATTGAAATATTTAAACGGTGATATGTAAAGGGAACTTTCTCCTCAAGATTATAACAGGATTCGCCGGGTTGTGGAAGTACCAAAGTATCCCCGAGCTCAAATCAATCAACAAGGGCTGAAAACAAAATTATTGCTCATTGTTCCATGCTGCGTTATACTTCTTTTTGAGGAACGGGGGTGTGAATTATGCAGGTTATTGCTTCTCCAGAAAAGAGACTCAGTGATGCGCTACTCTCCCAGGGGGCCAAGATGATTTACCGCGCGGGGACTGTTTTTTTCAATGAGCATGAGGAGGCGCACCGAGCCTTCTATCTGGAAAAGGGCGTGGTGAAATTCACGTTATTCAACAGGAATGGGTGTGAGAGGACGCTCTGCTTCACCGGGGCCGGGACCATGGTCGGAGAGTTTGGGCTAGTGGGTTATTCGGCCGGTAATTTTCTCGACACTACCTATGGAGCCACGGCCATTGCCGTGGTGGAATGCGAGGCGGTGATGTTTACCAAGGACCAGTTTATCAGGCTGATGCGTGAGGACTCTGATTTTGCCCTGCTCTGTTCCATTTCCTTGCGGGAGAAATTGCTATGGATGGTAGAGCATTACAGTGCCGTCTGTTTTCATGATCAATTTGGCAAAGTGGCTCGGGGACTATTGCTGCTCGCCAGGCGCCTGGGTGAACCGGTCTTGCTTCCAGCCAAGAATGGCCGCCAGGCTGCCAGCGGCGTAAGGCTGCGGATAAGTCATCAGGAGCTAGCCGATTTCACCGACACCAGTCGGGTCACGGTCACCAATGTCCTGGGCATGTTTGCGGCTAACAATGTTATTGAAAAGAGGCCGAAGGAGATTATTGTCCTAAACATAGAGGCCCTTGAACGCTGGACAATGTAGTGCAAATTACTATTTTCTTGTCAAGTTAAAGACAGACAAGTCGCTCGAGTAGTGATACGCTACATAGCATAGACAAAATAGGGGCTTTTGGATGTGGCCGCCAGTAACAATTGGCAGGGGTACGAGTATAAGGGGGTGACAAAGATAGGCCGGTAACTTTCTTCAGAGCGGGCGAGAGATCTTATCGCGAGATCTCGTTGTGAGGCGGCAAGTGCTTTGAGTAAAGGGGGCTGGTAAGAAATGCCGCTTTATTCGCAGAAGGCTATGGATAGCCCTTACTGGAACGAGTACCTGGAATGTATGCCCAGGGAAAAACTAAACGAACTGCACCTGCGGAGATTGAAGGGCCTTATTAAATATGCCTATGAAAACGTCACCATGTACAAGGAAATTTATGATGAGGCTGGGGTGCGGCCTGAGGATATTAATACCTTAGACGATTATGTCAAGAAGCTTCCAGCTATCGACAAGAAAGATGTGTTAGCTTGCCAGAGTCGCAGACCGCCCTATGGCGAAGCCATCGTGCGCGGCAGCGAGGACTACATCAGCCTGTTCTATATGACTTCCGGCACCACCGGCCGGCCGCTCATGGAGCCTGGGTATTTCAAGGACATCCAGCAGCAGTGGACGCACCAGTGGTGGGCTCATGGGATCCGCTCGTCTGACGTTTTCTATATCGCCTTCCCCTTTGGCACCTTCATGGGGTTTTGGAGCGCCTATTTCGACGCCATCTTGCTGGGAGCCCAGGTCATTTCCTCCGGAGGCCAGGATTCCAAGGGCCGCATCCGGCAGATAGTCGAGCTAAAGCCAACAGTCCTGGTTGCCACGCCTACATACATCCGCCACCTGGCGGAGATAGCCAGGGAAATGGGGGTGGACCCGGCCAGCACCAGCGTCAAGTACCTGACGGTGGCGGCCGAGAAGATTACTACCCTCCCGCATCTTCGCGAGGAATTCGAGACCACCTGGGCAGCGAAGGCTTTAGAGATTTTCGGCATTTCCGAGCTGTGGGGAGCGGCCAGTTTCTCTTGCCCTAATCACCCGGAGCGGTTACACCTGAGCGAGTCCAGTGGCTTCGGAATCGTGGTGGACGAAAAAGGGGATGTGGTGTCAAATGGTGGCCGGGGAGAGTTTATCTTAACCAGCTACAATCCCACGGTCATGCCATTGATAAAGTACCGCACCCATGACGTGGTTGAGGGACACTTTGAAGGATGTGATTGCGGCCGAACCTGGCTGTGGCTGCAAGGCGGGGTTCTGGGCCGGACGGATCAGATGCTGAAGATAAAGGGTACCAATGTCTACCCGGATGGTATTGAGGCCATCCTTGGTGAGATAAAGGGTCTGTCTGGTAACCTGGAGATTCACGTCACTTCGGAGGAAGACGGCGATGCCGTGAGTGTAAAGATAGAGCCGAAGGAAGGTGTGCCGGCGGGCGAGTATGAGGCCCTTGGGAGGAAGGCCCGGGAGGAATTGAAGGCTAAGATCGGGGTGAGCATCTGGGTGGAGATTGTTCCCCCGAAAAGCCTGCCCAGGTATGAAGTCAAGGGCAAGAAGGTGATAGATCATAGGGTTAAGAAGTAAGGAAGGGTAGAGCGTTACTTTTGAAGAGGCATCGCATTCCTGCGGCCCATTTCGGACCAACCACCAATTTTCGAGGGCGGTGATATGCATGGATGAACAGGCCATCATGGAGGTTATTATAACCAGAAAAAGCATACGTAAGTACAAACCCGACCCAATTCCTGCGGATGTGGTGGAAAAGTTAATTGAAGCTGCCCGCTGGTCTCCCTCCACCGATAATGCCCAGGCGTGGCGTTTCATTGCCGTTCGGGACAGGAATATCATCGAACAACTGGGGGTGGTTTCCGGGACCGGGGTATTTACCCGTTTGCGCATTCAGCAGTTTCTCACTGGCCAGTTGCAGAAACGTTTTAAAGACGTGCCGCCGGAGAAAAAGGCGCAGGTGTTCAAAAAGCTGACCAGCGGGTTTATGTCCGGCTACCTGGGAACAGCACCGTTAGTGATCGTGGTGTGCGGCCACAAGAATAGCGTGGCGGCCATGGTCTATGATTGTTCCGCGGCCCTGGAAAATATCCTGATTGCGGCCCACGGCCTCGGCCTCGGGGCAACGTGGACGCAGGCTGTGACCAGCGATCCGAGGGATGAGGCGCGAACCAAGGCTGTCCTAAACATCCCTGAAGACTGGAAAGTAATCAGCGCGGTTTCTATCGGATACCCGGGAGAAGCTCCTGGACCCCGGCCGCGCAAACCGCTGGAAGATATAGTATACTACGACAGGTGGGGCCAGGATAAACCTCGAGGAGGCGAAGTGGTAAATGAATAGCAGCAATCTCAGCGCCTACGAGGCCGTAAAGGACATTTTGCTCGACCTGGAGCTGAGTTTCCACGATGCCGAGGGCTGGGCAGTGAGGCTGCCGATATATCCGGTAGTGGGCGCTTCGCTATATAATCGCCTGAAGCAGTCAGGCAAGATTGATGTCAATGGTGAAAATGAGGCTCTAGCCCTGGAGGGCCTGGCGCGGGCCTTCGCGGAGTACGGGCTGGCCCAGGGAGTGAATATCGAGCGTGTTGGCGACATCCAGTGCCGTATCGAGGTAGAGGGGTGCGCCCTGGCGGCCATAGACCAGGCCATCAGTGGTCGGGGGATAGAGCCATTCCTGTGCCCGCTGGTGAATGTCTGCGCCCTGTTTCTGGAGGAAAGGCTTGGGGCCTTTGTGGAACGGCTGGATCAGGATTTACAGCCGGAGCGGTGTGTGCATAATGTGACTATCTTCAAGCTGAAGCCGAATCTAACCCTGAAGGAGGTACTGGAAGATTCCCCCTTTGAGTGGGATGTGGCAAAGGTGGTTACGGACTAGTGGCGGTCAGCGTAAACTATGATCTCTGCACCGGATGCCGCAACTGCATCGAAAACTGCTCGAACAACGTTCTCGATCTTGTTAACGGCCGCGTGACTCCTGTCAACCCTGACGAATGCACCGAGTGCCTAACCTGTGAACTGGGGTGCCCTCATGAGGCGATTCACATCATTGAGGAGTAAGCGGGTAGGGTACAAAATCATGGAATGGAGGTGTGGTGGCCAGTATGTCGGCAAAGGTACGGATGGCCATCCCTTGGTTGCTGGCCCTGATAACCTTGCTTTTGATGTTTGATTTTTGGACATGGGATAACGATGCCTTTTTCGTGTGGTCCTTTGCCCCATGGGCTTATTTCTGGTACTTTGTTCCCTATGCATCTATCAGTTATCTTGCTATTGCTGTGCTGCTCAAACTGGCCTGGCCGGAACCGCCGCAAAGTATGATCGAAGGTAGGGCCAAAAGGGGGGACTAAGGGTAATGGGGATGGCTCTTACTATTGTCGTAGTTGCGATATATCTTATAGTTACTTTGGTGATCGGGTGGTTGGCTACCCGTAGGACGAGTTCCACCGTAGGCGACGATTACTTTATGGCCAGTCGCACCTTATCTAAGATTACCCTGGTGATGGCTGTGCTGGCCACCCAGTGGTCGGCCTTTGTCATCATGGGATTGCCCGGCGAAGCTTACCGCTCTGGCTTCGGCACCCTGGGGAAGTATGCCTCGGTAGCCTTCGGTTGCGCCTTTGGCGCCTATATGATCGGTTACCGGGCGTGGTTACTGGGAAAGCGCTACGGGTATTCCACCTCACCCGAACTGCTTGCGGCACGGTTCAGCAGCCCCGCGGCTCACATTGTAACCCTGGTGGTCTCCCTGTACTATACGGTGCCCTATCTGATCACCGGCATGATGGCCGGAGGACAGGCAGTGGTAATCATCACTCAGGGAGCGGTGCCATACTGGCTCGGCGCGCTGATTATGGGTGCTGTGACTGTTTACTATATTGCCGGCGGGGGGATGCGTGGCGCCGCCCAGGTGGCTGTTTTGCAGGGCGTTGTTATCTTCATAGGTATGGTAATATTGGTTATCTTTGTCGGGGCCAGCCAGGGAACGGCTAATATTCTGGAGAAGGTGCCGCCTAATCTCCTCACCAGAGAAGGAAAGTTCACCCCTGTCGAATATATAGCCCAGGCCTTGATAATGTTCGGTAATCCAGTTATATTTCCGCAGCTTTTGGCCAAGCTGATGAGTTCGCGGTCAGTAGAGGACCTTAAGATAACCAGTGTTGCCTGGCCAGTGGGTACATTCACTGTTTTCGCTCTGGCCATTCTTATGGGCGTGTGGGGGGCCGCGCTGGTCCCGGGATTGCAAGGTCCCGCCACCGAAAATGTTCTGTTCATGATGTTTGCCAAGTACGCGCCGCCTTTCCTGGGAGCTCTCCTTATCGTCGTCCTTCTGGCTGCGGTTGCTTCGACCCTTGACGGGCAGTTGCTGACCGTCTCCCAGTTGGCTACGCTGGATATCTTCAAACGCTATACCCACCTGTCTGAAGATCGAGTAGTCAGATTCGGCCGCTGGGCAGTAATAGTGGTAGCGATGATATCTTATCTGGGTGCTTTGATCCGGCCCGGCAATATCCTGGTGATCGCCGTATTCGCCTTCGCTGGTTTCTGCCTCCTTTTCTGGGGCGCCCTCCTGGCCCTGCACTGGAAACGGATGAACAAGTGGGGCTTTGTGGTGGGGGTTTCAGTGGGGGAGATCCTGTTACATCTGTGGCAATTTCATCTCATCCCCTATTTCCCTGGCATCCCCAATGCCTTCTTACCGGCGCTGATTATTACGGTACTCCTGTCGGTGGTAATCTCTTTAACAATACCGCAAAGCGAAGACGAGGCCAGGGCCAGGGATCGCTTCTTCAGCGTATTTGCCGAAGCCTTTGGGGACGGCGGTAAAGCTGCCGAGATACCGGTATCCGGTACGGTGAAATCAAGTATGTAGGTGGAACTATCGTATGGATGCTGACGCAAATCTGAACAAACTTCATGGGGAGGATAGGACTGTGACTGAAGAAATCCGGGGAGAGTTATTGGCCAAAATTGCCCAGATGCGG
The DNA here is from genome assembly GCA_004347685.1 of Clostridia bacterium. Taxonomy (GTDB): domain Bacteria; phylum Bacillota; class DSM-521; order Neomoorellales; family SLTJ01; genus SLTJ01. The sequence goes on from SLTJ01000029.1 coordinate 66,979, forward strand.
CAGTTGGCCGGGGAAGTGAAGGAAGAAGCTGGCATTCCTTCAATAGAAGCCTTCATGCGCACCAGCGACGTTTACTGTATGTGGGCGCAGTGGTTCCTCGGGGAGGGAGAGGTGCAGGTGGAAGCGAAATAGCCTTGCCTGGCGGTCTAGGTCAGGATTCTTGTCTTCGAATGCTGGCCCGCCAAGTGCCTGTCCGGCCTGGCGGGCCATGATGGGGTGTAAGTAAGGGCTTAAAGACCTGACGCCCCGACCCGTGGCAATGATTTCTCCAAGTGGATCAAGTCCCCGCGGACAAAACCAAGTTCCCTCAGAAATCCCAGGATCTCATTATCCTTCCAGCTACAGAGGATATATACCTTTTTACAACTACGATTCAAAAATACCTTGAACAAGGCTTCCACCAGGATCTTGCCTACCCCCCGGCGCTGCCATTCCGGGTCAACGCCTATCAATTCAATCCAACCAGTCTCATCGGCGACACCGAACTCGCCCCCCTTAATGTGGCCCAAGATATAACCGATGAGCTTCCCGGCATACTCGGCACCCAGGCAGAGTTCCGGGTCCGCCGTATAGACATCCAACTTTTTCCGCCAGTATTCAACCTCGCTCTCGCCCCCGAGGGACTCCTGAATGCCAACGATATCTATCAAATCACCTACTATTAGCTGTCTGAGGAGGACCCCTTCAGTTGGATCACTGCCCTTACTCATCTTTCCACACCGGCTTCCTCTTCTCCAGGAATGCCGTCAGACCCTCCATCCCATCATGGGATTTGGCCAGCACATTCAGGTAAATATATTCCGCCATAGTTAAAGCCTCGTTAAAACCCATATCCATCCCCATATAAATGGCTCTCTTGGAGGCCTTTAAACTCACCAGACTCATGCCGGTCAGCTTCTGCAACAGGGCCTCGACCTCGGCCTCAAAACTCTCATCTGGAACCACGAAATTCACCAGCCCGAGTTCCTTGGCCCTGGCTGCGGTCAAGGTCTCCCCCAGCAGGAGCAATTCAAAGGCCTTCTTGGGGCCCAGGATCCTCGCGTAGGTGGCTACCCCAATGGGAGCGTAGTCGCCCAGAGTTATCTCCGGCTGACCTATCCGGGCCGATTCGGCCGCCAGCACTAAGTCACACATGACCGCCAGCTCGCATCCTCCACCCAAGCAGTAGCCCTTCACTGCCGCCACCACCGGTATATCCAGGTGGTTGGCAGCCCGCATGGCGCGGCCGAATAACGGGATCATTTCGGCAACCTTGTCGGGCAGGTGGTCTTGCACGGAGACACCGGTCGAGAAGGCTTTTTCACCGACCGCGCTGAGAAGCAAAACCTTTACATCCCCGCGCCCCTCCAGGCTTTCCATCGCTGCGAGCATTTCGCGTAAAACGGCCAAATCCACGATATTTGCGGGCGGGCGGTTAATGAGAATTCTGGCCACCTTGTCTTCGACTTTGAAAATGATATTCTGAAACCCCATGGGAGTCCCTCCCCTGTTCTGTTTTCCCGGTACGGCTATACCTTCTCGTCAATAACCAGGACTGAGCGGATAGAATAGCCTTTCTTCATTACTTCGAAGGCTTTATCCACTTCCTCCAGGCTGAAATAATGCGTAACCAGGGGTTTAACTTTTATCTGTCCGTCTGCTACCATCCGGATGATGCGCGGATATTCCTGCGGCGGGCAACCGCATGAGCCCACGATTTCCAGTTCCCGCATCATTAACCGCGAGGCGGCAAGGGAGAAATCTCCTGGATAGTACCCGACCACACACAGCCGCCCCCCGGGCCGCAGGCAACCATAGGCCTGACGGAGGGTTTCCGGGTTACCGATCACCTCCAAAGCTATGTCAACACCGCCGCCGGTCAAATCCCGTACCTTCTTGGGCACGTCTGTCTGGCCGGCATTGATGGTCTCGGCCGCGCCCAGCTCCCTGGCCCACTGCAATTTCTGTTCAACAAGGTCAATGGCAATGACGTGGGCTCCCAGAGCGGTAGCTATCTGTACTGCGTTCAGGCCCACACCGCCGCAACCGATTACAGCCACCAAATCGCCGGCCTGCACCCGCGCCCTGCTTTTTACCGCATGAAATGGCGTAGAAATAGCATCGGCTATAATGCAGCCTTCGCGCAAGGGCACGTCTTCAGGCAAGGCAAAGGCCATCCGGGCCGAGACCTTCACAAACTCGGCGTAAGCGCCGTCAATGCTGTTTCCCAGCATGATCATCTGGCCGCAAATGTTCTCCCGCCCGCTGCGGCACCACAAGCACTGGCCGCAGCCGGTAACCGCCGAAAGAATTACCCTGGCACCAGGGGCAAATTCCGTGACCCCGGGGCCAACTTCCTCCACTACGCCCGAGGGCTCGTGCCCGAGCACTACCGGCGGCTTCTTAAAGGTAGGCACACCTAACTCGATATATTCCAGATCGCTGTGGCATACCCCGCAGGCCGCTACCTTTACCAGTATCTCTCCCGGCCCCGGCCGGGGGATTTCCCGCTCCTCAATGCGCAAGGGCTGGTGGGGCCCGTAAAACACTGCTGCCTTCACTGAGTTTCAACCCCTTCCTCTCTTTGCCGTGGGCGCGTAAAGACAACTTTGTACTCGTCAAGGCTACACCCGTAGCATGCCTGGCACTGTCCGGGATCCTCCTCCATGGGCTCCAGCAAAACCTCCATACCCAACTCCTCATACATCCTGATAAACTCGCTTAACTGCGGCTCCTTGGCCGTGAATTTCAGTACCCAGCCATGTTGCTCCAGCTCTTCCCTGCGGCCCATATCCGTTCGCCTCCAAAATGCGATACACCATACCCCGATCTTCCATACCCGCCTGGCCCTGGCGCAAAGGCACTTCACCAACGCGTAATCCCTGGCCAGCCATGTCGGTGACAGGGGCACCACGCCGCCAGTAAGGCCAGTGGGCAGTTAGGAAACCAGGGGGTTATCTTCCATTTTTTCTTTACTCTTTCTGACTATAGTTCTTTCTCCTTCAGGAATAGGAGGCGGAACAGGCTCGCCAACAATCTTCCTCACCGCACCGAAACGAGGGGGGCAAGCCTCGAGGCAAGTTCCGCATTTTATGCATTTCTCCTGGTCAATTACGTGGATCTGGTTCTTGGCACTTATGATTGCCTCTTCAGGGCACCTCTTAGCGCAAATCATACAGGCCTGGCACTTACCCGGATCAATATAGTACGAGGGTACGTCACGGAACAAGCTGTCTATCTCGCCGCTGGTGAAGAGTCTCTCATGTTCTTCTACATTCTCAAAACGCGACGCCAGTTTCTCCTTCTTCTCAAGCTTGATATACGGAACCAGCTTTATAACCTCTTTGAGTTTGGACTTCAGTTCATTTTTGTCTATTCCTTCGCCCTTACCAAGAGGTCCCAGCTTCTTCACCGTGTTGCCAAAGTCATTCATAACCTCAGCGAAACGGTTTCCTTCAGCGGAATTCATAAATTCGATCCTTAACCTTGCGGGATTTAGCCCAATATGCCCCATTATTTTCTTACACAGAAGCACCATATTTAGTGCGTGGTAATTTCCGTGAGTAGTATAATTACATTCATTTAGACGGCAACCACCAATAAACACTCCGTCCATTCCATTTAAGAAGGCCCGGAGTACAAATGACAAGTCGACTCTACCTGAACACATGACGCGAATAAGCCTGTTTTCAGTTGCATATTGTAGTCTGGACACGCCAGCCAGGTCCGCAGACCCGTATGCTCACCAATGGCAGACAAAACCTAAAATCCTGGGCTTGAACTCGCGTTCTACTGCAGCCATGATTGTCTCCTTTCTAAATCAGCAATCCAGTTCTGTTCACCGGCAGGCTCTACAGGCCAGAAACCGCCGCGTCAATCTGGCTTAACAACGCTTCATCAGTATAATGCTTTAATGAAATAGCCCCTGTCGGACACTTTGCGTTGCAGAGACCACATCCTTTACACAGAACAGGATTGACCCCGGCCTTTTTGACCTGTCGCGTCTCAAGGAACTCAATGGCGCCATAGGCGCAGGCTGCGATACATGCCCCGCACCCGATACACTTACGCTCATTTACCTCGCAAACAGAGCCGGAGGCTACGACTGTATCATGCGAGAGAAGAGTTAATGCACGGCCGGCAGCTCCATAAGCCTGGCTAATCGCTTCCGGTATATGTTTGGGATAGTGGGCCGTTCCACAAAGATAGACGCCATCTGTACTAAGCTCAACAGGCCTCAATTTGACATGGGCTTCTTTGAAGAAACCGTCCGGGCTGAAGGTTGCGTGAAAGAGCCCCGCTGCTTCCTGACTTCCCTCGGACGGAATGACTGCGGCAGCTAAAGCAACTGCATCGGCGTCTATTTCCAGCTTCTTTCCTAAAATGGAATCGGTTACGGTAACCCTTAGAATACGCCGGCCACCCTCCTCGACAGCTTCTACCTGAGGTTTATCATCCGGCTCATAGCGAATGAACTTCACGTCCCTGCCTGCTGCTTCCCGGTAATAATCCTCCCGGAATCCGTAGGTTCTCATATCCCGATAGAGAATGTAGATGTCCGCCTGGGGGTTTATCTCTTTCAGTTTCAGGGCGTTCTTTATAGAATGACTGCAACATACCCGGCTACAATAGTTTCTGTCTTCCTGTCTAGAGCCTACACATTGGATCATGACCAGGCTCTGCAAGCTAGCCAGCCTTTCGTCTCCCTTGGCAATTTGCTCCTCCAACTCCAGGTTGGTCATTACCATTTCATCTTTGCCATAAAGGTACTCAGTGGGTTTATACTCTTCAGCGCCTGTAGCGAGGATGGCAGCACCATGTCTTATTTCTATAATCCTTCCTTTAGATTGCACCTTGGTCACGAAATTCCCAACGTAACCGGAAACATCTGTAATGATAGCACTGGTATATACATGTATTAAAGGGTTCTGGTAAACCTTACGTATGACATCACGCAAATAAGCCTGAACATCGAGCCCTTCCAGGGTGTAATGGATTCTCCGCGTCATTCCCCCCAGGTCCGGATCCTTTTCCACCAGGTGAACCTCGTGTCCCTGATTGGCTAAGCTCAGAGCGCTGGTCATACCGGCCAGACCGCCCCCAACCACCAGCGCTGTTTTGTTGACGGGCAAAGAAATCCCCTGCAAGGGCTCCAAATGGCAAGCCCGAGCTACCGACATCCGGACTAAATCCTTTGCCTTTTGGGTGGCCTTCTCCTTTTCTTTAGAATGGACCCAGGAGCAATGCTCTCTGATATTAGCCATCTCTAAAAAGTATTGGTTAAGCCCGGCTTCCCGCATCGTGTCCCGGAATAACTGTTCAAGAGTCCTGGGAGAGCAAGCAGCGATAACCAGGCGATTGAGACCTCTTTCCTGTGCAACATCTCCTATTTCCTTGGCAGAATTAGTAGCACACGAAAATAGCTGTTCCTGAGCATAAATGACATTGGGTAAGGTTAAGGCATATTCAACTACTGAAGGAACGTCTACTACTCTCCCGATATTAGCTCCGCAATGACAGACAAAAACACCCACCTTGGGCTCCTCTTTCGAGACATCCCTTTCAGGTGGATACACCTTTTCTTTGGCCAGCTTCCCCTGGCGGTAGGCAAGGAATTCACCGCACCGGGCGCCAGCTCCGCTGGCGGTAAAAACCGACTCGGGAATATCTACAGGACCCTGGAAGGCTCCACTTATAAAAATTCCCGGGCGAGAGGTCTGCATAGGATTAACAGGATTGGTTTTACAGAATCCGTGAGAATTGAGCTCGATGCCGAACTTGTTTGCCAGGATCTTCACCTCAGCAGGAGGTGTCAATCCGACCGACAACACCACCAGATCGAATTCTTCTTCCTTCACACCTTCGTCAGAAGTAGAATATCTTACAGTCAGATTCTTGGTTTCCGGGATCTGCCTTCCTATGGTTACGTAGCTTCTTATAAAGCGGACTCCTGGAAGGTTTTCCGCCCTCTGGTAGTATCGCTCGAAATCCTTGTTATAAGAACGAATATCATTATGGAATACTGTGCACTCGACCTCAGCGTCATGTTCTTTGGTCAAAATCACCTGTTTCTGGGTATACGTGCAGCATACGGCTGAGCAGTAGCTGTTGCCACCGGGAATAACCTGCCTTGAACCGACACACTGGATCCAAGCTATTTTATGAGGATGCTTCTTGTCGGAAGGACGCAGTATTTCACCCTCGTATGGCCCAGTGGAACTTAGTAACCGCTCATAATCAAGGCTGGTTACTACGTTATCAAATTTTCCGTAACCGTAGTCCTCCCTCAGCTTAGGATCAAATGGCTCAAGCCCGGGAGACAGAACTATCGCCCCTACATTTACTTCTACCTTCTCCGCCGTTTGATTAAAATCTATGGCGTCATTCTCACAGACTCCTTGGCAAACAGCACATTTCTTTTCTTTAAGGTAAAGGCAGCTTTCATCTATATAAGTGACAAGGGGAATCGCTTGAGAAAAATATATATGGATGGCTTTATTCTTCGATATTTCCTGATTAAATTGATCAGGGTACTGAACCGGGCAGTGCTCTACACAGGTGGTACAGCCGGTACATTTGCTCTCGTCAACATATCTGGGCTTCTTAATTAAGGTTACTTTGAAGTCTCCTGCTTCCCCTTCTATGTGGTCAACTTCAGTATAGGTAAGGACCTCTATATTGTTGTGCCGGTCGACCTCGACCAGTTTGGGGGAGAGTATTCACATTGAGCAGTCATTAGTGGGAAAGGTCTTGTCAAGCTGAGCCATGTGACCCCCAATGCTCGGCCCCTTGTCAACCAGGTAAACCTTAAAACCGGCTGCGGCCAGATCCAGAGCGGCTTGAATACCGCTGATCCCTCCGCCGACAACCATTACATCTCCGAAATCATTACGCCCAAGATTTTTATAAAGTTGTTGAATTCGTTCTTCTAGCAGTAGTCCATTTTCCACCGTTCTATCACCTCTTCGACTTTTACGCGCCTATGCTTCCTGGTTCGACCGGATAAACCGTATTAAATCAGCCTCTAGATCACTTCTTGGAGGATCTCTGTGATATCCCTAACCTGTATGGCGTCGTCATAATTCAGGATTAACTTGCTGTCCTCAAAATTGGTGATGCAGTATGGACAGGAGGTAACCAGCTCCTCAGCCCCAACCTCAATTGCTTGTTCCAATCTGAGGTTGGAGAACCTTTCAGACCTCGGAGTTTCAACCCAAATCCTGCCTCCTCCCCCCCCGCAACAGAGACTATCTTCCCGCGACTCAGCCATCTCGTTCAGTTCCAGACCAGGTATCTTCTTTAAGACCCCCCGCGGTTCATCATATATGCCATTATGCCGGCCCAGGTAACACGGATCATGATATGTAACCTTTTTCCTGTACTCCTTGGTTAGTTGAAGCCTTCCCTCATTAATAAGCTCAAATAAAAACTGAGAGATATGAACTACCTCAAAGTTTACCTTGAATTCAGGGTACTCGTTCTTGAAGGTGTGGTAGCAGTGAGGGGAAGAAACAAGGATTTTCTTTACCCCGTTTTCGATAAAAGTTTTGATGTTTTCCCTGGCTAAACGCTTGAATAATGCCTCATTGCCTGTCTTGCGGATGCTCTCTCCGCAGCAATTCTCCTTGGTACCCAGTATCCCGAAATCTATCCCTGCCTTATTGAGGATCTTGGCCGTGGCCGCAGCTACCTTCTTTAATCTTGGATCATAGCTGAGGTAGCAACCGGGGAAGTATAAAATCTCCATCCCTTCGGCGAATGTTTTTACCGAGAGACCCTCTGCCCAGTCAGCCCTCTTGGATCGCTCTTCACCAAAGGGATTACCTTCTGCGGTGAGGCCAGCACTTACAGTGCGGATAGGCGTGGCAGCGCCAGGAAAAATACCGTACCCTGTCGCGATCCTGCGCAAAGCCACCATGTTTTCTATCTGCTTTACGTCTCTAGGGCATTTCGGAGGGCACTTTCCGCAGGTAGTACAGCGCCAGATCTCTTCGCGTTCTATCTCAGTCAAACCGAAGGTAGCCTCACGGATTAGCTTGCGCATGCTAAAGGTTCTGACCCTGTTCCACGGACAAATAGTATCACATTTTCCACATTGATAACAGAATTTAACTGCGTCCCCACCATTTTCTTTTATTTCATCTATTACTTCTCTGAGGGGAGCAATAGTTTCCACGATTTTTTACCCCTCTTCCTCCAAGTCTAATGCTTTAACCCTTCTGCGTTATCCGGGCAACGGTATCAATTACCTTCTGTAATCCGTAATTGTCTACCAGGGATTCCAGACCTGTCTCCAGATCGTCCAACTTCACTTCTTCTTCGACTTCTTCCTCCCTTTCCTCGTAAGTCAGCGCATCAAGCAAGCACCATTTAACACACAATGGTTCTTCTTGTGGCGGATCGTCCTCACACATATCGCACTTGAGAGGAAGACCACTATCGGGTTCTTTGAAGGCGTCGCGGGATGGGCAAGAAGCCCGACAGAAGTCACACTCGCCATATTCCTTTCCTTCAACCACATATTTGTCCCTGCCCATACATTCGGCTGCCGTATACTCGCCTGCGTAGACAGGAAGAAATATTTCTTCAAAAGGGTCACGAACCAGCCGTATCCGCGCCCTTGCCGGATTATTGCTGCTGTATTTCGGCGAAGCGTGAAACGCGGAGCAGATCGCCTCACAGGCCCGGCAACCGCTGCACTTATCCATATCAATCCTGATTACCTTTATTTTCTTTTTGGTCTTAGCCATGGTTATAAATCCCTCTTCGTTCAAAGTCTTCGCTGACGTAATCCAGGCCTAATTGGTTCAACGTTTCCTTCGTGGGAATGCCTTCTTTGTTCCACCCTCTGTATTCGTAATAGGCCTCAAGCAATTTGGCTTCGTACTCTGGAAATCTTTTCTTCCAATGGTCCTCAGGAGGACGCTCGTCCTTTCTCCTTAAGCCCCTTCGCACATTATTGGCCCTCAACAAATTCCGGTTTCTCCTGGTTATTTTCCATAGCTCGTCTTCGTCAATATCTAAGCCGGTTGCCGCCGAGATTATACGCGGGAAATTGTGTATATGATAAGGTGGCTTCATGACAAACGACGACACCCCTGCGCATACCCCGGTGCAGTCATCGATGTAGTGCATAGTCTCCGGCCAATCAACCATCTCGCAAACTGCGGGAATGGGTGGGTAATATGGGAATGAACCTGGTTCCCAGTTCAGAATATATTCCTTGAACCTTTCATTGGGGACCTGAATCCAATCCTTTACAAACTCTTCCCTTTCCTCTCTCGTGGCAAAAGGTGCCTGCGGCATTTGCCCTTCAATTTGGGTTATGTTAATCTTTTCACCGGTGGACCACCAAAGGAAATAAATGGGGTTCAACGTCCCCAGTTTTATAGGTATCTGTTCATGTTTCTTAATGGTGTTGCGATCGTAAGCCTCTGCCCCTCGGCCAATCTGACGGGCTGCCCAGTAAACGCCGTTGGCCAGAATATCTCCTATTCCTTCTCGCCGGACAATCTTATCAAGTAAATAGAAGAACCTTTCCTCATTACTGGACGGAAATCCTGGCAAGTCCTGGTCAGTCAAAATGCCGGCTTCGTAAAGCTCGACCGCAAAGGCCATAACCTGTGGCGCTGTATACCCATCAATCCCATACTCCTGGGCATAACCAGCGATTCTAAAATCGAACTCTAATTCGTTTGTCATCGCTGCTATTGTGTAAGTAAGTTTCGTGAAGCATTTCATCATGTATCTTTTTACTGAAAGTCCCGGGTGGGAAACTACTCCCCCACACCTGACCGGACAGTTATAGCAGGCTATTAAGCGCCGCACCGCTTTTTTCTGAGTGTGCTCCCACTTCTGTGCGATTTCCTCTGTCCAAAAATCCTTTCGCCGGTAGCGAGCATTTCCCCAGGCGAAATTTGCGGTGTGCCACGCCTCGTCAACTTCGTCCATCTCTTGGGCCGCCCCAAGCCTCGCTATGATCGCTGGCACTCCCTTAATGGGATTTTCTTGTCGCCACCGGGTATATTCCAGCACTTCATTGCACAGCTCCAGAAATTCAGCCGGCCGGGCAATGTTAATATCCTTTGTTCCACGAACTGCTATGGCCTTTAACTTTTTGTCTCCCATGACGGCGCCTATTCCCAGCCGGCTGGCGCTGGACTTGTCATGCTCAATGGAAGCAAAATAGACTCTGTTTTCACCGGCCAGGCCGATAGCAGCCACCTGAGCCCTCGGCTCGTTCAGCTCTTGCCGAATAAGCTCTGCCGTTTCCTGGGCGCCTTTACCTTGGAGGTGGCTGGCGTCACGGATTTCTACTTTGTCATTGTTTATCCATAAATAAACCAGGCTGGCGGATTTGCCGCGGATTATCACTCTGTCATAACCGGCATGCTTTAACTCGGGGGCCCAAAATCCGCCCATTACTGAAAACGCCATTAATAAAGTTTGGGGAGAAATGGTAGAGATGATAGTCCGGTTGGCAGAAGGAGCCGGTGTGCCTGTTAAAAGGCCGACACCAAATATTAGTAGATTGTCAGGTGAAAAGGGTTCAACTTCCGGGGGAACCCTATCCCATAATATCTTGGCGTTAGTGCCTAGCCCCCCAAGATGAAGTTCGGTTAATCTAGGATCCGTTTCCACCCGCTCGATGCTTCCACGCGATAAATCAATTTCTAAATTATATCCTGTCTCTGCGTACCTCATTTTTAAACCCCTCTATGTATCTTTTTAGCCCTCTGGGTATCTCCGCAGCCATTGCCTTCGTCTGCGCAGGTTGTTCATGTTTGTTGCGCCCTTGATTGTACCACTCAAGCACGTACCGGCCAAATGCCCGGTGGGACAAGCAAAAAGGCAGGATTTCTCAAGTACCGAAAGCAAAAGCGATTTACATTATATCCTAATATGTCACCCCTAATTTTCATGTGACTAGCCGCCACTTAACTTGGCAAAACCCGCAAGCATTACCGAAAGGGTGCAACGCTTACAAACAGTAGTTTAGCGCCACTACCTTCCTCATTATATAAGACATTCATCCTCTAATTCAGTTCGTTGAACCGGTTTAAGGATTATCAACTTACAAAGACAGATCTACTGAAAACCCTCGAACATTTTCCTCACCCTTCCCCCTCAACTTGAAGATTTACTCCTTGTGAATCCTCCTCGCACCCCTTAATCACTGTACCACGAAACCGCCAGTATGTCAATTATTTTATGAGGCGATTTTTAACGATAGTATAACAGGATTATAATAGGTCTTGTTACATCTCGAAAACAGCTCGCCACGGCAGGAAGACGGTATAACGAGGAGAAAATACTTAACAACTCAAAGATCGGAGGGGTTGTAAGATGAACAAAGCGGAGCTCTTGTCACTTATACAGGTGGCCACGGGCCAGCGACCACCGGACCTGTTGGTTAGGAACGCCCACCTGGTGAACGTCTATGTCGGAGAGATACAGGAGGGAATCTCAGTAGGTACGTCCGGCAGCCGGATCGCCTTCGTTACTTCTGATAACGTCATGCCAGGGGAGAATACCCAAGTAATTGACGCCACCGACTGCTTCCTGATCCCGGGTCTGATTGACGGGCACACGCACCTAGACGCTTTGCATCACATCCATGAATACTTGCGCTACGCCGCCACCGGGGGCACCACTACCATCGTAACCGAGACTTCCGGAATAGCTAACATGGCCGGGATACGTGGGGTATACTGGCTGCTGGAGGCCATGCGCGACCAGCCGGTCCGCGTCTTAGCCACCGCCCCTTCCATGGTACCGGGAGACCCGCGGGTACAGGAGGGCCGCAATTTCAGCCCGGCCGAACTTGCCAGGCTGCTGCAAGAACCGGATGTAGTCGGCCTGGGAGAATCCTACTGGCCACGTGTCCTGGACGGTGAGGAGGAAGTACTGGAATTCTTCGCTACTGCCTGGAATGCGGGTAAGCCCTTAGAAGGACACAGCTCTGGAGCAAAGGGGAAAAAACTGCAGGGTTACATCGCGGCGGGGATCACTTCCTGCCACGAGCCCATCACGGCTCAGGAAACCAGGGAACGGCTGCAACTGGGGCTGCACGTGATGATCCGCGAAGGGTCCATTCGCCGCGACCTGACAGCCATGGCCCCCTTGGCCGGCGAAGGAATTGATACCAGGCGGCTGGCCCTGGCTACAGACGGGGTAGAACCAGAAGAGTTGCTGGAGAAAGGATATATGGAATTCGTGGTCCAGAAGGCAATTGATCTGGGTTTTTCACCCATGGAGGCCATCCGGATGGCAACCCTAAATGTTGCCGAGCATTTTCACCTTGACCAGCATCTGGGCGGAATCGCCCCGGGCAAATATGCCGATATGTTCCTCAGCGCTTCCCTGGAAAGAATCAAAGCCAAGACGGTCATATGTAACGGGCGTATCATCGCTGCTGACAGCCGCCTCACTGTGCCCGTGAGGGAACATAAGTATCCCGAGGAAGCATATCATATCCTTAAATTTCCGGCCGGTGTTACGCCCGAGTTTTTCAAAGTCAGCGCCGGCCCCTATAAAAAAGAAGCACAGGTACGGGTGATCCGCCAGGTCAGCGATATGCTGACCGCCGAAGAAACGGCCACCCTCCAGGTCCGGGGCGGAGAAGTATTGCCCGATCCCAGCCGTGATATAATAAAGGCATGCGCAGTCAGCACTATAGACGGGAGCAGCCGTTTCACAGGCTTCATCACTGGATTCGGGCTGAAGGACGGTGCCTACGCATGCAGTTACACCTGGGACGTGCCTAATGTTATGGTAGTAGGCACTAACGATGCCGATATGGCTCTAGCCCTTAACCGGATCAGGAAATTGGGTGGTGGGCTGGTGGTGGCCAGAGCGGGCAGGGTAGTGGCCGAGCTACCGCAGCCGATCTGTGGCTTGATTTCTGATGCCTCGCTGGAAGAAATCTCAGACCGGCTGGCAAGAGTCGTGGCGGCGGTAAAAGATATGGGATACCCGCACTCCAACCCGTTCTTAGCTATCCAGGTGGTGACCTTTGTCGGCGTGCCCCAACTAAGGCTAACCCATAAGGGCCTGGTCTCGGTGCGTGAGAAACGGCTGGTAGACCTCTTGGTTGGCGGGCAATAGGACTTCTCCACATACCTGCACCGCACAGGAACTGCCGCCGAATCTATTATGGCGCTCCGGCAAATTTAGCCCCTCCCTTGAGGGGCTTTTACCTTGTAATGTTCAAGAAGCAGGGGCTGCGATAGAAAAAACCAGCTAGTTTACGAAAGATAAAAGGAAAAGTCTTGACAATAAACGACTTGGGATCTAAAATACGATAGTGGTTACCTAATTAATTTAAAAGGGGTGATGAAACTAAAATCTGGGAGATGGATTGTAGGGGCTGTAACGGAATCTAATCTGGGAGAAGGGGGAGGTTTATTTGAGCAAATGGTGGCTACCTAAACGTCCTTCGGCAGTAGTATTTGGCATTGGGTATGCAATAATGTGGCTGATAATTCTTCTAATGCCAGTTTTGGTACCATTTGGGAAAGTTAGCCTCATCTTCGGCTGGTTACCCGAGTATAATTTCTGGGCTACCATAGCCCAGGTGGTCATGTTTGCCTTCATGGTAGCTACCTTTTTCATGGAAAGGGTCGAAGAACAAACACGAGAGCCATCGCAGCACCTGTCCGAGGGGAGGAAGGCTAGTACATGACCTTTGCCATTGCTTTCCTGATAGTTTTCGCTTTAGTAATAATAGCCATAGGAGCGTACGCAGCCCGATTCGGGACCCGGACAGCCGAAGACTACTTCATTGCCGGCCGCACCCTGGGAGTTGTCGCTACCTTTTTTGGCCTGGTCTCTACGCAGATGAGCGGCTTTATCTTTATGGGTATGGGGGCCCAGGCCTACCTCATGGGCGTAGGCGCATTTAACCAGACGGTAGCCGGCACAGTATTGATTGTCATTTATTTATACCTCTGGCGCCGCCTGTGGCAAGTGGGCAAGCAGAATGGGTACATAACCCAGGCCGACTTGCTGGTTGACCGTTATGAAAGCCCTACCTTTATGCGCCTGGTACCGGCCGTACTTGGTATCGTGGCTGTAACTGCCGGCCATTTCGGCATCCAGTTTATTGCTACAGGCCTGATTTTTAACGTTATCAGCGGCGGAGCCTTACCATACTGGTTCGGAGTCGTATTCACGGCTGTGGTGGTATTGCTGGTGGTGCTGCTGGGCGGCTTCCGGGCCACAGCCTGGACGGATATCTTCATGGGTTCCTGGATCATCATTTCTTTGCTGACCATTTTCTTCCTGACAACAGGGCACCTGGGGACAGGGATAGCCGGGGCTTTTCAGGAAGTGGGGGCAAAGTTTCCCAAGATGGTGAGTCCACCCGGAGAGGTCCCCTTCTGGACGCCGGTTATGCTGGTAGCCTGGCTCATCAACATGATCGGTTTTACCCAGTACCCGCAAATGCACGTCCGGTCATACGCAGCCAAGAGCGATAAGGTCTTTCCCGTTAGCGCCCTTTTCTGGATACCGGCTTCCTTCATAATCTGCAGCGTCCCCACTACCGTCGGGGTGTTTGCCCGTCTCATATGGGCCAGCACGAAGGAATTGGGCGTGGCCCCTGATGGGGTCATCCCGATGCTGGTCACACAAATTGTTCCCGTACCATGGCTCGTGCCAATCTTACTTTCGGGAGCCCTGGCGGCCATTATCAGTACCATCAGCGGCAGTGTCATCGCTATCAGCGGTATCGTTACCCATGACCTCATCCGTTCTAAGATAAGCCCCAATATATCCCAGGAACGCGCCGTTTGGTGGGGACGGATAATCGTATTTATTGCCACTCTGGTAGCAGTAATTATTGCTCTGTTGAGGTTAAACCTTATATCTGTGCTTTTCGTTTCGGCCAACGGCATCGTAACCCTTTTCTTGATCCCTATTATCGGCGGCCTGGTCTGGCCACGACTTAACAAGCAAGGAGCCATCTGGGGCCTGCTCATCGCCGAGATCTTCCTCCTCTGGTTGACATACGGACCTAAATCCCTGGGTGGTGGGCACCTGAACCAACCCGTATGGCTGGGACTACCTGCCTACATATGGGCCTTGCTCCTGCAACTGGTCGTTACCGTGGTTGTGACCCTCGCCACTCCGGCACCATCGGCCCCAGTGCAAAAGAGGTTTTTTGCGGCCAGTCAGGCAGAAACGTAGCACTTACCCATCATAAAGAAAAGGGCCGGAAGAACCGGCCCTTTTCTATGCCCTCAATGTTGCAGCCCGGCCTGTTCGGGGGAAACCGCCGCTCCGCTTCCCCTGCCGCGTAGAAGCAAGAAGCACACGATAGTCCCCAGAAAAGCAGCCAGGGTGATACCGAAGGCCGGCATAAAAGAACCGGTAATATCAATGAGGGCACCGGCCAGGGCTGGGCCTGTTGCTTGCCCCAGGCCGAAGGCCATGGTAACTAGCCCCAGGGCCTGATTAATCTGGCTCCGATCAACTATGTCCGTAGCCGTGGCGGGAATAATAGACATGGGAGCAGTAAAAGCAAGCCCCCAGAGAATGGTAGACAAATACATGGCGCCTAGCGACCGGCTTAATAAAACTAAGATAAGCCCTGCGCACGCCGTACCTACCCCCATAATCAGAGCCCTTTTCCGCCCCACCCGATCTGAAAGTAACCCCCACAGCCACCCGGTGGCACCGGATAACAACCCCACAAACATCCAAATGCTCCGGACCTGAGACGAAGGCAACATCAGCTCATTCTTCATGTAAGAAACGAAAAAAACCATATAAATGGAGAAGAAGCCGTAGATAAGATAAATAACACCTACATAGATTACCGCTGGCTGTAACCACACTGCCCTGGCCGCGGCCTGATTGGGTCCCGGCTTTTCCAAAGTAGACGTAGCGTGGTGCCTTTCCCTCACCAGCACGGCTACCACAACGGCATTGGCAAGGACCAGCAAGCCTACCAGCCAGGAAACCCGCCAACCATCAGGCCCGCCGTTACCCAGAGTCGCAGCGAAGGGGACGAGGAAAGCGGCGAAAAAAATGCCCCAATTCACCCCACTGGAGAGTATGCCTAAGATCAACCCCCTTTGCTGGGGCTTAAACCAGCCGGCCGCCACCCCCTGGGAAAGCACATATGTACCTCCGGTTCCCCTGACATACCGGCCACCATTGCTTTGACTGAGCCTGGGAAAGCACATATGTACCTCCGGTTCCCATACCAGCTACAAACATAAGTATCAGCGCCGTATAGTAGCTTGAGACCCGGCCCATGAGCACCATTGCTCCAGCCAAAAATAGCAAGCAGATCAGAATAATCATCTTCGGGCGGTACCTGTCTCCCAGCGCGCCCCCTAAGAAGGCAAAGACCAAATATCCGGCCATATTCGCCGTTCCGATGGTGCCCATGTGGGCGTAACTAAGCCCTAGCCCCCTCTGCATATCAGGAAGGATAACGGGATAAGCATATCGGCCAAGCCCCATGGCCGCCAGGCAGGCCAGCACCAACGCCGCCACCCCGGCAATCTTCCACCCATTACGGTTGCTATCCCTGATTTCGGTCAACACATCCACCCCTTTGCCGGATTATGAGTATTGTATCACCGTTATGAAGCCATGAAAAGTGCTAACTTAGCAGAAGCAGAACACCAGGGGAACAATTCAGGTATTTTCCTAACCGGTGAACCACAGCAGTCAAAACGACTTTTAACCAGGTATTCCAGGATTCTGGGACAAGAAACCGCCAAGGGCCTCCAGAAACATGCGCACGGCCTCTGGCAAGTCTTTGCGGGCCGGATAAACGGCGCACATCTTTCTTCTTTCTACCAGGGGCGGCTCAGTGCGGATTTCCGCCAGCGTGCCCGCCGCCAGTTCATTGGCGATGGCAATACGGGGGAGGACCGATATGCCGGCGCCCCGTGTCAGGAGCAGCTTGACAATCTCAAAATTGTCAACCTCAATAATGATATCGGGCCTGAGGTTATTGGTGGCAAAGAAGCCTTCCACCATCTTCCAGTAAGGGTGCCCCCGCTCATAGGCGACCATAGGGATTTCCTGGAGGTTTCTTAAAGGAAGCGGCTCTTCACCCGGAAGGGGAAAGGCGGCGCCACGGACAAAGCAACTCGTATCCTCCAACAACGTCAGTGCCCGGAAATTCCTAGGCAAGCTTACCAAATTCACGTTCAATATACCTACGTTCGCGGCCCCATCCTTCATGAACCGGAGCACCTCTTCGCTGCTACGACGCGTTTTCAGGGTGATATCCAACGGGAGACCCCTGGATTTAATGAAGCTGAACAAAGCGGGTAAATAATAAAAACCGAAAACCGGGATGCAGGCCAGGGCCAGGTGCCTGGCTGACCTTTTGGAGCGATTGACCTCTTTCAGGCCGTCGTCCAACAGCCTCAGTGCCTGCTCCACGTGGTACAGCAACCGCTGGCCTTCCTGGGTAAGCTCCACGGAGCGACCGATGCGGTCAAAAAGGGGGTAACCGAGTTCCGTCTCCAGTTCATGGATGCGAAAAGTTACGGTGGGCTGCGTTATGTAGAGCTTTTCCGCAGCCCGGGTAAAACTTTTCTCCTGGGCAGCGACAACAAAGGCCCGCAACTGGGATAACTGCATTCTTCTACACCTACTCATTTGTTTTCTCTATCATTCTCCATGCAAACTTTCAATTTGTCAAGGATTGAATCTTAGGTTATGATTACCGTTAACATAAGAGTTTGTAATAGCTTTTGACTAAATCTTGGATTGGAGGTGATAGGCAGGTACGGTAATTGGGGTCGTAGGATTACTGGAATTAGTTGAGGCAGGAGGGGTACTAATGCACAGACGTAAACTTACTCTCGTTCTGTTTCTGGTCACCGTGCTACTCCTGGTAATCGCGGGTTGTGGCGGGCAGGAGACCCAAGGTAATTCAGAAACGACAGGTCAAGGGCAGGAACAGACCTCGTCACCACTGGCTTCCGAAGGCAGGAAGGCATTAAAGATCGCCACCTGCGCTACCGGGGGCGGCTACTACTTGCAGGGAGGCAGCATAGCCAATATCATTGACAAATATGTGCCCGGGTACTCGGGAAGCGCCTTTCCCACCGCGTGCCAGGTGGAAAACATCCGCCTTATGGCTGAAGGTAAGGCGGATATCAGCCTGCAGATGGTAGAAGCAGCTTACAAATCGTACCGGGGAGAGGAAACAGAAACCTGGGTGTCTAACCCCAAGCTGCGGACAATGCTCATGGGCGGAGATTTTTACATGAACATAGTTGCCAAGGCCGGTTCCGGGATTAAGTCTATTGCGGACATAAAGGGCAAAAGGGTGGGGTTGACTCCCGGTGGCGGCGGCGCCTTTGGTATCTTCCAGAATGTCCTCAAGGCCTATGGGATGACCCTTGATGACGTGAAAGCCTCTCCCCTGTCGGTGTCTGAACAGGTGGAAGCGTTGAAAGACGGCGATATTGACGTACTGGTCAACGTTGCTGGAGGTAAGAGCGGACCGGCTCCGGCCCTGGTGGATCTTAGCACCACCCACGATGTTTACTGGATACCAATTGATAAGGATAACGCGCAGGAACTACAGAAGATGGTTCCCTACTACTTCGGCGTCGAGGTCGCTCCTGGTTTTTACAGCGATATTACCGAACCCACCCTCGTTCTGGCTGTAGGTTCAGGAGTATTTATTTCTGCCGATGTAGACGAGGAAGCAGTCTACCAGATAACCAAGGCTATCTGGGAGCACAAACCAGAGCTTGAACAGATCTACAACATGTGGAAGATCATTACTCTGGAAAATGCTGCAAAAAATGTACCGGCACCGTTGCATCCCGGGGCCAAACGATACTATGAGCAAAAGGGCGTTACCATCAGCGAAATGCCCTGAAAACAGTAGATCCATGTTGACCGGCTGGAATGAATGTTCCGGCCGGCCAACGCTTTCTACTTCACTACACACTGGGACAGGCAGGTTAACGCAAAAGACAAGGAGTGTTCCTCATGCCAGAAGCAGGAACGACTCGCCACCTACCGGGAACCTTAAGGTATATCCTCATGGCCGTCGCAGTAGGTACTTCCCTGCTCTTCCTGTATACCTCCGGCTTTGGCAAATTCCCGGCCATGGTGCAGAGGAGCATTTTCCTCATGCCTACGCTGGCCGCCATCTTCATTTTCTACCCGGTCCACCAACGCGCCAGGGAGAGCCGGGTCTGGCTGGCCATTGATATTTGCGTGGCGGTGGTTACAGCCTATACCCTGCTTCACCTCATTCTGGTATGGGAGGACCTTCAGTGGCGGGGCGGCGCCATTACCGATTTTGAAGTAATCCTCGGCACCATCCTCACTATCGGGGTAATCGAAGCCACCCGGCGAGCAGTAGGCTGGCCGGTGGTACTGATCGTGCTGGGCGTACTGGCTTACGGTTTTATTGCCGCCGATATGGATTTCGAGCATATGATTTCCATGCTCTACACATCCTTTGAAGGAATCATGGGCACAGCTACCGCGACCATTGCTGATTACTTATTCATCTTTATCCTGTTCGCCGCCTTTTTCGAAAGCTTCGGCGCCGGCAAATTCTTCATGGACATTACTTCCAGCATCCTGGGTACCGTCCGCGGGGGCCCAGCGAAAATCGCTGTGGTAAGCAGTTCTCTGTTTGGCAGCATTTCAGGAAGCGTGGTGGCAAATGTCGGGGCCACAGGCTCCTTCACCATCCCTACCATGAAAAGAACCGGTTACGCCCCGGAGTTTGCCGGGGCGGTAGAGGCGGCGGCCTCTACCGGCGGGCAGATCATGCCGCCGGTCATGGGCGCATCGGCGTTCTTGATCGCCGAGATCCTGGGTAAGTCGTACCTGGACGTCGTGAAGGCGGCCCTCCTCCCGGCCGTTCTCTATTACATGGCCATATTCGTAATGGTGGACCTGGAAGCCGCCAGGCTTGGTTTAAAAGGATTGCCACGTGAAAGTCTCCCCAGGTTTCGACGGGTTCTGAGCGAAGGCTGGTACCTGATTGTGCCTTTTGTAGTCCTAATCTATGGCCTGACCCAGTTCTCCGCCTCGCGGGCAGCTTTCCTGGCCATCGTGACCAATATAGTCCTGGTAGCCGTTAAGGACTGGAAAAAACTGAGTATAGGTAACATAATCAGGACCCTCGAGAACGGCTTTCACCAAATCCTGGTAGTGGCAGCCGTGGCGGCCGCCGCCGGGATCATCATGGGGGTGGTGTTCACCACCGGGCTGGGCTTCTCCCTGGCCGGGAAACTCGTGGAGCTATCCGGCGGCAACCAGATGGTTTTACTTACCCTGACCATGGCGGTTTCAATTATCCTGGGCATGGGACTGCCCACCGTGGCCTGTTACCTGCTCCTGGCCGTGTTAGTAGCCCCAGCCCTGATACAATTGGGAGCTGACCCCATGGCGGCGCATCTGTTCATTCTCTTCTATGGCGTGCTTTCAAACGTAACCCCGCCCGTGGCCCTGGGGGCGTATGCCGCTGCTGGCATAGCCGGGGGTAATGCCAACCGTACGGGTCTTATTGCCTGGAAGCTGGCCCTCTCGGGGTTCATTTTGCCATACATTTTCATTTATAGCCCGGCTATGATCATGCAGGGCTCGATCGGCGAAATCATACTGGCTTTCATCACCGGGATGATTGGAGCCTCGGCCCTTTCCATCGCCGTAGAAGGGTTCTTATTGAAGCCGGTAACATGGATGGAGCGGCCTTTGTTTGCTGCCGGGGCCTTGCTACTCATTGTCCCGGGAATAGTCACTGACAGTATTGGCCTGGTCATACTCGCGGCAGCCATACTGATTCATTTTCTACGCTCCCGAGACCTGGGGCGGGTGGGTAGTTCATTCCTCGGCGAGACAAGGAGGTGACGTGGAATCGCTCGCGTGGCAAAAGGAGCATGGTGGGTTTTACCTTTGTTACTGGCGGTCGTAGCCGGATCCCTGTGGCACTGGTACGCCTCGCAGCCGG
The DNA here is from genome assembly GCA_004347685.1 of Clostridia bacterium. Classification (GTDB taxonomy): domain Bacteria; phylum Bacillota; class DSM-521; order Neomoorellales; family SLTJ01; genus SLTJ01. The sequence goes on from SLTJ01000029.1 coordinate 87,917, forward strand.
TAATAATCGTCACGGCTATTCAGGTAGGCCCGGAGGGGGACCTGCCGCAGCAGGTTATGAACCTGAGGAGGGTCGAGGAATTCGGGATCACGCACACCTGAAGCCAGACAGGATCTCCTATCACCGAGATCTACCGTGTGGATGGGAGAGACATAATCCTGGTCAGGATTGAAGCCAAATATGAAATACCCGGCAATCCGTGGGCATACGAAGATCTCCACCAGATCAACGAGAGGAGCCCGGAGGTGGCCTTCTATGTAACTGACCACGTTTTAACCTACAATAACAAAACGGTGCCACTCGGGGACTTCCATGCCGACATAGTTCGCCTGACGGTTAAAGACGGGCCGTTAACCGGGTATCTCGGCCGGAATGTCCGGTAACTTCCCGTATATCTTAGCAGAGGGAGCCTGCATCGCCGCACAATTCTTGTACAGGGAGGGAGATCTTTCTGACAGCCGTAACCTTTGCCTGGAATATCGCCGAACGTCAGAACTGGTACCCCGAAGAGGAAGGGGACCGGCGAGTGCCCTTTACCAAAAGCGTCTGGTCCAAGGTGGAAACGCTGCCCCGGGAACGAATAGAGGAAATACAATTAATCAGATTGCAGCGGATGGTGAAGTTTGCCTATGACCATTCGCCCTTTTACCGTCGCCTGTATGAGGAGGCAGGCGTCACGCCCATGGACATCCACGAGTTAAAAGATATCTCCAAGCTGCCGACCGTGGATAAGACCATGGTAGATGCGGTCCAGAGGGAAAACCCAATCTTCGGCGACCTCCTGACCACTTCCCGCGACCTGGTCAAGTTCTGGACCACCACTGGTACCACCGGTCCTTCGCGCCTGTGGGCCTATACGCGCGAGGACTGGGAGAATGTCAGTTACCTCTATGCCAGGGGGCTTTATGGCGCCGGGGTACGGCCGGGAGACCGTTTCATGATCTGCGCCAACTACCCTCCGGCCCTCGGTCCCTGGGGGTGCGGCTACGGGATCGAGTACCTGGGCGCACTCCCCATTCCCAGCGGCGGATGGGATACCAAAAAGCGGGTCCAAAACCTGCTCGACTGGGGCGTGACCGGTTTCCGGGCTACCCCTTCCTACACCTTGCACATGGCCGACGTGGCCGAGGAGATGGGGTTAAACCTGAAAGAACGCAGCCAGGTACGGGTGATAGCCTCGGTGGGGGAGCCACTGGCCGCCGTGCCCGCCACTAAGAGACTTATCGAAGAGAAATGGCAGGCGAATGTCAGCGATATGGTAGGCATGACCGAAGTGGGTGGGCCGGTAATGTTCGTCTGCCAGGAGGCCACCCGGGAGGAAATGCCCGCGGCTCACCTCAACGAAGACTACTTCCTCATCGAGGTGCTTAACCCCGAAACAGGAGAGGTACTCGGCCCCGGCCAGGAAGGTGAGCTTTGCATAACTTCCTTGCTCCTTTACGGTATGCCTGGCATCCGTTATCGCACCAAGGACGTCGTCCGGGTACCTGAAGTTGACTTCTGTCCCTGCGGCCGAACCACCATGCGCATCAGGGGCGCCATCAAAGGGCGCACATCAGACATGCTGGTGGTCAAAGGAATCAACGTTTATACCTCTACGCTGGAAAACCTCGTGCGCGCCCTCCCGAACCTGAACCGGGAATTCCAGGTTGTCCTGCGCACCCGGGGACGATTTGATGAAATTGTTCTCCGGGTGGAACCCATGCCGCATATCGCTCAGGAAGCATATCCCAATCTAGCCCGTACTTTGGTAGACAAGGTCAAGTCGGCCGTAGGCATAACCGTAGCGGTGGAAACCGTTCCTCCGGGGACCATTTCCGGGCTCGGCGAGCAGGGAGTTATCCTCAAGTCCAAGCGGGTCATAGACGAGCGCGAGAAGCAATAGGAAGAAACTATTATCTATTTGTCAGGACGGTGCTTGTGCTGTGGCTAAGAAAATATACTACGGCTGGGTAGTGGTCGGCGTGGCCTTTACTACTCTGGGAGCGGTAGTGGGAGTACGGTCGGTACTCCCCCTCTTTTTTAGCACTCTGACTTCGGAGTTCGGCTGGGCCAGATCCAGCTTATCGGCAGCCATGTCTATCCATAGCCTGACCTACGGCGGCATGCAGCCCTTGGTAGGCCGCCTGGCGGACAGGTGGGGAGCCAAGACAATCATCCTTAGCGGCGTATTCCTGGAAGGTCTGGTCATGCTGGCCCTGCCAAATGCCACGGAAGTATGGCACATTTATCTCTATTATGGGGTCCTCCTCAGCGTGGGCTATGCCTGCGCCGCCGCCACAGCCAATACCATGATGGTAGCTCCCTGGTTCACCTTTAAGCGCGGGCTGGCCATCAGCATAAGTTCGGCCGGTTTTCCTGTCGGGCAAATAGTCTTTAATCCCCTGGCCATTTACCTGATACTGGTATATGGCTGGCGGGGGACGTCCTCTATCCTGGCTTTGGTTCTCCTGCTCGCCATTTGGCCAGCGGTGCTGCTTCTGGCGAGGAAACCACCATCCCCGCCTCTCGCTATCCCCAACCCGGCTGGCACTGCGGCAAAGGTTCTCGCCGAAAATACCTCTCAGACACCGGCCACGGCGCCTGTGCCGCCGGAACCGCCTCGCCACTGGAGGCAGAAGTTTTTCTGGCACCTGGCAATAAGCAACGCGGTTAACGGAGTGGGAGCCCTGATGGTGCTGACCCACCTCCCCTCTCTAGGTGCCGACTTGTCCCTGGAGGCCACCCTGATAGCTTTAGTCCTCACCGTCCTGGGGATAGCCAACACCGCCGGCACGCTGCTGGCCGGCCCCCTCACCGACCGCTGGGGAGCGGAACGGGTGCTGACCTTCCTTTTTGCGTCCCGGACTCTGGGCCTTATCCTCCTCTCCCTGTCCAGCGTGTTTCAGGCCTCGGCAACCGCCTTAATATACTTGGCGGCCATCTTCTTCGGGCTCACCTACTTTTCCATTAGTCCGGTCAACGGGGCTGTAGCCACCAGCACTTACGGCCCCAGAGCCGGAACGGTATTCGGCTGGCTGATCCTTTTCTTCCAGGTAGCTGGAGCTCTCGGTGCCTACCTGGCCGGCCTGGCTTATGATCATTTGGGGGGATATACAGAGGTCTTCATGTTTACGGCTATAGCCTCGGGGGCAATCTGCCTGAGCTGGCTAAAGCCGGGAACCAAACCGGCCAGAGCCGCTAAAAAAATTAGCCGGAACTAGCCCGGCAGGAATTACCGGGATATGGCGAGAATTAGAGTATGGGATCACGAATATGGCCGGGGGCCTGCCCTTCCGGCCTTAAAGAGATTCTCTTGGCGAGGGGGAAAGTGCTCAATACCAATGCCTGCCGAAGTTTATTTCACCGACATGCGCTGTCAGAAGAACTCGAGCCTGCTGCAAAAGCTGGAGCGGCTGTTTGTCAAGGCTGGCTTCGATAACCTGGTTCAACCCATGGACATGGTGGCCATCAAGATGCACTTTGGCGAAAGGGGGAATACAGAGTATATTCGCCCCCAGTTTGTCCGCCGGGTGGTGGAGCGGGTGAAGCGCAAGCACGGGCGCCCGTTCCTGACTGATGCCAATACCCTTTATGTCGGCTCCCGGGCCAATGCCGTTGACCACCTGCAGACCGCCCTGGAAAACGGTTTTGGCTATGAGGTGACCGGGGCTCCCCTGATCATTGCCGACGGGTTGCTAGGCAAGGATTATGTCACCGTGGCGATCGACAAGAAAAGGTTTAAGGAAGTGCGCATTGCTAGCGCCATTTACCATGCCGACGTCCTCATTGCCCTCAGCCATTTCAAGGGCCACGAGGCCACTGGATTTGGCGGCACCTTAAAAAACATCGGCATGGGCTCAGGTTGCCGCAGCGGCAAGCAGCAGATGCACTCCGACGTCTTGCCCCAGGTGCGCGAGGAGAAGTGCGAGGCCTGCGGCAAGTGCCGCAACTGGTGCCCGGCCCGGGCCATTACCGTGGAAAAGACGGCCCGCATAGACGATAACCTCTGCATAGGCTGCGGCGAATGTACCGTCACCTGCCCCAACGGGGCCATCAGGATCGAGTGGAAAACAGAGCCGGATATAATCCAGGAGAAGATTGCCGAATACGCCCTGGGAGCAATACAAAATAAAGAGGGTAAAGTGGGGTTCATCAATTTTGTTATGGGTGTCACGCCTGATTGCGACTGCTGCTCCTGGAGCGACCTGCCTGTGGTAAGTGACGTGGGCATCCTGGCTTCAAAGGACCCGGTGGCTCTGGACCAGGCCAGCCTGGATTTGGTGACCCGACAGGCGGCGGTGTCGGGGTCAAGGCTGGAGAAAAATTACCGGGGTGAAGATAAATTTCTGGCTATGCATGGCGTGGACGGCACGGTACAACTGGCCCATGGCGAGGCAATAGGGCTGGGGCGCCGTGATTACACCCTGCTCGTGGTTAGATAGCGAAAAAACAGGCAGGGCTGAAGGGCGACGATCGGCAGGAGTACAGCGTACTTTGAAAGTACCTCGCGCGACCGGCCGACTAGCCCTACAAAGCCAGGCGAAGTTTGCGGGTAGCGTCCTAGATATTGGAAGAAACGCAAATCTGTTTCCTTGCCAGCAGGGCGCTTTCTACACCCCTACTCGGTTTCAGCCACCGGCATCTCAGTTATCCAGAGCCTTTGATACCCCGGCTTCCCCAAAGGTGGCCATCTCGTGCAGGACCTTAAGGGCAGCGTCAACTACCGGCGCGGCCAGGGCCGCACCGGTGCCTTCGCCCAAGCGCATTTCCATTACCAGCATGGGCGCAAGTCCCAGAAACTCCAGCATGACCCGGTGGGCCGGTTCCTGGGAGACGTGAGTGCCCAGCAGATAATCTTTTACCGCCGGGCAGAGGTGGGCGGCCACCAGGGCCGCGGCAGTGGAAATAAAGCCGTCTACCAGCACCGGCACCCGGCCGGCTGCTCCGGCCAGCATGATCCCGGCCATTCCGGCTATCTCCAGCCCGCCGATCTTGGCCACCACGTCCACCGGGTCGTTGCGGTCAGGCTTGTTTATCTCTAGAGCCTGGGCCACGGCCCTGATTTTGTTTTGCCGCCGTTCCTGGTTGATACCACTGCCGCTCCCCACGGCCTCCTCGGGGGTTATGCCGGTATAAAAAGCAGCCAGGGCCGAAGCCGGGGTGGTATTGCCGATGCCCATCTCCCCGGTGATGAGGAGGCCTGCGCCTGTTTCTACGGCTTCCCGGGCCAGGGAGACGCCTGTCTCCAGGGCCTGTAGTGCCGTTTCCCGGCTCATGGCCGGACCTGCGGCCATGTTGGCGGTCCCGCAGGCCACCTTGCGGTTGCTTACGCCCGTCATTCCCCGGGTATCGGCCGCGACGCCGATATCCACCACCCAAAGCTCGATGCCGGCGTGGCGGCAAAGGACATTCATTCCCGCCCCGCCGCCAGCGAAGTTGGCCAGCATCTGTAGGGTCACTTCCTGGGGATAGGCGCTCACGCCCTCGACCACTACCCCGTGGTCGGCCGCCAGCAAAATGGCGGTCTTACGCGGTACGGGCGGCAGTGGATTCCCGGTGATGCCCGCCACCCTTTCGGCAATTTCCTCCAGCCTCCCCAGGCTGCCCAGGGGCTTAGTCAAGCTATCCAGTCTCTCCCTAGCCTGGCGCATGGCCTCGTAGTCCAGGGGGCGGATCCCCATGATCACGTCGGTAAGCATTGGTGAAATAATCCTCTCCTCCCAAAATTAGGTTGTTTTTCGCTGGGCGTCTCGCTGTACTATTCGCTGGGCTTCTCGCTACCAGCCCCGGTTCCCCTCCGCTTCTGTTCCTATGATATATGATATATAGGGCGATTATCCGCAACAAATAGCTATGCTTAGCACCACCCCCGCCAAAAAACAAAAGTCCCAGTTCGACATGAAGTCAAACCGGGACTTTGCCATCATCCCTGGCTTACTTTCCAGGCAGGTCTTCTGGCTCGAGGTCATTGCCAGCCGCGCCTTCCCCAGGGCCATAAGCCCGAGTGGCTGAAAGCGACTGGCTCCCTACTCACAGCGACGGGTCCGCGCAGGAATCGCACCTGCTTCCCTATTCTCCCCTTGCCGGGGCACCTGGATTGCAGCAATATGGGCCTTGAATATAAGTATATCTATTCGCCGTCCCCCCGTTGATTCCTTCCGGGTGACTCCAAAAAACATCCTTCGGCGGCATAATCTGTCCGGCGGGAAATAGTGTAGCGGCTACCCATGCCGCCTCCGCAAATAAGGGCGCGGCAGCGTAAGCATCTAAACAAAAAGCCGGCTAAAACCGACTTTTGTATCCCTGGAAATAACCATGAGACTCTAGTGCCAGGTGGGACGAAACACCAGCGACCAGACCGCCCTCTCCGAAACGATAGGGCCTCAAATAATAATGCAAATGAGCCCGCCGCTCCCCTCGTTTACTATTCGCTCCAGGGTCTCCTGCAACTTCACCTGGGCGTTCTCCGGCATGCGATATAATTTGCTTTGAATGCTTTCCCGCACCACATCGTACAGTGACTTGCCGAAGATATTGGTCCTCCAGAGCTTCTTAGGGTCGCTTTCAAATTCATCGGTGATATAATGCACCAGATCCTCGCACTGTCTCTCGCTGCCGATGAGGGGGGTGATTTCCGTAGTGATGTCGGCCCGGATGAAGTGATACGACGGTGCTTTGGCCTTCAGGCGCACGCCAAACCTGCCTCCCTGCCTGACCAGCTCCGGCTCCTCCAGCTCCATCTCGCTAGCCCCCGGCATTACCAAGCCATAGCCGGCATTCTTTACCTCCATCAGCCCGGCGGCTATCTTGTCATATTCGGCCTTGATATGGCTTAGTTCCCGCAGCCAGCGAAGGACGTCGTGGTCGCCCCGGACGGCAAGGCCGCTTTCCTGCTCCAGGATGTTATAGAAAAGCTCCTGCCTAATGGAAAGGTCCATGGTGGCGGTGCCGCTGCCCAAATCCATGTTGGCCAGGACGACCCGCTGCACGTTTTCGTTCTGTCCCAGGCTGGAAATTACCATATCCACGTCGCGCAGCCGGTGCACATCGCCAATAGCCGCTTCTACCGCCCGCTCCAGATCCTGGCGCAGCCAGTGGGAGGCCTCCAACTGCTCCACCCACCGAGACATGTTGATATTGACCTCGGTAACCGGGAACTCGTAAAGCACTTCGTTCAGGACGTTGAGGAAATCTTCCTCGCCCATTTCGGCGCAGTTTACCGGCAGTACCGGTACGTTATACTCTTCCTCCAGATTGCGGGACAGTTCCACGGCCGCCCGCTCCTCCGGCTCCGCCGTGTTCAGGAGCACCACGAAGGGTTTTTCCAGGTCCTTTAGTTCCCAGATAATCCGTTCCTCAGCATCAACATAGTTTTCCCGCGGGATACCGGTAAAGCTCCCATCAGTGGTCACCACTATTCCCATGGTGGAATGGTCGGCGATTACCTTGCGGGTGCCGACCTCGGCTGCTTCCTGGAAAGGTATTTCCTGCTCGAACCACGGTGTCCGCACCATCCGCGGCCCGGTATCGTCGGCATAGCCGCTGGCCCCGGCTACGGTATAGCCGACACAGTCCACTACCCTCACCCGCATTTTCAGCCCTTCCCGCACTACTATTTCTACCGCTTCATCAGGAATGAACTTGGGTTCGGCAGTCATGATGGTGCGGCCGGCTCCGCTCTGGGGCAGTTCGTCACGGGTGCGGTTGCGGTCATTGGGATTCTTGATGTTGGGGATGACCAACAGTTCCATGAACCTCTTGATAAACGTAGACTTGCCGCTGCGTACCGGGCCCACCACCCCGAGGTAAATTTCACCCCTGGTTCGTTCGGCTATATCCCGCAATATGCTTGCCTGATCCATTGTTTTCCCTCCCCTAAGGCACAATTTCCCCCTGATCTGCTGGCATGTATTAACATTACATCTATATGTGCCTCAGAGGCAAATATTACTTGGGGAAAAATAAAAAGTGGACAGACGCCCGGAGAAATCACAAAAACAGGTCCTCTATTTCCGCTGTCTTCTCACGTTGCATCAGGTTCGCCACGCCGACTTCCGGAGCCTGGCCGGCGAACAGGACGTCATTCACCTGACGGGCAATCGGCATTTCCACTCCCAGCCTATTTGCCAGCTCGCAGGCGGCCCGGGTGGTGGCCACCCCTTCCACGACCATGCCAATTTCGGAGAGAACGTCGGGCAGGGCCTTCCCCCGGCCCAAAGCGATGCCGGCCCGGCGGTTGCGGCTGTGCCGGCTGGTACAGGTCACCACCAAATCACCGATACCGGTCAAACCAGCAAAGGTGTGTGGATTGGCCCCCAGGCGGATGCCCAGCCGGGTGATCTCAGCCAGCCCGCGGGTAATGAGAGCTGCCTTGCTGTTATCCCCGAGTCCGAGCCCTTCGGCCATCCCTACCGCCAGGGCCACCACGTTCTTCAAGGCTCCTCCCAGCTCCACTCCGACCAGGTCGGGATTGGTATAAACCCTGAGATAAGGCCCCATAAAAACCTCCTGCACATACGCTGCCACCGCCGGGGCGAGGGCGGCCACCACCACGGCCGTGGGCTGGTGCCGGGCCACTTCCTCGGCGTGGCTGGGTCCGGAGAGAACGGCCACCCGGGAACTAAACGCAGGGGGTAGTTCTTGCAACATCACCTCAGAAAGTCGCAGCAGGGAATCCACCTCCAGCCCCTTGGCGGTATTGACCAGGATGGCGTGGGGGGGCAACAGAGGCACGGCCAGGGATAACACTCCCCGCAGGACCTGGGAAGGCACGCTGAGAACCACCATCTCCGCCCCGAACAGGATCCGTTCCAGATCAGCCGATATTCCCACCGCGGGAGGGATCATAACCCCCGGCAGGTAAGCCTTGTTCTCACGGGTTTCGGTCAGTTCAGCGGCGAATTCCCGCCGCCGCGCCCAAAGCCGCACTGGAAAAGACTTTTCGGCCAGCGTGGCGGCCAAAGCGGTACCCCAGCCGCCTGCTCCCAGAACAGCTATGACTGGCATGACATACCTCCACTATGTACGCTGTTAAGCTCATAGGAAACAGGTCTCATCGAATTGCCCAAGAGGTAACTACCGGCCTTGTAGCCACCTTACCCTGAGGCCCTGACAACGCTACCGCGGACACCGCGACCTGCGGCGGCGCCACACCAACCCGCCATTAGCCGGCTAACCCTTCTTGCCGAAATGCAGGCGGGGTTCAGTCCCCCTGGCTAGGCGTTGCAGGTTGGGCCGGTGGCCGTAAATCATGAGAAAAGCCAGCAGGAGGCCGAAAACCACGTACCCAGGCCCGTAACCCAAAACAGCCATGAGTACCGGCAGAGAGGCGGCGGCCATTATCGAGGCCAGGGACACGTACCGGCCGATGAAAAGGGTTGCCAGCCATACCGCCAGGGATGCGGCCAGCACGACCGGGGCCGCGGCCAGGACGGCACCGGCCGAAGTCGCCACCCCGCGGCCGCCGCGGAAACCGAGGAATACCGAATAGTTATGGCCGAGCACGGCCGCCAGCCCGGTTACCAGGCCGAACACCGGCCCTCCGATCCAGGTCCCCAACAACACGGCTACCAACCCTTTGGCCAAATCACCGACAAAGACCAGACTCCCGGCCGCCTTTCCCAGCACCCGGAAGGCATTGGTGGTGCCGATATTCCCGCTGCCCCGCTGGCGGATGTCAACGCCGTGCCAATAGCGCCCCGCCAGATAACCAAAGGGAATAGAACCGAGAAGATAGGCCAGCACCACCGCCAGAACACGAACTAGGACCCCCAAGGCAATGTCCCCTCCTTTCCCCGCCAGCCACCCCTGCGAGGCTGTTGAAAAACTTCAACTGGCTTTGTCGGGCTAGGCGTCCGGTGAAAAAGCCGAGGTTGGGCGTTGGAGGTTAGAGGTTGGAACCTCGTAGGAACGAGCTAGGGCCAGTTCCCGATCTAGACTCCTTGCGTCTGCTCCGCCGATTTCCGAACTCCTGTCAGTGACGCCAGCGTCGCCCTTCGTGCCATGCTCGTTTTTGAACAGCCTCGGGTTCTTCAACCCTCTCTTAGCGCGGAAGATAAGCCGCAGAGGCGTGCCGGCAAAGCCGTAGCCTTCCCGCAGCTTGTTCTCCAGATACCGCTTGTACGAGAAATGCACCGCCTCCGGGTTGTTTCCGTACAGGACAAAGGTGGGAGGCAGAACCCCGACCTGGGTACCGTAGAAAAACTTCCACTGCCGTGGCCCTTCCCCGGTGGGCTGCAGGGCCACAGCCTCCTGCAGAAACCGGTTCAGTTCCGCCGTGGGAATACGGTGGGAGGCCTGGGCGTATGTCTCATCAATCAGGTCCAGCAGGTTGGACACTCGCTGCCCGGTAAGGGCGGAAACAAAGATGCAGCGGGCATAGTCCAAGAAATAGAGCTGGCGGTAGATTTCCTGACGGTACGCATCCGCCGTCCGGCTATCCTTCTCCACCAGGTCCCATTTGTTGACCACCAGGATGGTGCCCTTGCCGGCCTCCTTGATGAAACCACCGATGCGCTTGTCCTGCTCGGTCACCCCTTCCGTGGCATCCAGCAGCAGCAGCACCTCATTGGCTCTGAGGATACTGCGCCAGGACCGTAACTGGCCGTAGTAGGCTACTGTTCCACGCACTCGGGCCTGGCGCCTGATGCCGGCCGTATCAATAAAGACGTAGTTCCTCTCCCCCAGGGAGAACCGGGTATCTATCGCATCCCGGGTCGTCCCCGGGAGGTCACTGACAACCACCCGCTCCACACCCAGCAGACGGTTTAGCAGGGAAGACTTACCCACATTGGGCCGACCGACCAAGGCTACCCTGGGAACCTCCGTTTCTTCCTCCCCGGCTTCCCCGGCTTGGACCGGAAGCTTGAGAAGAATCTCGTCCAGGATGTCACCGCTGTTTAGGCCGTGGATGGCCGAAACCGGAAGCGGCTCCCCCAGCCCTAGGCGAAACAGTTCACCCGGCTGCCACTGGCTGAAATCATCGACTTTGTTGGCCACCAGGAGATACGGTTTGCCGGACCGGCGCACCTGCCTGGCCGCGTCCACGTCGGCTGGCAAAACCCCTGCCCGCCAGTCCAGCACCAGCAGGATCAGATCCGCCTCGGCCATCGCCTCTCTTACCTGCCTCTGAATTGAAACTTGCAGCGGGTCGTCAATACCCTCCATCAGACCCGCCGTATCTACCAGCCAGAACCGCCGTCCCCGCCATTCTACCTCAGCGTAAATGCGGTCCCTGGTTATCCCTGGCGTATCATCCACCACGGCCCGGTTTTCGCCCACGAGCCGGTTGAACAGAGTTGACTTGCCCACGTTAGGACGGCCAATAATGGCCACCACCTGCTCACCCACAGGCCTTCCCTCCAGTCAGCAGTACCCTGGCCAGGGCCTCTCCCCCGGCCGGAAGGGCTGTTACTTCCACCCCCAGGCTGGCCTGCACCCGGACCAGGGGCATATCATCCAGAAAAACACCATCCAGGAGCATTACCTCCGGGAGAACTACCCGGGGAGAACGCCGGCACGACTGCAGGTGCCCGGGTAACTGCCTGGCGATATCCTGCCCGGTCACTAGCCCGGCCACGGTCACCCGGGAAGAGAAAAACTCGTTCCGGACCGGGACCACCCTGGAGGCAAGCCCCGGTATTCTTGACTTAACCTCGTCCACCAGGGCGGCGAGGACCGGAAAGGCCGCCTCGCCGGTAACAATGTAATACTCGCTCCGGGCGTCCGCCCTGGCCCGCAGCCTGGCAGCCGTCCGGCGAAAGGAATTGATGAACCGGCGTATCAGGCCGACGCCGTTCTCAAGCTGGGAAAACTCCTCGTAAGAATCCGCTTCGGGAACCGGCTGCGAGGCCAGCAAATAGAACTCGTCGGCCAGGAAAACCAGCCGGGTGCCGATCTTCTTGAGAAAGCTCTCCTGCCAGCGGTGCACCTGCTCCACCACCGCCACCGCCTCGTCGCGGCCGTAAGACCGCAGTGGGAAAAGGGAAGTGCGGAAATCCGTCAGCCCGACCGGAACCACGGCTATCGAAGCCACCTCCGGGCAGAGCGTAGCGAGGTCTTTCAAGGTGCGGTCCAGTTCATCGCCATCATTTATTCCCGGGCATAAGACTATTTGGGCATATACGGTTATCCCGGCCCGAACCAGCCGCCGCAGGTCTTCGAGGATCCGGCCGGCCCGTGGGTTCCCCATCAGGCGGACCCGCAATTCCGGGTTGGTGGTGTGCACTGACACGTACAGCGGGCTCAAGCGCCAAGCTTCAATCCGCTCCCAGTCCTGGGGACGCAAGTTAGTCAGGGAAATATAGCTGCCGTGCAGGAAGGAATGCCGGTAGTCGTCGTCCTTTATCCCCAGTGTCGGCCGGACCCCCGGCGGCAACTGGTCAACGAAGCAAAAGAGACACTTGTTGGCACACCGGCGTAGGCCATTGAAAGTATCGGTATGAAAGCCGAGCCCCAAGTCGGTGTCATAATCCTTGCGAGCCGTTACCGAAACCGTTTGCCCATCGGTCTTTCGTATCTCTAGGGTTACCTCTGTATCTGCCAGGTGGTACCGGTAATCAATCATATCTTCCACGGGGTAGCCGTTCATCCGGGTAATAACGTCCCCTGAAACAATCCCCAGATCTTCAGCCAGACTGCCTTCCTCCACCCGGGCTACCAGGGCTCCACTGGCGGCCATAACAGCATCCTTTCAACCACGCGAGATTACTAACATTATCTGCTATCACCCCGGGTAAAGTCAAGCTAGAAACGAAAATTATGCGCTGATGCAGACAAGCTCCGCCTGCCTTCTGCTCCACCTTCTGACTGCCTTCTGCTATACCTCTAACCCTGAACCCCTTGCCCCACTCACAACGTCACCCCCGCACGACGCGCCCCCGCGCACCGCGAGCAGGATCACTATGGACGTATACAGCGTGCGTTGATCCGTCCAGACCAAGCTGTAACCATAACGCGAGGGTAGGTGCTACCGCACTTCGTGCTGGCTGGCAGTGCCAGTACTAATCCGGTACTCTACACCCTGGCCATCCTGTTGATCATCGCTGGCGTCAACGCCGGCTACTACGGCCTGGACCGCTTTCTGGCGCCATGGCTGGGCCGGCGTTGCCGGGCCGCGGGTGCGGGGGGCCTGCCCCCCCCCCCCCCACACCTCCACCAGATGATGTTCGTCTACGACGGCGGCTGGCACCCGGTCCCGGAGGAAGATTCTTTATTGTTAAAGGCAGCGGGGCTGAACGTGACGCATCATAGCGGAGCTTTTACCGGACCCTGGATTTTTCCCGATAACTCGCCCTTGCGGCTAACCTTCGACCCCGGGCTGGCAGCCGGTGACCGCCTGCGCATACCCGGTTACCCCCCGCTGCAAAGCTCCCATTATCCCATTACCCTCCGCAGCCCGGGTGCAGAGAGACTGGTTTTTACCAGGACCCCTGCCGGCGAGGAGGTACCAGTAATTACCTTGCGTCGTTTTGCCGGTAACGGAACAATTATGTTCGTGAACGCGCCCATCGGCCGGTTGAAGGCCGAAGCTAATGACGACTTTATGGCCAGGGGCTGCCAGAACAACCGGTATCAAGCGGGAGGTGACCGACCGCCTCCGGCGTGCCGAGCCTCGGCTGAGCAGGGTTCTGGTGACCACCGACGCCGACCTGACGGCCCGCATTAAAAAGGTGGCCGAGGGAGTGAAGGCCGGTAAGCCAGTATCCACTTTCGACCGGGAAGTTACCGAGATTGTGCGCCGGCTGACCCCTGCGGCTCCCCGATAAGCAGGTAAGTCCGGTACAGAAGCAGTACCCCGCAAACCGGGCGGTCCTGGCCCGGTTTGCGGGTAATTGGTACTATCTTTCTGGCCTTTCAGGTTTCCCGTCGGGAATTGGCCTGGCACCCGCCCGCTCCATCTGGCGCTGGTCATGTTGCAAGAGTTCGCTCACCGTCACCAACTTGAATTCACGCTTCTGCAGTTCAGTAAGAAGGGGAGCGAGGGCCTGAACAGTCTGGGAACGATTGCCTCCTCCGTCATGAAGGAGGATAATATCACCCGGCCTGGCGTTTTGGAGAACACGGCGTACGATACCCCTGGCGCCCGGATTGCCCCAGTCCTTTGTGTCCTGTTTCCATGACCAGATAACTACACGGTAACCCAGATCGCGGGCTGTAGAGATCACCGTTTCGTCATAATAACCGCCGGGCGGACGGAAAAGCCGGGGCTGCTGTCCGGTTATAGCGGTGATTACCCGGTCCGCCCTGATAAGCTCCTGCCGGAGTTCTCCCGCGTCAATCCGGGTCAGAGAAGGATGGCTGTAAGTATGGTTGCCAATCTCATGGCCTTCGGTAGCCACTTCCCTGGCCACCTCAGGATAGGCTTCGACCAAATTGCCCACCATAAAAAAGGTCGCTTTTACCTTGAACTCTCGCAAGACGGTCAGGACCTGGGGGGTGAAATCGGGATCCGGCCCGTCGTCAAAGGTCAGGGCAATGAGGGGCTCACTAACCCGGCCATCCCAGACCGCTGCCCCTGTTTGCTCCCAGTAAAAGCGGTCGTTAACGACCGGCTTAGGCATTCCCCAGGCCAGGTACGTACCTGCCGCCCCGCCCAGGACCGTGACCAGGATAAGGAACAAAGGGAGCCCCTTGCGCACCACCAAAATGATCCTCGGACGGCGCCGGTACATAGCTGGCCCTCTCCCCAGAAAACCTTGCTAAATTAGTATACTCGGGAATCCTAACCTCTATGTCTGCCGGGGATTCTCAAGGCTGCAAAAGCCAGGGGAGGGGTCCCCGGCACTCAACGACATGAAACCCGGACGTCACAGCAGAGGTACCCCGCGGTGGTGCCCGTCCACTGATCCTGGCTACCGCCTCGCCGATCACGATGGCATGCACCAGGCCATCTGGCCGGCCCGGGGGAGTTCATGCTGGCCGCAGCCTAGTACTTGGAGCGTTTTGCCTGGTCTTTCTCCAACCAACATCAAAATATTCCGGAGGCAATCCACCTGACTGGGATTAGTTAGCATGCTCGTCAAGGAGACGGAAGAGCTTTGCTCTCTGTACCGTCCTCCTGATCCTGGGCGTCATCGCCCACCTGGTGGCCTTCATCTTTAAGGCCAACCGGCCCTCTGCGCCGGCGGCGCCAGGGCCAAACCGGCCTACGAAGGGCCATACCCTGGGCCCTTCAGGCGGCCCTTCCTAATGCCGTTAAAGGCCCGCAGCACGGCCCGCCACAGGGCCTCCACGGCCCCGGTAGTGGCGCCGGTGGTGTACTCTACCAGCGGCACGCCGTGGCTCAAGGCCTTGGTCACCGCCTCGTCGAAGGGGAGGCGGCCGGCCACCTCCACCCCCTGGCGGGTGCAGAACGCCATAATTTCTCCTGTCTGGGCCTCGTCCAGGTCGTACTTGTTCACGCAGACCAGGGCCGGCACCAGGAAGTGGTGGCACAGCTCCAGCAGGCGCTCCAGGTCGTGGAGCCCTGAGGCGGTGGGCTCGGTAACCAAAAGGGCCAGGTCCACCCCGGAAAGGGAGGAGATCACCGGGCAGCCGATGCCCGGCGGGCCGTCGCTCAAGATGAGGGAAAGGTTTTCTCTGCCGGCCAGCATCCGCGCCTGGTTGCGCACCAGGGTCACCAGGTGCCCGGAGTTCTCCTCCCCAGCCCGCAGGCTGGCGTGCACAAAGGGGCCAAAGCGGGTGGTGGAAATAAACCACTGGCCGCAGAGGTGGGAGCGCATGGTAATGGCCTGTTGCGGGCAGATGCGGGCACAAAAGCCGCGCTCTTCACTCCTTCGGTTCAGCACCTTTATTATGGGCTTATGCCCTTATGCTTATCATATACGCTAATGAGCATATGTCAAGCAAAAAAGCAGCCCCCGGGGAGCTGCTTTTAGTAGCTGCCGACGCGGCCACCCCCTATCCCGAGTTCAGCCTCGAAACCATTGTGCAGCGCAACCCCCAGGTAACACCGGGTGCTTCTCCCCGGAGCCGCTTTGGACGGGGCTATACTCCTGCTGGCCGCGGACACGGTGACGCGAACCATTATCGCCCCGACCGAACTGCCGGTGGGGATAATTACCACTATGCTGGGGGGTCCGTTTTTCATCTATCTCCTGCGCCGTTGGTAACTGCCCTCAACCACCGGGAGGGGATCACCATCCTGGCGGCGGCGGCCCTGCATGACCTCAACCTGGCCCTGGAGTTTTTCAGTAAATTCATCCTGCTATACCAGGGAAAGAGCGTGGCTCCGGGCCCGGCCGAAGAAGTCATTACCAGCGAGAACTTGCAACGGGTCTACGGCGTCCCGGCGCAGGTGTACGAACACCCCATTACCCGCCGGCGCCAGGTACTTGTACTCCCTGCCGTCCTGGATTCCAGCCCGGGTTCTCGAGACCGCCTGCACCTCGTTTGCGGCGGGGGGACCGGGGCCTCCCTCACTTCCGGCTGCTGCGTGCGGGCTATTGCCTCAGTACCGGGGTCCTCAACCAGGGGGATAGCGATTACGAAATATGCCCGGCTGTGCGGCCCGGAGATAGTGGAAGTTCCTCCCTTCTGTCCCGTATCCTCCCAGGCCGCATCCCGGGCCCTGGACGTGATGCAGGAAGCCTCAGATATACCATATTACCTTTTGCGTGATATTCTGGTCTCCAGTTCCATATAGAGCTCCAAAGGAAAACGGGTACATAAACGGTAGCCGGCGGCAAAGACTAATGTCTGGTGGTAAAGCATGCGGCTGCCTTGGGTCAAAAGACAACGGTCACCGAAAAAAAAGGGGATGCCGAAGCTCCACCTCCAGCGTAGCCTGGAGGCCAACCTGAAATCCGTGCAGGAAGAGCTGGACCACCCTTACGACCTGGTGATCCGCAAGTTCCGGCGGGGCGGTAGCCAGGCCCTGCCGGCGGCCGCGGCCTGGATCAACGGGTTGGCGAACGAGGTCGCCATTGACCAGCAAATCCAGCGGCCCCTAATGTTCGAGGCCTGGAACGCAGCCGGCCCGGGAGCACTAGCCGACCACGCCCTCACCCTGGGGGGCCTGCAGACCACGGAAGACCTCCGGCAAGTCGTGGCCGCGCTTCTCGCCGGCGACACCGCCATTTTAGTGCACGGCGCGGCCCGCGCCTACCTGGCTAGCACCCCAGGGTGGCCAGCTCGCCCAGTGGAGGAACCGCCCAGCGAGGTCACACTCCGGGGGCCGCGGCAGGGTTTTGTGGAAGACCTGCGGGTAAACACTACGCTGCTGCGCCGGAACTTGCGCACCCCTGACCTGCGGCTGGAAAACATGACCATCGGGCAGCGCACCCGGACGCCGTTGGTCATCGCCTATCTAGATGGCATCGCCAATCCCAGGATCGTGCAGGAAGTTAAAACGCGGCTGGTCCGCATCAAGATAGACGGAATCCTCAGCGATAACTACCTGGAAGAACTTATCCGCGACGCCCCCTATTCCCCTTTTCCCACCATCAGTAACACCGAGCGGCCGGATGTGGTGGCCGCAGGGCTGCTGGAGGGCCAGGTGGCCATCCTCACCGACAGGTATCCCTTTGTTCTGCGGGCGCCCACGCTCTTCTTGCAGTTTTTCCAGACCCCGGAGGATGACTACCTTAACTACCAGATAGCCGCCCTGGGCCGCTGGCTGCGCCTGCTGGGCTTGACCATTGCCCTAACCCTTCCTTCTATCTACGTGGCCGTCACCACCTTTCACCCGGAAATGATCCCACCCCAGTCGCTCACCACCATTGACGCGGCCGGGGAGGGGGTACCCTTCCCCATGGTGGTGGAGGCTCTGCTCATGGAGTTTGCCTTCGAGGCCCTGCGGGAAGCCGGGCTGCGCATGCCCCGCGCCCTCGGTCAGGCCATGAGCATTGTCGGAGCCTTGATTTTAGGCCAGGCTGCCATTGACGCGGGCTACTCGCCGGGATGCCGGGGCTTTTAGGGGTAATGGCCGGGCTCATCTTCGTGCACCTGCACATGCTTTTCCTTGCGCTCCTTTGGTGTGCCGTATCTCTCCCCCCTGGCCCCCTTAAACTTGAGTCAGACGCGAGATACCCTGGCCCGGTGGCCGCTGTGGAGCAAAACGGACAGCCCTGACATGTTCACCTGGCAAAAAGGCCGGCGCCAGGGCTCCGCTAACCGCCCCGGCCCGTCGAAGAAGCGTTGCGGAGGAGCTGAATCCCTGCTGGAGAAAATACCGGCCTGCACCCTGGACGAGCAGCTTAAAGCCTCAGGCGTATCTTCCCCCGGCCGTACCTATTAGCGCTCGGCTAGGGCATGAAAACCTCCACCAGCCAAGATAAAAAGAAAAGGTCCCTCTGTGCAGGAACCCATATTCTTGGCGACTGCTACTTGGCGCAAAGGCCGGAGAGGACCTTACTCCTCCCCTCCCGCCCCGCCGGCGGCACTGGCGATTACCCCCAGGGCCTCCTGTAGAGTAAGTGCCTTGAAGACCTCCCGCCGTAACCGTTTCAAACGCTCAAGGTCAGTAATGGTGTCCAGGGCAGCCTTTATGCTACCGGGATACTCACCGTAGCGGGCCTCCAAAAACTCCAAAATGGCCGTACGGGTAGCCCTTTCCTCCCCCTTTTCAATACCCTTTTCAATGCCTTTTTCAATGCCCTTCTGTATACCCCGCTCCTCACCCAATCCCAGGATATACTGGTAGGAAGCCGACTCCTCCATCTTGGTCACCTCCAGCTTACGTAGTAAGAACTGCGGCTCCAGCACCAGGCCCCCCAGGATAAACATCCCGGTCAGCATCTCTGCCTGGATGCGGCTATCCGCTATCTCCTCCCTGATCCTGGCTAGCGCCTCGCCGATCAATTCCCCAGCTTCCCTTTCGTAGTCCGCCAGGGGTAGCAAGGGCAACAGCCCTATGGGAGCCTCGTATAAAAGCCACCGGCGGCTGATCTCCCACACCTTCACCACATGGGGCGTAAACCGTATGACCTGCCGGCCCCTTACTTCCAGCACATAATCCTCGACTACCAGGGAACTGCC
Organism: Clostridia bacterium; assembly: GCA_004347685.1. GTDB lineage: Bacteria > Bacillota > DSM-521 > Neomoorellales > SLTJ01 > SLTJ01. The sequence goes on from SLTJ01000029.1 coordinate 106,877, forward strand.
CCGGCCGGTGAGGTAGACCACCACCGGGTAGACCGCCGGGCCTTCTTCTCCGTGAAACAATACGCTGTCCCGTAGGGCTTGGCGCATGGTGCGCCCTTCGGGCCGGCTCTTGAACTCCCACAGTACCAGGTATTCCTCGCCGCTTTCCTCCCTGACCTCCAGCACGAAGTCGGTGGCGTGACTCTGGACCGGGACTTCTTTGTCCGCCTGGTGCACCTCGCCCGCAAAGTCGCTAAAGACAAGGCCCAGGTAGTCCCGCGGAAAAAGCGAGGTGACAGTCTTTAAGGCTATGTCGTATTTCCCCAAGTCTCTCCCCCTTGGGGATATTATACCATAGAAAGGGAAAGGGCGCAGAGTAGATTTATTGCCATCCCAGCTCGGGTCTCCCAGTAGTGTGGATGGCATGCACCAGGCCATCTGGCCGGCCCGGGGGAGTTCGTGCTGCCTGTGGCCTAGTATTACAGGGTTTTGCCTGGTCTTTCTCCTGCCAATCACCAAAATATTTCAGAGGCGGGGGCCACCAGCTTGGCCATTTCCCTGGCCGCCCGGGGCATGAGGGTACAGTTGCTGGACTGCGATGTGGAAGAGCCCAATGTACATCTTCTCCTGCAGCCGCACCTGATCAGGACGAAAAATGTAGGCATGGCTCTGGGAGGTAGCCGCCGGCTCTCCTTGATAGCCTCCTGCCAATCCGCATATTCTTAGACCTCTTCCCGGTCAAGGCTGGGAACTGGCCAGGTACGATGAAGAATAAGGAAGTAAAAACCCTGGCCTCCCCAGTTGGCGAAACCAGGGCTGCTCGGCCTGGGTGGGCCCGAGACGGGCTACCGTGGGGTGCCTCCTGCCAGAGGGGCTGGCCCTCCTGGATGCCGGGCACCCGGGTAGTTATGGCTAATCTTGCTCTTCTTCCTTTACCTGCTTCTCCAGGTCGGCCAGCCGGTCTTTAATTTCCTGCAGTTGCTTCTCCAGCAAACTGGCCTGCTGCTGCAGGAACTTCTTCTCGGCCGCAGGCCCGGCCGCCGGGTCAAAAGGGTAACCCCACGGTACCGGATATGCGCCCGGCCACGGGCCAAAGCGGGCCCACCCAGGTACTCCGGTAGCCCAGTACCAGTATGAGCATATGTCAATAAAAAAGATGGAAAAACGCCCCGGTGAGATACCGGGGCCCGAAAGATGGGAGGGTATTGGCAGTACCACCGGCTACTAATCTGCGGTTTGAGAATGCCTGCAGGGTCATAACAGTTGCTGAAAAACCCTGGCAACCTCTTCCTTGTTGTAGGCGTCAATTCTTCCCGCATCGCATAAAGAAGAAAGTTCCGAATCCAGCGGGAGTATGCCCAGGAGCGGGATCCCTGTCTGCCGGGCCACGTCGGCAGCCCGGCTGGGGCCAAATATAGCCATTTGTTCGCCGCACCGCGGGCAGGTGGCATAACTCATATTTTCAATCAGCCCCAGGATCTTCACGCCCATGGTCTTACCCATATTGATGGCCTTGCGCACCACCATCACCGCCAGATCCTGAGGTGAGGAAACGATTACCAGACCATCCAGGGGCAGGGACTGCATCACTGTCAGCGGCACATCTCCGGTGCCGGGAGGCAGGTCAACCACCAGACAATCTAACTCGCCCCGCCAGCGTGCCCCTCGCATTCATGATCTTCTCCATGACTGCAAAAGCTCTCGCCGGTAGCCAGGCAGCCGTCTACGTAGGCCTCAATAACGGCATCTACATGACCCTCCACGCCGAGCAGCGGTTCGATACCCATTTCCCGGAACAACTGCTGGGCCCTGTAGCCCATACCCCCGGCAATAATGCAGGCTACCCCGAACCGGGCGAGATAAGGGGGCAGGAAGCCCGGCTCGTGGCCTGGATTGGTGATAACTGTTTTGCCAACAACTTTATTGCCTTCGATCTCGTAAAGCGTGTACTCGGGGCAATGGCCAAAATGGGCGCTGACCCATTCCCCTTCGGTAGCTATGGCAACCTTCATTTCCTTCCCTCCGAGCAATTCACATGGTATCCTGTAGGCCTTGTCTTATTATACAACCTTATAGAGCATATGTCAATAACTCTTAATACCCCTGAAACAAGGCGGCTTCAAACCGCTCGGCCACGTGGTTGTGTACCCTCAACTTCCAGGTACGGTATTCCAAGGCATTGAGTAGTTTTCTGGCCGCCACCTGGGGAACCATCTCGGAAATAAAGTAGCCGCCGTAAACGTCACTGGCGATCTGGGTAAGAATGCTGTAGATGAGGTCGCTACCCTCCACCGGCGGCATGCAGCCGACGTGGGTGGGCCAGCCAAGGGTGAGGCACCAGGTACCGATAGAAGTGGCTTTGCCGCTCATGGCCTCCGGCGCCGAGGCCACAAATGGCACCTTGGGAGTATCCACACCCAGGTCATTGGCCATGTCCATCAAGAGATCGGCAGCCCGGCTGTTGTCCACACAGGAGCCGATGTGGAAAACCGGTGGCAGCCCGACGGAAAGATCTGCCTTCTCGCTGATGCGGCGGTAGAAGTTTTTCAGCCCCTCGCCGCAGAGTTCCTCCACATTATCCGGGTCCATGAGGCCCAGCTTGGCCGCGGCCTGAGCCGAGCAGCCGGTAGCCACGATAAAGACGTTGTTCTTCAGCAGTTCCTTCATGATGGTGATATGGGAATCGTCCTGATACACCTTCAGGTTATTGCAGCCGGCCAGCAGGGCCACCCCGGCCAGCTCTCCGGAGAGGATGGCCTCGTTTAGTACCCCCACCGGGTTTTCCGGGTTGACGGTGGCGAAGAGCCTGTAAATGGCCTCCAGGCTCCAGCCGGCCACCACCTTATTCTTTATCTGGGGGATGTGCACGGCCCGGCCGCTCTCCTGGCGCTCTTTGAAGGCCTCGATGGCCAGGCGGATGGCGGTTTTGGCGTCGTTCAAAGCGTTGCTGGTCTGGTAGTCAATATGGTAGGAACCGGGAATTTTGACAATGTCGGAGGTAGTAATGATCCTGGTATGGAAGCATTCCGCTTCGGTGCGGATGCCGGGCATGATGCACTGCACGTCTACGCACATGGCGTCAATGGCTCCAGTGCAGATGGCCAACTCCTGAGAGGCATAGGAGGTAACCAGCGGGATACCCCGGCGCATGAGCACTTCGTTGCCGGTACAGCAGATACCCACCAGGTTGATGCCCTTAGCCCCGGCCGCTTTGGCTTCACCCTCCATTTCCCTCGCCGCCTGGACAATAATTTCGCTCAGGAGCGGGTTGTGGCCGTGCAGGACAAAGTTGACCTTTTCCGGGTCCAGCACCCCCATGTTGGCCTCGCTGACTACCGGTTCCGGGGTCCCGAACAGGATATCGGACAGGTCGGTGGCAATGTGCATGCCGGCGTAATCGGCCAGTCCCACCCGCACCGCGCTAAAGACCAGGTTTACCGGATCGTCGTCCATGCCTACGTGGGCCTGGGTGACCAGGTCGGAAATGGTGGGGTGAATGCCCCAAGGCATGACGTTATGGGTGTCGAACTTCTGCCTCCGGCCTTCGGTTATCGTGGCCGCTACCCAGGTGGAATTTCCCATGCCCTTGAGGCGGCTGAAATCCTCCAGGGCCTTCTCGGCCAACTCCCGGGCCAGCGCCATGTCGGCCTTGCCTTCAATAGGAATGCCTACCATGCGGCAGACACGGCGCAATTTGTCGCCATCGGCAATCTTGTAGTCAGGAGCTTGGCCCTCAACCATTTCCAGGAGGGTGTGGGCCATATGGTTTCCGTGCTCGGCGTGGGAAGCGGCACCGGTAAGAATCATCAAGCCAACGCTGCGGGCCACGATGGTCCAGGCCGAGGCGCCACAGATGCCCCGGCTGCCAGGCCCGTCCAGGGATTTAATCCGGCAGGGGCCGGCCATGCAGAAGCGGCAGCAGATCCCCTCGTACCCGAACTTGCATTGTGGCTGCTGGGCCAGGAAGCGGTCAAAGGCGGTAGTAACCCCTTCCTGCCTGGCTGCTTCGATCATCTCCAGGACTGCCGGATCCGTGGACCGTTTGCTGTCTTTCGGCTTGGGAACCCGGGGAGCGGCGGACGGCCGGCAGGTATGTTCCGGATCGGAAAATCTAGGCATAGCCCCAAGACCTCCCTGATAAGTTCTCTGTTGATGCCGGCCCCCAAGACCGAGGCCGGACGTCGGGTAACTCACAGAAACCGGCTTCAGTCTTCAGGCGTGCTGATGGCTTCGTTGGCGCATTCATCCACGCAAATGCCGCAGTCCAGGCATTTATCTGGATCTACATGGGCCACGTCATTTACCGTAATGGCCTCCTCCGGGCACACCTCGGCGCACGCCCCGCACCCGGTACATAGATCTTCGTTAACGATCGCTGCCAATTTCCTCACCTCCTGGCCCTACCTGCAGTCATACGCAGAAGTATGCTTACCTCCAGTACAGATATAGGTTCAACAAAACGATTGAAGTTCCTGCTACAAAATTATCCTTACCTCCTCGAATAGAATTTAAGATAAGATAGGATCACTGCCGGCCGTGACGGTGGCGGCACCGGCCAGGGGCCGGGCCCCTGGCCGCCTCACCGGCCACGGCAAAGGTACCACCCTCAACCCTGATGGCCTTACCCTCAACTAGGGCCCGGCTTACCTTCTGCCGGGCTCCCACCAGGATGCGCTGGAAGGTCGGCCGGGAAACCTGCATGCGCTCGGCACATTCTTCCTGCTCCAGGCCTTCCAAATCTTTCAGCCGGAGTGCTTCTACCTCTTCTACGGCCAGCACCACTTCTTCCAGCTCACGCAAGGGGATACCTGCTGGCTTAAAATACGTGTGCTGCGGCAGGAATTCTACCCGCCGGCATTTCGGTGGACGCGGCATCGCCGTCTCCTTTCTGCAACGCCAACCATTGTTACCTTCCTTATTATGGCTCACTAATGAGCGTACGTCAAGAAAAACTTGAACAGAAAAAAGCCCCCGTTTGGGGGCTTATGTATATCTCGCAGCTTTGCTCAAAGGCAAGGCTACGAGCTGGGGCAAATAAAAGGAGTGGAAGCGGTTTGCCAAGGAACTTGACGGCAGCTGCAAGGTGGCCTTTGAGGCCACAGGCAATGCCTCTATGATCTGTGACATCGTCACCGACCACGGCGCGCAAGTGGTTGTCGTTAACCCCATAAGGACCAGGGCATCGCCGAGGCCAGGATCAAGACGGACAAGGTTGACGCCGAGATTTTAGCCAGGCTATTGGCCGCAGACTTCGTCTGCGCCTGCTGGGTGGCGTCTAAAGAAGAAAGGGAGCTAAGAACCCTTCTCCACCACCGGGCGGCCTTAAAGAAGCAAATCGTGGGCGTTAAAAACAGGATCCACGCCGTCCTGGCCAGGCACGCTATCACCGTGCCGAAACTGCTCACCATCATCTGGGCCATCAACAGCAGCGCCAGCCAGCAGAGCAGCACATGGGCCCGGATTTTGATTTTGCCCCGGTCAATCTTGGGCAGGCCGCGGGAATCCAGCTTCAGGTAACGGCCGTAGACGGGATGGGCCATGAGCTCACAAACAGCCTTGGCATGACTTCTGATTTTAAGAAGCTTGTGCCAGGACATCCTAAGAAGGTCCCGAGTTGGTCCTGGCAGATACCGGGCACTATATGCCCTAAGGTGTTCCCGCCAGCCTTTCCTGTAGCCGGTGTAGGAGTGTTGCCCCCTGGGCCCGGGTGGCATGGCCCCGGGGATTAAACGTCCCGGGACCCGTCCCCTGCATCAAACCGGCCGCCACCACCTCGGTCACAGCCTGCCGTGCCCATGCGGATACCTGGTTACCATCGCTAAAGCCAGAAACTATGGAACTGATTTCCCAGGGCGACACCCCCGGAACCCGGTCCAGAAGGGTGAGAGCCCTGGCTGTAATGGCCGCCATTTCCTCCCTGGTTATCTCCCTGCCCGGCCGGAAGGTCCCATCTTCGTAGCCTCTGAACAAGCCGTCCCTTCGGCCCGCAGTTATAGCTCCTGCATACGGCATTTCTGGGGGAACGTCACGAAAGGAGCGGTCTGGTGGTCCTGGCTGCAGGTTCAAAAGCTTTACCAGCATCACCGCAAACTCAGCTCGGGCCAGAGGCCTGTCGGGTTCATACCGGTCAGCAGATACCCATGGAAACAGGCCGCTCCTGGCTAGGGCCTCAATATATGGCCTGGCCCAATGGCCCTCGATATCGGCAAAGATGTTGGCGGGGAGAACAGGAATACTTGCCTTTCCAACGCTGGCGGGTAAGTGCCCAGGTCCTGTCCCTGTTTCCTCAGAAGAGTCATCTCCTGCCAGATAGAGCTCGACTGGTCCGGCCAGGGCCACGTCTTCCCGCCATTCGTCGCCTGCAGGGTACCTTGCGATTTTGCTGCCTGCCTCGTCCAGCCTAAAAACTGCCGCTTGTGCCGTGACGCCACCTCTCAAACGCAGCCTCCAGCGGGCGACCTGGACCGGGTGGCCAGCCACAATCTCCTCCCGGTTACCCAGTAGAGTAGCGGCATAAATTAGATAGCTTTTTTCATTTGCTGTCCGCTCGTCGTCGGCAACCGTGGCCCAGTCCCGGCCGGCAAAGATAATTTCGGCCCCGGAAATTGCTCCAGCAAAGCGGTTACCCTCAATATCCACAACTTCCAGGATTATAGCCGGGTACTCGACCGCCACCTGATAAGCAAAAACGTCCGGGCTACCGCTTAAGTTTACCCAGACTTCTACTTCGTCCCCGGCTCCCACATCTAATCTGCTGGCCCCCAAGGTAAAGACGGCTTCCTGCCCCGCCCCTGCACCTTGCGCCTGGAAATTCCTTTCCCAGCCCAGAGCAATCGCTGGTCCTGGAGATGATAGTCCAACGTTAGCGGTGACGAACGAACAGATGAAAAGCGTAACCAATAGCCTCGAAATATGCTGAGTTGTCCGGCTACCCATACCTGCTACCTACCTGCTTTTTACCGGAGCACCTGTCAAAGGTTTGCACTCATGCGCCGCCATTGGGCAAGCTTACCACCACCCTGCCAATCTCTCACTCTGGCAGAAAACATAGTGCTAGCGTTTATACAGGAAATTCTGCCTGACCAGGCTTAAATCAGCAGAATCGACCCGGCCATCGTCGTTCAGGTCTGCCCTGGCGTCGAAGCCGGCTTCTCCCCTAGATTTGAGCCATGAAGCACCGATTATGGCGGCATCGTATATATTCACTTCGTTGTCGCCTTCATAAACGTTGCCAGCCCGCATTTCGCCCGCCGGGCTCCCGCCGTTCGCCAGGGCACTGAGATTGAAGATATCCGTGGTCTGGCCTGTATTGACTACCACGCCGGCACGGCTAACAGCGAAATAGCCGGGTAAAGAGGCCACGACAGCATAAGTACCTGCCGGGAGATTCTCTATGAGAAAGAAACCGTCGCCCCTTATCGAACCGCTGTACTCCTTGCCCCCGGCGTCAATGGCCTTTACGGCAATCAAGCTCTGATCCGTGCGCCCCTGGGCTTTGACATAACCGGAAATATCCCCGACTCCGCCCTCAGTGGTGAAACTCCAGGAATACCCGGAGTTCAGGTTACCCGCCAGGTCCTGTACAGTTCCGGCAGGAATCGTTATCCGGTAGGTACGGCCGTAGTCAAGATCGGCCTCGGCCTTGATAGGAATGCTAAGTGTCGTGCCACCCTGAGCCAAGGCAGCCGTCCCCAACAAGGCCGGGGTAACTTCCTCCCACACTCCGCCTTCACCCAACCTTTCAAGCCTTATCTGCTCTAAGTCCAATGCCACTACGGTTTCATTGAAGGTAACGGTAACGCCTGACAAGGTTATAGGTATCCCGCTTGCCTGGTCGGCAGGAAAGGTTTGTGAAATCTCGGGCGGCAGCGTGTCGCCGGGAATAATAGCTATGTTCATGCTGGTAACGCCCCTTGAAGGTGTGATCTGCCAGCCCTGGGAACCGGGGTATCCTGACAACTTTATGTTATCCTGGTCTAAAACCACCTGGGCCGTGTCGCCGGCCGAACCTGTAACTTCAAAGGTAATTTCAGCCAGCCCCACAGGTTCCATCCCGCTAACACCCTCTTCGGCGCCGGCAAGAGTCACGGCGTAAATGATGGTGCCGGCATCGTTATAAACAGCATGGGCTACTTCCTGGGCGGTATAGCCGCTAAATATACTGCCCGGTCGTATCTGTAATCCCTCAACCTCCGGGTCGGCATCAACCACCTGGAGCTTACTTCTGTCAAAATTAAGCTGTACCTGGAAGCCGTAAAAGCCGCTGTAGTTGCTTGCCTGCACCTCAAGGTTAAACTGACCTCCTACCACTGCCGTTTCCGGCCCGGCCAGAGATATAGTGGCCTGGCTGGAGCCAGCCGGATCCGGCGGCTCTACCTGGCTACCATTTTGGGGCCCGGGGACATCACGGATTACTAAGTCAGCACTGTTGTCGTCGGTATCCCAGCCGTTACCGTTGTCCTCGCCAGCCCCGGTGGGATCACTGCCGTCGTTAGCCTTGCGCTCAAGTGAGCGTCCCAGGCCGGGGTTGGATGTGGCCCTTCCTTCACCAAAGGCACTGCCACCCCAGGCCACCTTGTCAACCACGTTGCCCTGACTGTCCTTTATCCAGTAACCGCCATCAGCATTGGGTATGGTCAGGCTGTCCACCAGGTCGGCGGCAACTGTACCTCCGTTTCCGTCAGGCAGGGTGGCAGCCTCGCCTATGAGATAAAAAGAACGCGGCTGGACGAAGGTCCCTTCCGGGATAACTCCCTCCTGGGTATAGCCGCCCGTACTTGTAATGTAGCCGTAGCTGTACCCACCGATGTCTATGGCTGCACCAGTCGGATTATAAAGCTCGAGAAACTCGTCATGGGTCACACTCTCGTTAATCGACGTATAGGGGTAGACCTCACTTATCACCACGTGGCTGGCCAGGCTGGCGTCAGCCTTTCCCGGAACCAGAAAGTTTAGCACTGCTGCCGTGAGCAATATAAAGGCCATAAGCGTAACCCGGTATGGGAGATTACCGGGGTGTTTGGCCGTGTGCATATTACCACACCCCCACTTTGCTCGCTGACAGTCTAAGGACCCCTGTCTAAACCGGCGCCGGTGGCAGGATACAGCCATCCCATACTTTAGACTCCTGCCAACTGTCTGTCAATAATTAGCGCCTAAATTACCTGGTTTCTGGCATAAAACGACACCATCATGGTCTAAAGTAACATCCGTGCCAGCCGGAGTGGCCCGGCGCGCAGGCCAACTGGCCCTGGACAGGAGGAGGCATCTGTGGTAGACTATTTTCGCAAAGAGGAATAAGTGTTTCCAGGTGCCCGGTACCAGCCGGGGTAAAAGGAAACCAGGTGTAAATCCTGGACGGTCCCGCCGCTGTAAACGGGGAGCCGGTCTGCACAAAGCCACTGGACAAAGGTTATCCGGGAAGGCGCGGGCATGGCAATGATCCGTGAGTCAGGAAGCCTGCCTGGAGACGCGCTTCACCGCCTTCGACGGAAATGGGGGTGGGCAATGGTTACACCAGAAACCGTCTCAATCTCTACCGGAGGTTGAGGTTTTTTCGTATCGAAAACTGCCGATAGAACTTGATACAGGAGGAGCAAATAAAAGTGGGCAAAAAGTTGCCGTGGTCGCCCAGGAAGAACCGGTGGCCTTTGACTTTACCGTCGAGGAGGCGGTTTCCCTGGGCCGGCTCCCCCACCAGGGCCGCTGGCAACAGGAAAGCCAGGCCGACAGGGCGCTGGTCCGCCGGGCCATGGAGATGACTGCCGCCTCTGGCGTGGCCAGCCAGCCCGTCTCCCAGCTTACGCCGGCTCCTGGCCAGCGGCGCCAGGGAGGCAACCGCAGCAGAAGATCTGTATAACCTCCTCTCCGCAATCTCATCCCGGACTGAAGGCCTCCAAATCTCTACCAGGGAAACGAGTACAGAAGCGGTAGCCTGCCGGCGGCCGCGGCCTGGATCAACGGGCTGGCGGACGAGGCCGCCATTGACCAGCAAATCCCGCGGCCCCTAATGTTCGAGGCCGGGAACGCAGCCGGCCCGGGAGCGCTGGCCGACCACGCCCTCACCCCGGGGGGCCTTGCAGACCACGGAAGACCTCCGGCAAGTCGTGGCCGCGCTTCTCGCCTCTGGCAAACTCCCTTCCGGGACGTCCTGCGGGCCAGCCTGACGGTCACGGCCTTCTACGGCGTCTGCGTGATGATGGGGGTACTGGTGGCCTACCTCAACCTGCCCCAGCACGTCCTGAAAATCAAGGCCGCCGCGGTCTCCCTGGCCGGCCTCCTCATGGCGGCCGGCTATGCCGCGGCCCTGGGCCTCTTCGGCCCCCAGGTGATCTTCCCCGCCCCGGTGGCTTTCGTTGTTGAGTGGCTCCCCCTTACAGTGGCGGGACCGCGCCGGACTTGCACCGGCTTCGCTCTTAGCCTGCTTTGGCGCAGGCACCTGCTGGCTTGCCCATGCTGTTTTCTTGCTCGATGATCATTCGCCGCCTGGAGAAAAAATCCTGCCGCCGCCGGACACCACAGAGAAATACTCAACCTTTCTCTTGATAATACATCAAGTCCGGGCAACAGGCCGTAATCAAAGAAATAGCCGGCGGCCGCGTCCTCCAGCGGCGGCTGGCGGGCCTGGGCCTGGTGCGGGGCCTGTGTTTGGCATCCTGGCCAAGGAGGTGGTCGTCGGTACCCTGGGGGTGGTCTACGGCGTGGGCGAGGAAACCCTGCCGGAGGTCATCGGCCAGCACTTCACGCCCCTTTCGGCCTACGCCTTCATGGTCATGACCCTGGTCTACATCCCCTGCGTGGCGGCTACCGGCGCCATCCGGCGGAAGACCAACTCCTGGAAGTGGACGGCCCTGGCCATCGGCTACAGCCTGGTCCTGGGTTGGCTGCAGGCCGTTATCATCTACCAGGGCGGCCGGCTGTTGGGCCTGGGGTAGAAAGGAGGTATGGGGGTTATAGCATAACCTGCTAGGCACAGGCTAGCTGTTCTTGGTGAAAATTTGCCACTAAAAGGATAGGGAAATTGCAAGTTAGTGACGTACCCTTCCCATTCTCCTACCACCATGTAGTCATACTATAATGCCCATGAGGCTTCGTTGGTCATAACTATCCAGCCCCGTGGGTGTTAAATACCAGCGAACGTGTAACGTTTGGCTTACCAAGGAATAAGATATCCTGAAAGGTTACCAACAAAAGGGAGGGGGCTCGGAAATGGGTAGTGGTCTGGGTGGTACCTTTAAGGATCAAAAGGCCTTTGTTGTTTTCTTGATCTTGATTCTGCTGTTACTGAGTGACTAAACATCATGAGGGGAGCCGGAAGCTCCTCCCTTCGGGGAAGGGGTTTCTGGCTTTCTGGGGGAGCAAGATGTGAGCTGTAACATTATAATGGTAAATAACCGCAGACTTCTCCAGTACTTTGTAGCCTGCAGAGAGGTACTTCATCCCGAGTTGCCGGAAAATCCCCAGCTAAGCGGCTGGCTCGACCCCCGGCTCAATCCCTGGTTTCGCCGCGGACAGGCCGTGCTGTTCCTCGCCGTCCAGGGGCCCCACGTTGTTGGACGGGTAGCCGCATTTATCGAACCTCGGCTGCCTAGCCCCCATCACGGCTATTTCGGACTTTTGGAAACCATAGCTGACCCCGGGGTGTGCAGTCAGCTCCTAGGTCAAGTTGAAGAATGGCTCGCCCGGCGCGGCAAATCGCTGGTTATCGGCCCGGTGGTTTTTAATAGCAATTACGGCATGGGGCTCTTGGTCGAGGGTGACGCTCAACCGGATCCCTTTAATCTGCCGGTTAATCCCCCTTATTACGCCTCTCTACTTAGCAGCCTGGGTTATATTAGGGAAAAAGATTTCCTTGCCTACACCTGGAGTACGGACCAGGAAATTCCGAACAAGTTCCAGCGAGCCGCCCAGAGAGCTCAAAGCATTACTGCTCTGGCCATCCGCACCCTAACCAGTTACCCCAGGAAGAAACAGATAGAACTTTTTGCCACCCTGTACCGGGATACTATGCAGGAAGGCTGGGAATTCGCTCCCCTAGACAGGAGGGAAATCGAAGGCATACTGCTAACTTTCCGGAACCAGAGCCGTCCGGAATTGCTCTTGATGGCCGAGATGCACGGAGAACCGGCGGGGTTTTCTCTAACCGTACTTGGTATACGAGGTGGGCAAAAATGCGCGCGGCTTGCCGTTTTAGGCTTGGCTCCTCGTTTTCGACACCGGGGGATCGAGGCCTCCCTGCTCGTTTATACCTTAGCCCGGCTCAGGGAGGAAAGGGTAAAGACAGTAGATCTCTCCTACATTGCTGAGGACAACCAGCCTGTTACCCGGTTGCTTACTGCAGCCGGGGTCACTCCTAACCGTCGCTACCGGGTATACCACAGATCCCTGGTAGCCAAGATCTTGCAAAGCAAACTCCCAAGTGCCTTTGCAGTTGTGACTTCTGACTGTACGGTTTAGAGAGCTCTTGGAGTTGGCCGGATGGGGTCTCCTTGACACTTTGGCCAGATTGCTCGGGGGCGCCGGTGCATCTATTCTCCACTAGGGGCGGGAAGGTCATGCGGGGCAAGCAGGCCGCGGACTCCACCTATGGCTACCTGGCGACGCCTCAACTGGCCGGCGGGTTCTGGGAGCACTTCGATTGGCAGAAGGCCCTGGCCAGCGGAGCCCGGGCCAGCGGCCTGGAGTACAGCGGCAACTTCGAGTTCGTGGACAATGACTAAGGGGGCCAGCCCACCGGGCTGCCCCCCTTAAAATTTCCCACCACTCGTCTTCAGCCGCCGGCATACTTCCCGCTCCACCTCGCCGGCCCAGGGTCCCTGGGCCTCCACGGCCCCCCTCGGCCGGGGTGCCTCTTCCCGGGCGGTTCCAGACCGCTCGACCCGGTGTCCCCCTTTCTTTTGCTGCCCCAAACACCAGTACAAGATCGCCCCCACTAGAACCAGTGGCGGCACCAGCCAGACCAGGAGACTAAAACCTTTCTTGGGTGGCCCCCTATCTGCCGCGCCCCACTTCTCAGCATGGCCAGGCCGCCTCCCCGGTATTTGGACCCAGTAGCGAATATAGCCCTAATAGCAGGAGCGTAGCCTGCCGGGTGCCGTTAAAGGGCCCGCAGCACGGCCCGCCACAGGGCCTCCACGGCCCCGGTAGTGGCGCCGGTGGTGTACTCTACCAGCGGCACGCCGTGGCTCAAGGCCTTGGTCACCGCCTCGTCGAAGGGGAGGCGGCCGGCCACCTCCACCCCCTGGCGGGTGCAGAACGCCATAATTTCTCCTGTCTGGGCCTCGTCCAGGTCGTACTTGTTCACGCAGACCAGGGCCGGCACCAGGAAGTGGTGGCACAGCTCCAGCAGGCGCTCCAGGTCGTGGAGCCCTGAGGCGGTGGGCTCGGTAACCAAAAGGGCCAGGTCCACCCCGGAAAGGGAGGAGATCACCGGGCAGCCGATGCCCGGCGGGCCGTCGCTCAAGATGAGGGAAAGGTTTTCTCTGCCGGCCAGCACCCGCGCCTGGTTGCGCACCAGGGTCACCAGGTGCCCGGAGTTCTCCTCCCCGGCCCGCAGGCTGGCGTGCACAAAGGGGCCAAAGCGGGTGTTGGAAATAAACCACTGGCCGCAGAGGTGGGGCCGCATGGTAATGGCCTGTTGGGGGCAGATGCGGGCACAAGCCGCAGCCCTCGCAGGAGAGCTCCACCACCCTAAAGTCCCTGATGGCCCCGAAGCGGCAAAACCTCTGGCAGCGACCGCAGGCGGTGCAAAACTTGTCGTCAATCACCGCCTTCTGGCCGCCCCAAAAGTCCTGGCTCTGCCGCACGGTGGGCTCCAGGACAAGGTGCAGGTCGGGGGCGTCCACATCACAGTCCACCAGCACGGAATGCCGGACCAGCACGGCAAAGGAAGCCGTCAGGGTGGTCTTACCGGTACCGCCCTTCCCGCTGGCCACGGCGATGATCATCTTCTGGCTCCGCCTCCAGCTCATGCCCAAAGGTTTGCGGCCCTTACCGGCCACGCCCGCCGCCAGCCCGGCCCGCTCCGGGGCCTGGGCCGCGGCCGCCCCCTCCCAGGCCGAAATGGCCGCCCACGCTGGGCCCGGCACTGGCCTGGTAACGGCCGGCCTTATAATCCACGTCCCGCACCCGGCCCGCCACCCCGGAGACCACCTGGATACCAGCGGCCTGCAACACCTGGTACGCGTTGGGGCCACAGTTGCCGGTGAGCACGGCCTCCGCCCCCCCGGTGGCCACGAGCTGCGCCGTGGCCGTCCCCGCTCCCCCACCGGCGCCACTGCCGGCGTTGGGCAAGGCCTCCACCTCCATGGTGGTGGTATCCACTATTAACAGGTACTGGCAGCGGCCAAAGCGGGGATCCACCTCGGCCTCCAGGTCCGGCCCCATGGCCGACACCGCGATCTTCATCCCCTCGTCCTCCCTTCTTTACACCCGGATTGGTTCCAAGTAGCTGCTCAGCCTGGCCGGCTGGCGGTCCGGCGGCTGCGTCCGGTTATCACGGCCCCCATTATTATGGGCTTATGCCCTTATGGCTATTATACGGCCACCCACCGCAGCCCAGGCAGACCAGGTGATGGTGCTGGCCCCGCCGGCAGGTGGGGCTCAATTCATAGCGCCGCAGCCCGTCGTCGCCATGCAGGCGGGCAACCACGCCCGCCCTCTCCAAGAATTCCAGGTTGCGGTAAACCGTAGCCAGACCAATCTCCGGGTGGATCTCCCGGCTGGCCTTTAATATCTCAAGGGCCGTCAGATGTTGCCCCCGGCCTTTGGCCAGCACGCTGAGGATGGCCTGGCGCTGAGGGGTGCGCCGGTAATCCCGGTTCCCCAACATCTCTTCTACCCGCCTCTTTACGACCTCGGCCACCCTTCCTCCCTCCGCTCCTACTGCCAGTGATAGCCTTATTATAGCACGTTATGGGCATATGTCAATATAAAGTGGGGCGTGGCGCACTTGGTGAAACCTCAAATTAATTCATCCGCCATCCTCGAATTAAATTAGTCCAGGTGGGGGGTGAAATGGCCGGGATTCTTACATTGATTTGGCCGGTGCAGGTTGGCTTTCTCAAATAGCGCCGGCATTAGGGAGAGTGGGCCGATCACGGGCGGACAGCGTCGGGCAAATATGATAAAAGGCAGGGTACCGCACCAGACAGCACCCTGCCCCGGGTAGAGGTTAGCTGCCTAACCCCGGGTGAACTGCCTTCTCTTTTGGGCCATGATTTCGGCCCGCGCCTCGTGAA
This sequence comes from Clostridia bacterium, assembly GCA_004347685.1. Taxonomy (GTDB): domain Bacteria; phylum Bacillota; class DSM-521; order Neomoorellales; family SLTJ01; genus SLTJ01. Next base: position 122,095 of record SLTJ01000029.1, read on the forward strand.
GCTTTTCCCGGAAGACGGTGGTAAACCAGGCCCTCCGGTTTTTGGTAGGGGGATAAATCCTGGCTTTATCGGCTACCAGGCAGATGGCTTCGATCATCTCCTCCCGGCTGTAGCCCAGGGAGTTAACTTGGTCGGTTTCCAACCGGCTCAAAAAGCGTATTTTCGCTGTTTTGAAAAAGCGTTCCACTTTACCCTTGGCCGCGGGGGAAAACGGCTGGGTATGGAGCAAGATACAGCCCAGGCTGGCACAAAGAAAAGCCAGTTGGCCTGCGCGGTATACCTTACCGTTGTCGGTATAGAGCATCTTCGGCACACCGCGCTTCAAGACGGCTTCCTTGAACACGGTACGAATGGCGGTAAAGTTTTGTTCCCAGCAGAATTCGGCATGGGTAATTAACCGCGAGGCGTCGTCGATAAAGGCAATGAGGTAGGTTTGCCTTTTGGCCCTGCCGGTCCTGAGGTAGGGGCCGTACATGATGTCAGTCTGCCAGAGTTCGTTTACCCACTGGTGGGAGAAGCGTTTGCTCTCTGTAACTACTCAGCCCACCAACGTAAAAGTTAGAGATCAGATATCATCAGGAG
>SLTJ01000046.1 GCA_004347685.1 Clostridia bacterium
TAATCGGTCGAGGACTTAACCCTGTAAAACCGGAGGTAGGAAGCGAGAAGCCGCCTCTAGAAGTTAGAAGTCAGAAGGTGGAGGTTGGAGATTATCGGCCGGAGCTGCGTTTCCGGTGCGGCGGGTCTTAAACCTCTTGCTTTCAGCCAGCCTTGTTAGTGCAGTTGTTACGTACTCTTAACCGTCAACTTCACAGTTTCTGGTGGCCATAGCGGAGGGGAAACACCCGTTCCCATGCCGAACACGGCCGTTAAGCCCTTCAGCGCCGATGGTACTCGGGGCGCAAGCCCCCGGGAGAGCAGGTCGCTGCCAGGAACAAATTTTTAGCCCCCGGGCCTCAATACAGCCCGGGGGTTTTGTTTGACCGCTACCACCATTACCGTCGTTTACCATCCGGCTTACCTAATTGCGGTAGGCTCGTGTTTTGAACTGGTCAAAGCTGACGTCGCGTTGGCCCGTAGTGGTCTTCCCCAGCCTTTGGGAATTATGCCACCCTCAACTTGGGGGTTTTGCCGGCCGGGAACGTATGTTATAATGGATTTGGCGCACCGGCATGGGGAGATTTCAGTCAGGAGGTGGCGGTCTGTGGCTCGGGAAGCGCTGCTGGTTATTGATATGTTGGGCGATTTTCTTGCCCCTGAGGGCAGTCTGTTCATTGGCGCTGCGGCCGCCGGAGTGGAAAGGGCGGTGGCAGGTGAAATCGCTCGGGCCCGGGAACAGAGGCGGCCGGTAGTCTACATCTGCGACCGGCACCGGCCGGATGACGCCGAGTTTGCCATGTTCAGTCCCCACTGCATAGCCGCCTCGCCCGGCGCCGAAGTCGTGCCGGCCCTCAAACCACAGCCGGGAGACCTGGTTGTTCCGAAACGGCGCTACAGTGCTTTTTACGGTACAGATCTGGACCTGAGTCTCCGGGAAAAGGGAATAGACAAGCTTATCTTGACCGGGGTATGTACCAACATTTGCGTGCTTTACACAGCGGCGGACGCCAGGATGCGCGGCTACGAAGTGGAGGTAGTCAGGGAGGCGGTGGCCTCCTTTGATCCGGCGGCCCACGAATTTGCCCTGCAGGAGATGGAAAAAACCCTGGGGGTCAGGGTGCGCTAGTGAATTGTGGGGGGAGGATATTGCGGATTGCGGTTGTTGACGGCCAGGGGGGCGGGGTAGGCCGGCACCTGACCGAAAGGATTCGGCGGGCCCTGGGCGAAAGGCTGGAGATTATTGCCCTAGGCACCAATGCGACGGCTACGGCGGCCATGCTGAAGGCGGGGGCCAATGAAGGCGCGACAGGGGAAAATGCCATTGTCCGCAATGTCGGGAGGGTGGATGTCATCGTCGGCTCGGTGGCGATTCTCGCGGCCCATTCTATGCTGGGGGAACTCACCCCGGCCATGGCCGAGGCCGTGGCTGCCAGCCCGGGGGTGAAACTGCTGATCCCGCTTAACCGTTCGCAGATTGAAATTGTGGGAAGCAGCCGGGAGCCGTTACCTCACCTGATCGAAGCCTTGACCGAGCGGTTAAAAGAACTGGAGGGAGAGATAAAGAATGTGTGAAGCCAACGCCTATCTATACGAGACCGACGGTGAGAAGCTGCTGCTGGAGAATGTTGACAAGGTAGTACCTCAGGATGACGGCATTTTGCTGGAGGACATCTTTGGCCGGCGGCAACTGGTCAAGGCGCGCATCAGGGAGCTGGCCCTGGTAGATCACAAAATAATTCTGGAGAAACTCTGACAGCGGGAAGGTGCCAAATTGCAGGTAGCAGGTGACGTGACTGAACTAATCGGCCGCACCCCCGTGGTGCGCCTGAACAAGGTGGCCCAGCCTGACTGGGCCGAGGTTTACGTTAAGCTGGAGGCGTTTAACCCCGGCGGCAGTGTGAAAGACCGAATAGCCTGGAGCATGATCCGGGCGGCCGAGGCCAGCGGAAAGCTGCGCCCTGGTTCAAGCGTGGTGGAACCCACCAGCGGCAACACCGGCATTGGGCTGGCCATGGTGTGCGCGGCCAGGGGCTACCGCCTGGTCCTGGTTATGCCGGACAGCATGAGCCTGGAGCGGCGTAAGCTCCTGGCGGCCATGGGAGCGGAAGTCGTGCTCACGCCAGGCAGCCAGGGCATGCGCGGAGCCATAGTAAAGGCCGAGGAGCTGGTGGCCGAAAACGAGGGATTTTACATGCCCCAGCAGTTTGAGAATCCGGCCAACCCCCAGGTGCACCGGGAGACCACGGCGGTAGAAATTTGGGAGCAAATGCACGGACAGATAGATGTTTTTGTGGCCGGCGTGGGTACCGGCGGCACCATAACCGGCGTGGGCGAGGTCCTCAAGGAGAGAAAGCCCGGTGTTAGGGTGGTGGCGGTGGAGCCGGCCGCTTCTCCGGTGTTGTCGGGCGGAGAGCCTGGACCCCATAAAATCCAGGGCATTGGGGCTGGTTTTGTCCCGGTTGTTCTCAACCGCAGCATTATTGATGCCGTGGTCACGGTCACCAATGAAGAGGCGATGAACACAGCCCAGCGGTTGGCCAGGGAAGAAGGTATCTTGGCCGGCATATCTTCGGGGGCCGCCGTGCACGTGGCCTTGCAGGAAGCCAGGCGCGCCACCCCGGGACGGAAGGTGGTAGTTGTCGCTCCCGACACAGGTGAGCGTTATCTGAGCACAGAGTTGTTCGCCAATGCCAAATAGGGCCGTGAGAACAGCAGCGGGTTTTGCAGATGCGAGGTGAGACATATGTCAGGACATTCCAAATGGGCCAATATCAAACACCGTAAGACCAAGGTAGATGCCCAGCGCGGCAAGCTTTTTACCAGGTTGGGGCGAGAACTGATTGTGGCTGCCCGCGAGGGGGGACCTGATCCGGAAAGCAATGCCAGACTAAAGGCGGCCATGCAGAGGGCCAGGGAAGCCAACATGCCTAACGAGAATATCATGCGGGCTATTCAGCGTGGTACCGGCGAATTGGGTGGCGCTGATTACGAGGAACTTACCTACGAGGGTTACGGGCCCGGAGGCATAGCCGTGATGTTATCTCTGGTTACCGACAACCGGAACCGTACGGCGTCGGAAATAAGGTATCTGTTTAGCCGGTACGGGGGCAGCTTGGGGGAGGCCGGGTGCGTGGCTTGGATGTTCGACTCCAAGGGCCAGATAATGGTGGATATTTCCGGGGATGCGGCCGACGAGGTGATGTTGGCGGCTATTGAGGCTGGTGCCGAGGATGTTAACAACCAGGGTGACATGGTGGAGGTGACGACGGCACCGGACCAGCTAACCCAGGTCAGTGAAGGGCTGAAGCAGGCCGGCTTTAAGATCGAACAGGCCCAGGTTACCATGCTTCCCCAGGCTACGGTGCCGATAACCGACGCCGAGCAGGCGCAAAAGCTTTTGCGCCTCATGGAGGCGTTGGAGGAACACGATGACGTCCAGGAAATATACTCTAATTTTGATCTGCCGGACGAGATTCTAGAACAGCTCCAGGAAGGCTGAGGTGGCGGATTTCTTGCGCGTTTTGGGCATAGACCCCGGAGTAGCGACTACTGGTTATGCGATACTGGAAGAGACCTCAGCCCTCAAGCTACAGCCAGTAACCTTCGGTTGCATCCGCAGTAACCCGGAGGCACCCTTGCCGGCCCGCCTGGAGACCATTTATGGCGAGCTAAAGCAAATAGTGGCCAGTTGTCAGCCCGAGGCCGTGGCCGTAGAGGAGCTTTTCTTTAACAAGAACTCCCGTACCGCCCTGCTGGTCAGCCAGGCCCGGGGCGTGGTCCTTCTCCTGGCGGCCCATGCCGGCCTGCCGGTATGTGAATATACCCCGCTGCAGGTCAAACAAGCGGTGAGTGGTTACGGGAGGGCCCCGAAACAGCAGGTGCAGAAGATGGTGCAATTGCTCTTGCACCTGGATGCTGTCCCCCGGCCGGACGATGTGGCCGATGCCCTGGCAGTGGCTGTTTGCCACCTCCATTCCTACCGCTATCTGCGGGTGGCAGAACAATGATAGCTTTTTTGCGCGGTACCCTGGTAGAGGCAGGAAAGGACAGGGTCTTTGTAGAAACAAAAGGCATCGGATTTGAGGTGATGGTGCCGGCAACGGTGCTTGCGGCCCTGCCGCCGCTGGGAGAGGAAGTTTTCTTGCATACGCACCTGGTGGTGCGAGAAGATGCATGGCAGATATACGGCTTCTTCAATCCCCAGGACAGGGATATCTTCTCCCTGCTCCTTGGTATTGCCGGTGTCGGACCCAAGTTGGCCTGTGCCTTGCTTTCAGCCCTTCCCGGACCTCACCTGGTGAGTGCTGTATTGCGGGGAGATGTCGCGGCCCTGGCCCGTAGTCCCGGAGTGGGCCGCAAAGTAGCCCAGCGGATCATCCTGGATGCGGGTGACCGTCTCCAACGCCTTTCCGGCCAAATGGCGGTAGGGGACGGCAGCGAAGACGCTTTTGGTGATGCGGCTGCGGCCCTCCTGGAGCTCGGCTACCGGTCCGACGAGTTTTATCCTTGGATTGAAGAAGCCAGACAAAATATCCGGGGGGACGCCACCGGTCAGCAGGTTTTGCGATACGTGTTACAGAAGATGGTGAAACGCCATGGGTGATAATCTCCTGGCCAATATGGCCGGGAGCGAAGACCATGAACTGGACAGGGGATTGCGACCGCAGGGTCTGGAAGAATATATCGGCCAGGACCGGGTAAAGGAAAGCCTGCAAATCTTTATCTCCGCGGCTTTGGCCCGTGGCGAGCCCCTCGACCACGTTCTTCTATACGGTCCGCCAGGAGTAGGGAAAACCACCCTGGCCAGGGTTATTGCTCATGAACTCCAGGTACAGGCAGTAATAACCTCAGGCCCGGCCCTGGAACGGCCCGGGGACCTGGCCGCCATTCTCACCAATTTACAACCCCGGGATGTCTTCTTTATTGACGAGATCCACCGCCTGTCCCATAATGTGGAAGAGATGCTTTATGCGGCCATGGAGGATTTCTGCCTGGACATCATCATCGGCAAGGGTCCTGCGGCCCGTACGCTGCGGGTAGACCTGGCCCCCTTTACTCTAGTCGGCGCCACTACCCGTACCGGTCTGCTGACCTCACCATTGCGCAACCGGTTTGGGGTAAATCTGAGGCTGGAATTCTACCAACCTGAGGACTTGCAAAGAATAGTGCAACGGTCGGCGCAGCTTCTGGCCGTGGGCATCGAGACCGAAGCGGCCGCCGAGATTGCCGGCCGGGCCCGGGGAACGCCCCGGGTAGCCAACCGCTTATTGAAAAGGGTGCGCGATTACGCCCAGGTGCGGGCCAGCGGAGTTATCACCCTGGCGGTAGTCAGGGAGGCCATGCAGGTATTGCAGATAGACGAGTATGGTTTGGACGAAACTGACAGGCAGATCTTGGCCACCCTGATACATAAGTTCAATGGCGGCCCTGTCGGCCTGGAAACCCTGGCCGCCAGCGTCGCCGAAGCCCCGGAAACGGTGGAGGATGTGGTGGAACCATACCTTTTGCGGCTAGGGTTTCTCCAGCGCACCCCCCGGGGGCGGATAGCCACGGCTTTGGCTTACCGGCATCTTGACCTGGCATAAATGGAGGTTGGAGACAAGAGGTCGGAGGTCAGAACCATCCCGAAAGGGGTGAGAGGGATGGAAGCGCTGAGTGGTATTGGGAAAATGCTGATCTTAATCGGCGCGATAACGGTTGTCTTCGGGCTGGTGCTCGTGCTAGCCGGCAAATTACCCCAGGGATTCCGCTTTCTGGGCCGCCTGCCTGGCGACATTATTTACCAGCGGGGCAATCTTACCTTTTATTTTCCTCTGGTCACCAGCCTTCTCCTCAGCCTGGTCATGACCATCGTCTTGAGCTTGCTGTTCAGGAGGTGAAGCATGAGCTCTTGGTGTCGCGCTGGAATCCTGGTAATAGCGGCGTTTATACTCTTTTCTTGGCCTGTGGCCGCTCACGCCACCGGACCTGAGGTGCGCGTGGCCCTGGGGCGCGGAGCAGATAAGGCTGAAGTGGGAGCCTTTGCCGGCCAGTACACTCTTTACGCCCGTGACCACAGTTCACCTGTGGCCAGCGTCACGCCTGGCTCCCGGCTGGTTGTAGCCGCGCGGCCCGACGGGCTGTGGGTCACCGGCGGCCAGGGGGAGGTCACCGGGCCCCTGGCCGGACCCCTGGAACTGGTGCCGGAGACGGGGACGGATCCCTCCTTGTTTCTCTTGGGGAATAAGGCCTACCGGGGGCGCCTGGTTCTGACCGGCCGCGCCGACGGCTTGCTGGCGGTCAATGTGCTGGGACTGGAGGAATACCTTTATGGAGTGGTCGGTGAAGAAATGGGCTATGACGCCCCCCCGGAGGCCCTCAAAGCCCAGGCAGTGGCTTCTCGTTCTTACGCCGCCAGCAGCTTGGGGAAAAACCAGGATTATGACCTGGGGCCGGATACTTTATCCCAGGTGTACCGGGGATATGCGGCGGAGACGAAGCCAGGAGCGGACAGGGTACGGGAGGCAGTTGACGCCACCAGGGGCCAGGTCATCTATTTCGCCGGGAAGGTTATTCCTGCCTACTACCACGCCAACGCCGGTGGCTACACCGAGGCCAGCGAAAACGTCTGGAGCCAGGCGTTGCCTTTTCTGCAGCCTGTGCCCTCCCCCTGGGACGAGGCGGCGGCGCAGTACCAGCCCCGGAGCCCGGACGGGTGGCCGGTCAATACCTACCAGTGGCAGACAAGCCTTTCGCTGGATGCCCTCGGGGAAAAAATAGCCACCTGGAACCAGCGGCAGCTCGCCGCCGGCAGGGCGGACCTGGTGATAAGCGTGGGTCGCCCAGTGGGCCTGGAGGTATCCCGGCAACAGCGTGACCCCACCCGGGGAGAGACCCTGTCGGGGAGGGTTACCCGGCTGGACGTGGTCGGCGTGGACGGCACAGCCTCCATCTACCGGGATCAGATCCGCTCTCTTCTCGACTTGCGGAGCACGCTATTTACCATGGAGGCCGATTCCCGGGTCTGGCTGGCTACCTCCGACGGGGCGGGGGCCGTCACTCAGACCGCCGGAAAATATCTAGTGGCTGGTGAGGGTTATCGCCAGGAAATAACCCCGGGGACAGAGAAGTTATGGATTCAGGGCACGGCGGAACTGCGGGAGGTACCGGTGCTTCCTACCGGCTTTACCTTCACCGGCCGGGGCTGGGGCCACGGGGTGGGTATGAGCCAGTGGGGCGCCCGGGGTATGGCTTTGGAAGGGTATAAATACCAGGATATTATCTTACACTACTATAATCAGGACCACAATGACGGACAGCTTACCATCGGCAGCTATGAAGGTTAGCTACTTCGACTATGAACTCCCCGAGGAGCTCATTGCCCAGGAACCGGTTTATCCGCGAGACGCCGCCAGGCTTTTGGTGGTACACCGTGAGACTGACAGAATGGAGTTCCGGCAATTCCAGGAGATAGTGGACTACCTGAGGCCCGGGGACGTCCTGGTCCTGAACGAAACGCGGGTAATGCCCGCGCGGTTGCGAGGGGAGAAAGAAAGCAGTGGCGGGAAGGTAGAGGTTTTACTGCTGCACCCCATCGGCCCAGACTTGTGGGAAGTGCTGGTCCGCCCCGGTCGGAGGGTGCAGGCGGGCGCCAGCTTGATCTTTGCTGGCGGCCGGCTGCGGGCTTCGGTGGTGGAGGTCAAACCCGGCGGCCGGAGGGTACTGGCCTTCACGTCCCCGGAGGCAGTGGCCGCGGTGATAGAGGAAATAGGTTTGGTGCCGCTCCCCCCTTATATTAAAAAGCCCCTAGCTGACTCGGGCCGCTACCAGACGGTTTACGCCCGGATCCCCGGGTCGGCGGCGGCCCCTACCGCCGGGCTGCATTTTACTCCCGAGCTCCTGGCCAGGGTGCGTGAGGCCGGTGTGGCGGTCGCCAGGGTTCTCCTGCACATCGGCCTGGGAACCTTTCGTCCGGTAAGGGTGGAAAACGTGGAAGAGCACCAGATGCACGCCGAGTACTTCCAGATCGGGGCTGAGGCGTGTGAGGTTATTAACCGCTGCCGGGAAGGAGGGGGGAGGATAGTTGCGGTTGGGACAACGGCTGTGCGGGTACTGGAAACCGCCGCTGACCAGGATGGCCGGGTGCGGCCACAGGAGGGCTGGGCCGACCTCTTCATCTATCCTGGTTACCAGTTCCGGGCCGTAGAGGCCTTGGTTACCAATTTTCACCTGCCCCGTTCTACTTTGCTCATGCTGGTTTGTGCCTTTGCCGGTCAGGAAAGGGTACTGAGGGCTTACCAGGAAGCTGTTAGCCGCCGCTTTCGCTTTTACAGCTTTGGTGACGCGATGTTGATTATCTAAGCCGTTAGAGTCGTTGCCAGAAGAAGGAGCCGGAGAATGTCCGTTAGCTTTACCGTAGAGAGGGGATGCCCCGAAACGAAGGCCCGCCGTGGGCACCTGGAGACCAGGCACGGAGGTGTAGAGACACCAGCCTTTATGCCCGTGGGTACCCAGGGAACGGTAAAGGTCATGACCCCGGAAGAGCTACGGGACGTCGGGGCGCAGATTGTTTTGAGCAACACCTACCACCTGATGTTACGGCCCGGGGCTGACCTGATAGCCCGGGCCGGTGGCCTGCACCGCTTCATGCACTGGGAAGGTCCCATTCTCACCGATAGCGGCGGGTTCCAGGTGTTCAGCCTTGGCCATCTCCGCCAGGTAACCCCGGAGGGGGTCATCTTCCGCTCCCACCTCGACGGCTCTATCCACCGGCTCACGCCGCAGCAGGCCATGGCCGTGCAGGAGGCCCTGGGGAGCGATATTGCCATGTGTCTGGACCAGTGTGTGGCTTACCCGGCTTCGGGCGAGGAATTCGCCCGCGCCGTGGAACTCACCACCAGGTGGGCGGAAATATGCCAGAAAGCGCACTCGCGCCCGGACCAAGCCCTCTTTGGTATTATCCAGGGAGGTACCAGTGCTGACCTGCGCCGGCGGAGTTGCGAGGAGATAGTTGGCCTGGATTTTCCTGGATATGCTATTGGCGGCCTCAGCGTAGGTGAGCCAAAGGAACTTCTCTTTGAAATGCTGGCGGTGTTGGAGCCGCTGCTGCCGGCAGACAGGCCCCGCTACCTGATGGGGGTTGGGAGCCCGGACCTGCTGCTGGGCGCAATCGCCATGGGGGTTGACCTATTTGATTGTGTTTTGCCTACCAGAATGGCCCGCAACGGGACGGTTTTGACGTCCACCGGCCGCCTGGTGGTCCGGAATGCCCACTACGCCGAGGATTTTTCCCCGTTGGAACCCGGGTGCGGGTGCTATGCCTGCCGCCACTATACCCGGGCCTATATCCGCCACCTGCTTAAGGCAGGGGAAATACTGGGGGTGAGGTTGACCACCATCCATAATCTCTATTTTACCCTTAGTCTTCTTGACCGGGCACGCCAGGCCATCGCTGCCGGTACCTTTGCCCGGTTCAGCCGCGAGTTTCTTTCGGTCTATGAGGCTGGTGAGAGGGCGCGCAAAAAAGAAGCCATGGCCGTGGGCGGGGAATAACCTAAAAAGGACAGGTGATCTTGTATGAACGCGTGGGGTGGAAGTATTTTTTATGTAGTGATCTTCTTTGCCATTATTTACTTTCTCATGATCAGGCCGCAGCAGACCCAGCAGAAGAAACGCCAGCAGATGCTGGGGAGCCTGAAGGTGAACGACCATATTATCACAGTGGGTGGAATCCATGGCCGGATCACCAGGATGAAGGAAGACCGCATCACGGTGCGCATCGCCGATAAGGTGGAAGTGGAAATGGAAAAGACGGCCGTGGCCTCCGTGGCCGGACAGGAGGAATAACATTAATTGTTGACGGTGGAGGATCTAAGGACCGACCCGGAGGTAACCACTTATATCGCCAGGGGCAATGACTACCTGGGCGCCATGGGCTTTACCGAGCATAGTCCCCGCCACCTGAACCTGGTGGCGAAGGAGGCGAGCCGTATTCTGGAGAGCCTGGGCTACCCTCACCGGGACTGCGAGCTGGCGGCCATCGCCGGGTATCTGCACGATGTCGGCAATATGGTTAGCCGCCAGGATCACGGCCAGACTGGGGCCATGCTGGCCTACCAAATCCTGCACCGGCTGCAAATGGCCCCGGAGGAGATAGCCCTGGTTATTTCTGCCATCGGGAACCATGAAGAGGAATACGGCCATGCAGTGAACCACGTGGCTTCGGCCCTGATCTTGGCCGACAAATCAGATGTCCACCGCTCGCGGGTGCGCAACCCGGATATCGGCTCCTTTGACATCCACGACCGGGTAAACTATGCGGTGGAGCAGTCGGCCCTGCGGATAGAGCCAGAGCAAAAGCTCATTACCATGGAACTGATCATTAACAGTGAGATCAGCACGGTCATGGAGTATTTTGAGATTTTCTTGACGCGGATGATCATGTGCCGCCGCGCCGCGGCCTTCCTGGGCTGCCATTTCAGCCTGGTGATCAACGGGGCCAAGCTTCTCTAAGAGGCTGCTTGCAATAGCCTTCCAGTTGACATGGGGTGGGAATGGTTCTATAATGGCGTTGTTGACTGAGGGAGGGTAATCCTTGCGCAAGAATAAGCTGTGGCAGTTTATCGTTATCGCGATTCTGATTGTAGCCGTCGGCTACGCGGGCTTTGGCCCCTTGATGGGCTTGCTGAACTATGGTCTGGACCTGCGGGGCGGGGTCCATGTGGTGCTGCAGGCGAAACCCGCTACCGGGCAGGCGATAAGCGACGAGGATATGTCGCACCTGCAGGCCGTCATGCGTCAGCGCGTGGACCAGCTCGGAGTAAGCGAGCCGGTCCTCCAGCGTGAGGGCAAGGATCGGTTGATAGTGGAGTTGGCCGGGGTAAAGGATCCCGACCAGGCGGTGGAGCTCATTGGCAAGACGGCTATGCTGGAGTTCCGCACCATTGACGGCAAGGTGGTCCTTACCGGGCGAGACCTAGTGGATGCCAAACCGTCGCGGGATACGGTAAAGAATGAGCCCATTGTCAACCTGGAGTTCAACACCGAGGGAGCGCGCAAGTTCGGCCAGATCACTTCCCAGTTGGTGCAGCAGTACCCGGAGGTTAACGGCCAGCGGGATCCACGGCGCAACATCGCCATTTACCTGGATAACGAGCTTCTCACCGCTCCTTACGTCAAAGATTCAATCACCGACGGCCGGGCCCAGATCGAAGGCGGGTTTGCCACCTTTGACGAGGCGGCGGGTATCGCTGCTCTGCTGCGCGGTGGCGCCCTGCCGGTAAACGTGGAGATTATGGAAAAGCGCACAGTAGGGCCCAGCCTCGGACAGGACTCCCTGCAAAAGAGCGCGGTGGCTGTAATGGTGGGCTTGATAGCCATCGGGCTGTTCATGATCTTGTACTATCGCTTGCTGGGAGTCATCGCCGACCTTTCCCTGGTAGTATATGCGTTGATACTGCTGGCAGCCCTGGCCGGCCTGCATGCCACCCTCACTTTACCCGGGATAGCGGGCCTGGTGCTGTCGGTAGGTATGGCCGTGGACGCGAATATAATCATTTATGAGCGGATTAGGGATGAATTGCGGCACGGCAAGAGTTTTCGCGCCGCGGTGGAAAGTGGATTTCGGCGCGCGTTTTGGACCATATTTGATTCCAACTTGACTACTTTGATTGCAGGTGCAGTGCTCTATTATTTGGGTACCGGGCCCATCCGCGGCTTTGCGGTTACCCTGAGCCTCGGCATTGTAGTCAGCATGTTTACCGCTATCGTCCTGACCCGGTGGCTGGTGCGCCTGGTGGTAGGTGTTGACGTTCTCCGCAGTGCGGCGCTTTTAGGCGTTTCCCTCCCTGCCGCTTCTCCAGCCGGCCCGACTGGAGCTCAAGGGAGCGAAAAGCCGCGGCCGTCAGCCGTACATGGCAGACCACGTAAAGCATAGAACAGCAAAGGGGATCTCATATGTCACTCCCGATTTACGAGCGCAACATTAACTTTGTCGGTTACCGGCGGCTGTGGTACCTGATTTCGCTCCTGGTTATCGTGCCCGGGATGATTGCTTTGGCCCTGCATGGGTTAAACTTAGGCATTGATTTCACCGGGGGTAATCTCCTCCAGGTAAAGTTCGCCAAAGAGGTAGAGATTGTCCAGGTGAGGGGGGTCATGGAGGACCTGCACTTGGGGCGGATGGTGCAGCAGGCCGGCGTAGGTGAATTCCTTATCCGCACGCCGGAATTGAGCGAGCAGGATAACGCCAGGTTGCGGACCACCCTCCAGGAGAAAATCGGGACCATGGAGGTTCTACGCAATGAAAAGGTAGGAGCTGTGGTTGGCAAGGAGCTTACCCATAACGCGTATCTAGCTCTGGCCATTGCTTCCGTGCTGATGCTCATTTATATCACGGTGCGCTTCGAATACCGTTTCGCGCTGGCGGCAATCATAGCCTTACTCCATGATGTCCTTGTCACCCTAGGCTTTTTTGCCCTTTTCAGGATAGAGGTGGACAGCGCCTTCGTAGCAGCCCTTTTGACCATTATTGGTTATTCCATCAACGATACCATCGTCATTTTTGACCGCATCCGTGAAAATCTAGGCTTGCTGCGGAAAGAACCCATCCAGGAAGTGGTCAATCGCAGCATCTGCCAAACCCTGGTGCGCTCGATCGCTACTGTTTCCACGGTGATTATGGCCCTGGTAGCCCTTATGGTTCTAGGGGGGGAGACGACAAAGGTTTTTGCCCTGGCCATGCTCGTAGGAACCGTCTGCGGTTGCTATTCTTCCATCTTTAATGCCAGCCCATTGTGGGTAGATCTTACGAACCTGACGCAAAAGAAAAGGTTGTCACCGGCGCGGGCTACCGCCCGTTAGGGTAAGATCGGCCCTCCTTGGGGAAAATCATCCCAAGGAGGTTTTTATTATGCTCCTGGCCCTTCTCGTCGGTTTTTGGCTGCCGGCCGGTCTGGCCGCGATTATTTTCGCCGGCGTACGTGGGTTTCTACTCAATCTCGGCGGTTTGCTGCTGCTGGGCAGGCTGGCCGGGATACCGGCCACAGCCTTGGTACCAGTGGTAATCCTGGGCCTGGCCGTAGCCCTCGGCGTCCAGCAGGTTCCCGAAGCTGGGTCGCCCCTCCCCAAAGCTGCCGCTTATGGTTTCCTGCTGGCGGCGGTGGTGGCGGCTCTCCTGGCCCGGCCGACCGCCGGCCTGCTAACTCTAGCCGGGGCGGAGTCCGTGGTCTTCCTGGCCAGCCCCAGGCGCCAGTTAATGCGGTACCTGTATGCCACCATGTCCTTGCTGCTGGCCGGACTGGTGGCAAATTTCTGGGTGTGGCGCCTTATTTTTTTCTGACCGGTTAGCATGGAGGTCTCTCCCAATGCGTATCGCCATGTTTACCGATAGTTATTACCCGTATCTGAGCGGTGTGGTGCGCTCGGTGGAAACTTTTACCCAAGAATTGACCCGGCTGGGGCACCAGGTATTTATTTTCGCTCCCTTGTACCCGGGAGTGAAGACCGAACCGGGTATCTTTCGTTTCTTCTCGCTCCCAGCGCCCACCAAGGCCGGCTTTTCCCTGGCTGTGCCTTTTTCCCCCGGTCTGGGCCGCTTCTTACGCCAGTTAAATGTTGATATAATCCACTGCCACTCACCCTTTTTACTGGGGCAGGCCGGCAACTGGTGGGGACGCCGGCTCGGGCTGCCGGTAGTGTTTACTTACCATACCCTTTATGACCAGTACGTTCACTACGTTCCTCTCCCTTCTTTTGTTACCCGTCCGCTAGTCGTGAGCTGGGCCAGGGCCTTCTGCAACTCCTGCCAACTGGTGGTGGCTCCTACTCCCATCGTCAAGGCCCGCCTCCAGGCCCAGGGCGTTAAAACGCCGGTGCTGGCCATACCTACCGGCATTGACCTGGAGGAGTTTACCGACCCGGAGCCGAAGTGGCTGCGGGCCGGCCTGCGGCTGGCACCTGAGACTAAGATCGTTCTCTCTGTAGCCCGCTTTTCCCGGGAAAAGAACCTGGGGTTTCTGCTGCGGACCTTTGCGCGTATCAGGCAGCTATACCCGCAAGTACACCTGGTACTGGTCGGCATCGGGTCCCCGGCGGGTCTGGCCAGGCTGGCCCGCAGGCTAGGCGTTGCCGCCGCGGTAACCCTGGTGGGCCGGAAACTGCCGCGAGCAGAGCTGGCTAAGTATTATGCCGGCAGTGATGTCTTTCTCTACACTTCCGTCACCGAAACCCAGGGGATAATTATCGGCGAGGCCCAGGCTGCAGGTCTGCCGGTGGTGGCAGTAAAGGCCTTTGGGGTAGGGGATATGGTAGGTGACGGCGTAGACGGCTGGTTGACCAGCCTGGAGGCCGAAGCCCTGGCCGCAAGGGTGGCGGGACTGCTGCAAAACGAGGCCTTGAGGCTGGAAATGGGGCAGCGGGCCAAGCAATCGGCCCGGAAGATAGCCGCGGACAGGATGGCCGGAGAATTGGCCGCAGCTTACGGGCGTCTCCTAAGACCGGAAGGCTGTTGAAAAACCTCGCTTCGCACCATGCTTATTTTAGCCCGGCCTGAGTTCGGCAACACTTACCTGGAGGGACGCATCCGTAACCGCCAGGTAGCGCTCTGGAATAATATATGGGTGATTTGGCAGGGGGCTGACCCTGCGAGCTGGAGGGAGGGTTATTATGGGCCGGAGTGAGACCGCGGCCCGCTGGTCCATTATCAGCAATAGTTGCCTGGTCGCGGGCAAACTGGCGGCGGGGACAAGTGCCGGGTCGGTGAGCATTATTTCCGAGGCACTGCACTCTGGCCTGGATCTGGCCGCGGCCCTGATCGCCTTTTTCTCCATCCGGGCCGCCAGCCGGCCGGCCGATGAGATCCACCAGTACGGCCACGGCAAGATCGAGAATATCTCAGGGTCCATTGAGGCCGGACTGATCTTGCTGGCCGCGGTCTGGATCATCTACGATGCCTTGACTAGCCTGGCCCTCGGTCCGGCTCCGGAAGCCCTCGGTTTAGGCATGCTGGTAATGGGCCTGTCCGCGGCGGTGAACTGGTATTTGTCGCGCTATTTGCTGCGGGTGGCCCGGAACGAAGAATCCATTGCTCTGGAGGCTGACGCCATGCACCTGCGGACCGATGTCTATACCTCAGCGGGCGTGGTTGTCGGCCTGGCCGTCATCTATTTGACCGGCTACCTGTTTCTTGACAGCCTGATAGCCCTGGCGGTAGCTGGCATGATCATTAAGGCCGGCATCACGTTGTTGCGGGAGGCGGCTTCACCACTGGTAGACGTCCGCCTGCCTGAAGGGGAAGAACAGGCCATCAGGGACATTATCCAGCAGCACGCCGGGCAGTACGTGGAATTCCACCGCCTGCGTACCCGCCGGGCCGGGCCGGTGCGCTACGTAGATCTGCACCTGGTTGTTCCCCATAACCTGCACGTGGACGAAGTACACCGGATATGCGAGGCCATTGAGAGGGAAGTGGAAGCCCGTTTCCCGGCCAGCCAGGTTCTCATTCACGTGGAGCCGTGCAGTACCTATTGTGAAATAGGGGATGAATGTGCCGAACGCGGCAGGAATGACTTAGCCGGTGGAGAATATGACAGGTAAAAGCTGGTGAGGTGCCGGATATGCTGGTGTTGCTTTTCCTTGTGTTTGCCTTGTTGGTAGCCATTTTTGCCGTCCAAAATGCCGGTACGGTGGATCTTCATTTTCTTGGCTGGGACTTTCCGGGAATTTCCCTGGCTTACGTTATCCTGGCGTCTCTGATCGCCGGGGGGCTTTTAGTTTTTATTCTCACTCTGGGGCGCCGGTTACGGCTCAGGCGCCAGCTAAAGCTGCTGCTGGTCGAAAACGACAATCTTGCCCGCGAATTGAACCGGCTGAAGCAGGCGTCCTGGGAGGATACCCAGCCATTACTGCCGGTCAAAGAGTATAGGGATTAGGTAGGCCGGAAAATAGTGAAAAGATGCGACTGGACATACCAGGAACCGGATTACGGTGCGGTGGCCCGGCTGGCCACGGAACTAGGCCTATCCCCCGCCGCAGCCGAAGTGCTGGTGGCCCGGGGGATAAGGTCCGCGGAAGCAGCTCGCCAGATGCTGGGATGCGGGTTGGCGGACCTGAAATCGCCATGGGAGCTGCCTGAGATAGAAGAGGCCGTGGCGCGGGTGGCTGGCGCCCTGGCTTCCGGGGAAAAAATCCTGGTCTACGGCGACTATGACGTTGACGGCGTCACAGGCACGGCCATGCTGACCGGCTTCCTCCGGCGTCTGGGCGGACAGGCCGGCTACTACATACCTGACCGCTTTGACGAAGGGTATGGCCTGCACGCTGAAGCCCTATCCCGGGCCAGGGAGGAGGGTTATTCCCTGGTGGTGACCGTAGATTGCGGCCTTACCGCCCTGGCCGAGGCTGAGGTCGCGCGGCAGCTTGGGATGGACCTGATCATCACCGACCACCATCGCCGGCCGGAAGTGCTGCCCCAGGCCCGGGCCACCGTCTATGATCCGGCCTACCTCCTGGCCGGCGCCGGTGTCGCCTACAAGCTCGTGACCGCTCTGGCCTGGACCCTGGACAATCCGGCCCTGGCCGAAGAATATCTGGAACTGGCCGCTCTGGCCACCCTGGCCGATGCCGTACCTCTGCTCGGCGATAACCGCATCCTGGTGCGCCACGGTTTACCCGCCCTCGCGGCCACCTCCCGCGTGGGCCTCAAGGCCCTTTTTGAGGTTAGTGGTTTGCAGGAAAAGGAGATGACGGTATCCAGGGTGCTGTTTCAACTGGCGCCCCGGCTAAACGCTGCCGGCCGTCTGCAGCATGCTGACCAGGCAGTGGAATTATTGTTGGCTGAATCAGTTCAGGCCGCCTGGGAGATTGCCGGGAGTTTGGATCAGCTTAACCGGCAACGCCAGGTGATAGAGGGCCGGATGTTACAAGAAGCCAAGCTGAGGGCCCAGGAGGCTGTGGCCAGCGGGCACCGGATTATCGTCCTGTCTTCCCCCCTCTGGCATGAGGGCGTGGTGGGGCTGGTGGCCGGGCGCCTGGCCCGGGCCCATTCCCGCCCAGCCATTTTGCTGGTGGAAAGAGATGGCACCTGCCGCGGGTCTGGCCGCAGCCTCCCGGGAGTTGATCTGTACCAGGCTCTGCACGATAATCAAGAGTT
This sequence comes from Clostridia bacterium, assembly GCA_004347685.1. GTDB lineage: Bacteria > Bacillota > DSM-521 > Neomoorellales > SLTJ01 > SLTJ01. The sequence continues at coordinate 17,110 of SLTJ01000046.1, forward strand.
GCTGCTGGGCTATGGTGGACATGCCATGGCCTGCGGGCTCAGTGTCGCCAGTGACCACCTGCCGGCCCTGGTAGCAGCCCTCAACAGGTGGGCCGAGGCCCGGCCCTCAGATTCAGCCGCCTTACCAACCCTACCGGTAGCGGCAGAGTTGTTGTGGCCGCAATTGAACTGGCAATTGCTTAACGAGATAGATAGTCTGCAGCCCTTTGGTGAAGGCAATCCCGAGCCGGTATTTGTCCTGCGCAACCTGCCGGTGGCCAGGGTAAGAAGGGTTGGCAGTGAGGGCGAGCACCTGAAGTTGACCCTGCAATCAGAAGGGCAGCCGCTGTCGGCCATTGGTTTTAGTCTGGGAGAGATGGCCGCCGGCCTTAACCCCGGGATGACGGTAGATGTGGCCGCCTCCCTCCAGCATGACCACTGGGACGGCCAGGATAGCCTGCAACTCCGCCTCCTGGACATAAACGTAGTTACCTCCCTGGCGGGGGATAACCTGGACGAAAGCATCGGCTTTTCGGCTGCCGACGTCCTGGCGGCCCTGGCTGGGAATCAGGTTGTTCTGGGATTACATGGCGCGGCCGCGGCTGCAATCAGGGGAAAGTTCCTGCAGCAGGCAATAGCCAGAGACGGCCGGGCGGTGCTGCTTTGCCCTTCGCGCCGGCAGGTCTGGCAACGCTATCAGCAATACCGGGCGCGGCTCCCCTGCCTGGTGGGTGACGGCTCCAGGAGCCACCGGCAGTCCCTCCTGATACTCGACAGGTTTGCCCGCGACGGCGGGCTTCTCATTGCCACCCCCTCTTTCTGGGAGCACCATCTCGGCGGCCGGCCAGCCGCCGTCACCTATGTTGACGGGATGGGGGAGGAAGACTTCGGCCTGGCCATGCTTGATCGCCTCCTGGGGCAGGGAGGGCCGACAGTGGTGGCGCCGGAACCGCACCTGATGCCTGCCGCCTCAGCCCGGGCCTCACGTTGGCCGGTCAGGGTAATGGGCTATGAGAGAGCTGACGGCAAACTCGACCTGGTGACCGGCCAATCCCCGCCGCTAGCCGATATCGTCTCGTCAGGGCCGACCCTGGTTATTACCGGGAGCCTGAAGCAGACCAGAAAGGTAGTGGCCGGGTTACAGGCCTCTGGCCCGGATATCGCCACCCGGGTGCTGGAACTTAACCGGCCCCTCTGGTATACTTATCAAGATAAGATTGTCCGGCAGTTCAACCAGGGGGTCTGGCAAACGATAGCGTCCCCGGCGTCGCTGGCCGAAGAACTTGACGGCCTGAAGGCCAGACAGGTGGTCTTCCTGGCCAGCCCCTTTAGCCATGCGGAGTTTATCCGGCAGGTGGCGGCCCTGGCCGGGGAAACGGCCAGCGTTTACTTTCCGGACTCCCAGGCCAGTCTGCGACATAATTGGGAGGTCTTGGAAAAAATGTGCCCAGACCGGGACGCCATTCGCAGGTTCTATCTGGCGCTTATCCAGAGGCCGGATGGGGATAAGATGATCTCCGGGCAGATGCCTTACACCTGGAGAGCAATATCTGCCGTCCTGGAAGAGGTGGGGCTGATAGCCCTCGTTGCCGGCCGGTACCGGCTCACCGGCCGGCGGGAGAGGGTTGACCTAGCCTCCTCCTGGCGTCATAACGAGGCCCAGAGAGAGTGGCACTGGTTGCAAAAATGGCAGGGGGAGCTTAACCTGCCACATGGAATTGTAGTATAATAGGGCTAACCAGAAGGGTGGTGAAGCATATGACCTTCCCCGAACTCGTAGATCAAGTACGATCCTACTATCCCGAGGTAGATGCCGGCTGCCTGGAAAGGGCGTACGACTTTGCCTCTGAGGCCCACCACGGGCAGTTTCGCCTTTCCGGGGACGCCTACATCAACCATCCTCTGGAAGTGAGCTACATCCTGGCCCAGTGGCAGCTTGACACCGCAACACTTGTAGCCAGCCTCCTGCACGACGTGGTTGAAGATACAGCCGTTACTCTTGACGAGATTCGCGGGGAGTTCGGCGACGAAATTGCCCTGCTGGTGGATGGAGTAACCAAGCTGAGCCGGATCGGATATACCGAGAGCAGAACCAAGGAAGAGCAGCAGGTGGAAAACCTGCGGAAGATCTTCCTGGCCATGGCGAAAGACATCCGGGTAATAATTATCAAGCTGGCGGACAGGTTGCATAATATGCGCACCCTCGATTACCAGTCGGCTGAAAAGCAGGTGGAGATAGCCAAGGAAACCATCGAGATCTTTGCCCCCCTGGCGCACCGGCTGGGAATATTTCGCTTGAAGATGGAACTCGAGGATCTATCCCTCCGTTACCTGGAGCCGGAAAGATATTACGACCTGGTGCAGCGGATTGCGGTGAGGAGACAGCAGCAGGAAACGTATTTGCAGGAGGTAATGACTGTCCTAGATCAGAAACTGGCCGAAGTAGACATTGTGGCCAGCATCCAGGGCCGGCCGAAGCATCTCTACAGCATCTACAACAAGATGGCCAAGAAGGGCCGGGAGTTGGATGAGATTTACGACCTGATAGCGGTTCGGGTGGTCGTTGACAGCATACGGGATTGCTACGCCGCCCTGGGAGTTATTCATACCCTGTGGCGACCCATTCCGGGGCGATTTAAAGACTATATTGCCATGCCCAAGCCCAACATGTACCAGTCACTGCACACCACCGTGGTCGGGGCCGGGGGACAACCCTTTGAGATCCAAATTCGCACCTGGGAGATGCACCGTACGGCTGAGTACGGTATAGCTGCCCACTGGCGGTATAAGGAGGGGACAGGCAGCGGCGACAAGGATTTTGAAGCCAAGCTTTCCTGGCTACGGCAGTTGCTGGACTGGCAGCGGGATATGCTTGACCCGAGGGAATTCATGGAATCCCTGCGCATAGACCTCTTTTCCGACCGCGTCTATGTTTTTACTCCCAAAGGAGATGTGGTTGAACTGCCGTCCGGCTCGGTGCCGCTGGACTTTGCCTATAAAGTACACACCGCCGTTGGCCACCAGTGCACCGGGGCCAAGGTGAATCGCAAGCTGGTGCCGCTGGACTACAAACTGCAGACCGGCGATATTGTCGAGATTATTACCACTAAAGGCAGCGGCCCCAGCCGGGACTGGCTGAGCATAGTCCAGACCTCCCAGGCAAAAAACCGTATCCGCCAGTGGTTTAAGAAAGAGCAGCGGGAAGAGAATATCGCCAGGGGTCGGGACTTGCTGGAAAAGGAAGCCCACAAGCAGGGCTTGCCGGCCGAGGCCCTCAAGCCCGAGCGCCTGGAAGATGCAGCCGGAAAATTCAATATCTTTTCCGTGGACGATCTCCTGGCGGCCCTGGGCGACGGTGCGGTGACGGTGGCCCAGGTGATAAACAAACTGGCAGGGGGCAAGCGGGCTGCCGACCTGACTCCGCCGCCAGTTAGACCCTGGAGCCAGAAGTCAAAGCCATCGTTAGGGGTGATTGTGGACGATATTGACAACGCGATGGTGCATCTTTCCAAGTGCTGTAACCCTTTGCCCGGTGACCCCATCATCGGCTATATTACCAGAGGCCGCGGCGTCTCCGTACACCGTACGGACTGCACCAACATTCTGCACCACCGGAATGGGGACCGGGACCGGTTGATTGAGGTCCACTGGGATACTACCCCGGAAAGCATTTACCAGGTGCAGATTGAAGCTGTGGCCACCGACCGCCCCCGCCTGGCTGCCGATATCATGACCGCCATAGCCGATACCAAGACCATCATCAATGCCGTCAATGCCCGGGCGACCAGGAATAGCATGGCTACAGTGGATCTCAAGGTGGAAATACGGAATCTAGAGCACCTGCAGTACGTTATGGACAAGGTTCGGCGGGTGCGGGATGTTCTGGAGGTACGCCGGGTAACGCCTTCGTGAGGACCAAACTCTAAATTGATGCTAAGGGGTATGGGCGTGCGTGCCGTTGTTCAAAGGGTTACCTATGGCGGGGTAAGAATTGGCGGTGAAGTAGTGGCCGCCATTGGGCCAGGGCTGGTTATCCTTCTGGGAGTGGGAGAAGATGATGCCGCCGGGGATGCCGAATACCTGGCGGCCAAGATAGCCAGCCTGCGCGTTTTCCCTGACCATCAGGGGAGAATGAATCTTTCTTTGGCTGAAACCGGCGGTGAGGCCCTGGTGGTATCCCAGTTTACCCTTTATGGTGACTGCCGCCACGGCCGCCGGCCGAGTTTCATCCGGGCTGCCGCGCCCGAGCCGGCCAGGGTCTTATACCAGTTGTTTGTCACCTGCCTGGCCGCTCAGGGGATAAAAACAGCCACCGGCCAGTTCCAGGCGATGATGCAGGTAGAAATCCACAATGACGGCCCGGTGACCCTGTTGCTCGACAGCCGTAAGGAGTTTTAGGTGGCGGAGACGTCAGAAAGAAGGGGAATGGAGGGATTTACGGTGCAGTTGGAAGTTTTGGAGGTGGGGCCGGCGGCCGCCAATTGTTACCTGGTTATCTGCCAGGTGACCGGTCGGGCCGCGGTAATAGATCCCGGCGGTGAGCCGGGGCGGATTCTGGCGGCCGTAGAAAAACATAAGGCGCAGGTGGAGTATATCATAAACACCCACGGCCATGCCGACCACATTGCCGCCGACGCGGCCATCAAGGAAGCCACCGGCGCTCCCCTGTTGATTCATGCCGAGGACGCGGCGTATCTCACCGATACCCGCAAGAGCCTGCTCCTTTACCTGGGCCAGGATAAGGCCGGGCCTGAGGCTGACAGGTTGCTGGAGGAAGGGGACATAATAAACATCGGCGCGGAGGTCACCCTGGAGGTTTTGCATACCCCTGGACATACCCCCGGGGGTATGTGCTTGAAGGGCGAAGGGTTCGTTTTTACCGGTGATACCCTTTTTGCCGGCTCAGTTGGCCGCACTGACTTTCCCGGCGGCTCCTTCAGCAGCTTGATCGCCTCCATTCGGGACAAGCTGCTGCCACTGGACGATTCTACCCGGGTGTATCCCGGCCACGGTCCCGAATCTACCATCGGCGTAGAAAGGGCTACCAATCCCTTTTTGCTGTAGGAGGATAGACATTGCTTACCAGCAGTCCCCGGGGTACGACCGACATCTTACCTGAGGAAGCCAGGCGTTGGCAGTGGATGGAGGCTGTGGCTCGGAGCCTTTGCGCCCGCTACGGTTATGAGGAAATACGGACTCCGGCTTTTGAGCATACCGAGCTTTTTGAGCGGGGGGTGGGGGACGCCACCGATATTGTCGAAAAGGAAATGTACACCTTTCTCGACCGCAGCCAGCGGAGCCTCACGCTGCGGCCCGAAGGCACGGCCGGGGTTGTCCGGGCCTACCTGCAGGCGCGCCTCTATTCCCAGCCCCAGCCGATCAAGCTGTACTATATCGGGCCGATGTTCCGCTACGGCCGCCCCCAGAGCGGTCGTCTGCGCCAGTTCCACCAGTTTGGTGTGGAAGCCTTTGGCAGCGAGGCAGCCGATCTTGACGCCGAGGTCATCACCCTGGCTGGAGATTTTTTTCAATCCCTCGGCCTGACTGGTCTGGAGTTGCACCTCAACAGCGTGGGCTGTGCCGACTGCCGCCCCGGGTACCGGCAAGAACTCGTGCAATACCTGACTCCGCGGGTAGGCGAGCTCTGTGAAACCTGCCGGAGCCGCTATGAGCGGAACCCACTGCGAATCCTGGACTGTAAGAATGAAGCTTGTCAGAGTCTGTCCGTTGGGGCCCCCAAAGTAACGTCGTTTCTGTGCCCAAAATGCGCGGCGCACCTGCGGGCCGTGGAGAACCACCTGCGGGCCAGTGGCATGGCCTACGTTCTGGACCCTTTTCTGGTGCGGGGCCTGGACTACTATACCAGCACCGCCTTTGAAATCATGCTTCCAGGAGAGGCAGGCGGATCCATCGGCGGCGGGGGCCGTTATGATAAGCTGGTGGAGGTCTGTGGCGGCCCGCCTACGCCGGCGGTCGGCTTTGCCGTGGGCCTGGAGAGAACCCTCCTGGCGATGAAACAGCAGGGTCTCACCCCGGCCCCCAGCCGTGGGCCACTGGTATTTGTCGCGGTGGCGGCTCCGGAGGCCAGGGCTGCCGCCTGGGAGGTATTATGCGCGCTGCGCCGGGCCGGCCTGAATGCTGACAAGGATTTCCTGTCCCGCAGCTTGAAGGCGCAGATGAAATATGCCGACAGGTTGGGCGCCAGGCTGGCAGTTATCCTGGGGCCGGAAGAGATCGCCGGCGGCTGGGTGACCGTGCGGGATTTACAGCACGGCATTCAGGACCGAGTAAACCGGGACGAACTGATCGGATACCTGCAGCAATTCCTACCGGATAAACAGGTTGAGAACAAGTAGGGGAGGTGCGCAGCAGCTACTGATACACTAATAGGGCTTGACAAAAAGTAACAAACATACTAAGCTTGAACCATGGAACTATTAACCATCAGCAAAGCCGCAAAGAGACTGGGCGTTCACCCCAACAGCCTACGCAATTGGGAGAAACAAGGTTTAATCAAGCCAGTCCGCTTGCCCGGAGGTCAGCGCCGGTACTCTATGGACGACCTCAACCGGCTTTTAGGGTCAGGCCAAGTCTTGGCCGACGGGCAGGAGACAGTAGTCCTGTATGCCCCGGCTGTACGGGGCCAGAGGCGGCAGGAAAGTCAGGGAAGGTTTTCGGGAACTGATCGCGGAGGTTCAGACGGGTGAAGAAGGGAAAGAAGAACAAAAAGAAAGCAGCCGGTCCTAACGGCGGCATAATATACACTGTCCAGGGTGAATGGTTCCCAAAGGATTACCCTGCATTCCGCTTCCCGGAATGGCACCGGGGTAATGAAGATCCCTTGGTCACAGAGATGCGCCTATTTTCCGCCTGTGTCCGCTGGGCCTTCAACCGGCTTTTAGAAGGCAAAGCCCGGGAAGAGCTCAAGAAGGAAGGCCAAGAACTTTTCGGCCTCAACTCCCGTTACGTGGACGATGCCATCCTCAAGGCCAAAGAAATTATCGGGTCCCAGCAAGAGCTGCTGGCTTTGGAAATTGAGGAGACCCAAAAGAAACTGGGCCGGGCCAAGAAGAAGCTGGACCGGGCGGAGAAGGACCTGGACAAAGCGAAGGCTGGCGACGACCCGGGCAAGATCGAGAAAGCCAAGCGGGTAATCCACGGCCGGCGGGCCCGGGCAAGAAAGTTGTCTGCCAAGCTAGCCGAACTCCAGGCGCACCAGGAAAACGGCACCATTCCGAAGGTGGTATTCGGGGGAAAAAGCCTCTGGAGGCGGGTGTGCAAGGGCCAAAGCACTCGGGAAGAATGGCGTAACGCCCGGCAGAACCGGCTGTATGCCCGAGGAGACGAAACCAAGGGCGGCAACCCGAACCTCAAGCTGGTTCATCAGGACGGAGAATTCACCCTGAGCGCGGCCATATCTCACCTGGCCAAACCCGGCAAGATTGACGCCAAAGGAGTGCAGCACACCAAACACGCGCCCCGCGTTACGGCTAAACTCTGGCTGCCGGAGAAGCACCGGCTGAAGGTATGGGAACTGCTTCTGGGTGGAGTTCCCTACACCGTAGAACTAATCAGGGGCCAGGACGGTCGCTACCGGGCGCACATCACCTTTGCTGTGGAGACCCCGCGGCTTATTACCAATTCTAACCTGGGTTATCTAGGGATGGACACCAACCCGGACGGAGTGGCCTTGGCCAACATAGGTTACTTCGGCCAACCGGAGCCCTGGCCGGAAGGGTTTGATATACCTTACCCGAGAGCATTACACAAGTTTGCCGGAGAATTTCAGGTGATAATGCAACCGAACGGGTTTCTGTATATCAAGATACCCGAACTGGCCTACAGCCGGGGGTACAGGCGTACTTACCTTATCGGGGTGTTGGCCCAAGTGGTGGTGGATATAACCAAAGTTTTAGGCAAACCCATGGCGGTAGAGAACCTGGATTTCGGCAAAGACCGTCTGGACACGAATAAGAGGTTCAACCGGATGGCGGCCAACTTTCCGTACCGGAAAGTAATTGATGCCGTCATGCGGAAAGCCTTCAAGGAGGGGGTAAGCGTCAAGTCGGTCTGGCCGGCGCACACTTCTACAGCCGGTTACTGGAAGTACATGGAGCGTTACGGCGTCGTAGTGCACCAGGCGGCTGCTTTGGTGATCGCCCGGCGGGCGACAGGTTTCAAGGAGAGAATTACCGAAGAACTGAAACAGAACGTCGAGAAGATCAAAGAGGAGCTGAGCCAGAAGGTCAAAACTTTGCCTGGGGAAGGAAAAGGGATGACCCGAAAGGTAAAACGGCTTTTCAGGCGGCTGGACGAGAAGATTCTTGTCCACAACGGATTAACTCGTTTTAAGCAGGAATCGTTTTACTCCGTCTGGCACGACTTGAAAGAGCTGGCTTTATCGAGTAGGTGACCCCGTTAGCCGGGACCGGACAACCCGGTAGGCCGCATCTAACAGATCGCGAGGAGGCGAAGCCGTAAGGCTTCCGGTTGACAGTCAACGCAAGATGTGTGCCCTGTGGCATCCCCGTAAGTCCGTGTTTTGCGCCTGTCAATCGCTGTTCTCCCGTCCGGGTCGGGTACCCACCGCAGGTGGGTGGTCCCGGGGCCGAGGTCTCCCTGTCGCAATGCTCACTCCCAGGAGTGGGCAAAACAAAATTCGAAAGGAGCGAGAACCTGGTCATGGGGAGGCCGGCTGCGCAATCCATAGCACTTGTTATGGATTATGAGCTTTTTTGAACCAGGACGTCTGTGGAAAGTATCGTTAGCACGGGAGATCTTCTGCACGGGTGGCAGCGCAGCCTCGGTGACGGCGAACTGCGGCTGGAGCACATTGGTCAGGAAGTGACCTTGATGGGTTGGGTCAACCGGATCCGGGATCACGGCGGGCTGATATTTATTGACCTGCGTGACCGTAGCGGCCTGGTCCAGGTCGTCTTCAGCCCGGAAGTGAGCCAGGAATGCTTTCGCCAGGCCGGAAAGGTCAAACCGGAATATGTTCTGGCGGTGGTTGGGACAGTCAGGCCCCGGCCGGAAGGAACGGTGAATCCGGATTTGCCGACCGGGGAGGTGGAGGTGTACGCTCGGGCCCTGCAGGTACTGAATACAGCCGCCACCCCTCCCATTTCGGTAAGTGAGGAAAAGGAAGTGGACGAATCCCTGCGCCTGCGCTATCGCTACCTGGATCTGCGCCGCCCCAAGATGCAGCTTCTTCTCCAGACTCGTTCGCGGGTAAATAAGCTAATTCGCGATTTCCTGGATTCCCGCGGCTTTTGGGAAATAGAAACCCCTATGCTGACGCGCAGCACTCCGGAGGGCGCCAGAGATTTCCTCGTTCCCAGCCGGCTCCATACCGGCCAGTTTTACGCCTTGCCCCAGTCACCCCAGCTTTTTAAACAAATCTTGATGGTGGCCGGGATGGAGAAATACTACCAGATTGCCCGGTGTTTTCGTGACGAAGACCTGCGGGCCGACAGGCAGCCGGAGTTTACCCAACTTGACATGGAAATGTCCTTTGTCAGCCAGGACGAGATCATGGAGGTAGTGGAGCAGCTCCTGGCACACCTTTTCCAAGAAATCATCGGTGTAAGGCCGGATACCCCCTTCCCGCGCCTTACCTATCAGGAAGCCATGGACAGGTTCGGCACCGACCGGCCCGATACGCGTTTTGGCCTGGAACTCGAGGATGTATCGGCCGTGGTGGCCGGGACGGATTTTCAGGTCTTTGCCCAGGTGCTGGCCAGCGGCGGCAGGGTGCGAGCCATGCGCGTGCCTGGAGGAGCCGGTTTCTCCCGCCGGGAGATAGACGGGCTGGTGGACGCAGCGAAAAGGTACGGGGCCAGGGGACTGGTCTGGATGACAGTTACCCCTGAAGGGGTTCACTCGCCCGTGACCAAGTTTTTGCGCCCGGAAATCCTGCGTCAGTTGCTGGAAACCCTGGACGCTACGGCCGGAGACCTCCTCCTCCTCGTGGCCGACGAAGCCAGGTTGAGCGCTGAAGTTCTCGGCAACTTGCGGCTGGAACTGGGCGCCAGCCTGGGGCTCATATCGCCGGACCAGTGGAGCCTGCTCTGGGTGGTGGATTTTCCCCTGCTGGAGTATAACCGGGAGGAAGGCCGCTGGGAAGCCGTGCACCATCCCTTCACCGCTCCCCGGGAGGACGACGTCCCCTGGCTGGAATCCCATCCAGAGAGGGTTCGTTCCCTGGCCTATGACGTGATCCTCAATGGGGTAGAGTTGGGCGGCGGCAGCATCCGAATTCACCGGCGGGATTTGCAGGAGCGCGTCTTCCGCCTGCTTCAGATTGAGCCCCCGGAAGCCCGGGATAGGTTCGGTTTTCTCCTCGAAGCCTTGGAGCACGGCGCTCCGCCACATGGCGGCCTGGCCCTGGGGTTGGACCGACTGGTAATGCTCATGACCGGGCAGCCGAGCATCAGGGAGGTTATCGCCTTTCCCAAGACCCAAAGCGCTACCTGCCTCCTGACCGGAGCCCCGGGAGACGTCTCCGAGCGCCAATTGCGCGAACTGGGGATAAAGGTGGCTGTCCCCGCATCCGGGGGGAAGGCGACGGCCGAAGCCGGCTCCCCGAAAGCGTAGCCCAGTGGCCGCCCAACGAAACGGGGCAACCACGGGGGGTTGCCACTACGGACCATAAAAACCGGGTGGGGGCGGCCCCCTGTGGCCGCCCCCACCGGGTGGCGCGGACCGGAAACGGGGCTTGCAAAAGTCTTATCTTTGTGCTAACATCAGCGTTGTAATAAGAGTGTACCCTGCAGTGTGCGTGGGGGTTAGCACAATTGAGCCAACACCAAGAACAGGGACCTGGGCTCTGGATGTGGCTTGCAGGCCCCGGTAGGGGAAGCATAAAGCAATCAGGAGGGTCCCACTCGCGTGAGAGCGGGTTCAAGCTTGGGGGCTTCCACGGCATCTGCGGGGTACTTTGTGTGCTTACCAGTTAGATTAGAAACATCGGAGGTTAAAGTGCCTGCTTCCTATGCCAGCTCAAAGGATGATCTCTTGCACCGGCTACGCAAGATCGAGGGCCAGGTTAAGGGTCTGCAAAGGATGGTGGAGGAGGAAAAGTATTGTGTTGACCTGTTGGTGCAAATAGCGGCCGCCAGGGCCGCCCTAAACAGCGTCGGCCTAGTCGTCCTTGAGCACCACACCCGCGGTTGTGTTCGACATGCCATAGAGAGTGGCAACGAGGTGGAAGAAAAGATCGAAGAACTGGTGGATGTATTGCGCCGGTTCATCAAGTAGCCTTACGGGCATGAGCCTTAAGGCCAGACCGAACGGCAACACGCCGCCCGGTTGCGCCGGTGCCGGTACCCCGGCGGCTGACGGCGCCACCAGCGGAGGAACAAAAACGGTGGGCGCCAATCCCACCTCCCACTTCCCACCTCCGAATTTCAGGGCGGGTGCCGGTAAAAGAGGTGCAAATAGTGGCTTCTTCCTTTCCTTACGTTAGTCCTGAAACTTTTACCAGCGAGGTTTTAGCGGCAAAGGGTCTGGTACTGGTAGATTTTTGCGCTAGTTGGTGCGGTCCGTGCAAAGAAATGATGCCGGCCCTGGTGGAAGTGGCCCGGGCGTATAACGGTAGGGTCAAGGTGGTTTCGCTGGACGTGGACGAAGCTGGCGCCCTGGTGGAACGGTATAGCGTGCGCTCGGTGCCAACCTTATTATTTTTCCAGCAGGGGCGTCCTGTCTATCGCCTGACAGGTTACCAGGTGGCCGAAGAAATAAGCCGGCGGATTGATAATTTGCTGGTGGCCTCGGCTTAGCCCGACAAAGCCGGGCGAAGTTTTGCGGGCGGCCTCCCCGGGGTAGTTTTTCAGGGCCGGGCTGCCGGTACGGGTGGTGACGAGGGGTAGCGGCCAGTTGCCGTGCCCTCTTTTTGTTTATGAAGGATCTCTTTGAACAGAGGCGGCAGAGATTACTCGAAAAAGAAGGACCCCTGGCCTGGCGGATGCGGCCGCGTTCCCTGGAGGAATTTGTCGGCCAGGCTGACCTCCTGGCCGCGGGGAAACCGTTTCGTCGGGCCATAGAGGCCGACCGGCTGATGTCGGTAATCCTCTACGGTCCGCCGGGAAGTGGAAAAAGCAGTCTGGCGGCTGTGATCGCCGAGACCACCAAGGCGGCCTTTCTTCGCCTGAGTGCCGTTGACGCCGGCGTGAGCCAGGTGCGAGAGCTGATTCAGGCGGCCAGAGAGAGGCTGGGCCAGTACGGGCAACGCACTATTGTTTTTGTGGACGAAATCCACCGTTTTAACAAGGGACAGCAGGACGCGCTGCTACCGGCGGTGGAGGATGGTACCATTACCCTGATCGGAGCCACCACCGAGAACCCTTACTTTGAAGTAAACCGGGCTCTGCTGTCTCGTTCCACTGTCCTCCGCCTCGAACCTCTTCGCCCGGAAGAGATCAAGGTTATCTTGCGGCGGGCCCTGGATGACCCGGACCGGGGGCTGGGCCAGTTCCAGGTCCGGATTGACCCCGAGGCCCTTGATTACCTGGCCGTTCAGGCCAGCGGCGATGCCCGCGTGGCCTTGAACTCGCTGGATGTGGCCGTCCTCACTACTCCCGCGGCTGAGGACGGGTGCCGCCACCTGACCCTGCCGGTGATTGCCGATTCCCTCCAGCGCAAGGCTATTGTCTATGACAAGGCCGGAGACCAGCACTATGACGTTATTTCGGCCTTCATTAAGTCCCTTCGCGGTTCGGACCCGGATGCCGCTGTTCACTGGTTGGCCAGGATGCTGGCGGCCGGCGAGGATCCCCGCTTTATCGCCAGGAGGATGGTAATCCTGGCCTCGGAGGATATAGGCCTGGCCGATCCCCGGGCCCTGCTGGTGGCCACGGCGGTGGCCCAGGCTGTGGACTATGTAGGTTTACCCGAGGCCCGCCTGGCTCTGACCGAGGGAGCGATCTACCTGGCCTGCGCGCCTAAGAGCAATGCGGTCATCCAGGCCATTGACGCGGCCGCAGCCGACCTCGAGCGCAGGGAGATAGGCACCGTGCCGCTCCACCTGCGGGACGCCAGTTACCGGGGGGCCGGGGAACTGGGGCACGGCCGGGACTATAAATACCCGCATAACTTCCCCGGGCATTTTGTCGCGCAGCAGTACCTGCCGGCCCCCCTCCAGGGGACCGTCTATTACCGCCCCTCTTCCAGCGGCGAGGAAAGGGAATTTGCCCACCGCCTGAATAACCTGCGCCAACAAAAGAAAAATTAGCCTAGGTTTTACTTGACAATATCCGAGGGATTTGCTATGGTATTAAAGAAATAAGGTTACTCGGTTTTTAAGGGGGTGGCAGGGTGAAGCTGTCTACCAGGGGTGAATACGGCCTGCGGGCCATGCTTGATCTGGCCCAGCACCACGGAGAAGGGCCGGTATCCCTGCGGGGTATTGCCGAACGTCAGGACATCTCTGAGCACTATTTGGAGCAATTGGTTTCCAGCCTGCGAAAAGCCGGCCTGGTCCGCAGCGTGCGGGGCTCGCAGGGTGGCTACGTCCTGGCCCGGGAACCGGCGGAAATAAGTGTCGGGGATATTATCCGGGTCTTGGAAGGCCCTATTGCTCCCATGGAATGCGTTAACGAGGAAGAACCACCGGAATGTGAGCGGGCCCAGACATGCATTACCCGCACCATCTGGGAAAGAGTCAGGGACAGCATCAACGAGGTGCTGGATTCGATCAACCTGGAGGATCTGTGCGCCCAGGCCCGGCAGTTGAAGCAAAGCAGTGAATACTACATGTACTATATCTAAACTCTACAGAAGGTGAGCAGATTTGCGTCGCGTTTACCTCGATCACAGTGCTACCACCCCGGTGCGGCCGGAAGTGCTTGAAGCCATGCTTCCTTTTCTCAAGGACGCATACGGAAATCCCTCCAGCATTCATTCCTTCGGCCAGGAGGGGAAAAAGGCCCTGGAGGACAGCCGGGAAAAAATCGCCGCCGCCATCGGGGCCAGCTCTGACGAAATCGTCTTTACCAGCGGCGGCACGGAAGCCGATAACCTGGCCATCACCGGGACGGCCAGGGCTTACGCCAGGAAGGGCCGGCACATAATCATCAGCAGCATTGAGCACCATGCCGCCCTGGACAGCGCCAAGTACCTGGAGAAACAGGGCTTTCAGGTTACCTATCTTCCTGTTACCGGCGAGGGGCTGGTGCGGGTAGAGGATGTGGCCGGGGCTATACGGCCGGAAACCATCCTCATCAGCGTCATGCATGTCAACAATGAAGTAGGGACGGTCCAGCCGGTAGCTGAGATCGGCCGCTTGGCCCGGGAGAGAGGCATTATTTTCCATACCGATGCTGTCCAGAGCCTGGGCAAGCTGCCGGTAAACGTGAATGAGATGCAGGCTGACCTGGTCGCCGTCTCCTCCCATAAGATTTACGGGCCCAAGGGGGTGGGGGCCCTGTATATACGGCGGGGGGTGCGGCTGGAACCCATGTTCTACGGCGGGGGCCAGGAACGGAAGCGGCGGCCCGGCACGGAAAACCTACCGGGGATTGTCGGTTTCGGCCGGGCGGCGGAACTGATAGTTCCCGAAATGGAAGCGGAGGTAACCAGGTTGACGGCCATGCGCGACCGCTTGCTGGACGGCATTGTCGCGCGCATTGACGATATAGTCATCACCGGCAGCCGGCAGCACCGGGTAGGCAATAATGCCAGCTTTTGCGTGAAGTACGTGGAGGGCGAGTCTATGCTTCTGCTGCTGGACATGCAGGGAGTGGCTGCTTCCAGCGGTTCGGCCTGCACTTCCGGCTCCCTGGACCCGTCCCATGTCCTCCTGGCCATGGGCATCCCGGTAGAGGTGGCCCACGGCTCCCTGCGGATGACCCTGGGCCGGCAGAATACGGAAGAGGACGTTGATTACGTCCTAGAGGTTCTGCCGCCCATTGTTGATCGCCTGCGGCGGATGTCGCCCCTTTACGCTGCCTCAGGCCGCGGGAAATAAGCCGAGGTGAACATTTTTCTTGGCGCCCAAAAAAGTACTGGTAGCCATGAGCGGCGGGGTGGACAGTTCGGTCACCGCCGCTTTGTTATCCGAGCAGGGGTATGAGGTTACTGGGGCGACTTTACAGATCTGGCCGGAGGAGGCCCCGTTGCCGCCAGCCGCGACCGGGTGCTGCTCCCTGGCTGCGGTAGAAGATGCGCGGCGGGTGGCCCAGATCCTTGGTATTCCATACTATGTTCTGAACTTTCGCCAGATCTTCGCCCGAGAGGTCATTGACTACTTTATCGCCGAATACCTCTCTGGCCGCACGCCCAATCCCTGCATTGCCTGCAACCGGGCCATCAAGTTCGAGGCCCTGCTCGGGCGCGCCGTGCAGTTGGGGTTCGACTACCTGGCCACCGGGCACTATGCCCGCCTGGAGTTCGACGCCGTCGTGGGCCGCTATCTGGTGAGACGCGCGGTAGACAGGGACAAAGACCAGACCTATGTTCTCTATACCTTTACCCAGGCGCAACTGGCCCGGACCCTTACTCCCCTCGGTTCCTATTGTAAACAGGAAGTGCGGGAGATGGCGGCCCGGCGGGGGCTCAGGGTGGCCACGAAGCCCGAGAGCCAGGAAATATGTTTTGTCACCCGGGGCAGTTACCGCGACTTCCTGGCCGCCAGAGTCCCGGACCGGATAAAGCCCGGTCCCATCGTAGACTCCCGCGGGCAGGTTCTCGGCACCCACCGGGGGCTGGCCTACTATACCGTAGGGCAGAGACGGGGTCTGGGGGTGGCTTTTGGCCGGCCGCTCTACGTGATCGAACTCCGGCCCGAAAGCAATACCCTGGTGGTGGGGCCGGCTGACGAAGTATACCGGCGGGAACTCGAGGCTACAGACAACAACTTCATCCCCTTTTCCCGGCTGGAAGAGGAGATCCATGTCCAGGCCCAGGTTCGCTACCGCGCCCGGCCGGCACCGGCGCGGCTCTTGCCGCTAGCGGAAAACCGGGTGCGGGTGACCTTTACCGCGCCCCAGTGGGCCATCACTCCCGGCCAGGCTGTGGTTTATTACCAGGGCGAAGTGCTGGTGGGCGGCGGGACCATTGCGGCGGTAACGCGATAAAAAGAATCTTGGCCGGACAGAAGGGTTTCCGGCCGTTTCGCCGAATAGTCCAAAGCATGTTCTTAACTTCGGTGAGCCAAAGAACAGGAGGAGGCAAATGGCGAGATCGGCGGGAATACCTGTAGCCCAGTTGCGGGCCACCTGTGACCTTTCCAGCCTTAACTTCGACACTACCAAGGAACTCCCTCCGTTACAGGGAATTCTGGGCCAGGAACGGGGGGCCAGGGCGCTGGAATTCGGTCTGCAGGTAAACAAACAGGGTTACAATATCTTTATGACCGGTATCACTGGTACCGGCAAACTGAGCTACGCCCAGGAAGTAGTGCGGGAACTGGCCAGGCAGCAGCCCCAGGCCAGCGACTGGTGCTATATCTATAACTTCCGCAAACCCAATGAGCCGAAGGCCATGTCCCTGCCCGCCGGTTGGGGGAAAAGGCTGCGGCAGGATATGCAGGAACTGGTGGAGGAGTTGAAAGTCGAGATCCCCAGGGCCTTTGCCGGGGACGATTACGAAAACCAGAAAAACCTTATTGTCAAGGAGTTCCAGGAAAGGAACAGCGCCTATTTTGAGGACATCAATCAATTTGCTGCCCAAAAGGATATCCAGCTCAAGCGTACCAGCACCGGCTTTGCCACCATTCCCTTGCGAGAGGGCAAGCCAATAAGTCAGGAAGACTACGAGGAACTAGGTCAGGAAGAGCGGGAAAGATATGAGCAGCATGCCAGCGAGGTGCAGTTTAAGGTAGCCGAGGTCCTGCGCCGGGTACAAAACGCCGAAAAGGAAGCTCGGGAAAAGATCAAACAACTGGAGAGCCAGATCGGGCTCTTTGCCGTGGGCCACCTTATTGATTCCTTGCGGGAAACCTACCAGGAGTTTCCCCAGGTTATTTCCTACTTGAACGCCACCCAGGAAGACATCCTGGCCAACCTGGACGCCTTTCGCGGCGAGGATGAGGGCCAGCAGCAGGGTTTTCCATGGATGCAGCGCATGGCCAGGCTCAGTTCCATGCAGCGGTATGAGGTTAATCTGCTCATAGATAACAGTGAGACCGATGGGGCGCCCTTTGTTATTGAAAACAACCCTACCTATTACAACCTGAGCGGCAGGATAGAGCATGAAAACCAGTGGGGATTTCTAACCACGGATCTGACCATGATCAAGCCCGGAGCCCTGCACCGGGCCAACGGTGGCTACATCCTCCTTCAGGTGCGGGATATCCTGGCCAATCCCGCCGCCTGGGATGCCTTGAAGAGGGTACTAAAAACAGGAGAACTACGGCTGGAAAACATGGGCGAGCAGTACGGGCTGATACCGGTAGCGACCCTGAGGCCGGAGCCTATCCCGGTCAAAGTCAAGGTCATCCTGATCGGCAACCCGCTCTTTTACTACCTGCTTAACCGCATGGATGAGGACTTCCGCAAGCTTTTTAAGGTTCGGGCCGACTTTGACGTGGAGATGGAGCGTTCGCCGGCAAACATCCTGAAAATGGCGCACTTCATCAGCGGTCAGTGCCAGCGTGAGGATCTGCTTCCTTTTGACCGGAGTGCTGTGGGAGAAGTGGTGGATTACAGTTCCTGGTTGGCCGGGGACCAGCAAAAGCTGAGCACCAGATTCAACGATATTGTGGAGGTGCTCTTTGAGGCTGACGCCTGGGCGCGCCTGGACGGCCGGGAGAACGTCACGGCCGACCATGTGCGTCAGGCCATAGTGGAAAAGCATCACCGCTCCAACCTTTACGAAGAAAAGCTGGCGGAAATGTTTGCCCGCGGCCATCTCTTACTTGATACTTCTGGACGGGTCACCGGCCAGGTGAACGGCCTCACCGTTCTGGACATGGGTGACTACATGTTCGGCCATCCCACCCGGATCACCGCCGCCGCCGGCATAGGCCAAAGGGGAGTGGTCAATATCGAGCGAGAAACCCGCTTGAGCGGGGCTATTCACAGCAAAGGGGTACTTATTCTCAGCGGTTACCTGACTGGTAAATACGGGCCGGAAGTCCCCCTCAACCTGTCCGCCAGTCTCTGCTTTGAGCAGACCTACGGCGGGGTGGACGGAGACAGCGCTTCGAGCGCTGAACTGTATGCCCTGCTGTCGGCCCTGGCCGGCGTGCCCATTGACCAGGGGTTGGCGGTAACCGGCTCTGTAAACCAGAAGGGCGAGATCCAACCGGTGGGCGGGATAAACCAGAAAATAGAGGGCTTTTACCGCTGGTGTTCCCTGAAAGGTCTTACGGGCGAGCAGGGAGTTATCATTCCCCGGCAAAATGTGGCCAATCTGATGCTCGACCACGAGGTCGTGGAAGCTGTCTCTCATGGCAAGTTCCATATCTACGGCGTGGATACGGTGGACGAAGGGCTGGAACTGCTGACCGGGTTGCCGGCCGGGCAAAAGGACGCGGAGGGCCGCTACCCGGCGGACAGCCTCCACGCCCGGGTGTTGGCTCGCCTGGCGGAGTTTAATCGTCGCCTGGCCCAGATGCGTGCCCGGGAAGAGAACCAGGGCGGTGAGGATGGAAGCGCCCCCAGGGCTGATGGCGACGGCTCACCGTCGCAGGATGACGGAAATGATCAGGACCGCAGCGAATAGTTGAGGTATTTTATCCTGGTGGTCCGGCAATAATAGGAACAGAAGCAGTGGTTACGTTCGCGCCGGGCGCAGGTTTGAGTAAAGGAGTGCGGTTTTGTTGTTGTGCCCCCTCTGTCACGGCAAAGAGTTCGGCCAGATTGGTCCCAACCAGTTTTACTGCTGGAACTGCCTCGTGGAATATAATGATCAGAATGAGGCCTTTAACGTGCGCGAGGACGGATTCTTGGAAAATATCTTCATACCAGAGGTGAAGCTAGAAAGTGTGGCGGAATAGGTTTTTTTATGGCGTACTGGCCGGGACAGCAGCCGGCGTAATGCTGGCCAGTTGGCTTTATCCCCGGCATCCCCGGCCGCAGCAGGTAGTAGACCGGGTCCAGCCCGGGCGGCTTGGAGGGCAGGCCCGGCGGGTAATCGGCATGGTAAGGCAGGGGGTAGGAGACCTGGTGTCCAGATAGAACTGGGCCGGGAACAAGGTGAAGGCATGCAGACCCGCTGCCGGCTGGGTTAAGCTACTTTTAGTCACCGCCGCTATCCTGGCGGTGCTATTGTTTTTATATCAGGTCAGGCAGGTCCTTCTCGCCTTTCTGCTGGCGGCAGCCCTGGCCTACCTTTTGGACCCCTGGGTTGATTACCTGCAGCGCTTAGGGCTGGGCCGTACCTGGGCGATCTTGTCCCTCTACGTCGCTGGCCTCGGCACCTTGCTGGTTTTCGCCTTTTATGCCGTTCCCGGCCTGCAGCGAGAGGTGCAGGCTCTGGCTTCCAGCCTGCCAGGATACACCAGGGAACTAGAGGCTGTCTTAGATACGTACCATCGCGCTGAACTGCCGGCCACGCTTACCGCAGTAGTCCAGCAGGTTGAGGACAGACTGGAGGCCGTGGTAATCACTAGCGCCCGGCAGTTTGCGGCCGCGCTGGTGGGTATCGTTTCCCAGTTGGTTAACATTGTGCTGGTGCCGGTCATTGCCTTTTACTTTTTACGGGACAAGGAACTCATTGCCCGCTACCTGGTAAGGAGCCTGCCATCTTCGTGGCGGGAAGATCTTGTCCCGCTGGGGGCCAGCATCAACCGGATTCTGCTGGGGTTTGTCCAAGGCCGGCTCCTGGTGGCTGTCATAGTAAGCGCTCTCACCGCCCTGGGCCTGGCCATCATAAACATGGATTTTGCCCTTATCCTGGGCCTCCTGGCCGGGGTCGCCGAGATCATCCCTTATTTTGGCCCTTTACTGGGGGCGATCCCGGCCCTGTTGCTGGCCCTGCCCCAGGGCGGATATATGCCGCTGTACGTGGCGGCGGTGCTGGTAGCAGTGCAGCAGCTTGAAAGCAATCTTATCGCCCCCAAGATCCTGGGGGACAGCGTCGGTCTGCACCCCCTGGTTGTCATCTTCGCCCTGCTGGCTGGCGGGTATCTCTGGGGTGTTGTCGGGCTGGTGGTAGCCGTACCCCTGGCCGGTGTAATCCGGATTCTGCTGGCCTATTTGTGGGATAAATTACCAAGCAGGCTCAAGCCTGTTCCTTGAGAACACTAGCGGCAATCACCATTCGCTGTACCTCGCTGGTGCCCTCGTAGATCTCGGTAATCTTGGCGTCCCGCATCATTCTTTCTACCGGGTAATCCCGGGTATAGCCGTACCCCCCGAAGATCTGCACGGCCTTGACGGTGACCGACATGGCGGTTTCTGAAGCCATGAGTTTGGCCATGGCCGCTTCCTTCGCGTAGGGCCGTTCCTGGCTTTCGAGGAAGGCTGCCTGATACGTGAGCAGCCTGGCCGCCTCGATCATGGTGGCCATGTCGGCCAGCATAAACTGAATGGCCTGGAAGTTACTGAGGGGCTGGCCGAATTGCTGCCGCTGCCGGCTGTAGGCCAGGGCCTGGGAATACGCTCCCCTGGCGATACCTACGGCCTGCGCGGCGATGCCGATACGGCCGCCGTCCAGGGCCGAAAGGGCCAGCCGGTAGCCCTGACCGGGAGGGGCGAGCAGGTTCTCGGCCGGTACCTGGCAGTCGGTGAAGACCAGTTCGGCAGTGGGCGAAGAACGGATGCCCAGCTTTTTTTCTTTTTTCCCCAGGCTGAACCCCGGGAAGTCCGGCTCGACAATAAAGGCGGCGATACCTTTGTGGCCAAGCTGTGGGTTAACGGTGGCAAAGACGATGTAGACCCCGGCTTCCCCCGCATTGGTGATGAACATCTTACTACCGTTTAACAGGTAGGTATCCCCCTGCCGCACGGCTTGAGTGTGGAGGGCCGCGGCATCGGAGCCCGCCCCGGCTTCAGTCAGGGCAAAGGCCCCCAGTTCCCGGCCGGAAGCCAGGGCCGTCAAGTATTTTTCCCTTTGTTTTTCGCTGCCCTGGTGGTAAATCGGCCAACTGGCCAGGGAAGTGTGGGCGGAAAGGGTGACCGCGGTGGAGGCGCAGACAGCCGCCAGTTCTTCGATGGCCATGACATAAGCTATGTAGTCCGCTCCGGCACCCCCGTAGGTTTCCGGGAAAGGTACGCCGGTCAGGCCGATCCCAGCCATTTTGTTCCACAAAGCCCGGTCGAATTCTTCCTCTTCATCGCGGCGGCCGGCGCCAGGTGCCACCTCCGCGACCGCAAAGTCCCGCACCACCCTTTGCCACATTTGCTGTTCGGGGGTCAGCCCAAACTGCATGGAAAAAACCTCCTTTGCCCTGCGTAGTAATTCATTTCTCTTACGAGCCGACTGGAAAATGATTATATTACATTTCTCCTTGGATCACCCTTTTTCCTGCTTTGTGCTCGGCGCGCAAAAATCCGCTCTCCGACGACCGGGCGCGGCCGGATTTGTTGCCGCAAGAAGTGCTTGTGCAGGTGGCAAAGATCAGGTTATAATTTAGCTTGAGGTGAACCTGGTTGACTGGAAATGAATTGCGGACGCGCTTCCTGACCTACTTCAGCCGCCACGGGCATGCCGTGGTGCCAAGTTCTTCGCTGGTACCGGCCCACGACCCCACTCTGCTCTTTACCAATGCCGGCATGGTGCAGTTCAAGGAGGTCTTCCTGGGGCTGGAAAAGAAGCCTTACCGCCGGGCAACCACGGTGCAGAAATGTGTCCGGGCCGGGGGCAAGCATAACGACCTGGAGACAGTGGGCCGCACCGCCCGGCATCATACTTTTTTTGAGATGCTCGGGAACTTCTCTTTCGGCGATTATTTTAAGGCCGAAGCCACCGAGTTTGCTTGGCGCTTCCTGGTAGACGAGCTGTCTCTACCCCGGGAAAGGCTATGGGTAACCGTTTACCAGGGGGATGAGCAGGCGTACCAGTTGTGGCAGAAAATAGCTCCCCTGGATGCCGGGCGGATAGTGCGCATGGGGGAAAAGGATAATTTCTGGGCCATGGCGGAAACCGGCCCCTGCGGACCCTGCAGCGAGATAATTTACGACCGTGGATCACAATACAGCTGCGGCCCGGACTGCGGTATCGGCCGCTGCGATTGTGACCGCTGGCTGGAAATCTGGAATCTGGTGTTCATGCAATATGACCGTGATCCGGAGGGGCGCCTGACCCCGCTACCCCGCCCCAGCATTGATACCGGCATGGGCCTGGAACGTATTGCCTCGGTAATGCAGGGGAAGGATAGCAACTTTGAGACTGATCTTATCTTCCCCCTGATCAGGTGGCTGGAGGAAATGACCGGGAAGCCCTATGAGGCCGGGGCTGGCGGATTTCCCTTTCGGGTGGTGGCGGATCACGCCCGGGCCAGTACGTTCCTGGTGGCCGACGGCGTAATGCCGGCTAACGAGGGCCGGGGTTACGTATTGCGACGCATCCTGCGCCGGGCGGTGCGGCTGGGTCGCAGCTTGGAGATGGAGCCCCCCTTCCTCCATCGCATGGTGGAACCGGTGGTGGCCAGCATGGGAACGGCCTATCCGGAACTCAGGGAACAGATGCGCCAGGTGCAAGCGGTTATCCGGGAGGAGGAAGAGCGTTTCTACCAGACCCTGGAGGAAGGAATGAAGGTGGCGCAGAAGCTGCTGGTACAATGCCGCAGCCAGGGCGGTCGCCACCTGCCGGGGGATCAGGCTTTCCTCCTGTACGATACCTACGGTTTCCCCCTGGATCTAACCCGGGATATGGCGGTCGAGCACGGCCTGGCAGTGGATGAAGAAGGGTTCCAGCAGGCCCTGGAGGAGCAGCGGCGCCGGGCCCGTCAGGCACGGGAGATCGCCCGATCCGGGGAACTGCAGGATGCGGCTGTGTCCTCCCTCCTGGCGGATCTGCCCCCCACCACCTTCGTCGGGTACGAGGCCACCCGGACGAAGACCAGTCTGCAGGCCATGGTGTTGAGCGGTAAGTTGGTGGACCAGGCCGGCGCCGGGGAGAGCGTGGCCCTGGTTCTGGCCCAAACCCCGTGCTACCCTGAAGGTGGGGGACAGGTAGCTGATAGCGGGTTTCTGCACAGTGGGACGGGAGAGGCGGCCATCACTGCGGCCCGTCGCCTGCCGTCAGGACAGATAGTGCACCTGGCCAAGGTGGAGGCCGGTTTTCTGCGCGTGGACCAGGAGGTGGAGGTGGCTGTAGAGCAGCGACGGCGGGAGCGCACGGCGAGGCATCATTCGGCCACGCATCTTTTGCACCGTTCCTTACAGGCCGTGCTCGGCCCCCAGGCCCGGCAGGCCGGCTCCCTGGTCACTCCAGACCGGCTCCGGTTCGATTTCCACCACAGCACCCCGCTCACGCCGGAGCAGCTTCGCCAGGTTGAGGGGCTGGTAAATGAAAACATCCTGGCCGACCTGCCGGTGGTTGCGGGCGAAAGACCCAGGGCGGAAGCTTTGGGGATGGGCGCCATGGCTTTGTTTGGCGAAAAATACGGCGAGACGGTGCGGGTGGTGAGTATGGGGGACTTTAGCCACGAACTTTGCGGCGGCACCCATGTTCGCTCCACCGGACAGATCGGGGCCTTTAAGATAATTTCCGAAGGCAGCGTTGGTTCTGGATTACGCCGGATTGAGGCGGTAGCCGGCGAGGCGACTTTAGCATACCTCGCGCAAATAGAGAGTGCGCTTCTGGAAGTGGCCAGCCTGTTGCGGACCACGCCGCCGGAAGTGCCTTCCCGCATCACGGCCCTCCTGCAAGAGCTCAAGCAGGCCCAGCGGGAGAGGGAAAACTACCAGGCCAAATTGGCCGGGGCACAGGTATCCGAAGCCCTGGCGACGGTACAAGATGTAGGGGGGGTAAAAGTCCTCGCGCAGATGGTGAAGGCCGAGACCCCCCAGGCCTTGCGGGCCATGGCAGATGTGATCCGGGACAGGCTTGGATCTGGCGTTGTGGTCCTGGGGAGCGCCATGGACGGCCACGTTAACCTGGTAGCCATGATAACCGGAGATCTGGTGGCCCGCGGCCTGCACGCCGGCCGCTTGATCCAGGAAGTATCCCAGGTAGCCGGTGGTAAAGGGGGGGGGCGCCCCGAGATGGCCCAGGGCGGTGGTCCCAACCCGGAAAAGCTGGAGCAGGCTTTACAGCGGGCCCTGGAGGTAGTGGCCCGACAGGTGTCGTAAGGAATAGGGGGTGCCAGGGGTGGCCAGCTTTGAAGAGACTATGGATTTCCGGCGCCAGGGCGAAAAGCCGGCCAATACCGAGGAAATCCTGTTAGTTGTTTACCGCGCCCTGAAAGAAAAGGGGTATGATCCGATCAATCAACTCGTCGGCTATCTGCTCTCCGGGGATCCGGCCTACATTACCAGTCACCGTGACGCCCGTAACCTCATTCGCCATTTGGAGCGGGATGAACTCATCGAGACGCTGCTGCGCAGCTACCTGCAGTCGCGGGTATAGGGTGTATGGGTATCGAACTGCGAACTCTCGGCCGCACGGGGATTATGGTATCCCGGCTTTGTTTCGGCAGCCTGACTATCGGCCCCTTCCAGGCCAACCTGACGGTCGCGGAAGGCGCTCGTGTTCTGCGTCATGCCCTGGAGCAGGGGGTAAACTTCATAGATACCGCTGACAGCTATGACACTTACCCGTATATCCGCGCGGCCCTAGGGGGATGGACCGGGGAGGTGGTCATAGCCTCCAAGTCCTACGACTATACCGCTGGCGGCATGGCCAGAAGCCTGGAACGCGCCTGCCAGGAACTGGGGCGGGAGTGGGTGGATATCTTTCTGCTGCATGAGCAGGAAACCGCCCTCACCCTGGCCGGGCACCGGGAAGCCCTGGACTACCTGCTGTCGGCCAAGCAGAGGGGACAAATCCGGGCCGTGGGCATTTCCACTCATTCGGTGGCGGCCGTGGAGGCGGCCTTGGGCATGCCAGAAATCGAGGTCATCCACCCGCTGATAAACTGCCGGGGAATAGGCATAACCAATGGCGGCCGTAAGGAAATGCTGGGCGCGGTGGAAAAGGCTCATGCCGCGGGCAAAGGGATTTACGCTATGAAGGCCCTGGGCGGCGGGCACCTCATTTCCATGGCCCCGGCGGCCTTAGGCTTTGTCCTTGGTCTCCCGGCGGTAGATGCGGTGGCAGTAGGCATGCAGAGCCAGGCTGAAGTGGACATGAATGTGGCCCTTTTCCAGGGGCAGCCAGTGCCGGCAGAACTGGCCACCGAGGTGGGGTTAAAGCCGCGCCGCCTGCACGTGGAAGACTGGTGTCAGGGGTGCGGCACCTGCGTGCCGGCCTGCCCGCAAGGGGCACTGCAGGTCAGGGATGGGCGGGTGGAAGTGGACGCCGGCCGGTGTATTTTTTGCAGTTACTGTGCCCGCGTCTGTCCCGATTTTTGCCTCAAAGTAGTTTAGGTGGCAGTATAAGCGAGGATGGGTGGAGAAGATGCGGGTAATGGGTTTTGATGTGGGTGACAAGACCCTGGGGGTAGCTGTCAGCGACCCCACTGGTCTGATAGCCCAAGGTCTCACCACCCTTCGCCGCCAGGGTGGCCAGGAAATGCAGGCGGTCAAGGAACTGCTGCAGCAGTACCAGGTAGAGGGCATTGTTGTTGGCTTACCGCTAAATACCAACGGCACATCTGGACCTCAGGCCGCCAAGACCCGGGAATGGGGGCGGCGGCTCAGCGAGGAAAGCGGCCTGCCGGTTGTTTTCTGGGATGAACGGTTAAGCACCGTAGCGGCCGAACGGGTGCTCCTGGAGGGAGATATCTCCCGCCGGAAGCGGAGAAAGGTCATTGACAAACTGGCCGCCAGCATTATTTTGCAGTCATATTTGGACCGCCGAAGGCTTGACAGGCAGGAGCGCTTATAATACAATGGCCGTAATTTATGGAAACGAGGTGCTTTGATGCCTGAAGAGAATGAGGACCGTTTAGTGGTGCTAGTAGATGAGGATGACAAGGAACACGAGTTTGTCTTACTTGACTCCCTGGAGTTAGGCGGCAACAATTACGTCATCCTGGTGCCGGTGGAGGAACTGGACGGGGAGGCACAGGAACCCGAAGCGGTGATTCTCAAAGTAGGACAGGACGACGACGGCGATGAGGTCTTGTTGGAGATCGAAGATGAAGAGGAATGGAACCGGGTGGCCCGTAGCTGGGAAGACCTGCTGCAGGAAGAAGAATAAAATGCTGTGGACTAAACTCCGGCCCCGGGCCGGGGTTTTCTTATGTCTAGCCGGGGGAGCGAAGGGGGCAAAATATCTGCGGGTGATGTTCCGCTATGCCCAGGAGGCCTTTAAAAAAAGCTTTCGGCCCGGCGGCAGGGCTGGCACCTTGCTGTGGCCACGGAATTCCGCGATACGCGCCTCGATACGTGTTGTTTTTATTTTTCCTCGGGTGCTTTCTTTTGGGCCAAGCCCGGCCAGCCGAAGCAGGGGATTCTCCGGCGCTAATAAGCACGTATACCACCTGGTTTAACGCTGACCTCGACGCCCGGACGCAGAACATCAAAGTGGCGGCCCGCTCCCTGGATGGCCGTATCGTGCGCCGCGGTGAAGTTTTTTCCTTTAATCTCGCCACCGGTCCCCGCTCAAAGGATCGCGGCTATGAGGACGCAATGATTGTGGTAGAAGGCATGGCTACCCCCGGTGTCGGCGGTGGTGTCTGCCAGGTGGCTTCTACATTGTATAACGCCGTGTTACGGGCCGGGCTGCCGGTGGTAGAGCGCCATCCTCATTCCCGGCCGGTACCCTATGTCCCGCTCGGCACCGACGCCACTGTCAGCCAGGACCGCCTTGACCTCCGCTTCCGCAACGATCTCGGCGTCCCGATCAAAATCAGCGCCCGGGTGGGCGAAGGCTGTATTGCCATCTCCCTGCACGGCCCGCCCGGTCGCTACCGGGAGGCGGCCGTGGTCCCGATCCTGGAAGACATCCTGCCTCCACCCACCTTGGTGCTTTACGACCACCGCCTCCCGCATGGCAAGCGCTTCCTAGAGCAGCAGGGCCAGATTGGGTACCGGGTGGCGCTTTGGCGGGACGCGGGCAGGCCCGGGGTCATTTCCCGGGATGTTTATTTGCCTGTACCCCGGGTTATCAGGGCCAGGACGGGGAAAGGTCAGGACTAAAGTATTGCCGCCCCGCCGAGCATCGAGTATAATGGCTACCAGGGAGGAGTAGTGGTTGGCCCCAGCTCAAGTCAAACCGGCAGAAAAACCAGGTCGGGCGAGCCGGCTTCTGGTGATAGCGCTGGCCGTGATTTTGGGACTAGGATCCGTGCTGGGCCTGGGCCGGTGGTATTACCAGCAACTCCTGGCCCCGGTAGCTGCCGGCAGCACCGAGGTTTATCCGGTAAAGATCCGCCCCGGAGCCGGAGCGGCTGAAATCGCCTCCCTGTTGTACACCCGGGGGCTAATCGCCAGCCCCAGGGTTTTCCTCCTTTATACCACATACCACGGCTACGACAAGGAGCTTGTCTCCGGTACATATGAATTGAGCCCGGGCCACAGCCTGCCTGAGCTGGTCCAGCAGTTGCGCCGGGGCCGGACTGATGAGGTAACTTTTACCATTCCGGAAGGATATACCCTGAAGCAAATAGCCGCAGTACTGCGTCAGAAAGGTTTGCTTTCCTCTGAAGCAGACTTTCTGCAAGCTGCCGCCAGGGACGATTATGACTTCCCCTGGATGAAGGAATTGCCGCCGGGGCCGAACCGGCTGGAGGGCTTCCTCTTTCCTGACACCTACCGGGTCTCACCTGATGATACTGCCGAAGATATTATCCAGAACATGCTGGACCGCTTTACCCGGGTCTATTCCTCCGAGTACCAGGAGCGGGCCGGGGAAATGGAGCTAAGTACCCTGGAGGTGGTGACCCTGGCCTCGCTGGTGGAGCGGGAAGCCAAATTAGCTAACGAGCGCCCGGTGGTAGCGGCCGTCTTCCTCAACCGGATGAAAAAGGGCTGGAAGCTCGAATCCTGCGCCACCATCCAGTACATACTCGGCAGCCCCAAGGAAAATCTCACCGACAGGGATCTACAGATACCTTCCCCCTACAACACTTACTTGCACTACGGCCTCCCTCCCGGCCCCATAGCCGCTCCTGGCCGGGCCTCCATTGCAGCCGTCCTCTATCCGGCCGACGTCCCCTACCTCTTTTTTGTCGCCAGGGGCGACGGCTCGCATTATTTCAGCCGCACTCTGGCCGAACACACTGCGGCCAAGAAATTAGCTGAGGCCAAGTAGAAATCTCCCTTTCACGACCTCACATGCATAATCTGGAGACTCTGGCACAATAATATCAACCAGCGGGGGTGAAAAAACCAAAACAGCAGAAAGGGGTAATACCATGTACGTCAGCAGTTTCAATCCATGGCAATCTACGGCAATGGCCCAGTCGGGACTGCAGGCCGGGATGTTCAATCCCGTTTCAACCGCCTGGACCGGTTACCCGGCCAGCCAGTATCTGTCGCCCGTAAGCAACGTAATGGTCAATCCGGCCTTACAGTCAGGGACCTTCGGTTTCCCGGCCGGCCAGGCGATCGCTTATTCCTTCGGCCCGGCTATGGGCTGGCAGCAGTCCGGGGCCCTTTCCCCGGCAATGACGGGTTACCATACCTTTCAGGCCGGCCTGGGGTTAGCCCAGCCGCGCATTGAACTGGCCGAAACCAACAGCGATATCGTGCTTACCGCGGAACTCCCGAACATTGACATGAACAACCTTAACCTCACGGTTACCGATGATTCCTGCAGCATTTCCGCCCTGGCCTACGCCCCTGGTGGCGTTAGCAGCCTGCACCGGACGGTGGCCCTGCCGACCTTTGTGAAGGCGGAACAGGTGACGGCGACGTACAACAACGGTATCCTGGAGGCGAGACTGCCCAAGTCTGACATCGCCGCCCGTCGCCGTATCCGGGTAAATCCGATCAGCTAGATAGCGACACCTCCTTCTTCACCCCCGCATTTTTCAGGTGAAAGGGTGATAGGGCTTGTACCAAACGCAGGTAACCTGGCCGTATCCTTCTTCAGCCGTACCTTGGTCCTTTTCCCCGACTCCCGGCACCCTGGTTCCCCAGGTAGACATTGCCGAAACGCCAAACGAGTTGGTGTACATCTTTGCTGTACCGGGCGCGGACCTCGGCACCCTGGACGTAAGCCTGGCCAACCAGCAGTTGACCGTATCCGGTGAAATCGGGCTACCGGTCCTGCGCGAGCAGTATAGCTACCGCTACGAAGAGCGTCCCAAGGGAAGGTTCAGCCGCAGCCTGTCTATGGAAACCGGGATCACCACGGAAAACGTGAGGGCCGATTACAACCAGGGGCTGCTGCTAATCCACATCCCCCGGCCAGGCAGGCCGTCCGGCGCCACCGGCCAAAAGATTGCCGTTTCCACGGGTCCGATCAATCCCGGCAATCCCATGTAACCGGGCCATCGCAGGTAATTAGTTATGTAACCGAAGCGGAGGCAGGGGCCAGGCGACCTGCCTCCGCGTTTTGTCGAGGCCGTCGCATCACCTGGGCCATACGGGTTACGGGCCGGGGCTACTGCTCTCGTGGCGGACTGGCGCTGGTATCACGATCTTCGTCCAGGCGCAGTACCATGGAAGTGCCGCGCGGCCCCCGGATACTGATCAGGACTGGGTTCGGATAGGCCGACGATTCGGTGACCAGCACGTATTGCTGTGGTTCCCGGGGGTAGGAGATCTTGACCTCCGGGGCGATATTCAACTCCGTCATTACTCTGACTCCACCCATTTCTGTTGTTCAATCTGGACGTTCACGCCCGGCTTGCCGCTGGGATCCACTCCCGTGCCCCGCACGAAACCGGTAAAGACAAACGAGTCTACCCGGACCTGGCTCTCGATCAAGCCCCCGGACACCTCAAACCTGGCTGTTTGCTGATTATCGCTGAGGAAGAGCGCCGGGTTAAACGGCTCTGCCAGTTGCAGGTCCTTTTCGTAGGTCTCCCACAGCTTCCACAGAATCTCCTCTAGACGACTGTCCGGGATAGTTACCTCCAGCCCGATATCGCTCTTTGCCTCCCGGCGAGAGATCATGTGGTTATGGGCGTACAGCTTTTCCGTCAGGTTGTCAATTATGTCATTGATCCGTTCTTCCGGCGCATGGTTCAGGTGTAGCCGGAGCAGCCGGCGGGCTAGGGACCGGATCAGCAGGTAGTTGCGATGCACATTCCCCAGGGCCAGGGGGTGTACCTTTTCGGAAAGGAAACGGAAAACGTCGCTTACTTCTTGTTCGCTTTTCAAGCCGGCCATTTCCTTGGCCAGCAAGAGGTACGAGGAAACGTCCTCCACACTGACCGGGATTTTGGCTCTGGGGTTGTAGGGATCGTCCGGATTAAAGGCGTTAGCCACGCTGGGGTCTATGGGTCCCAGTTCTCCCATTTTGCCCATCACTATTTCGTTGGCGCCGAGGGCGAGCAGTGTCCCGGCGCTGTAAGCGCGAAAAGGAATGAGCACGGCCAGGTTTTCCGTATATTCTCGCAAGAGGTTGACTAGACGCCAGGGGGTAAGGACGTCGCCTCCCCGGGTATAGAGGTAGAGGTCAATCTTGGGCTGGGGGCCAAGTTCCTCCAGGTGGCGGTGAAAGACGCGGATAACATCCGGAGCCATTCGGGTACTCACGTTGTCGCGGTCACCGGTGATATAGCAGATCAGCTTGCTACCGCGTAAGTCCTGAATGGCTGCGATCAATGGGAGCCTTTCATTTCGGGCCAAGAGACACCCCTCCTGCTCTAGCCATATTATCACCGGAAAAAAGAAATTGATGCCTGGGGCGGGAAAATGGTAGAATTACTGTTGCTGGTAGAAGCGGAGGCAAGCCATGCAGGATACCGGGAAAATGAGCATGCCGGCAGACCTTATTAGCCATATGTTTACATCCGTCCTGCCGCAAGAGTGGCTCGGGTACGAGGCCCGGCCCGGGCAGTTGCAACTGGCCATGGCCGTAAGCCGGGCCCTTGATCAAAGCCACCTTCTGGTGGCAGAAGCAGGTACGGGAACAGGGAAAACCCTGGCCTACCTGGTGCCGCTATTGCGGGATCTGGACGCCGGTTCCCGCCGGGTGGTGGTGGCGACAGCCACCATTGCCCTACAGGAACAGATTTTTGCCAAAGACCTGCCGCAACTGGCCCAGGTCTGGCCGGTGGCGGTAAAAGTAGCCCTGGCGAAGGGCAAGTCACAGTACCTGTGCCGCTGGCGCCTTGGGCAGATGGTGCAACTGGGGCTTGGGATCTCTCCACGGGAAGTAGATCACCTGTTGGGCTGGGCGCACCAGACTCAGACAGGCGACCTGAACGAAGTGGAAGGCCTCAGCAGAAATCTGCTGGGTCACGTTTGCGTGGATGACGGATGCATATACCCGCGCTGCCCGCTGGAGGAGAATTGTTTCTGGCTTCAGGCCCGGCGCCGGGTGTGGCAGGCGCAACTTATTATCTGCAACCAGCACCTGTTACTGAGCGATATCCAGGTGCGACAGCAAACTGGGGGCCAGAGCTCCGTACTGCCGGAATATCAGGTATTGGTGGTAGATGAGGCACATCACCTGCCCGGCGTGGCCAGCGAAATACTCACCATCAGGGCTGAGGCCCGCAAGGTAGGCTGGCTCATCCTTGAAGCCCGAAGATTTTCCGGCCACGGCCTTGCCAGGGGAAAGTTGCAGGAGCTGGAGGCGGCAAATCAGCAGTTTTTCGCCTCCTTCTGTTCTCGCGGAACTGAGGCCTACCTCCTGGACAGCGTTAACCCGAACCAGGCGGACGATCTCCTGGACGGCTTGCAATGGCTGTGGGAGGAACTGGACTCGCTGGTTTTCGGTGACGCCGAAGCCGACCTGAGTGAGAGAAGGGAGAGACTGAAGGAGCAGGTGGAAAACCTGCGCCAGACGATAGCTTTTATCTTTACGTCAACCCCTGGATACGTCTCGTGGGTGGAAGCGGGAGGAAATGGCCTGCCCAGCCTAAACGCCACCCCAATTGCGGTAGCGGAACACTTACGCCACCACCTGTTCAATTCTGTGGAGGCGGCCCTCCTTACTAGCGCCACCCTGGCCACCGGCGGCAACTTCGACTATTTTAAGCAGAACGCCGGCTTGGAGACGGCGGTGGAGGTTGTTGTCCCTTCACCCTTTGATTTTAGACGCCAGTGCCTGCTCTACTTGCCGAGGAACTTGCCTGAACCTGAAAGCCATGATTTCTATCCCCAAATGGTAGAGTTGCTGGTGGACATTCTGGAGGCTTCCCGGGGCAGGGCGCTGTTGCTTTTTACCAGCTTCCGGGGCTTGACAGCCGTCTTCAATGGCTTGTCCGGCCGGATTCCATACCATTTGCTCCGCCAGGGAGATGGGGCAAAGGCGTCCCTATTGGAAGCCTTTCGTCAGGATGTGCACTCGGTCCTTCTGGCCACCGCTTCCTTTTGGGAGGGGGTGGATGTTCCCGGGCCGGCACTTTCCTGTGTAGTTATGGACCGGATTCCCTTTGCGGTTCCCACCCACCCGGTATACCAGGCCCGGCTGGCGGCCCACCGCCAACAGGGAAAGGATCCTTTTTGGCAGGTCAGCCTGCCGGAAGCTGCTATCAAGCTGAAGCAGGGCTTCGGCCGCTTGATCCGTTCGCGCCAGGACAGGGGAGTGGTGGCCATCATGGACCGGCGGGTCTTCTCGCGCTCTTATGGGAACTTCTTGCTCGCCTCCCTCCCCGACTGCGCTGTTACTTCGGCGCTGGAAGATGTCCGGGCCTTTTTTGCCGGGGAGGGTGGTCCGGCTACCGGAGGAGATCGTTAGCATAAATCTAAACCTGGAGGAGATGCGTGCATGCGCAAATTAGGAATACTGACCGGAGGCGGTGATTGTCCGGGCTTGAACGCCGTATTGCGGGCCGTGGCCAAAACCGCCACGGCCCAGGGTTACGAGGTGATCGGGTTTCTAGACGGGTACAGCGGCCTGGTGGAGGAAAGGTATATGATCTTAAACACCGCTGCCGTCTCAGGGCTCCTGCACCGGGGCGGGACCGTCCTCGGCACCAACAACCGCGACAATCCCTTTCACTATCCGGTACGAGCAGGGGACAATACCGCATACGAGGACCGCTCGCAGCAGGCACTGGTAAACATGGACCGCATTGGCCTGGAGGCCCTCATTACCATCGGCGGCGACGGGACCCTGGCTGTGGGCCGGGATCTGGCCCGCATTGGGGCCCGGGTTGTAGGGGTGCCGAAAACCATTGACAATGACCTGGCCGCTACTGACCAGACCTTTGGCTTTGATACCGCAGTTACCACGGCCACCGAGGCCCTGGATCGCCTCCACACCACCGCCGAATCCCACCACCGGATCATGGTGCTGGAATTGATGGGCCGGTACGCCGGGTGGATCGCTCTGCAAAGCGGCCTGGCCGGCGGCGCCGATGTCATCTTGATCCCCGAAATAGAATGGAAACTGGAAAACGTCGTGGCCAAGATTGAGGAGCGTCGCCGCCACGGCCGGGCTTTCAGCATTGTAGTGGTGGCTGAAGGGGCAAAGACCCCGGGCGGCGAATGGGTAATCAGCCGGAGAGTGGAGGGCAGCGTGGAGTCCGTTCGCCTCGGGGGCATCGGCCAGGTGGTGGGGCAGTTACTGGAGGAGACCACCGGCATTGAAACCAGGGTTACTGTCCTGGGCCATATCCAGCGGGGCGGTTCACCTACGGCCTTTGACCGCGTGCTGGCCACCAGGTTTGGAGTAAGGGCGGCGCAATTGGCCATGGAGGGGACCTTTGGCGTCACTGTTTGCCTGCGCGGCAACGAAGTAGCTTATGTATCCCTGGAGGAGGCCACGCAAAAGCCACGCGGGGTAGATCCCAATTCTGAGTTGATGGCTGCTGCCCGGGCCATCGGGATCAGCTTTGGGGACTAGCCTTTCCCCCCGGCCGAAAAGGAGGAGGCCCCTGGTGGGGCCTCGTAACCTTTAGCATGAGGCATGGCACTTGCACACGGTTGATTGGCGCTTGCTGAGCTTTTTTAGCTGCACGTAACCCACCTCCTCCCCGGGGGGTCTAAGCCATACCGGTAGCATTGCACCGGATCTGGACCGAGGGGATCAAAGAAAGCCTCAGCGCGGTAACGGCAGCCGCCACGGCATTCGTCGCGGAAGGGGCACGCGCACCGCAGTTGCTCCAGGGGGATGCGCGGCAGTTCGAGCCAGGCTTCCCGCAGGCCCCTGGCCAGCGGTAGGCCGTGGGCGGAGTAGAACCCGCACTTCGCCAGCCGGCCCTCGGCGGTTACGGTGGCTAGGTGCGCGCCACAACTCCAGGAAGCGCCGGCCGCGGTGTAGTGGCCCCCACCCCGGCTGAAGCGGTTAATAACTGCGGCGGCGGTGGCCAGATCCGGCAGCAGGTCGCTACCGGTTGCCAGGCGGCCGGATGGAGAGGGAACATCAATATTCCACTCTTCTATGCCCCGGGCTGCCAGCATTCCCTCTAAAGCGGCAAAATCTTCTAGATTGTGGCGGTAAACCATGGTGGCCACCGAAACCACTTTTCCGGCCTCCTGTAGGGCTTCAATGGCCGAACAAGCCCTTTGAAAGGTCCCGGGGCCCCGGAGAAAATCGTGCGCCCCTTCCAGGCCGTCCAGGCTGACCTGAACCGCGTCTACCTGGAGCCGGCTGGCAGCTTCCAGGTCAATAAGGGTACCGTTGGTAAGCAGCACCACCCGTAAATCATATGTACTTAGGCGGTCGTTTAACCGCCAGAAATCACGGTAGAGAAGGGGCTCCCCTCCGGACAGGAGGACAGCCAGGCCCTGCATCTGCGCCAGCTCGGCCAGAAGCTGTTCCGCCTTTTCCAGGGGCAATTCTCGGCCTCTGCAGTCGCCCACGTAGCAGTGGCGGCAGCGGAGATTGCAGGCATCGGTAAGCTGTAGCTCTAGGTAGCGAAGCGAAGGCTGGGGAGCAGCCCCGGCAGATCCTGACCGGGGCCGGGGGAATTCCCGCCACTGCAGGATACCCTCGTCGAGAGCCTCGCCGGCAAACTCCATCTCCGCCGGCCGCAGGTTATCTTCCGCCACCCCGGTCAGACACCGCTGCAAGAACGCGAAGGTTTCCTCGTTCACCTCATACAGCTCGTCCGTGGCCCGATTGTACACGCTCAGATTTTCCAGGCGTTTTAGCCCGCAGTCGGGGTGCAGTTGTAGCCACCTAGTCGCTGACGGCACGGATAACATCCTCGAGAGAAATTATCTTTTTGCTCAGCAATCGCTTCAGCACCGCCAGGGCATTACACTCAAGGCTCCGTTCATCATCGCGGAAAAACTGGCAGTCGCGGCAGAAAAGGTCAACACACTCTGGCCCGCCAAGATAGGCCGCATCGCTGGCTGTTGCCAGGCGGGGGGCACTGGCCTTCAAGTGGGCAAAATCGGCCACTGGCTTACCCCTTTCGGTTTTTACGGTTTCCTGATACCCCTGAGGGGTATGTAGAGATTATACCTTATCCCGCGTGGTTCGTCAAGAGGGACGCCGAAACTTCTTTCTCGGTCCCGTGGCTAGACCCCTCCGTTAAGCCGCTAACCCCGGTAGCCACCAAGCCCAGGGCTAGCCAGATCACGACGACAACTACCAGAACCCAGGTTTTCATGCTCGAAGCCTCCCATTCTACGAGAATATGGACGGGAACCGTATCTACATTGTAATCCGGATACCACCACCAGGCAATACCCTGAAAGCCAAAAAAAGAAACCGGAAAGATTTCCGGCCCCACCATGATGATTCTCGGTAACTGCTCAGCCCGCCTAGCGGGTATGCGGCCTTCGCAAGTGCTAGCTGCGTTGGCGAGGATCAGCGCTGGCCGCGCCCCAGACCACTGACCGCCCGACAGAGAAGGCGCCTGAGTAGTTATGATTCTCGTTTTTGATTCACTGCCTTTTCTGGTACCACTGGAAGGTACCCATCCATGAAAACCGCTGCATGGAAATTTTGGTAGCCCTACGGGGATTCGAACCCCGGTTACCGCCGTGAGAGGGCTACCGGTAGCCGAAAGCCTTGTCACTACTAGGTTTGCGGCCTTTTCTCCCCTTCAGGAAGACCGTCATTCGTGTTTTGCATGTTATTTATTCGCCCCATTTTAGCAAATTCCTGCTCAGACCAGAGCTATTTTTTCTTCTTGGGGGGGCGTATCTCCTTTAATCCCTCCTTCCGGAGCATTACATTTGCCTCTTTCAGGGAAAGCTTCCCCCGCTTATACTGCTTATAAATCCTTTCCCTCAGACGGGTCTTTTCCTGTTCTTCCGGCGGCCTCCCATAAACCGGTATCCTGCTTGGCGGCTTGCAAAAGCAGCAGACCTGGCTATCCCTCCTTTGGGCGTGAAGGTAGAAAACCTTGCATACTTCACATTCTTTGGCGGCAATGTCCTTTTCGGCGGCAGTGAATACTTCCAGCCAGGGCAGAGCCAAAACGTCATGCGTTACGTATTTGAAGATTGGCTTGTAGTCCTGCGTCTTGAGGCGGATTAGCTTTTCTTGCTGTTCCCGCCATTGCTCCTCCAGCCTTTCTAATTCCTCCTCTCCCCTTTCAATCGAACCTATGATAAAATCCATAGCCTTTTCTGTTTCCTCAATCTCCATCATTCTTGCCAGGGTTAACCTCTCTTTCTTCTCCCTTTGTTCCCCGGTAACTTCCCACGATTTAAGTATAGTCCCCAACTCCAGGCCAACCTTAGCCAGCCTCGCGGCTGCTTCCTTATAGGCAGAGCCGGGCTGCCATAGCTGGACCCTTGCGGAAGGCTTGAATTTGTAAAACGCAGCGTAAGGAGGATTTTCAGGAAACATATCATCTTCTCTCAATTTATACCCCGGCCTTTCGGCCAAAAGCCTATCTACACATATCCACAGGGAATTTTGTTCCCTGGCTAGCACGCGACTAATCTTGCCACCGCCAACCACATTACCGTTTAAGTCAAATATAGGCGGGTTGCCTAACTCGCCTAGAAACTTCTCCACCTGCCCGGCGTCCCTGTAGTCCAATCTTAAAAGCCTGGTAGTCAATACTCCAACACGTAGCTTTTTGCCGCCAGCCAGCCTGCCAGCCTGCCAGTGAAAAACCTCCCCTCTGATTTTTTGCTTGTTCAGCATGAACCAGAGCGTACCCCGCCACAACTTTTCTTCCTCCTTTGTCCTGAACGTAAAGCAAGG
Organism: Clostridia bacterium; assembly: GCA_004347685.1. Lineage (GTDB taxonomy): Bacteria > Bacillota > DSM-521 > Neomoorellales > SLTJ01 > SLTJ01. The sequence continues at coordinate 54,259 of SLTJ01000046.1, forward strand.
AGCGATGTTTTTTTTGCTGCTGATTTTTTGCCGTCATGCCTAGTTCTTCTTGTCCGGAACGCTGTGAGCTTTTGAGCTCCCCCGGACGCCTGTGCTAGTATTTTATCAGAAGCAAAAGCAAAAAAGCAAGAGAGGTGAAAAAAGTGATAACCGCACTTCGCCTTGCGCGCATGAAAACAGGCAAGACGCTTCGGTCTTTCGCTAATGAGAACCACTTTTCGGAAGTCATGCTAAGTCGTATTGAGCGTGGGCAAGCCTACGTGCCCCCGAACTGGCGGGAAAAACTGGCCCAGGCCCTGGGGGTGCGGGTGGAAGACATCTGTGACCCGGTCACCGGCTGGCCTCGTCTGGCCGGATAAGCAAAACAACAGGCCAGGCGCTTTGGGGCGGCGGCCTGGCCGGGGCGAGAAGAACGGGAACAATATTCCTTTTCGCCTCTGATTATACCAAAGCACCCACAATAAAAGCAATATGCGGCGGTGGTTGAAATGAAAGGCATACCGGTGAAGGCTTTAACACCACAAGGTTGGCGGACCGTTGGCACCCTGCAGGGGTTTACATTCATCAAGCGGGTGAAGAAATCCCAACACTTCCACAGGATAACCCAAAGCTGGGGTGTGCAGAAGGACGTGCTGGCCGAACTGGAACGGCGTGGCGTGAAAGAAGTTAGGGTGGAGGACACCGAAACCGGAACGGTTTACCTGGCCCCCCTCCGGGCTTTCCGGGAGCACGGCTTCACCTTGGACTTCGGCCACGGCGAGCAAATTTTCCTGCGGGTGCAGTATTGGCAGGTTATTGCCCACGACACAGCCCCCAGACAGCAGGCTTTGCCTTTTAGGTGGTGAGACAGTTGGATTTTTCGACTTTTGACCTTAAGGAGCGAATAAAGGAGGCCAACCCCATTGAGGAGGTTATTGGCGAGGTAATCACCCTCAAGAAGCGGGGCAGGGTTTTGGTGGGAGCCCACCATACCCACGGCAGCGAGAGCGGGACCAGCTTCAACGTTGACCCCCAGCAGGGGCTTAATCACTGCTGGAACTGCGGTGAAGGTGGGGACGTTTTCACCTGGGTTATGAACACCCAAAGCTGCTCTTTCCCGGAGGCCCTGCGTATCCTGGCCCAAAGAGCGGGCATCCCCCTGCCGGAGCGGGAGCCGGAGGAGCGGGCGAAGCAGGAAGCCCTCTGGCAGGAGCGGCGGGAACTGGAGAAGGTTTTCCTGGAGGCGGCCCGCTTCTACCACAGCCAGCTTACCCCGGAACTCAAAGCTTGGGCTTTCGAGAAGTGGGGGCTGCTGCCGGAAACCCTGGACCGCTACCTGGTGGGGTTTGCCCCGGTTGACGGCGCGGCCCTGAAGGAGCACCTGAAGGCCAAAGGCTTTGCCCCAGACCTGCTCAAAAAAACGGGGCTGTTTGTGAAGGCCGGGAGCAAGGGCTTTGTAGACTTCTTCCAAGGGCGGCTTATTTTTCCCTACTGGCAGTCCCTGCCCGTGGAAGGCGGTGACGGCGGCGGCCCTGCCGGTGGCATAGCCTGCTATTTCATTGGCCGGCAAACCGAATTCACCCCTGACCACCCCTGGGAGGCCGGGAAGTACAAGAAACAACTTACCCATTCCGAGGGGCACCCCTACGTTTCCCAAGCGGTAGCCAATTACTATTTCTACGGGGAGCACAGTACCAGGGGCCTCCAGGATGGGAGTTTGTTCGTCACCGAAGGCGTGGCCGACTGCCTGGCGGCTCTGCAAGTCGGGCTGCCCGCCATTTCCCCCTGCACCACCAGTTTTTCTAGTGCTACCCATGAACGGCTGCTGCGGCTTTGCGCCAAGGCCAGGATGGTATACCTGGTAAACGATAGCGAAGAAAGCAAGGCCGGGGAAAAAGGAGCCCTGGCCACAGCGGAATTTCTGGAAACCAACGGCGTTAATGCCCGGCTGGTGGAGCTCCCCAGGCCACAAGGCGTAGACAAGGTAGACCTGGCCGAGTATCTGAAAGACCATAGCCCGGAGGAGTTACGGGCTTTGACCAAGGAGGCCAGGACTGCATGGGAGATACGGCTGGCGGCCCTGCCGGTGGGTAAGGACGGCTACAACAACTTCCTGGTAGTACAAGAGTTTACCAAAAGTATACTGCACTCCTGCCCCGATGAAGACAGGGTTGAAGCTTTCCTAGAGCACCACGTCAAGCAGAAGTTTGGACTGAAGGCCCAGGAGACTGATGCTCTGCTGAAAGAGTACAGGGCAGCCCGCAAGAGCCAGGAGGAGCGGGAAAAGGAGAAGGCCAGGGAAGAAGCCCGCAAGAAAGCCCTAGAAGCCTGGAAGGCGGCCCCGATAAAGCAGGAACTCCTGCGGTATGAATGGGAGTGCGATGACAACAAGACCCGGCCTGAACTGGCTGAGAAGGCCCGTATCTGTTACAACTGGCTGGCGGCCAACGGCGGGAAATTCTTCTGTTCCGAGACGGGGGAGGTCTGGCTTTGCTACCAGGATACTTTCTACCAGGTGGGCAATTACCGGCCCTTCAATGCCCTGATGTTTGGCCTGAGCGACTTAAACCCGGCTACTGCCGAAGGCCGGGCGATATGGGAGGCCCTGCAATCCCTGGGGTACACCCTGGGGCAGCGGGTGACAATCGGCGGCTGGCTGTTCACTGACCGCAAAAACCGGAGCATCTACGTCAACCTCCAGGCAGGCCAGTTGGCCCGGATAAGGCCCGGCGAAGTGGCCATCATTCCCAATGCGGTGAATGAGGAAGGCATCCTGCTCACCAATGACCCCAGTTTTACTCCCCTGGAGTTTCAGGAAAGAGCGGACAAGCGGCAGGCCATGAGACTGCTTAAGCAGGTGGTAGTGGACAACCTGGCCTGCCCCGTTTACTCCAGGTGGTTCGTCACAACCTGGGCTTTGACCTGCTTCCTGATGGGCTTTGCCGGGGAAACCCTGCCCCTGCACCGGAATTCCGGGGCCAGCGGCGAGGGTAAGACCTGGGGAGCCCGGCTAATCTCTTACCTGATATACGGCCAGGACATGGTAGGCAGGGGAACAGATGCCGCTAACTTCTCCGAAGGGGTTAGGGTGCCTCTCCTGTTTGAGGATAACCTGGAGGCCCGCAATATGACCGTGGAGAAGCGGGACTTCCTGCTGATGGTGGCCACCGGAGCCCGGAAAAGGAAGCGGGACACCAAGACCCCCACCGGCGTAATCCACGAAAAACCCCAGGCCCTGGTGATGACTACGGGCATTGAGCCTTTTTACGACCAGGAAATACTTAACCGGACTTATGAAACCGAGTTTAACCGGCATAACTACCGCAACCCGGCTTTCGTGGAGGTGGAGGCGATAGACGCCATTACCGCCAACCGGGACCGAATCCTTTCCGGTTTCTTCTACCTGCTGGCCCAGGACGTGCTGCCCCGGCTAACAGAGGAACAGCGAAGGTGGAAGATGTGGCTTGCCGGTAAATTCCCCGGCTGGCCGAAGGATAGAACCAATGACTATCTAGCCACCATGATGGCCCTGTTCTGCGCCATGCGGCCCTACGTTGACCAACTGGAGGCCCCCTGGGAGGAGCCCAGCCCCTGGGAGGATACAGAGGAAGCCGTCTTCCTCTCCTGGGTGAGTACCCAGTACGAGGCCCAGGAGGAGAGCGGCAAGGAGACTTCGGAAGTGGTCTGGTTTTTCGAGGGGCTTTACCGGGAGTGGCGGCGGTATGAGAAGATGCGGAAAGAAGCCGAAAAGGTGGCAACCCGGCAAATTGCCGTGGGTGAAGTCCCCGACATGGAGCTAGGCCGGGACTACTTTGCCGAGAACTACCGGCTGGAGGCCAGAGAAGAATACGGCAGGTTTACCTTCCTGGCGAGCCCGGCTGACCTCTTTACCGCTTACAACCTGCTCTGCAAAAACCTCAACAAGCGGCAGATTTACTCCAATGCCCGCCAGTTGGGGCAGCGGATAAACAATGACAAAGAGCTATTGGAGGCCAAGGGTTGGATAGTGCCAGACAGCAGTAAGCCGGTTCGGAAGTCCAATGCTACCCGTTATTACCTCTGGGAGCGTAGGGAGGAATACCAGGATGACGATGTAATTTAGCAGCAAAGCGTGGCAAAGCTACCTTTGCCACGAGCTTTGCCACCAGCTTTGCCACCAGCTTTGCCACGTCATTTTATATCCCTTAAACCATTGGGAGAGTAAGAGTAGAGAGTAGTTGAGGGGCATTCGTGGCAAAGGTTTTGAGGAAGTGTCCCTTATATATAGGCCACTCTTACCCGCTATGCTCAATCGGGACATAACGACTTCGGGAAAAATTATATACGTATATAGAAGCTCTTATTTTGCTTTGCCACGGGCTTTGCCACGGTGCTTTGCCACTTACTCTCCCAAGGGTTTGCGGGCTGGCAATAAATAGAAAAACAGGGGGTGTCCCTGAAACCCTTGCGGCTCTAAGTGGCAAAGCACTTTCGACCTTTGCCACGACCTTTGCCACACCCACCTTTTTTGAGGAGGTATCAACAGTGGTCTACATCCGTGAATGTCCCTCTTGTCATAGGCGATACCGAGACGTTGACCGCTCCAACCGGCGTATCTGGCGGGTTGTGAGGGGAGTTGACCGGCGGGGAAAACCGTACACCCACAAAAGCCCCCGGTGCCCCCATTGCAACCGGGTGCTAAAGATTGTGGAGTTTCAATGGTGGGTTGAACCGAGGGAGGAGGTGAAGTAAGGTGGCTGACCTGGAAGACCGCATCCTTGACTTGGACCCTGTCGACCTGGAAGACCTGGCCGAGGAACATCCCGGCGTAGCAGAGTGGCTGGAGGCCCTCAAGGCCGGGGAGGACGTAGAGGGTATGTTGGAGGATTTCGACGTAGACGAAGACGAGGTAGAAGCCTACATTGACGAAAACTTCTAAGAGGGAGGGCTGGCCGTGCAGTACCCAACACATGAGGAGCAGATACTTGCCGGCCAGCCGGCCAACCCCACCTGCCCGTTAAGGACGGGGATTAACGGCGGCTGCACCCCTGGCTGTGCGTGGTGGGTGCGTGGCCGGTGCGCGGTGGTATGGCTGGCGGAGTTGGCGGCGAGGGAGGTGAGGCTGGCATGACCCCCATGCAGGCGATTCGTAGAAAGTGCCTTGAGTGTTCAGGTGGTAGTGCTGCCGAAGTGAGGCTGTGCCCAATTCAGACCTGCCCCTTGTACATTTTTCGTTTCGGCAGGCGGCCAAGGGTAAATGTACCTGCCGGGGGACATCGGGGCGAAAGTGGGCGGCTAGGTGCCCAGTAAACGCGAAAGAAGGCCATTTGAGAAGGAGGGTGGTCAAGGTGCCCAAGCCGGTAGTGGCACGAAAACTGCCCCCTTACCGTGGGCAGCCCTACTGGGAGCGGGAGAAGCCCCAGGAAGTCAAGACGGGCAGAATATGGCTGTCCTACTATCCTGGAGCTGGCAAGTTACAGATAGCCGGGTACTTCACCAAGGACGGCGAGGATGTGCGTACCAAAGTTGTGACGCTGAACCAGGAAGACTTGACCCTGCACCCGGCGGCCAAGGCGTTGTTGTCGGACTTTTTGACGGCGGCGGAGTGAGGAGGCTGGAGGATGATAGTGACCCTGGCCCGGTGAAGGAAGTATAATTGAGGTAACTGAGCCACAAGAACTTTGCGGCAAAACTATTAAGGTATTTTCCGAAAAGGAGGGTTACTGAGGTGCCAACCCAATGCACGGCCAAATCAAAGCACACCGGCCAGCAATGCCGGGCTTACGCCGTCAACGGCACCGATAAATGCAGGGTGCATGGCGGTATGACGCCCATTAAACACGGCCTGTATTCCAAATATACCAAGGCCAAACTTGGCGCTTTAATCGCCGAATTGAGAGACAACCCGGCGCTGACCGACATAAAGGAACACGTTGCCTTCATGTTCGCGTTACTTATTAAGAAACTGGAGGCCATGCAGGAGAGGTTTACCGACGAGGACATTAGCCACCTTACTACCTTAAGCGAAAAGATTACCAAGGCCATAGAACGCTGGCACAAGGTGGCTTTCGGCGAGAAGTATATTCTCCAGATTGAAGAAATCCAAACCCTCATCAATCAGATTGTGGTGATAATCAGGCAGGAAGTCCATGACCCTGCCACCGTGGAGCGGCTGGCAAAGCGGCTGCAAGAAGTGAGGTGGTAACATGCTGGAGCGCCAAATTTTAACGACCATCGGTCAGAAGCTGTTGGAGCGCGGCAAGTGCCCCTACGACCCCGCCTGCCTCTACGGTAGCGGCGACAGGTGCGCGGCACCCAAGGAGGTATGGGAGGAGAAGGCCATGGCGATAGCCAAGGACATTTCCCGGGAGCCCGGCCATATCGGTGTCCCCAACTTGATGTGGCCCGGCCCCTGGCCCTGTGATGACGTGGTTGCCGTGGTGTTCGACCTCCCCAGACCGCCCGAGGATGAACTGTTCCGAGAAGGGAGGCGGTAACTATGTTGACTAAAGTCCTATTGCACGAAATCGGCGAGAAGTTGCTTGCCAAAGAAAAGTATGGTGGCATCGTTTGCGTAACGGACAGGGTTTCCCCACCAGGGCTTTACGGCGAGGAGCCGCCGATACCGGAGGGCCACCTGCGAGTTCACCTTGGTGCGGAGTTTGTTGACGTGCCAAGAGAAGGGGCCGAGGAGTGGCTGGCTGAACACGTGGACGAGGCTGCCCTTGTCATATGGGTTGTGGCTGGCGCTTATATAGGCCCGTAGACAAGGCGAAGGGGCCGGGCAGGTACTTAGCATTGCCCGGCCCTTTTCTGCGTTGTTTTCCCGTTGTTCTCACGTTCAGGAGCCACGGAAACGGCTGGGCAGGTATAGACCCATTTTCGCGCCATTTTCATGGGCTTGTAGGGGCTAGTGGAACACCGGAACGGAATGTCAGCCCCAAAAAGCGAACCGGGCGGAACCGAACCTGGGCAAAAAAAAGCCGGGCTTTGCGGCCCGGCTGCTGGCCCCAGGATGGGCGTTTTAGCCTTTGCAGGTATAAAACCATTAGGACGGGGAGAAAGGCCCCTTGCACCAAACGGTAAAAATGGCAAAGCAGGGAGGAAGTGGCTACTTGCCTTCCTCCTCTCCGTCCCCAATATCAGCAGCTAGCCGCCAGGCGAAACAATTTTTCCGGTAAAGTTTTCGCATACCTTCTGGTAGTGGTAATGCTGGCGTGGCCCATTGCCTCCTGTATCACGTCCAGACTGTGGCCCTGCCGGAGAAGGTTAGTCCCGAAAGTATGACGGCAACGGTGCGGGTGGAACTTAACCCCCGTGGCCTTCCTACACTCCCTGGCGTGGTATTCCAGGTTGGCGTAGGAAGCGAATAACGGCTGTCCTTCAGGTAGGCCCGTGGCCCATTGCACCAACTCCTTAGCGCATTGTCTGTCCGTCACCGGGGCGGTGCGGACCTTGCCCCCTTTGCCGGATACCTCCAGGAATACCCGGCCAGTATGCACCACGACATTACTCCTGGTAAGCCGTGCGACTTCGCCGATACGCAAGCCCGCGTACAGCATGACGTGAAAAGCCAGTCTTACATGGGGAGGCTTATTCTCAAAGTAGGCCAGCACCTTGCCCACGTCCTCATCCGACAGGTAAGCCACCCTTTCTTCTTCCTGCTTCACCCGGAGCTTTTTCACCTGCACCGGGTTGCCTTTTAGCTGGCCTTCTTCCACCAGGTAGGCGTAAAAACTGGACAAGACCGACAGGATAAGGTTCACGCTGGCCGGTTTTAGGTGGGAAGCCAGGTAATTTCTGAAGCCCTTTGTTTCCTTCCCGTTGACGGCCAGGTAGTCCACGTTGTTTTCAGTCAGCCAGGCCCCGTACTTCTCCAAAGCGTAGGCGTAGTCTTTGACGGTCTTGGCCGATTTGCCGCTTAGCCTCAAATCGGTTAGAAAACCTTCTACTGCCCGGCGGTAATCCATTGTTACCTTCTCCTCTCCAACTAATATATCTTAGTTAGAATATAGCATACCTAAGTTATAAGTCAAGAGGAAAATTTGGCAGGAGCGAAGAAATCAGCAGGGGGAGAGAACCCCGGCAGGAATTCTCTCCCCCTTGGGCGAACCTTTTAACTGCACAAGGCCCCGCCAAGAGTGCGGGCTTCAGCACCGTCCTAATTCCCGGTTAGACCGAAAAAGGCCGTTTGTATAGATTAGCGAAGTTTGCAAAGCCTTGTCCTGCTTAGTGTTGTTAGTTACTTCCAGCAAGAAAAATAGGTCATCTTTGCCCCTGTTTTTTAGTGTTTGCTCCCAAATTGCTCCCACGCTGCGTCCAGCAATATCAACGGTTCCAGCCATTTTTGCTCCCAAAAAAAGAAAGGCCCGCGCCTGGTCGCACGGGCTGAATTATCCGCTTCCCTCACCCTAATTCCATAGGTCGCCGGCAATCCCTGGACACCAGTTCCTGATAACCGCTGGTGCCAGGTGGGGTTAGGACTATGTAGTCTTCCTCGCCGTAGTCCCGTTCGGAAGGTACCCATTCCACCCAGCCGGCTCGATTCAGTTTCTCGTATTCCGAACGCATGATGGGTGACGGCCTTTTGCCGAAGACGGTAAGTTTAGCGTACAACTTTACCGGACCTCCTCTCCCGCTATGGGGCATTTCCCTTCTTTATACCAGGGGCAGCCAGCCGGGTAATCACACACCCCGGCCCCTTCCTCCTTCCAGCCACCTAACCGGCTGTTGTCCTCGAACTCATACCTGCCAGGGCAGCCGCAATCATTCCTGGTGGGCAACGGCTTACCTAAGGCTGCCCGCATAAATGCATCGTGAGGGTTGGCCAGGGCGTACTCCAGAGGAATCCCCGCACGAATTGCAGCCGCAATCATTTCTTCCTTCATCATGCGTCCTCCACCAGGTCCCCAAACACTCTTTCAATCGTGGCCGCGTCAATACGATTTTCTTCGCACCACGCTAAGGCTTCCTTCCGTGTAACCGGCGTGATTCGCTGGCCACCGCCCCTAGTTGTATCGTTCACATACTGGCCATATCCGGTAGCAGGCCCGCCGTCGCCGAAAATGAAGTAGTTTCCCTTGGCAGTTACATGGAGAGCCTCATAACAATAGCTTATATCCCCAGGCAGGCCAAACTCTACCTCGGCTATCATATCGGCCTTGACCGTATCATAGACTTTCCCGTTGACTACCTGCCGCATACCTCTTGCCTCCCTCAAAATGGATTGTGGTCGAAAATAACTAGCGGCCCTGTTACCGGGCTGTCATAGGTGAGACTTCTGGCCCTGCCGTGCAGGGCGTGGGCCACGGCCAGGTAGAGCCAGACAGGCCCCTGGCCGGTGAGAACCACGTCATTGCCGCTCCCGGCCAGTTCTTTAGCTATGGTGACGTAATCCTCCAGCTTCTCCAGCTTGGCAGTCTCGCCATATAGCTGTTTAACGTCAATCTGGACTTTCTCCATTGGCTTCGCCTCCTTTCCCAAGTATTCCGGGTAAGCTCCCGGTGACTTGCCGTCTAAAACGGCAGCCAGCATGGCCGACTTAACATCCAGCCGGTTGAGGTAGTAGGTCCGCAACCGTTTCTTTTGGCTAGGGCTTGTGTCCCTGTCGCCTACTGCGGCCAGCCTGGCCTCTAACCGGCGGATTTCCCCCTGTAACTTGGAGATAGTCTTTTCCCGTTCTTCTTGCTGGCGAACTGCGCCATGCAAAGCGTGGCGGTTTGTGGGCAGGTTACTTCCCTCCCTTCTTGCGTTTCGGCTTTCGCCTTGGATTTTTGGCCCGCTCTTTCTTCGGCAGCAGCACGTTGAGCGGGCTGGCTATGGCGTGCTGGTCTTTTAGGTCTTGCTTTGTCAATTCTACGTACCGCCTGGTCATGGTCATGGTAGTGTGGCCCAGTGTCCGTTGCAGCCCGAAGGCGTGCCCCCCATGCCGTAAGTACATGACAGCAAAGGAGTGCCGCAAATCATAAGGCCGTACCTTATACCCAAGTTCCTGGGTATATTCCTTCATTCGCTTGGCCCATTGCTGGCGGCTGAGCGGCCTGCCGTCTACCGTGCAAAAGACCGGCGTCTTGTCCCCCCAGGATTCTGGCCTCGCGGCCAAGAGCTTTCTTATGGCCTGCACTGTGACCGGCATGAGCGGCAGCGTTCTGCTGACCCTCGTCTTGGCTACCCGAGCGGGTATTGTGACCTCATGGGCCGGCAGGTTGAAATCGGGCGGCAAGAGGCCCGCTGCTTCGCTTGGCCTTATCCCTGTGTCCAGGGTGAACACCAGCAAGGCGTAGTCCCGTAGGCCGGCAAATGACTTTTTGTCCGGCAGCGACAGGAGCTTTTCCAGGACCGCTTCAGGCACGGCCCGCGGCGTGTTGTCCTCCCTTCGTTTGGCAATCTTGTCAACCGGATTGAAATCCAACTTCCCTTCCTGCACCAGCCAGGCGAAGAACGCTTTCAGGCATTTGCGGCGGGTGTTGAAGGTTGCCGGGGCAAGTTTGCCGGCTTGGGCGAAGTAGTCAAAGCAGGCCCGTTGCAAATCCTCTTGGCTAGCGGTGCAATTGGGATAGCGGGCGAAGAAACGGGGAACATGCGTGGTGTAGTCCTTGAGCGTCCTTTCGGCCAAGCCCTGAGCTTCTTTGTAGAGCAGGAAGTCATTGAGCCACTTCTCCCATAGCGGCTTATCCCGTGGCTTGCGTAAATAAAAAACCCCCTTTCTTCAGGCCACTCCTGAAGGGAAGGGGGTTTTTAAGGCCGCTTTTTGGCAACTGCCCTGTCTTTTCGGGTAGGGCGGTGGTGCTTAAAGGCCGGTTTTAGGGTATCCGTCCTACCCATTTTTGGCCTAAAATAAGAAATGCGGCTTGGTGCCGCAAACCTAGTATTTTCAACGATTGGTAGCCCTACGGGGATTCGAACCCCGGTTACCGCCGTGAGAGGGCGGCGTCCTAAACCACTAGACGATAGGGCCACGCCGTATTCCGGCAGCGATTATACCACAGGGGTGGCGGCGCCGTCAAGATACAATGCAATGATCTCCTCACATGATTTTCTTGACAGGGGGTTATCCGGCTCGTATGATGGTATCGGTGAAAACCACCACGCAATTTACTGGCGAGGAGGATGCATATGTTAAGCGAGCTGTTTCGCCGGGGCGTCATGCTGGGTCTTGGTGCCGTATCCATGACTCACGAGAAAGCTGAACGTCTGGTTGATGAACTGGTCAAGAAGGGCGAGATGAGCCGGGAAGAAGCCAGGAGCTTTGTGGACCAGATTGTTGAGCGGGGTAAGCAGGAAAAGGACGAATTGCAGAGAATGGTAAAAGAGGAACTTGGGCAGTGGCGAGAAAGTGTCGGGGTGGCCACCCGGGCAGATGTTGCCCGCCTGGAGGAACAGATAAAGAAATTGGAGGAGAAGCTGGACCAGATTTCCCGGGGGCAAGGTTAGCAAAGAGCATTTCCTTGAGCGGGGATCAGGTAAAGCCGCGAAGCGGGGTTGTCTGTACCAGGTCGCTACTGTTTTCACCAGCGCACCCGGGTGGCTTGTGGCTAGTGGAAAGGGGTGAGGCTTCCAGGGCCAGGGTAGGGGGACTCTATACGGCTGTTTTCTGCTTCTGGTGGTGCCATGTGGGGTGGCATAGTTGGCACGTCTTTTACTTACAAAGAAATGCGCGGGAGGCTGAGGGATGCAAAGGTTTTTGTCTCTAGCAGGAGTAATTCTTTTGTTGCTTTTGGCTGTCGCTTGCGGTGGTGGCACGACGGGGGGTAACGCGCCTGAAACCGGCCAGCCGTCGGCAACCGGACAACCAGAGCCGACCCCGGGCGGTCAGGCAGCAGGGGCAAAGCCCCTCAAACTGGGGATTATCCAGTTGGCTGAGCATCCGTCCCTAGACCAGGCGCGGCAGGGCTTCCTGGATGTCCTGGCCGAGCGGGGTTACAAGGACGGAAGCAACTTGACCGTGGAGTACGAAAATGCCCAGGGAGATGCTTCCTTGGCGGCCACCATTGCCAAGAAGCTGGTAGCCGACAAGGTAGACCTGGCCCTAGCCATTGCTACCGGCTCAGCCCAGGCCATGGCCGAGCAGACCAAGGACATCCCCATTTTAATTACGGCGGTAACTGATCCAGTGGGAGCGGGTCTGGCTCAGAGTCTGGAAAAACCCGGCGGCAATGTTACCGGCACTACCGATATGAACCCGGTTAAAGAGCAACTGGCCCTTATTAAGGAGATGCTGCCCCAGGCCAAAAAGGCGGGTATTATCTACAACAGCGGCGAAGCCAATTCTGTAGTGCAGGTAAAAATAGCTAAACAGGCGGCGGGTGAGCTAGGCCTGGAGCTGGCGGAGGCTACCGCCGCCAACACCGGCGAGGTATTGCAGGCTGCCAGTTCCCTGGTGGGCAAAGTAGATGCGCTTTATGTGCCTACGGACAACACCGTGGTTTCCGCTCTGGACTCGGTCATTAAGGTGGCCGAGGATAATGACCTGCCGCTGATCGTCGGCGAAGGTGACAGCGTCAAGAAGGGCGGTCTGGCCACGGTCGGCCTGGACTATTACAAATTAGGTAAACAGACCGGAGAAATGGCCCTGCGCATCTGGGAGGACAACGAGAAGCCGGCGGACATGCCGATAGAAACCCAAAAGGAATATGAAACCATAGTCAATCTTAAGGCGGCGGAAAACATGGGGGTTAGGCTGCCGCAGTCTCTGCTCGACCGGGCGACAAAGGTGGAATAGGCGGTCATGGGGCCGATGTTGCTTTCCATGGCCACCAGTTCCTTGGAGCCAGGGTTGATCTACGGGCTGATGGCCCTGGGGGTATACATTAGCTTCCGCATCTTGAACTTCGCCGACCTGACGGTTGATGGCAGCCTGACCCTGGGGGCTGCCATTGCCGCCTCGGTAATTGTGGCCGGTTACAATCCTTGGCTAGGTACCATTGCAGCCTTGCTGGCCGGTCTGGTGGCCGGCGCCTGCACGGGGGTATTGCACGCCTTTCTGGGCATTTCCTCTCTCCTTTCGGGTATTCTTACCATGACCGGACTTTATTCTGTAAATCTGCGCGTCTTGGGCCGGGCCAACATTTCTTTGCTGCGCTCCCCCCGCATCTATTACGATATCTCTCGCACCGGCCTACCGGAGGAAATGGCCGTCTTGTTTTTGTCCCTGGCGACGCTAGTAGTCATCATCTACCTGGTCAATCTCCTTCTAGAAACCGAGGTTGGTCTTTCGGTGCGAGCCACGGGGGACAACGAACAGATGATCCGCAGCCTCGGCGTCGACACCAGGTACACCAAGATCATCGGCCTGTCCCTTTCTAACGGCTTGGTAGCCCTGTCCGGAGCCTATGTGGCCCAGTACCAGGGTTTTGCTGATATCAGCATGGGCATAGGAACCATTGTGGCCGGCCTGGCCTCAGTGATCATCGGTGAAGTTGTTTTGGGCGCGGGATCGGTTTGGCGGGGCATGGTGGCGGCCGTTTTAGGCTCCTTTGTCTACCGCTTGGTTATCACCCTGGTACTGTGGCTGGGCTTCAAGCCTACCGACTTGAAACTTATGACCGCGGTTCTGGTGGTGCTAGCGCTGGCCTCGCCGCAAATACGCCGGCTTTTGCGCCTGACACCCAGGGAGGCGGGCTGATTTGCTCAAATTGGACGGGCTGTGGAAATACTTTAACCGCAACACCATCAATGAAATGGTGGCTCTGCGCAATCTGAGCCTGGAAATAGGGCCGGGCGAGGCGGTAATGGTGGTGGGCAGTAACGGAGCCGGCAAGTCCACCCTCTTGAACGTGATCGCAGGCGTTTTCCCACCCGATCAGGGGAGCATCACCCTGGCCGGTACGGATATTACTTCACGACGCGAATACAGGCGGGCTGCCTTTGTGGCCCGTGTTTTCCAGGATCCCCTGGCCGGGACAGCGGCCTCCATGACCCTGGAGGAGAACCTGGTGCTGGCTTTAAGGCGGGGGGAAAGCCGGCGCCTGCGGCGAGCCATCAGGGCCCGGGAACGGGAGTTCTTCCAGGAACGCCTGGCCAGCCTGGGGCTGGGACTGGAGAACCGGCTGATAGAAAAGGTCGGCTTACTCTCTGGAGGCCAACGGCAAGCGGTGGCCTTGCTTATGGCCACGTTAAAGGAACCCCGGGTATTGCTGCTGGACGAGCCCACGGCTGCCCTGGATCCCAAGACGGCCAGCCTGGTCACCTCCCTGATCCAACGGATAATTACCGGTCAGCGTTTAACCACCCTGATGGTCACCCACGACCTGAAGCAGGCCCTGGAGTTGGGCAGCAGAATCGTGATGATGGATGCGGGACAGATAGTGATGGATGTGGCCGGTGAGGAAATGGCGGCCATGGATGTGGACGATTTGCTGTTGCTATTTGAAAAAGGTAGCGGTAGGCGCCTGACCACCGACCGGGTAGTTCTGGCGCAGTAATATCGGTCCTGTTGGTTATGGACTACATTAAATAATTAAAGTACGGGCTTGAATGTTCTGTGATTAAAGTAGGGGCAGGAAAAGCCAAGGAATTTGTAGAATGTGATAAAGCGTTGCGGTGAAGCTTGCGCCAGACCGGGTGGGCGAGGTGACTGATGACTGATGGTGCCGGAGCGCCGAGCCCCGGCATGGGCGTCTAGTCAGGCTCATTCCATGGCGGGCGGTCAATGGTCTGGGTCGCGGCGGCGTTGATGCTGCCAAACCGAGCCAACGCTTGGCGGAGGCCACGTACCCGGCAGGCAGGCTGAGCAGTTACGCATGGTAACGGGTATTTTCGTGTGCCGGGACTTGTACCTCAGGGGAAGCGGACGGCACTCCTTTTTATGTCTGGAGGGTAGTTTTCAGGTGAAAATAGCGGTTTCAGGTAAGGGTGGCGTTGGTAAAACTACGCTGGCCGCCGGCCTGGTGCATTATCTGGCCGGATGCGGCTATACCGTTTACGCGGTAGATGCCGACGCGGACGCCAGCCTGGGTTTGGCTTTGGGCCTGCCGGAAGAAGTGGTGAGCAACCTGGCTCCGGTGGTGGACATGCGAGAAGATGTGGCCCGGGCCACGGGAGGCAGTGGGGCTTTTTTCTCCCTCAATCCGGACGCGAATCAATTGCTGAGCCGATTCACCCTGAGGCTCGGCTCCATCCTGTTCCTGAAGATGGGGTCGGTCAAACAGGGCGGCACTTCATGTTACTGCCGGGAAAACTCGGTACTTCATGCCCTGGTGAGTTCCCTCCTCCTGGAGAAGCAGGAGGTGGTGGTGATGGACATGAGCGCCGGCATTGAACACCTCACCCGGGGTACGGCCAGGGGGGTGGATCTGATGCTGGTGGTGACCGAGCCCTCCCGGGCCAGTCTACAGACGGCTCGTCTGGTGGCCCGGCTGGCGACAGACTTGGGGGTGAGTCGTGTTAAATTCATCGGTAACAAGGTCCGCAGTGAAGCGGAAAGGGACCTAATCTCCGCGGCGCTTTCACCCGGGGACATGCTGGGTAATATCCCCTTTGCGGAGGCGATATGGCAGGGTTCAATGGCCGGGGGACAGGATAACGGCCCGGTACTTACCCCCGAAATGGAGGAAGTCGTCGGCAGAATTGTTTCCCTGATAGTGGATACCGAAGAAAAGGTAGCCTGCAGTGCCGGTAAGTAGTAGTGGGTTCCCACTACTTTTTGTTGAGGCTTACAGCCCGATAGCTTAAAGGTTAAGGAGGTATACAGACATGCCTAGATTCAGGGATCCGGAGCATACCTGCCAGCCTTCTGGTGCGCCGCGGGTCATGGAGCGGCGGAAAAGGGAACGCACGGTTGATCCGGCCGCGCTGCAAATGCTCGAGAAGGCCAAGCAAGATCAGGTCGTTACTGCCTTTGACCGGTTTATGGCCCAGCAACCGCAGTGCAAGTTCGGCTACGAAGGCATTTGCTGCCGCTTCTGCATTATGGGGCCGTGCCGGATTAAGGCCGAAGAAGGGCCGGGCAGTCGTGGCATTTGCGGCGCCTCGGTCTGGACCATCGTTGCTCGCAGCGTCGGTACCCTCATCTTGTTAGGGGCGGCTTCCCATTCGGAACATGCCCGGCACCTGGCCCAAACGCTGCTGGAGATGACCGAAGGGAGTACCCCTGATTACGGCATCACCGACGGCGCTAAGCTGCGGCGGGTGGCCGAGCGGGTAGGCATTGAGGTGGGTGCGAAGTCCGACCTGGAACTGGCCAAAGAAGTGGCCGAAAAGGCCCTGGAGGATTTCTCCCGGCTGCCGGGATCCGGGGAGGCCAAGTGGCTTACCAGCACTATCACTGAAGGGCGCTACCGCAAGTTCGACCTCTGTAACATTCTTCCCAGCGGCGTCCACGGCAACATTTCGGACCTGCTGGCCCAGGCTCATACCGGCAATGATGACGACCCGGTAAACCTGGTGTTCAGCGCCCTGCGGGTGGCCCTGTGCGATTACACCGGCATGCATATTGCCACCGACCTTTCCGATATCTTTTTCGGCACTCCGCAGCCGGTAGTCACTGAAGCCAACCTGGGAGTAATCAAAGCCGACAAGGTTAACGTTGCTGTTCACGGGCATAACCCGCTGGTGAGTGAGATGGTGGTCAAAGCTGCCGGGGAACTGGAAGATGAGGCGAAGGCGGCTGGGGCCGGCGGCATTAACGTAGTCGGTATTTGCTGCACCGGCAACGAGGTACTTATGCGCCACGGCGTGCCCCTAGCCACTTCCTTCGGGTCCACCGAGCTGGCCATCGTGACCGGGGCCCTGGACGCCATGGTGGTGGATGTGCAGTGCATCATGCCCAGCATCCGGCAGGTGGCTGAATGCTATCACACCCGGATCATCACCACCTCAAACATCGCCAAGATCCCCGGCTCTTATCACTTTGATTTCCACACCGAGCGCGCCCTGGATGACGCCAAGGCCATTGTCCGGCTGGCCATCGAGGCCTATAAGGAGAGAATCCCCGAGCGGGTGCAGATACCGGAGATAAAGAACAAGGTTATCGGCGGGTTCAGCCTGGAGAGCTTGATGGATATCTTCGCCAGCGTAAATCCTGATAATCCCATCGGCGTTCTCGACGAAGCCATCATGAACGGCGAGATCAAGGGCGTAGTGTTGATGTGCGGCTGCAACAACCTGCGGACCTTCCAGGATCTCAGCCATATCACCATCGTAAAGGAACTCCTGGCCAATGACGTCTTTGTGGTGGCCACTGGTTGTTCCTCCCAGGCCTTTGCCAAGCACGGCATTTTAAGCCCCGAAGGGGTTGAGCAGTACGCTGGTCCTGGTCTAAAGGCCTTTATCAAGCGCTTAGAGCAGAAGGCCAACCTCAGCGTACCACTGCCACCCGTCTTCTTCATGGGCTCCTGCGTGGACAACTCCCGGGCCCTAGACCTGCTGACGGCTATGGCCAACGACCTCGGCGTAGATAATCCCAAGGTGCCCTTTGTGGCTTCGGCCCCTGAGGCTATGAGCGGCAAGGCCACGGCTATCGGTACCTGGTGGGTGGCCATGGGCGTGCCGACTCACGTGGGCACCATGCCGCCGGTGGAGGGCTCCAGCCTGCTCTACAGCATTATCACACAGGTTGCCCACGACGTTTACGGCGGCCACTTCATGTTCGAAATGGACCCCCAGGTGGCGGCGACGAAGATCCTCGACGCGCTGGAATACCGCACCTGGAAACTGGGGGTGCACCATAACGTGGCCGAGCGGTTTGAAACCGCCCTTTGCCAGGGTTACTAGGGAGAGGAAGGGGGAAGGCGAAATTGGCCAGCGAATTTGACAAGCTTTTTGAGGGAGTCATCCCGGAGGGAAAAAACCCGACCAAGTTGTTCCGGGAAACTTACCACGGCACCATAACTGCCTTGAGCTACGCGGAGATCCTGCTGAGCCGGGCGATTAGAAAATACGGCCCTAACCACCCGGTGAGCTATCCCGATACAGCCTACTACCTGCCGGTAATCCGCTGCTACAGCGGCGAAGAGGTTACTAAGCTAGGTGACCTTCCGCCCATCCTGAACCGGATGCGGGCCATGGTTAGATCAGATCTTACCTTTGAAAATGCCCGTACGGCCGGCTGGGCCACCTGGTACGCGGCCGAAATCATTGAAGCCCTGCGTTACCTGGAGTACACTCCGGAGAAGCCACTGCATCCAGATCCCTGGACCGGCTTCATCGGTGACCCGGTGGTACGCAAGTACGGAATCAAGATGGTGGACTGGACCATCCCCGGGGAAGCCATTCTCCTCGGCCGGGCCAAGGATTCCAAGGCCTTGGTTAAGTTGGTACAGGACCTTATGGGCATGGGCTTCATGATCTTTGCCTGTGATGAAGTAGTGGAGCAGCTCCTGGAAGAGAATGTAAAACTAGGTATTGACTATATTGCTTTCCCGGTGGGCAATTTTACCCAGGTCGTCCACGCGGCCAACTACGCCCTCCGGGCCGGCATGATGTTCGGTGGGGTTAAGCCGGGCCTGCTGGATGAACAGCGGGACTACCAGCGCCGTCGCATCCGCGCTTTCATCCTTTACCTGGGCGAGCACGACATGGTAAAAACCGCGGCCTGCATGGGGGCGATCTTCACTGGTTTCCCAGTCATCACCGACCAGCCTCTGGCCGAGGATGAGCAAATCCCGGACTGGTTCTTTACCGTAGAAGATTACAGCAAAATGGTCCAGGTCGCCATGGAGGTCCGGGGTATCAAGCTGACGAAGATCAAGCTCGACCTGCCGATAAACTTCGGCCCGGCCTTTGAGGGCGAGAGTATCCGCAAAGGCGATATGTACGTGGAGATGGGTGGCAGTCGCACCATGGCCTTCGAGCTGGTGCGCAGCGTAGGCGAGGATCAGATCGAGGACGGCAAAGTAGAGGTAATCGGGCCGGAGATTGACGAGTTCAAGGAAGGGGATAAGCTGCCCTTCGGGACCATCGTTGATATTTACGGCCGTAAGATGCAGGAAGACTACGAAGGCGTGCTGGAGCGGCGCATCCACGATTTCGTCAATTACGGCGAAGGCCTGTGGCATACGGCCCAGCGTGATATCGTCTGGCTGCGGGTCAGCAAGGATGCCGTGGCCAAGGGAGCCAAATTCAAGAACATGGGGGACATCCTCATTGCCAAAATGAAGGAGGAATTCCCCGCCATTGTGGACCGGGTGCAGGTGACCATCCTTACCCGTGAGGACTTGGTGGAGCAGTATATTGAGGAGGCCAGGAAACGTTACCGGGCCCGGGATGACCGGCTGGCCGGCATGACCGACGAAGCGGTGGACGTCTTTTACTCCTGTAATCTATGTCAGTCCTTTGCCCCCAACCATAGCTGCATCGTCACCCCGGAGCGCTTGGGACTGTGCGGGGCCGTGAGCTGGCTGGATGCCAAGGCTTCTCACGAAATCAACCCGGTGGGGCCGAACGAGCCGGTCACCAAGGAAGGGGTAATTGACGAGCACAAGGGCATGTGGAAGAGCGTGAATGAATACGTTTACAACGCCACCAACCACAGCCTGGAGGAAGTTAACATCTACTCCATGCTGGAGAACCCCATGACCTCCTGCGGCTGCTTCGAGTGCATCATGGCCATCCTGCCGGAGTGTAACGGCATCATGATCACCACCCGCGAGCACGGCGGCATGACCCCCTGTGGCATGACCTTCTCCACCCTGGCCGGCATGGTTGGCGGCGGCACCCAGACCCCTGGCTTCATGGGCGTCGGCCGACGGTATATTGCCAGCCGCAAGTTCATCCGCGCCGACGGCGGTTTGGGCCGGGTAGTGTGGATGCCCAAGGAACTGAAGGAGTATCTGCGGGAAGAACTGGTCAAACGCGGCGCTGAGGAGGGGCTGGGAGAGGACTTCATTGACAAAATCGCCGACGAAACCGTAGGCACCACCGTGGAGGAAATACTGCCGTACCTGGAGGAGAAGGGCCACCCGGCCCTGACCATGGATCCGCTGATGTAAGGTTGCCCGTACGGGCGCATCCTGCTTCTTTCCGGCTGCGGCAGGGAGATCACCCTGCCGCAGCCCACAAAAACATCCATCATAGGTGAAGAAGGGGTGTAGTTATGGCGCTTACCGGTCTGGAAATTTACAAGCAACTGCCCAAGAAGAACTGCGGCGAGTGTGGCCCCCCGACCTGCCTGGCCTTTGCCATGGCCCTGGCCGGCGGTAAGGCATCCCTGGATTCCTGCCCCTACGTCTCCGATGCGGCCCGGGCAGCCCTGGACTCGGCGGCGGCGCCGCCTATCGCTAAGGTGGTTGTGGGCAGTGGGGACACGGTAATAGAACTGGGGGACGAGACCGAGCTCTTCCGCCATGACAAGAAGTTCTACCATGAAACAGCCGTAGCCTTTCTGGTGAGCGATACCCTCGGCGAGGCCGAACTGAGCGACAAGGTGGCTGAGATTAACCAGTTGGCCTTCCACCGGGTGGGACTCGAGTACCGGATACAAATGGTCGCCATCAAGAACGATTCTGGTAATCCCGAAACCTTCAAGAATGCCGTACAGACGGTGGCCAGCAATACCGGCCTGGCCTTAGCGCTTATTTCTGAGAACCCGGAGGCCATCAGCCAGGCCCTGGGGCCGGTAGCCTCCCGGAAGCCGCTGGTATCTGCGGCTACCGAAGCCAACTGGGAACAAATGGTGGCCGCGGTCAAGGATTCCGGGTGCGCCCTGGCGGTTAAGGCCGCAGGTCTGGATAACCTGGCCGCCTTGGTGGAGAAAATCACCGGCGCCGGCTATAAGCAACTGGTGCTGGATCCCATGCCGGACAGCGTTTCCCGGGCGGTGGCAGACTTCACCCAAATCCGCCGTCTGGCCATCAAGAAGAAGTTCAGACCCTTTGGCTATCCCCTCATCGCCTTCACCCAGGCGGAGGATCCGCTGGAGGAGGTCACCGAAGCCGCCGCCTACGTGGCTAAGTATGCCAGCGTCGTGGTGCTGAAGACCACCGACCGGGCTGCGTTGTTGCCTCTGCTTACCCTCAGGCAGAACATCTACACCGATCCCCAGGTGCCTATTCAGGTGGAAGAGGGGATTCACGAAGTCGGTACTCCTAACGAGAATTCCCCAGTCTATGTCACCACCAATTTCTCCCTCACCTACTACTCAGTGGAGGGCGAAGTGGAAGGCAGCCGCATTCCCAGCCATATTATTTCCGTCAATACCGACGGCCTGAGCGTCATGACCTCTTATGCGGACGGGAAATTTGAGGCTGAAAAGATCGCCGAGACGATGAAAAAGTACGGGATTGAGGCTAAAGTTAAGCACCGGAATATAGTCATTCCGGGCGGCGTAGCCGTCATCAAAGGAAAACTGGAGGAACTCACTGGTTGGAAGGTCATTGTCGGCCCGCGCGAAGCCTCGGGTATTGCGGCCTTCGCCAAGAGCCAGTTTGCGTAAATGAGGCCGCGGGTCCTGCTGCCTGCGGAGTTGAAAATTGAGCGAAGGGGTGAAGTACTGTGCCAGTAGAACTTATGAAGGAAAAGAACACCGGGCGCGTGGCCGAAGTGTCCCTGGGCGCTACCACGGCAGAAGGCGGCACCAGAACCACGACCATTGTCGTCGGCGGGGACACGGCTCTGCCCTTTCACCACTTTGAAGGGGAAGTTCCGCACCGTCCCGTGGTGGCTATGGAAGTGCAGGATATCGTACCGTCCTGGCCCGAGCACCTGGGCAAATACTTTCGGGACGTATGGGATAAGCCGGGGGAGTGGGCCAGGAAAGGTGTTGACGTCTACGGCGCCGACTTGATTTACCTGAAGCTGGACGGCATTGACCCTGAGGGGGCCAATCGTTCGGCTGCCGATGCCGTGGCCGTGGTGAAGGAGGTACTGCAGGCGGTCGGCGTGCCCCTGATCGTGGTGGGGTGCGGCAATACCGAGAAGGATAATGAGGTCATGGAGGCGGTGGCCGAGGCGGCAGCGGGGGAGAAATTGCTCCTGGGCAATGCCGAGCAGGACAACTACCGCACCCTCACGGCGGCCTGCCTGGGCAACGGGCACAGCATCATTGCCAGGTCCCCGCTGGACATCAACATCTGCAAGCAGTTGAACATCCTGATCACGGAAATGAACATGCCCGGCAACCGCATCGTCATTGATCCCTCTATCGGCGGTCTGGGCTACGGCATAGAATACGCCTATTCCATTATGGAGCGCTCCCGTATTGGTGCCCTCCAGGGGGACAAAATGCTCTCCATGCCTATCCTCTGTACCGTAGGTTATGAATGCTGGCGAGCCAAGGAGGCCAACTCTCCCGAAGAAGAGGTCCCGGAATGGGGAACTCAGGAAACCAGGGCCATCATGTGGGAGGCCACGGCGGCCAGCGCCATGCTGCAGACCGGTGCCCACATCTTGCTGATGCGGCATCCCCAGGCGGTGGCACTGACCCGGAAGGCCATTGACCGGCTGATGCAACCCAACAACTACTAAGAGCGCCTTTATGCCACCCACGGCGCTGCCAACAGAGGACTTAGAATTTAGAATGGCGGTTGAGGTAGAGGCCCCTGATTTTAATTAGAAAGTGGCTACGCCACTTCCTACGAGATCCAACTTCTAACCTCCAACCTCTAACTTCTAAATACGGGAGGTGCTTTCCATGTTAATTATTGGTGAGCGCATTAACGGCATGTTCAACGACATCAAAAAGGCCATCCAGGAGAAGGACCCCAGGCCGGTACAAGAATGGGCCCGGCGCCAGGAGGAAGGCGGAGCCAGGGCCGTGGACTTGAACGTCGGCCCGGCGGTGCCGGACAAGGTGGATGCCATGAAATGGCTGGTGCAAGTAGCCCAGGAAGTGACTGACCTGCCGCTTTGCCTGGACTCCACCAACTATACCGCTATCGAAGAAGGCCTCAAGCTCTGCAAGCGGCCGGCCATAATCAATTCCACCAATGCCGAGAGGGAGAAGGTGGAGCGGGCCTTTCCGATGGCCGTCAAGTACGGCGCGCGGCTTATCGGCCTGACCATGGATAAGAAGGGTATCCCCAAAGATTCCGATACTCGCCTGGCCTTTGCCATGGAGTTGGTGGCCGCGGCCGATGAGTTCGGGCTGTCCATGGAAGACCTTTTCATTGACCCCTTGATTTTGCCGGCCAACGTGGCCCAGGATCACGCCCCGGAGGTATTGAAGACTTTGCAACAGATAAAGATGCTCGCCAGCCCGGCGCCGAAAACGGTGCTGGGGTTGAGCAACGTTTCGCAGGGGTGCTATGACCGTTCCCTCCTTAATCGCACCTTCCTGGCCATGGGTGCTGCCTGCGGTCTCGATGCCGTCATTGCCGACGCCAACGACGAGGCTCTGGTGGAGGTATCGGCAGCCACCGAGATCCTCCTCAACCAGAAGGTCTACTGCGATTCCTATGTGAAGATGTTTAAAACCCAGTAGAGGATAAAGCATTTTTTCGTGGGGAGGGATAAGCTTGGCGGCCATCGAGCCAGTAGTCGAGTTTGGGCGGCGGGTCGAAACTCACTCGGGGCAGCCCGTTAACCGATGTTACCAGTGTCGCAAGTGCTCAGGGGGATGTCCCCTCACCTTTGCCATGGATATCCTGCCGCACCAGCTCATCAGGCTGGTGCAACTTGGGTTAAGCGAAAAAGCCCTGCAGAGCAAAACCATCTGGGTTTGCGCCGCCTGCCGTACCTGCGTCTCCCGCTGCCCAAACGGGATTGATACGGCAGCGGTGGCCGACGCCCTCAAGCAGATGGCGGTGGAGAGCGGAACAGCGGTGGCAGAGAATAAGGTCTACGCTTTCCACCAGTCCTTCCTACAATCAGTAAGAAGTAATGGGCGCCTACACGAACTGGGCATGATCGCCGGCTACAAGCTAAAGACAAAAACCTACACCCAGGATCTGGCCATGGGCCTGGGTATGTTCCGGCGGGGTAAACTCAAGCTCATGGCGGAAAAGATCAGCCGCCGGGATGAGATCAGGCAGATTTTTGCCCGCTCCGGGGAGGTGAAGGCATGAGATACAGCTATTACCCCGGGTGCTCCCTGCATTCCACAGCCAGCGAGTACGATCTCTCCACGCGGGCGGTCATGGAGGCCCTGGGGGTGGAGCTGGTGGAACTGTCCGACTGGAACTGCTGCGGCGCATCCTCAGGCCATGCCTCCAGCCATTTCCTCACCTACGCGCTGCCGCTGCGTAACCTTATCTTGGCGGAAAAGCAGGCCGCCGGAGACTTGCTGGTTCCGTGCGCGGCCTGCTACAACCTGTTGAAGACGGCTGACTATAAGATGGCCAGCCGGGATGGCGAGGCGGAGAGCCTCAATAGCGAGATGCAAACAATCATGGGCCGGCGTTACGAGGGCCGGGTGCAGGTGCGGCATGTACTGGAAGTGCTGGCACTACCGGAAATCAGGCGAAAGATCGCCGCCGGGGTGACCCGGCCCTTAAGCGGCCTGAAGGTGGCTGCTTATTACGGTTGCCTTCTCTCCCGCCCGCCGCAAGTGGTGGCCTTTGAGGACAACCCGGAACAACCCACCACCATGGATGCGGTGCTCAGGCTGGCCGGCGCGGAGCCGGTGCCCTGGTGGGGCAAGACTGACTGCTGTGGGGCCAGCCTGGCCATTTCGCAGCCCGGTTTGGTGGAAACCATGGTGGGACGGATCGTCTCCGCGGCCAGCTACGCCGGGGCCACCGCCCTGGTCACGGCCTGCCCCCTGTGCCAGTCCAACCTGGATACGCGGCAGGCGCCGGGCCAAGAGATGATGCCCGTCTTTTTCATCACCGAATTGCTGGGCCTGGCCCTGGGCCTGGCCGGGTCGGATAAGTGGTTGCGGCGACACATGTGCGATACCCAGCCGGTACTCGCCGGTGTGGGAGGCAGCCTGACCGCAGCCCATGGAAAGGCAGGGATGTAAGGTGAGCGGTAACAAGGCCGAAAAGGTAGGATCGGTACTGGTGGTGGGAAGCGGCATCGCGGGGATGCAGGCGTCCCTGGACCTGGCTTCCTCGGGATACCTGGTCAACATGGTTACCGACTCGCCTTCGGTAGGTGGCAAGATGACCCAGCTTGACAAGACCTTCCCTACCAACGAGTGCGCCATGTGTCTGCTGGGACCGCGCATGACCGACACCCTGAATCACCCCAACATTGATCTCTTAACCTGCAGCACGGTAGAAAAGGTTGAGGGCGAGGCTGGTAATTTTCGGGTCACGGTAAAGAAGCGACCGCGTTACATCAATATAGATGAATGTACCGCTTGCGGCGACTGCGAGCAGGCCTGCCCGGTGGAAGTGCCCAACGAATTTAACCTGGGCAAGAACACGCGCAAGGCGGTATATAAGCTGTTTCCCCAGGCCGTACCCAATAAATATGCCATTGAAAAGCGCGGCACCCCGCCGTGCCGCAGCACCTGTCCGGCCGGAACCAATGCCCAGGGGTACGTAGCCTTGACCTCGCGCGGCAAGTTTACCGAAGCCCTGGAGGTGGTGCGCCGGCGCATGCCCTTTGCCGCGGTGTGCGGCCGTATCTGCCACCACCCGTGCGAGGGTGAGTGTAACCGGGGCCAATATGACGAGCCGGTGGCCATCCAGTACCTCAAGCGGGCGGCCAGCGACTTTGGCGAGGATACCCCGTCCCAGGTAACTGAACCAAAATATGGCGACCGGGTGGCCATCGTCGGTGGCGGCCCCGGCGGGCTGGCCGCGGCCCTGGACCTGGCCCGGGAAGGTTTCCCGGTAACCGTCTTTGAAGCCGGGCCGCGGCCCGGCGGCATGCTGGTCAGCGGCATCCCCCGCTACCGCTTGCCGGAGGAAGCAGTCAAGCGGGATATCGGCCACGTCCTGTCCGCTGGCGTCGAGGTGAAGACCAACACCAGGGTAGGCAAGGACATCACCTTTGACCAGTTGCGCTCCGAATATAAGGCTGTCCTGATCAGCGTCGGCCTGCAGCAGAGCCGCATGCTCGCCATTGAGGGGGGTGACCTGACCGGGGTCCTGCCGGCCATCCCCTTCCTGCGCGAAGCAGCCACCGGCGGCCGGCCGGCGGTGGGCCAGCGGGTCCTGGTAATCGGCGGCGGCAATGTGGCCATGGACGTGGCCCGTACCGCCTTACGCCTGGGCGCCAGGGAAGTCCACGTGGCCTGCCTGGAAAGCCGGGCCGAGATGCCGGCCCACGAGTGGGAGATTGAGGAGGCTGTGGAGGAAGGGATAATCCTACACCCCTCCCGCGGCCCCAAGCGTTTTATCGGCCAGAACGGCCGGGTCACCGGCCTGGAAGTCCTGACCTGCAGACGGGTCTTTGATGATGAGGGCCGGTTCAACCCGCAACTGGTGGAAGGCACGGAACAAACACTGCCTGCCGATACGGTCATCGTGGCCATCGGCCAGTCCCCCGACCTCTCCTTCCTGCCGGCTGACGGGAGCGTACAGACGCGCGGTCCGGTGATTGTCGTTGACCGCCTGACCAAAGAAACCAGTCTGCCGGGAGTATTTGCCTGCGGCGACGTGGCCAACGGCCCGGCTTCGGTGGTGGAAGCCGTGGGCTCGGCCCACGAGGCGGCGGAATCCATCAAAAGGTATCTCTTAGGCCAGGACCTGCGCGCCGGCCGCACCCTGGAAAAGGAACCCAAGCTGGGGCCGCCGGAAAAGGCCGCGGTGGCTGTCCAGAAACGCCAACGGCAGGCTATGGCTCCTGTTGGCGAGAGAATAAAGGATTTCCGCGAGGTTTATCTCGGCTTTACTCGCGAGCAGGCCATGGAAGAAGCCGGGCGCTGCCTGAACTGTGGTATTTGCTCGGAATGCCTGCAGTGCGAAAAGGCCTGCCAGAAAAAGGCGGTAGAACACTGGCAGCAGGAGGAACACGTGGAACTGGAGGTCGGCGCGGTTATCCTCACTCCCGGGTACGAGCTCTTTGACGCCCGACTCACCGGTGAATATGGCTATGGCATTTATCCCAACGTCGTCACCAGCATGGAATTCGAGCGCTTCCTCAGTTCCACCGGCCCGACAGCAGGCGCGGTGCCCCGACCCTCTGATGGCAAGCACCCGCACCGGGTGGCCTTCATCCAATGCGTCGGCTCGCGGGATTGCGCTCGGAAGGGAGCCGAGTACTGTTCGTCCATCTGCTGCATGTATTCCACCAAGGAAGCCGTGATTGCCCGGGAACACGACAGCAATATCGAGCCGACCATCTTCTACCTGGACATCCGCTCCTACGGCAAGAACTTCGACCGCTACGTGGAATCGGCCAAAGCCGGGGGAGTGCGCTATGTCCAGTCCATGATTTCCCGGCTGAGGGAGGATCCCTTCAGCCATAACCTGTTCATTCAATACGTGCGGGACGGGGAGATAGTAGAAGAAGAATTTGATCTGGTGGTGCTGGCCGTAGGGGTGCAACCACCCAAGGCGGCCCGCGAACTGGCCGAAACCTTTGGCTTTGCTCTCAATGAATATAACTTTGCGGCCACCTCTACCTTGAACCCAGTGCAGACCAGCCGCGAGGGCGTTTTCGTGGCCGGAGTGTTCCAGGGGCCGCGTGACATCCCCGAGACAGTGATGAACGCTAGTGCCGCTGCCGCCGCGGCTGGAGCCCTGCTGGCTGATGTCCGGGGTCAGCGGGTGCGGCCCAAGGAGTATCCGCCGGAAAAGGACGTGAGCGGCGAGGAGCCCCGGGTGGGGGTCTTCATCTGCCACTGCGGCATCAATATCGCCTCTGTGGTCAACGTCCCGGAGGTGGTGGAATACGCTCGGAAATTGCCTGGGGTGGCGTATGCTGAGAATAACCTCTACACCTGCTCTCAGGATACCCTGAAAAAGATCCGGGATACCATTGTCGAACAGCACCTGAACCGGGTGGTGGTGGCCTCCTGCACCATCCGTACTCACCAGCCTCTGTTCCGGGAAGGGTTGCGGGAGGCCGGTTTGAACCAGTTCCTGTTTGAAATGGCCAATATCCGCGACCAGTGTTCCTGGGTGCACCGTAACGAGCCCGACAAAGCCACCGAAAAGGCCAAGGATCTGGTGCGGATGGCCGTGGCCAAGGTGAGGACCCACGAACCCCTGCACCTGCATCCGGTCGAAGTTGTCCCCAGTTGCCTGGTAGTCGGCGGTGGGGTAGCTGGGATGACCGCGGCCCTGACGCTGGCCAACCAGGGCTACGAAGCTTACCTGGTGGAGAAGGAAAAGGAACTGGGGGGGTATGTGCGCCACTTGCATGCCACCCTGGAGGGGGACGACCTGCAGGCCGCCTTGCGCGACATGATCGCCCGGGTGAAAAGCAACCCGCGCATCAAGGTCTATACAGGGGCCAAAATAGAGGACTATGGCGGCCACCAGGGGCATTTTACAACCACCATTTCCCTGGGACATCCTCAGGAGCACGTCCGCAAGACGGAGAAGCTGGAGCACGGGGCCGCAATTGTGGCCACGGGCGCGGTAGAAATGCCGACCAGCGAATACCTTTACGGCCAGGATACCCGGGTGGTCACCAATACCCAGATGGAAACGGAGCTCTTCAGCCGCCAATGGGACTACCGGGGTGTCAAGCAGGTAGTTTTCATCCAGTGCGTAGGCTCCCGGGACAGCGATCACCCCTATTGCAGCCGCACCTGCTGTGCCCAATCGGTGAAGAACGCCCTGAAAATCAAGGAGTACAACCCGGAGATAGAGGTGTATATCCTGTACCGCGACATGCGGACCTACGGCTTTATGGAAAAGTACTACCGCCAGGCGCGGGAACAGGGAGTAATCTTTATCCGCTACGATGAAGAACGCGGGCTCCAGGTCCGCCAGCGGGAAGTCGGCCTGTTGGAAGTAGAAGTCTTTGACGCCGAGATCGGGGAAACCATTGTACTCTGGCCGCAACGGCTGGTTCTGGCCACCGGGGCCGTGGCTCCGGAAGGAATCGAGAGCCTGGCCACCGCCTTTAAGTTGCCCCTGAACGAGGACCGGTTCTTTGTGGAGACCCACGCCAAACTGGGACCCATTGATTTCCCCACAGCCGGCATTTTCCTGGCTGGCGCGGCTCACTCGCCCAAGTTGGTCTCCGAGGCCATTTACCAGGCTCAGGGGGCCGTATCCCGGGCCGCCACCGTCCTGGCACAGAAGTACCTGATGGTCGGCGGCGTGGTGGCCGTGGTGGACCAGAGCAAATGTGCGGCCTGCCTTACCTGCGTCCGGGTATGTCCTTACAGTGTCCCGCGCATCGGGCCGGACAACCTGGCCGAGATAAACGCTGTTCAGTGCCAAGGCTGCGGAACGTGCGCCGCGGAATGCCCGGCCAAGGCCATTCAGTTGCAGCATTACAAGGACGAGCAACTCCTGGCCAAGGTAGCCGGCCTGTTTGCTTAGGAGGCGAGGAATGGTGGCGGACTTTGAACCCAAGATAGTGGCCTTTTGCTGTTACTACTGCGCCTATTCGGCGGCCGACCTGGCGGGGTCACTGCGGCTGCAATATCCCAGCAACATCCGCCTGGTGGAGATGCCGTGCTCGGGTAAGATTGACGTGCGGGTGATCCTCGAGGCCTTTGAAGGCGGTGCCGATGGCGTGTACGTGGCCGGGTGCCTGGAAGGAGATTGCCACTTCCTTAAGGGCAATATCCGGGCCAGGAAACGTATCGGGTACGTGAAGAAGCTTCTCGACGAGATCGGCATCGGCGGCGAGCGGGTAGAAATGTTTAACCTGTCAGCGGCCATGGGCCCGCGCTTTGCCGAGATCGCGGCGGAGATGACGGAGCGGATCCGCCGTCTCGGTCCCAGCCCCCTCAATAAGGCATACAAGAAGGAGCCAGCTTCCTCTACTGCAGGCTAAGGGGTACGGGTACCACCCTATTGCCCCTTTAGCCAGGTGTGCTAAAGAAAGCAATGAAGCGTCGCTACAGGGTGGGAGGTTGGGATGGGCAACCGGATCCAACCTCTAGCCTCAAACTTCCAACCTCCAACTTTTGGGGTAGGTGACAAACATGATCATCGCCGAAGGCAAGCCTATTGCCGAGGTGGCCGAACTCATCAAGGACGCCAAGAAAGTGCTTATGGTCGGGTGCGGCGGTTGCGTGACCGTCTGCCTGGCTGGCGGCGAGAAGGAGACCGGCATCCTGGCCTCAGCCCTGCGCATGTTGCGCCAGCAGCAGGATAACCCTCTGGAGACAGTGGAGGTTACCCTGACCCGCCAGTGTGACCCGGAGTATGTAGAGATGCTGGACAAATACGTTACCGACGACATTGACTGTATTGTTTCCCTGGCCTGCGGGGTGGGGGTGCAATTCCTGGCGGAAAGGTACCCCAAATGGGTAGTGCCGGCTCTCAACACCAAGTTTGCCGGTGGTACGGTAAAACACGGCCAATGGGAGGAACGCTGCGGTCTGTGCGGGGAGTGCATTCTTTACCGCACCGGCGGCATCTGCCCGATAATCAGGTGTTCCAAGAGCATCCTCAACGGTCCCTGCGGGGGCTCGCAGAATGGCAAGTGTGAAGTGAGTCCCGAGACGGATTGCGCCTGGCAACTGATCTATGACCGGATGCAGGCCCTGGGCAAGCTGGATATGCTGCTGGAAATCCAGCCGGTGAAGGACTGGTCCAAGGCCCGGGATGGTGGTCCCAGGCGGGTAGTACGGGAGGATGTGATGATTTCATGAGCGAGCCCAAGACCGAAAGCAAACTAGAAAGGCTGCTTAACGAGGGGAGATTCGTCGTCACCGGGGAAATCGGCCCCCCGAAGCACGCCGGCGGCGACGGCATCAAGCACCATGTGGAACTGCTTAAGAACCATGTGGACGCCATGAACCTTACCGATAACCAGACGGCCATCGTTCGCCTGTCCAGCATTGCCGCGGCCGCCCACGTCCTGGCCGCCGGCGGGGAGCCGGTCATTCAGATGACGGTCCGGGACCGCAACCGGATCGCCCTCCAGAGCGACCTGCTGGGAGCTTACAGTTTGGGGGTCCGCAACGTCCTGTGCCTTTCGGGCGATCACCAGTCCTTTGGCAATCACCCGACGGCCAAAAACGTCTACGACATCGATTCCATCCAACTGGTGCAAACGGTCAAGGGACTGCGGGACGAGAAGAAGTTCCTCTGCGGCGAGGAAATAAAGGAACACGAGCCCCGCTTCTTCATCGGGGCGGTAGCCAACCCCTTTGGCGACCCCTTTGCCTACCGGGTGCTGCGGTTGGAGAAGAAGGTGAACGCCGGGGCCGACTTCATCCAGACCCAGGCCATTTTCGACATGGACAGGTTTGAGAAGTTCATGGCCATGGTCCGGGAAAGAGGCCTGCACAAGCGGGTGAAGATCCTGGCCGGAGTGATGCCCCTGAAGTCAGTGGGGGCGGCCCGCTATATGCAGAAGTCGGTATCCGGCATGATCGTCCCAGACCCGATCATTGACCGGATGAAAGGGGCCGGTGACCCAAAGGCCGAAGGCGTGGAAATCTGCGTGGAACAGATCAAGCACCTCCAGACCATCGAAGGGGTAGCCGGGGTCCACATCATGGCCGTTATGTGGGAAGATATCATTCCTACCATTGTCGAAAAGGCGGGGCTCTACCCGCGGCCAAAATAGAGGTAAACTTGGTAACAGAGCCGGAGCATTGCAGCCAGAGAACTGGATAGTGCATCCAGTCACGGCACGTCGTGGCTGCGGTTGGGGACGCCGGTAGCCGGTGAGGAAGATGGGCGTGCGGAGGTGGATGGCCTCCGACCTCCATTTCCAGGTAGCCCCGAGAGCAGGGCCGGGCTCTGCTTTCGGGGCTATGGGTGTTCGGGGTCTGATAAGTTAGGCTGCGAGGAACTGGCCTTCTCTAGGAGGGCTGCTTATCTTTGTTTCATACCCTGGTCTCAGCATCCCGGGGAGAGATATAAGCCAAAGAGAGGAGGAAGGGCGAATGCCTGACGTGGAAAATCACGACGAACTGCGCCAAGTTACAGAGATACTTCAAAGGCACAGCCTGGAGCCCGGTAATCTCATTCCTATCCTGCAGGAAGTGCAGGAAGAATTGCAGTACCTGCCCCGGGAAGGTATGCGTCTGGTAGGCAGGTCTCTCGGCATTCCCGAGGTGGACGTCTACAGTGTGGCCACCTTTTACAACCAGTTTCGCCTGAATCCCCCGGGCCGGAACCAGATCAAGGTATGCCTGGGTACGGCCTGCCACATGATGGGGGGGTATATTATCCTGGACTGTTTTGAGCGCCGGCTGAACGTCCATGAAGGGGAAACCACCCCGGACCGGGAATTCAGCCTGGAGCGGGTAGCCTGCGTGGGCTGCTGTACTTTGGCCCCCGTAACCGTGGTAAATGAGAAAACCGAGGGCAAAGTAACCCCGACGCGGGTAGATGGGATCCTGGCGGGTCTGGGATTTAAGAAGGACCAGGCTGCAGGCAAGGTGGAAGCCGAGGTATGAAGACAGCCGCAACCCTCGAGGTGGCCCCAGATCAGATCTACCGCGATCTCCAGCACGCGGCCCGGCAAAGGCTCACGGGCGAGAAAGAAGAACCCCTGGTAATGGTGGGTACAGCCACCTGCGGTCGGGCCGCCGGGGCACTGGATACCTTGGCCGCGTTTAAGGAAGAAATCGTCCGGCGCCACCTCTCCGTCCGGGTAAGGGAGGTGGGCTGCCTGGGCGATTGCTATCTTGAGCCCATGGTCATCATCCAGAAACCAGGTTATCCCCCCTTTATCTACGGCGAGGTAGACGAAGGCAAGGCCAGGCGCCTAGTGGCCGACTTCCTGGTCAACGACGACCCGTGTCTGGAATTCGCCATGGCGGCCCTGGAGCCCAATGACATTTTTCCCACCCTGGCCGATTATCCGCGGGGATTTTACGAGCAGAGAGTCATCACCGAGCTGTGCGGTATCATTGATCCCACGGAAATTGACCAGTATCTGGACCATGAGGGTTACGCAGCCCTGGCTCGGGCACTGAGCATGGACCCCGGCGAAGTGGTGGCCCAGGTCAAGGAATCCAAACTCCGCGGCCGGGGTGGCGCCGGCTTCCCTACGGGCCTCAAGTGGGAAACCTGCCGTAAGGCCCCGGGTACGCCCAAGTACGTGATCTGCAACGCTGACGAAGGTGACCCGGGCGCTTTCATGGACCGGGCCCTCTTGGAATCAAACCCGCACCAGGTACTCGAAGGCCTGCTGATAGCCGCCTACGCCGTGGGTGCCAGCCAGGGATATATCTACGTGCGCGCAGAGTACCCTCTGGCCGTGGAGCGGCTTAAGACCGCCCTCGACCAGGCGCGGCAAAGGGGGCTGCTGGGCGAAAACATCCTGGGGAGCGGCTTCAGCCTTGACCTGGCGGTTTTCCAGGGCTCCGGAGCCTTCGTCTGCGGCGAGGAAACGGCCCTCATCGCCTCCCTGGAGGGCCGGCCCGGGATTCCCAGCCACCGGCCCCCCTTCCCGGCTGTCTCTGGCCTTTACGGCCAGCCCACCGTGATCAACAACGTCAAGACCCTGTCCTACGTGCCCCATATCCTGCGCCAGGGGCCGGACTGGTTCCGCGGTATCGGCACCACCGACAGTCCCGGTACGGCCGTCTTCGCCCTGGCCGGCAAGGTGGCCAACACCGGCATGGTGGAGGTTCCCATGGGTACCACCCTGCGGCGCCTGGTTTTTGACGTCGGCGGCGGTATCAAGGACGGCAAGGAATTCAAGGCCGTACTGATCGGCGGGCCTTCAGGAGGCTGTCTGCCGGAAACAGCGCTGGACCTGGCCATTGACTTTGATTCCCTGCAGCAGGCCGGGGCCATGATGGGTTCCGGGGGCCTGGTAGTCCTGGATGCGGACGACTGCATGGTGGAGATAGCCAGATTTTTCCTGGAGTTTACCCAAAAAGAATCCTGCGGTAAGTGCACTTTCTGCCGCCTCGGTACCAAGCAAATGCTGGAAATCCTTACGGACATTACCAAGGGCCGGGGGAAACCCGAGGATCTCACCCTTCTCTGGGAACTGGCCGGGGATGTCAAGGCGGGTTCCCTGTGTGGGCTGGGGAAAACCGCTCCCAACCCGGTGCTCAGCACCCTCCGCCATTTTCGCCACGAATATGAAGTTCATATTGACGAAGGACGTTGCCCGGCGCGCATGTGCCAGGATTTAATCACGTACTATATTGTCCCGCAAAAGTGTACCAAGCTGTGCAATGTCTGCGTGGGGAGCTGTCCCGCCGAAGCGGTCTATACCAGGCCCGACGGCATTAAGGCTATTAACCAAGAACTCTGCATAAAATGCAACAACTGCCTGGTGACCTGTCCGCCCGAGCACCAGGCGGTGGTGAAAATATCCCCGCCTTCACCGGCAGAGGGGGCCTGACGGAGAAATGGCTGCGAAGGTCAAAATCACCATTGACGGCCGGGAAATTGAGGCCAGTCCGGGAGACAGGTTGCTGTGGGCGGCGCTGGACAGCGGGATATACATCCCGCACCTGTGCGGTATCAGGGAAGAAAACCATCCCCCGGCCAGTTGCCGCCTGTGTTTTGTGGAAATCGCAGGCATGCCGAATCCAGTCACTTCCTGCACCCAACCGGTAACCGCGGGGATGGTGGTTTACACCCGCAGTTCCCAGGTGGACCGCCTGGTGCGGCGGGGGTTTCAGTTGCTGCTTTCCGCCTACCACTTACGCTGTGGGGAGTGTCCCAAGAACCACACCTGCGAGATAAGAAGAATCGCCAAGGAACGGGGCTTGAAGCTGCGGGTAAAGGACCTTAGACCCCTGGATCGGGATCTGCCCGTGGACGCGAGCGCCGGTGACTTTGTCTACGATCCCAACCGGTGTGTGCTGTGCGGGCAGTGTGCCTGGGCCTGCCGCCACCGGGCCGGGGTGGGCATCCTCGGCTTTGTTCGCCGGGGGATGGAGCGGAGAATCGCCACCTTTGGGGAAGCCCCTATCCTTGCATCCGGCTGCACCCGCTGCGGCGAGTGCGTGAAAGCCTGCCCGGCCGGCGGGTTGACTTTTCAAAAGGAAGCGTCGGGCTAGGTGGATATTGTAGTGACATATACCGGCGCTCCGCCGCATAGGGATAGATATGAGCTATTGGTGGCGGGAGCGTGTTCAGCGTGGCACCAAGCCGTAAAGAAGAACGGCGTGTTCTGGAAGCCGTGGATAAATTTATCCAGGCGGCCATGGCCATCACCCTGCTGGAAGATACTGGTCGGGAGGCAGAGATAGCTAAGGCCAGGCAGACGTTGCAGGAGCTCAGGGAGTTGGTGCTTCCTTTCTTGGAGGGCCGGACCGACCTGGTGACCGAAATGCTCCAGCAACTGGTCATGCAGCGGCTGCCTGCGGCCAAGGTGCTGGAGGGCTTTGGCGATTTCAAGGACATTGTCGAGGAGTTGCTGGCCGGCACGGCGGCGGAACACCCGGACGCGGCCCTAACCGGCGGGGAGGCCCCGGAGGCTGGCGGGGAATCGGGAGCCGGAGGTATGGCCGGAGAGCCTTCTGTACTCCAGAAGCCGGGTGAAGATCCCGGCACGCAGGCCGGCGATCTCGCCCCCGGGGGAGGCGGGGGCGAGGCCTGGGCGGCCGCCGGGGTGGCAAAGGGGGCGCACCGGGAATCCTCCCCCGCCGGCGTCGGGGATGGAGCCCGGCCCGGGCCGGCGTCTGAAGACCCGGTTATCCGCAGCTTACGGCAGGTCTTTCCTGACGAAAGGGTGGTCAAGAACTACGTACTCCGGGGCGTTACCCTGAGCTACTACCTCCCCGGCCAGGACCTGGCGGTCGAAATAGCCGGGGAAAAGGATCGCGACGCGGAGCGGAAAGCCTATCTGTGCCGCCAGCAGGGCATCCGCCTGGTGACGGTTTCCCGCCGCCAGGCAGCATACTGGCGGGAACTGGGGCGCTGCATCCAGCGGGCCCGGAACGAGGGCCAAAGTTCCTGAGGTATCCCCACTTTGCGGTGGCTGCCTGGCCCCAGGCGGCCAGGCCTAATAAAAACTGGGAATACTCCAGCCAAAGTTTCCGTTGACACCGGGGACCGTTCATGGTAAACTAACTTCCAGCAAAATAACACTGCCCAAAGCAATGACGGGCCGAAGGTGGTTGCCGCCTTTGTCAGAGAGCCGGGGAGGGTGGAAGCCCGGTAAAGGAAAACCACCGCGCCAGCCCGGAGTCCGGTGCCCCGAAGAGCATCGGCGGCGGCTCCGTTAACAGCCAGGGTCATAAAACCCGTAAAGCAGGGTAATAGACTACCAAAAAGGGTGGTACCGCGGGGTAATCTCTCGTCCCTTACCGGAGGAGGGATTTTTTATTTGCAGGGGGAGGTAGGGTTGTGCGTCAGGAGATCCTGGAGATCCTGGAAAACGATTGTCGGGTAACCCCGGAACAGATCGCGGTAATGCTGGGTGAGGATGCGGCCGTGGTCAAAGAAACCATAGGCCAACTGGAAAACGAGAAGGTCGTCCTTAAGTATCAGGCCGTTATCAATCATGAAAAGATAGATAACGGGCTGGTGACGGCCCTGATTGACGTTAAAGTGGCCCCACAGCGGGAAGTGGGCTTTGACCAGGTGGCAGCCAGGATTTACCGCTACCCTGAAGTTCGTTCTGTCTTCCTGGTATCCGGAGCCTACGACCTGGCCGTGATGGTCCAGGGCCACAGCCTCCAGGAAGTGGCGGCTTTTGTCTCCGAGAAGCTGGCGGCTCTGGAACATGTCCAGAGCACCATGACCCATTTCCTGCTGAAGACATACAAACAGGACGGCGTAATTTTTGCTGACCAGGAAGAAGACCGGCGGCAGGTGGTGACGCCATGAGCCTGGCTACGTGGAAAAAAATGGCGCCGGCCCAAGCCGCCCCGGAGCGGTTCGTCTCCCCCCTTATCAGGGAGCTGCCCCCCTCGGGCATCCGCAAGTTTTTTGATCTGGTGGCCAATACCCGCGGAGTCATCTCCCTGGGCGTGGGCGAACCCGACTTTGTCACTCCCTGGCATATTCGTGAGGCTTGCTTTTACAGCCTGGAGCAGGGCTATACCATGTATACCTCCAACTTCGGTCTGCCGGAACTGCGGCAGGAGGTGGGCCGCTACCTGGAGGCCGGATTTGGGGTCAGGTATGACCCGCTGGCGGAAATAATCATCACCGTCGGAGCCAGTGAGGCTATTGACCTGGCTCTGCGGGCCGTCTTGGAGCCTGGCGACGAGGTACTCATCCCCGCGCCTTGCTACGTCTCCTACCAGCCGTGCGCCCTGCTGGCCGGGGGCCGGCCAGTGACCGTGCCCACCCGCGCGGAAAACGATTTCAAGCTCCGGCCGGCGGAGCTGGAGGCCAGGATCACGCCGCGCAGCAAGGTCCTGCTGCTGTCATATCCGAATAACCCCACGGGGGCCATTATGACCCGGGAAGACTTGCTGCCCATTGCCCGCCTGGCCGAGCGTTACGACCTGCTGGTCATCTCGGATGAGATTTATGCTGAACTTACATATGACGGCCGGCACACCTCCTTTGCCTCCCTCCCGGGCATGCAGGAACGCACGGTACTCATTAACGGTTTCTCCAAGGCCTTTGCCATGACCGGCTGGCGGGTAGGCTACGCGGCCGCGCCCGCCCCTATCATTAATCACATGCTGAAGATCCACCAGTACACCATGCTCTGTGCTCCCATCATGAGCCAGAAAGCGGCGATAGAAGCCCTGCGCCACGGGCGGGAGGAAGTGGCGCAAATGGTGCGGGAATACGACCGGAGGCGGCGCTTTGTTGTCCAGCGCCTGCGCGAAATCGGGCTGGATTGCTTTGAGCCCAAAGGTGCCTTCTACGTTTTCCCCTCCATTGCCGCTACCGGCATGGGGGCGGAGGAGTTCAGCCAGGCCCTGCTGGAGGAGGAAAAAGTAGCAGTGGTGCCGGGTACGGCCTTCGGGGAGGGAGGCGAGCAGCGCCTCCGCTGCTCCTATGCCGCTTCCATAAACGACCTGGCCGAAGCCATGAACCGGATAGAGCGGTTTGTCAAGCGCCACGGCTCCTGAGGTGTCCCCGGGGGGGGCAGGGCAACCAGGCCCTGCTCGCCCGACCTCCCCGCCGGTCCAGGCTAAAGCCGCTCCACCGGCCTGGAGCCCGCCGGGCCGGCGCTCCTTTAGTTTTTTCCGGTATCCACTTCGCGGCCCTGGATTTCTTCTACGACGCGGGCCAGTTTCTTGACGTTTACGTCCACCCGCAGCACGTTTAAAGCTGTCATGTTCTCCACCGCTTCGGTAACCTGTCGCTGGACCTGAACGGCCACCTGCGGGATAGAGAAACCGTAGACCACACTTACCTCCAGGCCGACGGTCACGCCGCCGTCCTGGTTTTCCACTTGCACGTAGCGGATATTTTCTAGGCCGGCCAGCCCTCTGGTGCTGCAGCGGATAATGTCCGCCATGGCCTGGGTGGAAATGTAGAAACGGCCCAAGAAGCTAAAGGTGGGCCGGACTACCGATTGCTCAAGCCATAAGGTATGGCTGCCGCCGTCGTGGGGCGGGTGCCGGCGCCGGATGATGGTGGTCAGGGGCTCAACCAGGGTGCCGGAAAATCGCGGTTTGAGCTCCACGGTGGGAGCAGGAATTACGTGCTTGCCCTGGTTCTGGCGGGTGCGCTTGGCCAGGGCGATGCTATGGGGAGAAGCCACCTCGTCAATAGTTATGATCCTGGCCGGGACCGGCAGCTCGAGCTGGCGGGTGACATACTCCACCATTCTTAACGAAGTGCCGAGGACGAGGATGCGGTCAGGCCGCGTAGCCGCTATTCTTTCCTTGGCCTCAAGGGCCATCTCGTGATCCGTGAAGACCGCGGCCCGAATGGCGGCCAGGCGTGACGGTTCCTGCTTGGCCGATTTGCCGGCAATAACGGAGCCGTTATAGATTACCAGGCCGTCATCAATGATCATATCGGCAGCAAATTCATGGGCCAGACTCAGTGCCCGGTGGCTCTTTCCGGTGCCGCTGGGTCCGATAAGGGCTAGCACTTCCAC
This sequence comes from Clostridia bacterium, assembly GCA_004347685.1. Lineage (GTDB taxonomy): Bacteria > Bacillota > DSM-521 > Neomoorellales > SLTJ01 > SLTJ01. Next base: position 93,058 of record SLTJ01000046.1, read on the forward strand.
CGCCATAACCCTTCCTCAGATCACGTTTTTGCCATCAACGATCTACGTCAGGCAGCCCTAATTATACCTTAGATTCTGCCTGCGGACAAGTTTACCGGGTGCACCACCAGCGGCCGGCTATTTTGGCTCTAAGCGGGCCTTGGCTCACCCCCGGCTCCTATGGTATAATGAGCCAGCCAGGTGGAGGTGTATGTATGATAGAGGAAGAAAAAGCCAACTGGCTCTCCCGCTATCTCGAAGGGATGGCCGTTCAAGGCTTGGTGGATATAACCGAACTTATTCTGGTCAGTTATAAGAACCTGGGCATGACCGACATGGAAGCCGTAATCCTGATGCACCTCTGGCATTTTCACCGCCGGAATAACCTTTTCCCTTCCCCGCAAGAACTACAAGAAGTAATGGCGGCTGATGCCGGCACCATCCGCAGTGCCATCGCCGGTCTGATTGAAAAGAAGCTGCTGGTGGTGAAGTCCCGGGTAAATCAGAATACCGGCAAGGCGGAAAGCCGCTATTCCTTTGCCAGGTTGTTCGCGCTCCTGGCCGCCACCTGGAGCCGGGAACAGCCGGAGGACCCCCCCATTGCTCAGGTAATGCGGACCGTGGAAAAGGAATTCGGCCGCCCCCTTTCGCCCATGGAGGTAGAACAGATAGCCAAATGGTGCGGGCAGCAGCGCCTGGCCCCCGAGCTGGTGCTTGAGGCCGTGCGGCGGACCGTTCTCCAGGGAGTGTACAACTTCCGCTACATAGACTCTATCCTGCAGCAGTGGGTCAAAAACAACGTGCGCACCCTGGCTGAAGTAGCTATCTTCGAGGAACGACACCCGCGTTCGCGCCCACGGAACCACGGCCGCCAGGGACGGCAGCCGGAAACCAAGGAAAAGGAAGCAGTCATCAAAGACAAATACGAAGATGTGTACATGACGTGAGCCGCTGGGGTGAAGGCTGGTGAAACTTGAAGACTGCTTCCGTCAGCTAATGGCCCAGACCGGGAGCCAAACCGGGGAAAGCGAGCCGTCCCATCAATGCCCTCTCTGCCAGGACCGGGGTCTGATACTGGAGGCGGGGGGGGCGAGACCGTGCCCCTGCCAAGGCCAGCGCTCGCTACAGAACCGTTTTCGCTACGCCAATCTAGACTACTTGCTTCGGGACCAGACCTTTGACAGGTTTAACCTGAACTTTTACCCGGACGACAAATACATCCCCGGGCGGGAACTTACCTACCGCCAGGTAGCCCGGCAGGCGTTGGAAGCGGCGAAGAACTTCGTGACAGAATACGAAACCAGCCACCATATCCGCGGTCTGCTTTTTACCGGACCGGTGGGCAGCGGAAAGACCTTCCTGGCTGCGGCCATTGCCAATGCCCTCATCCCGCGCCGTCACCAGGTGCTCTTTGTGGTAGTGCCCGACCTGCTGGACGAGATAAAGGCCACTTATGCTACCTATGCCCCCCACGGTCCGCGTAGCGGCTATACCGAACTTGAACTGATGGAAACGGCCCGGACCACCGGCGTGCTCATCCTTGATGACCTGGGAGCCCATAATTACACGGAATGGACCACAAACAAGCTATACTCCATCCTTAATTTTCGTCTCAACGGCCAGCTTCCCACCATTATCACCACCAACCTTACCCTGGCCGAGCTGGACCAGTATCTGGGGGAACGGACCACCTCTCGCATCGTACAACTATGCCGGGCGTACCGCCTCTTCACAGACAGGGACATCCGGCACATGGTATCAGCCTAACCCGTGCACCTGGACCCCAGGGGGAACATATTGTGTAATTGAGTTCACCAGAGGAGAGGAGTCCGGACAAATGAAGCTTGTCGTAGACCCCGGCCACGGAGGCCGGGATCCCGGGGCCGTAGGCCCTGATTTGGGTCTGGCGGAAAAGACCACCGTCTTGGACGTAGGCCTGGCCCTGCGAGATTTCTTGGCCGCATATAAGTTTGAGGTGGTAATGACGCGGACGGACGACACCTTCGTGAGTTTGAGGCGGCGGGTTGAAACGGCAAACAGCGCCAGGCCGGAACTGGTGCTTAGCCTGCATGTAAATAGTTCCGAAAACCGTGACGCCAGGTACTTCAGCGCCCATGTTTTCAGCCGTCAGGGCCCGGCCGCTCACGTAGCCGAAGCCATCCTCCCGCCCCTGGCTGAGGTTTCCGGCTGGCCGAATGGGGGCATCCGGGTGAACAACTTCTACGTTTTACGTGAGACTGTATCACCGGCAGTGTTACTGGAACTCGGTTTTATTTCCAACCGGGAACAGGAAATGGCCCTCAGCCGGCCAGACTGGCACCGGCAACTGGCCCGCGCCATCGCCACCGGGCTGGCCGGGTATTACCAAGTAGAGCCGGCGGCTCCCTTCCCGGATATCGGCGGACACTGGGCCGGGGAGGCGATAGCGGCGGTAGCGAAAAATGGCTTCATGCAGGGCTACCCTGATGGTTACTTCTGGCCGGACAAGGAAGCCACCCGGGCCGAAGTGGCCGTGGCTATTTACCGCCTGTGGCAAAAGGTGGCAGACACAGAAGCAGGAAAGGGTAGGGCAGGCGAAGAATCTTGATATATCCCCTCATGGTGCGGGTTAGACAAAAACGGCCGCCGCAGCCAGCCGCCGACGTCACCCGGGCTGTCCGGGTGGCAGTGGCTGACATTTGCCAGGGGGGGAACCTTCGCGCCGGAGCCCGAATAGGCGTCACCGTCGGGAGCCGGGGCATTGCCGGGATTACGACCATCCTGCGCGCCCTGGTGGCCGAACTGAAAAAGGCTGGATTCGCCCCGGCCTTGCTGGCCAGCATGGGCAGCCACGGCGGGGGTACAGTGGCCGGGCAGAGGGCGGTCCTGGCCGGTCTGGGGATCAGCGAAGAAACAATTGGCGCGCCGTTGCTGGCTGGTGATGTCTGGCTTGAGGTGGGGCGGACAGAGAACGGCGAGCCCGTATACGTCAACAAGCTGGCCTTGTCCCTGGACAGCCTGGTGGTGCTCAACCGCGTCAAACCACACACCGCCTTCCACGGCCAGGTGGAGAGCGGTCTGGTAAAGATGCTGGCCGTAGGCCTAGGTGGCCCGCCCGGGGCCCGGGTGGTACACCGCGCCCGGCCGTCCCAGATCCCGGAGGTGCTGACCCGCTTGGCTGGGGTTTTGCTGGCCAAGCTCCCCGTGCTGGGAGGGCTGGCCATTCTCGAAGACGGCTGGTGCCAGTTCCTGGCCGCCGGGGACATTGTTGAGCACGAACCGGAACTGCTGGCCCGGGCGCGAGAGCTGATGCCGCACTTGCCGGTAAAAGAAGCCGACATCCTGATCGTGGAAGAAATGGGTAAATGTTTCAGCGGCACTGGGATGGATACCAATGTTATCGGGAGAATGCGTATTAACGGGCTAAGAGAACCGGAAGAACCGTTTTTTGCCCGGATAGTCGTGCTCGACCTGGCGGCGGCCAGTGAAGGCAACGCCCACGGCCTGGGGCTGGCGGACTTCACCACCCGGGGATTGCTGCACAAGGTGGACTGGGAAAAGACCTATTTGAACAGCCTTACTACCGGGTATGTGCAGCGCGGAATGATCCCTCTTTGTTTTCCTACCGAAGAGGAAGCCATTGAAGCTGCCTTCCGCAGTCTCCCGGTGGCACCTGAGGAAGCCAGGGTGGTACACATCCGGAATACCTCGGCCATAGACGAGCTAGCCGTTTCGGTTAACCTGAGGTCAGCACTGCCGGAAACGGTTGAGGTCTTAAGCCCCGGCCCCTATGCCCTCAGCTTTAGCGGCGGTGTTTTGAGGAGGCTCAAGGAGGGATATTAAGGAGGGATATTCATGATTATCCCCGTTTGCGACCGGTGCAAGGCGCAAAACGTTGAAGGGGTAATCTGCCACCACTGCGACACATCGTACTGTTACGAGTGTCTGGACATCCACCCACAGCAGATGCGTGTCTGCCCGGTATGCGAGCAGTTCCTCTGCGACGAATGCTTTGAGGGCCTGGTAGAGTGCGATAGTGGAGCTCCCCGGAGAAAGATGCCGCGGGCCGGCGGAGGTGGCGGTGGGGCCAAGGTCAGACTGGCTTTCTGATCTGGCGCATCAGCAAGCCGTATCGGAAAGGGGTTAAGGTCTTGGACTTATTTGTCGTTGCCCTCACGTCCTTCGGGGTGGCCCTCTCGGGGGCCCTCATGCCGGGCCCGCTGCTGGTCAGCAATATCGCCGAAACCAGCCGGGCCGGGCTGAAGGGAGGAGTGCAGGTAGTCTCCGGCCATGCGTTGTTGGAAGCCGTCACCGTCGCGCTCCTGCTGGCGGGTGTGGGGCAATGGCTGAGCCAGGGGACAGTGCTGGGGACAGTGGCCCTGGCGGGAGGAGTGGGGCTGGCCTTCCTGGGATGGAGTACCCTGCACAGCCCCGGTGAGGGTGCAGGGGCGGATAAGGACGGTGGCGGTGCCATACCGGCCGGGCTGGAAAATTATAAAACGGGATGGCCACCAGGCACCGAGCCAAGCCCGGCCTCTCCGGCAGTCATGGCTGTGGATAGCCGGGGAGACCGGGGTGGCCAGGCGGCAGCCACGGGGACAGTTGCCTGGACTGCAGGAAAACCGGCGGCAGGGGCACTGAACATGTCACCCCTTCTCAGCGGCATTACCGCCTCGGCGGCCAACCCTTACTGGCTGCTGTGGTGGGCCACGGTGGGAACCGGCTACCTGGCCCTGGCCTCACCCCTGGGGTGGTACGGTTTTATCGTTTTCTACCTAGCCCACGTCAGCGCCGACTTCCTGTGGTACGGAGCCATTTCCTGGGGCCTGGTCACTGGGCAAAGCTGGTTTCAGGGCCAGATAACGGGGTGGGTCCTCCGGGTGGCCGGCTCCTTCCTCCTGGCCCTGGCCGCCTATTTCATCTATACCGGCCTGGGAATGCTGTTGTAGGGATGTACGCCTGGTCTAGCGCTTATTCAGGAGCGAGCCTGTACTGCGGGTTATCCCTTCCAGGGTCAGTTCGTACATGGGGAAAACCTGCCGGATCGCGTTCAGGGTCTGGTGACCATACATGTTGTCCCACTGTTCCGCCGGGATGGGGTTCAGCCACACCGAGTAGGGAAAACGCTGCCGTAGGCGCTGCAGCCAGACCAAGCCCGGCTCCTCATTGACCATCCCCCACCAGATAATGCCGCCGGGAGCCGTCAGCTCCGAGGGCGCCATGCTGGCATCACCAACTATGATCAGACGGTACTCCGTATCCAGGTTCTGCAGAACATGGGTGGTAGCCTCCGATTGCCGCGGGTGGCAGGTAGGGTCCAAATAGAGATGGTCATAAACGCAGTTATGAAAGTAGTAGAAACGGATATCCTTAAAGTGGGTGGTCCGGTGGACAGCCGTGAATAACTGGCTGCACAGCCGGGAGTAAGGGGTCATGGAGCCGCCGACATCCATCAGGAGGAACAGCTTCAAGGTATTCTTGCGGGGCCGAATAAAGACAAGCTTTAACCGGCCCGCGTTATCGCAGGTTTCCTTGATGGTCTCCTCGAGGTCAAGTACATCCCTGGGGGCGTCGTATCTGGTACTGAGGCGGCGCAGGCGCTTGAGGGCCACCTCAAACTGCCGTACCCCAAGGGTAAGATCATCACGGTAACCCTGGTACCGCCGTTCCGCAGCCACCTTGACAGCCGAACGGCTGTGTGACTCTCCCCCCAGTCGCAGCCCGGACGGGTGGTAGCCGGAATGGCCGAAGGGCGAAGTGCCTCCGGTGCCAATCCAGTGGCTGCCGCCGTGATGCTCCTCATTCTGCTCCTTCAGCCTCTCCTCAAACCGGCGCCTCAACTCGTCCAGGTCCAGTTTTTCCAATCTCTGGGCCAGCCTTTCCCGTTCTTCCGGGGTCAGGTTCAAGGGCGGCAAGGCGTTTTCCACCCACCGCATGGCCTGTTCGGTTATCTCATCGGGTGTCTCGATCCGCCCGAAATACCAGGTGAAGGCCACGTCATATTTGTCATAGTAGGCTTCGGACTTTACCAGAAGGCTGCGAGCCAGGTAATAAAAGTTAGTAAGGCTGGAGCGATCCAGGCCCTGGGAGAGGGCTTCCATCAAGGTCATCCACTCGGTTATGGAGACCGGTACCCCTTCTGCCCGCAACAAGTAGAAAAAGTCGGTGAACATATCTCTCCCCTCACACTACGGCCGCCGGCTTCACCCTGATTTTTGTTTCTTTCTGCCGGTACCGCGTCAGCCGCGCCGGGTCTAGCGGCGCAGCTGCGAAACCCGGCCTGCCGTATTCCGGTAGCGTTCCACCACCGGGAAATCCTGGTTTTTCTTCAGCAGGACCCCGAGGAAGGGCATTTCGGCCGTGATCCGCTCGGGCCTGAGGCCCCCGATCACCAGGGCCTGCACCCAGTCCAGGAGCTCACTGGTACTGGGCTTCTTTTGCAGCCCCGGGAGTTCGCGCAGCCAGTAGAAAGCTTTAAGGGCTTCCTGGAGCAGGTTCTCCTCCAGGTCGGGGAAATGGACCCGGACAATGGTCGCCATCATCTCCGGGCCGGGGAACTCAATGTAGTGAAAGACGCAGCGGCGCAGAAAAGCGTCGGGTAACTCCTTTTCCGCATTACTGGTAATGATCACGATGGGACGGTGTTTCGCCTCGATGGTCTCCCGCGTCTCCGGGATATAGAAGCTCATGGCGTCGAGTTCCCAGAGCAGGTCATTAGGGAACTCGATGTCGGCCTTGTCTATCTCGTCAATAAGCAGCACCACCGGCGCATCACTGATAAAGGCCTCACCCAGCTTACCCAGCTTGATGTACTGCTTGATGTCCGAAACATCGCGGTCACCGAACTGGCTGTCATACAGGCGCTGCACCGTGTCGTACACGTACAGCCCCTCTTGGGCCTTGGTAGTGGACTTGATGTTCCAGATAATAAGGCGCAGCCCCAGGGCCCTGGCGATGCTGACCGCGAGAAGGGTCTTGCCTGTGCCTGGCTCGCCCTTCACCAGCAGCGGCCGGCTGAGGGCCACGGCCACATCCACCACGTTACGCAGGTCGTCCGACACGACATAGTCATCGGTACCGCGATAACCGGGAAAACTTGCATTCATGTTTACGCCTCCAATGCTTACCTGTACCTGCCTCTAGATGATGATTATAACAAACATGGCAGCCAACTGCAAAAACAAATTTAGGGAGTTTCGCTGCCCTGCTGTGACCGAGTGGTATGCGGCCAACATTGCGAGGACAAACGATTGATTTTGGGTATTGACCCTGCTGCCAGGGATAGGTTATACTGTCTAATGGGTAAACGTTAAAGACTTGCAAATGTGTACCGGAGCGACGCAGCATGGAATTGCAGAGCCAGTATCAGGTGCTCACGTATCTCAGCCACGGGGCCGACACCTCCCAGCGCAAGATTGCTGCGGGGACCGGCCTTTCTCCCGGCATGGTCAACATCCTGCTCCAGCGGATGGTCAAAAAGGGCCTGGTCAAGCTGGAAAGGGTCAACGGCAAAACCCTGCGCTACATCCTCACCCCCCTGGGCATGGCCGAAAAGACCCGCCTGGCCTATCAGTACGTGCAGCACTCCTACCAGCAAATCCAGCGGGTGAGCCAGGCCTTGGCAGTAGTCGTCAATGAGTTCGGTCCTCCCGCCGCGGGAGTTGTTTTCTTCGGTCCCCCGGACGATATCGTTGAAGTCCTGAAAATGGTCGCCCATTACCAGGGGATCTCCTACCGGATGGCCCACCGACCGGAGGAATTGCCCGCTGGCGGGAACAGTGGTTCCCTGATCGTTACCTGGCAGGATGAAGCAAAGCAGACCTTGACCGTTACTGGCCATCAGGTCGTCAACATCTTGCGCTACATCTGAGCCTTACGTTAAGCCCGGATTAAAAATGGCTGTACCTAACCCGGACTAGCCGGAACCAAACGCTGCCGCGTGATTTTCTTTCCACTTTGCGTAGATGTTCGGACTTAAGGGCCTAAAGCCAAACCAGGAGGTAGACCCGGCAAGATGTCGAATAAAGAGCATGTATATGCTGCCGTGGTGCTTTCGCCCCTGGAGACGGATGTGGCCACATGGCCGCATGGAAATGCGAACAAGTGCTGCTCCCCGACTTCGATCAATTAAAGGCCCTGGCCTGGGCTGATCCGGGAAGAAGGAAAAATACGGGTGACAATTTGACAGCAACTAACAATATAGCGGGTTGTATTATGGGGTGGGAGATATGCCCGAAGAAGCGAGGCAGGAATCAGCCGCTGCTCAGGATGAGGCAGGTGTTACCAGTGGTTTTCACTTGATCCCCTACCTATTACAGCGCCTCGACCATCTGGAACTTCACCTGCGGCAGGAGATTCAGCAGGGCGATGCCGCTTTACGACAGGAGATTCAGCAGGGGGATGCCGCCTTGCGGCAGGAGATAAGCGGCCTACGGCAGGAAATGCAGCAGGGAAACGCTGCCTTGCGCCAGGAGATAAGTAACCTGCGCCTGTGGATGATCGGTACCCTGATCACAGTGATTGTCACCTTTGTCACGGTCCTCTTCCGGGGCTTCTGAAGGAGGTGGACCGGGACGTAAAAATAGGCAACAACGTCAAGATCCAGAACAACGTTTCGGTTTATGAAGGGGTCATCATGGAAGACGACGTCTTCTGCGGGCCGAGTATGGTCTTTACCAACGTCAAAACGCCCCGGGCGGCATATCCCCGGAATACCAGCAGCGATTATGCCAGGACCCTGGTGAAGAGGGGGGCCTCCATCGGCGCCAACGCGACAATTGTCTGCGGGGTGACCATCGGCGAGTGGGCTTTTGTTGCGGCTGGGGCGGTGGTAACAAAGGACGTGCCGCCCTACGTCCTGGTGGCCGGTGTACCGGCCCGGATTACCGGCTGGGCCTGCGAGTGCGGCATACCTTTAAAGTTTGCGGGGAACGTCGCTGCCTGCGGCGAATGCGGCAAGAAATATGAGAAGCAAGGAGAAACTACCGTTGAGCGGATTGCCTAAGATTCCCGTTTTAGACCTTACTCCTGAGATTGAAGCCCTATGGGACGAGCTTATGGCCGCCATCCAGGGTGTCATCAAGTCGGGCCAGTTCATCATGGGACCGAACGTGCAGGCCTTCGAGCAAGAGGTGGCCGCTTACCTGGGGGTCAAGCACACCATCGGCGTCAACTCCGGCACCGACGCCCTGGTCATCGGCCTGCGCGCCGCCGGCATCGGCCCGGGGGACGAGGTTATCACCACCCCCTTCACCTTCTTCGCCACCGCCGAGGCCATCAGCCAGGTGGGAGCGACCCCGGTGTTTGTTGATATTGATCTCCGGACTTTCAATATCAACCCAGAGCTTATTGAACCGGCCATTACCTCTCGCACCAGGGCCATCTTACCGGTGCACCTCTACGGCCAGGCCGCCGACATGGACCCCATCATGGCCTTGGCGGAGAAGTATAATCTAAAGGTCATCGAAGACACCGCCCAGGCCTTCGGCGGGGAGTACAAAGGGCGGAAACTCGGCACTATCGGCGACGCAGGTTGCTTTTCCTTCTTTCCTTCTAAGAACCTTGGTGCCTTCGGCGACGGGGGACTTATTGCCACCAACGACGACGAAATGGCTGAAAAAGCCCGCATGCTGCGGGTCCACGGGGCAAGGCAAAAGTACTATAACGAGGTAATCGGCTACAACTCCCGCCTGGATGAGGTCCAGGCGGCCATCCTGCGGGTCAAGCTCCCGCACATCGACGAGTGGAACGAAGGCCGCCGCCAGGCCGCCCGCCGCTATAATGAACTCTTGAAGGACATTCCAGGCATCGTTACGCCCTTTGAAGATCCCAACGCCAGGCATGTTTATCACCAGTACACCATAAGGGTACAAGACGACCGCAGGGATGAACTCAAGAGCCACCTGGCTGAGAACGGCATCGGCACCACGGTCTACTATCCCGTACCCGTCCATCAGCTGCCCTTATATAAGGAGCTATCTCCAGCCCTACTCGTAGCAGAACAGCTAGCAGGAGAGGTACTGAGCCTGCCCATCTGGCCGGGAGTACAGGAAGAAGTGCTGGAGTTCGTGGCCGGGACCGTGAGAGCCGTTATCGGGAGTAGCTAACGAAGGGAGATCATATAGTTATACCTGACGAGCGTGGCTACCTCATGGAGAGGCTGCGCAGGGCACGGGTGGCGCTCAAGCCTCCCGCTTTGCTTGTTGGCCGGGGCAATGGACAGCCAATACCAGGTACTGGCCCACTTAAGCAAGGACGCGGATACTTCCCAGCGGAAAATCGCCGGTAGGACGGGCCTTTCCCCGGCCATGGTCAATATCCTGCTCAAGCGCATGGTTAACCTCCTTCTGCCCCTGCCGGGTTTTGACCAACTTATGGATTAGGGCCGGAGGATTTACAGTAGAAGAAAAACGGGTGACAAATTGCCAGCAAAAGGAATACTACCTAGACCATCAAATTATCTGGGTGATGTACTTCAAAGTTTCTGCGCGGATAGGGGACGAGTTTTCTTGAAAGTAGCGATCATCGGGACCGGTTACGTAGGGCTTACCACCGGCGTGGCCTTGGCTTACCTGGGGCACGAAGTGGCAGGGGTGGATAAAGATCCGAACAAAATTGAATTACTGCAAGACGGCAAAAGCCCTATTCATGAGCCATGGTTGGAAGAGCTAATGAGCCAGTCCTGGCCAAACCTCAAATTTACCAATGATACCCAGGCGTCGGTGGCCGGAACCGATGTAATCATGATTGCCGTGGGGACGCCCCAGAAAGAAAACGGTGAGGCCAACACCTTGTTTGTGGAGGAGGCTGCCCGGGAGGTGGCCCAGGGCTTACAGGCCGGCCGGACCTATACTGTGGTGGTTAAGTCCACCGTCCCTATTGGAACCAGCCGTCGGGTGGCCCAGGTAATGCAGCGGGTTCTGGCTGAACGGGGGATAAGGGCCAACGTCTTCCTGGCCTCCAACCCCGAATTCCTGAGGGAAGGGATGGCCCTTTACGACACACTTTATCCGGACCGCATTGTGGTGGGGTCCGAAAGGGAAGAAGCGGTGGGAACCGTCCGCCGACTGTACCGGCCCATCCTGGGACAGACCTTCGATGCCCCGGCCTTTTTACCCCGGCCCGAAGGCTACGACCTGCCGCCCCTGGTAACCACCGACCCCACCAGTGCCGAGATGATCAAGTACGCGGCCAACGCCTTTCTGGCTGTGAAGATAAGCTTTATCAACGAGATCGCCGGCCTTTGCGATAAGGTAGGCGCAGATGTAACCGAGGTCGCCCGGGGTATTGGCCTGGATAGCCGCATCGGGGCACGTTTTCTTTCCGCGGGCCTGGGTTGGGGCGGAAGCTGCTTTCCCAAGGATACCGCGGCCCTCATTGCGGTGGCATCAGAGTATAACTACAGCCTGCCCATCGTCCAGGCCGCCCGCGAAGTGAACACCCGCCAGCGGCTGCTCATCGTGGAAAAACTCCAGTCGGTCCTCAAAGTCCTGCGCGGGCGAACCATTGGGGTTTTGGGCCTGGCCTTCAAGCCCAATACCGACGACGTACGGGAGTCACCGGCAGTGGAACTGATCCGCCTCCTCCTGGAGCGCGGAGTTCACGTGCGTGCCCACGACCCGGTGGCTGTACCGGGAGCGAGGCAGGCGCTTGCGACCTCCGAGGTCGATTTCGTGGAAAACCCGTATGAAGCGGCGGATGGAGCAGATGCCCTTATCCTGGCCACCGAGTGGGAAGAATATCGCTCGATGAATCTGCAAGAACTTGCCGGGCGTATGTGTACCCCCGTACTGGTTGATGCCCGGAACGTGTTTAAGCCGGAGGAGGTTCGCCTGGCGGGCTTTACATATTTGGGGGTGGGTAGATGATGAGGCACGCTCTGGTTACCGGTGGAGCCGGGTTTATTGGCAGCCACCTGGTGGACCGGCTCCTGGCCGAAGGCTGGCGGGTAACCGTAGTTGATAACTTTGACCCGTTTTACGACCCGGCCATCAAAGATGCCAATGTAAAGCCCCATTTGGAGAATCCGGACTACCGGCTGGTGCGAGCCGACATCAGGGACCTAGAGGCCTTGCGGCTCAAACTGCAGGGGGATTACGATGTCATCGTGCACTTGACCGCCAAGGCGGGGGTGCGGCCCTCCATCCAGGACCCCATCACCTATCAAGAAGTCAACGTCCGCGGCACCCAGAACCTGTTGGAACTGGCCAGGGAATGGGGCGTAAAGCAGTTCGTGTTCGCCTCTTCCTCCAGCGTCTACGGCGTCAACCCCAGCGTGCCTTGGCGGGAGGACGACTGCGTGCTCTTGCCCATCAGCCCCTACGCCGCCACCAAGGTGGCGGGGGAACTCCTGGGCCACGTTTACAGCCACCTATACGGCATCCGGTTCATCGCCTTGCGTCTCTTCACCGTCTACGGCCCACGGCAGCGCCCCGACCTGGCCATACATAAGTTCGCCCGGCTGATGCTGGAAGGAAAACCTATACCCGTTTACGGCGACGGAAGCAGCCGCCGGGACTACACCTACATCGACGACATCATCCAGGGCGTCCGCGCCGCCATGGACTACACCGCCACGCCCTATGAAGTCATCAATCTGGGCAACAACCACACCGTGAGTCTGATGGAGATGATTCAATCGCTGGAAGAAGCCCTGGGGGTAAAGGCTAAACTCGACTTTTTCCCTCCCCAGCCCGGCGACGTACCCCAGACCTGGGCGGATGTAGAAAAAGCGAAGCAACTGCTGAGCTATAACCTAAATACGGTTTTTGGTCAGGGGCTAAAGGAATTTGCGCAGTGGCTGGAAGTTTTACCGCTGTAGGTGAATAGAAAACAAGTAGTGAACCCTGGGTCCGTAGATGACCTGGATGGTGGCGAAGGGATGTGCATCTATTTGAAAGCTCTAGTATTAGCGGGTGGCAAAGGGACTCGCCTCCGGCCCTTGACCTATACCACGGCCAAGCAACTAATCCCTGTAGCCAACCGGCCTATTCTATTTTTTGTGATTAACCAGATAGTCGAGAGCGGCGTTAAAGAGATTGGTGTCATCATCTCCCCCGAAACCGGCCAGATGGTTAGAGACGCCCTGGGCGACGGCTCACGGTTTAGTGCAGTTATCACTTACATACTTCAAGATGAGCCCTTGGGTCTGGCCCATGCTGTAAAAACTGCCCGGCCTTTTCTGGGGGACGAGCCCTTCCTCATGTTCCTGGGCGATAACCTCATCCAGGGCGGGGTTGTCGAAGCCGTGCGCGACTTTCAAACCGAAAACCAGGCAGCGATGATCATGCTCAAGGAAGTCGCCGACCCCCGCCAGTTCGGTGTGGCCGTGCTGGATAGCGAAAACCGGGTCACCCGCCTCATTGAAAAGCCCAAAGAACCGCCCAGTAACCTGGCCCTGGTTGGTGTCTACCTCTTCCGGCCGGCCATCCACCAGGCCATTGACCGCATCAGACCCTCCTGGCGTGGCGAACTGGAGATCACCGACGCCATCCAGGAACTCTTACATATGAACCAAACCGTCACCGCCCGCCAGGTGGAAGGCTGGTGGCTCGATACCGGTAAAAAGGACGACATCCTGGAGGCCAACCGGGCCGTGTTGGACGCCTACGCTGTCGTGGACATCAAGGGAGAGGTCGATCAAAAATCCCGCGTCACCGGGCGGGTGGAGATCGGTCCAGGCAGCACCATTACAAACAGCACCATCCGGGGACCGGTGGTTATCGGGAAAAACGTGACCCTGGAAGACTGCTTTATCGGTCCCTTCACTGCCATCGGGGACTCCACCGTCCTCAAGCGCGTCGGACTGGAGCACTCGGTGGTTCTGGAAAACTGCTATCTGGAGAACATCCCCCGCATCGAGGACAGCCTTATCGGGCGGAACTCCCGCATCGATGGCAGCCAGGACAACCGAGCCGCCTTGCGACTTTTCCTGGGGGACGATTGCCAGATTGCCATTTAGATCAACTGCGAACGTCCGCGGTGTGGCTTTTGATGGCCAGGATCGCGGTCGGCTGGGAGCAAGGAGGACGAGATTATGCAACTGATTGACGGGGTGCGGGTGCGAAACCTGAAAGTCATCCCCGACGAGCGCGGCTACCTGATGGAAATGCTGCGCAGCGACTGGCCGGAATTCGAGAAGTTCGGCCAGGTTTACGTCACCGCCAGCTACCCGGGCATCATTAAGGCCTGGCACTACCACAAGCTGCAGTGGGACCACTTCGTCTGTGTCTCCGGGATGGCCAAGGTGGTGCTCTACGATAACCGGGAAAACAGCCCAACCAAAGGCATGGTGAACGAATTCCACCTGGGTTATCTGAATCCAGTGCTCCTCAAGATTCCGCCCCTTGTGTATCACGGCTTCACGGCCGAGGGGAAAGATACAGCTCTGATTGTTAACTGCCCCACGGAACTCTATAACTACGAGCAGCCAGACGAATACCGCCTGGCATACAATGATCCCTCCATACCCTACTCCTGGGAGGTCAAACACGGGTGAGAATCCTAGTCACAGGCGCCAGGGGTATGTTGGGGACTGACGTGGTGGCCGAATGCCTAAGGCGTGGCCACAAGGTCATTGCTCTGGGCCACGCCGAACTGGACATTACCAGCGGCTCTGCTGTCAAAGAGGCCCTCAAAGATCACCACCCGGCGGTGGTCATCAACTGCGCTGCCTACACCAACGTGGACGGTGCGGAAGAAAACCGTAATCTGGCTATGGCGGTAAATGCCCTGGGGGTCAGGAACCTGGCCCTGGCCTGCCGGGCGGTTGATGCTGCCTTGGTGCACATGAGCACTGACTATGTTTTTGACGGTTCCAAGAGTGGACCCTGGCGCATCTATGACCACCGAAACCCGATAAACGCTTATGGGGAAAGCAAATACCTTGGTGAGTGCTTTATTGAAACCGTCGGGGGCTGTTATTTTATCGTGCGAACTTCCTGGCTTTTTGGCCATAACGGGCCTAACTTTGTCGAGACCATGCTCCGGCTGGCCCAAGCGGGCCAAAGCGTGACCGTGGTAACCGATCAGAGAGGCTGCCCCACATACACGGTAGATCTGGCTACCGCCTTGCTGGATTTAATCGAAACCCAAGCCTATGGCATATACCACATAACCAACAGGGGAGCAACCACCTGGTATGAATTCGCCAAAGCCATATTCGACTTCGCAGGGTTGAAAGTGAACCTGTCACCAACAGATAGTAACCAGTACAAGAGACCGGCAAGACGACCGACCAACTCTGTGTTGGATCCTTTTCCGTTGGAGGAAACCATTGGTTACCTCCTGCCGCCGTGGCAGGAAGCATTAAAACGTTACCTGGCTCAGAAGGGATACCAAACCGCTTAACAACAAGATGGGAGTGGCGACCTTGAAGATTTTGGTTACCGGCGGGGCCGGTTTCATTGGCTCAAACTTTATTCATTACCTCCTGCGCGAGCACCCGGACTGGAATATAGTCAACCTGGATAAGCTCACTTATGCTGGGAACCTGGAAAACCTGCAGGATATTCAGGGTGACCCGCGTTACACCTTCGTCCACGGCGACGTAGCCGACCGGGAACTGGTAAATAGCCTTTTTGAGCAGGAAAAGTTCGACCTGGTAGCCCACTTGGCCGCGGAATCCCATGTAGACCGGAGCATTCTGGATGCCTCCCCATTCATTGAAACTAACGTGAAGGGCACTCAGGTTCTCCTGGAAGCGGCTAAACAATACGGGGTGCAGAAGTTCCTCCAGGTCTCCACCGACGAGGTCTACGGCTCCCTGGGACCAGATGATCCAGCCTTCACCGAGGAAAACCCGTTAAAACCTAACAGCCCCTACTCGGCCAGTAAGGCGTCGGCGGATCTTTTAGCCCGGGCCTACTTTGTCACCTTCGGTGTGCCGGTGGTCATCACCCGCTGCAGCAACAATTACGGCCCCTACCAGCACCCGGAGAAGTTCATCCCGACCATCATCTTGAACGCCCTGGCCGGTCAGCCCATCCCTGTTTACGGCGACGGCCTGAACGTCCGGGACTGGATCCACGTGGAGGACCACTGCCGCGCCCTGGACCTGGCACTGCAAAAGGGCGAACCCGGCCAGGTTTATAACATCGGCGCTAATAACGAGCATAGCAACCTGGACATAGTGAGAGCCATCCTGAAAATCATGGGGAAGCCCGAAACGCTGATCACTTTCGTCAAGGACCGCCCCGGCCACGACCGGCGTTACGCTATCAATTCAGCCCATATCGAAACCGCCTTGGGCTGGCGGCCGCAGGTGCATTTCACCGCAGGTCTTCAAGACCTCATCGGGTGGTACATTGCCCACCGCCCCTGGTGGGAGCGGGTCAAAAGCGGGGAGTACCGGGATTATGCGGAGAAATGGTATAGCGGCCTCACGTGGCAGTTTGCTTGGCACCGGTAAGATCTACTCTGTAGTCAAAGCATGAAGGAGTTCTGTGATCGATTCGCTAGTAGTGGAAACACATGTGTCATAGGAGTGACTAAATGGCAAACGAAAGTAGATTAGGCAAGCCTGACGGATATTACAGCGGCCAGCGGAAGGACCTCATCGACCTGGTACCGCCTGGATACCGGTCGGTGCTAGACGTGGGATGTGGGGAAGGAAACAACACCCCGTACTTGCGCCAGAAAGGGGCGACGTATGTCGCCGGAATTGAGATAACGCCGGAAAACGCCGCCATTGCGCGTACCCAGATGGATGAAGTATGGTGCGGCTCCGTGGAAGCCGAACTTCCGTTCCAGGTAGGGCAGTTCGACCTTATAATCTGTGCCGACGTCCTGGAGCATCTTGTTGATCCATGGGCTGCGCTAAGAAAACTTCGGAGATTGCTGTCGTCTAGCGGATATGTCGTGGCGTCAATTCCGAATATCAGGTACCTACCCGTCCTTTTTGAATTGCTCGTCAAGGGAAGGTTTAGGTATGTACCTGCAGGCGTCTTGGACAGGACACACTTGCGCTTCTTTACTCGTCTGGAAATTATCAACCTTTTCGAGGTAGCGGGGTTCGAAATCGTGAGCGGGTCTCGCAACAGAAAAGGCCGCAAACTTAGCCCTTTGAACAGGGTCACCCTAGGGCTGTTCAACGATTTTTTTACCATGCAATACTATGTCCTTGCCAGACCGCGGGCAGCCGATGAGCAAAATGGATAGAGGTTCAATCACTGAAACCAGCACCGCAAGTATGTTGCGCCAACTGTTACGCTACGTCCCGGGGTCTTTGCTCCCGGCGGCAGTCAGTGTTGTTTCGGCCGCCATCTTTACACGTACATTCCAGGCGAATGAGTATGGCCAATACGTGCTGGTAACGAGCGTCACCAGCCTTCTCGCGGTAGTATTGTCCCAGTGGCTCCAACAGTCAACAAATAGGTTTCTACCACAAGCGATGCAAGAAGGTAACGCAGGACAGGTCAAAGGTGTGATTGTTAGAAGTTTATTGCTTCTTGCGATGGCTATTATTGTGGGGACATTTGTTCTATGGCTTGTGTTACGTTGGTATAATTGGGATACAAACCTCCTTATCTCTGGGGCTGCAATCTTGTTGGTGACGTGCCTAGCAGGTACGATTCTCGCCGCGCTTCAGGCTCAGATGCTGGCCAAACAATACTCTTTGTTTAGGGTTCTAGAGTCAGTTTTACGGCTGGCCATAACCTTAGTCCTTGTATTCTTTATTGCGCGTTCGCCTCTCTCGTTACTGTGGGGTCATGCTCTGAGTACAGGTATCATGCTGGTTCCCCTGTGGTTCGCTGCCGAACTCACGCTGCGCCCGTCCGGGAGCGCATTCAGACCAACTGCCAAAGAGCGCGACGTGCTGAAAACGTTTCTGGCCTACGGTGTACCGTTTACCGGATGGTTCTTCGCGGCGAACCTTCTGGACGTTGGCGACCGCTACGTGCTGCAGTGGCTGCGGAGCAGCGCGGAAGTGGGGATATACGCCGCCAACTATACTCTGATAAGTGGAGCTGTTGGAGTATTGGTATCGCCTGTTCATTTGGCTGCCTACCCCTCTATGATGCATGCCTGGGCTAAAGGGGATCGAAAGCAGGTGGCCAGAGCCATCGGCACGATCGTCGAAGTTCTGCTAGTGGGCGGCATTCTCCAGGTGGGCTTTATCTACATCTACAGCCTGGACCTTGCTAGGGTTCTGTTGGGTCCAGAGTTTAGAGAAGGGCATATCATCATGCCGGTCGTCCTCGCGGGGTTCGTGGCCTGGCAGGTGGGCATGTACACCCATAAGCCGCTGGAGCTTCATAATAAGACGGGGTTGATGATGATTGTGGGTTTAGCCGCGGCAGGGGTCAATGTACTTCTAAATTTGATTGCAGTACCGCGGTATGGTTACATTGGCGCCGCTTACACCACGCTCTTCAGCTATTTCTTTTACGCGGTGGTTATCGGCGCAATTGGCTGGAAGTATGTCCCTTGGAAATTACCGACAAAAGCACTTATCTTGTCAAGCATACTTGTTATTGTAGCGACTGTAACCGCCGTCTCAGTTCGAGACCTTCTATCGACACGTGGCTGGCTATCTGGTGCCGTGGTGGCCGGAGTGGTCTACCTGGCCATAGCTGGCAGTGGGGTGCTGTGGTTAGAACGCGGTAAAATAAGGCTTGTGGGACGCGTGTTCCATGATAGCCTGTCGGGGATCATGTAACCAACGCGGATAATAACCCCCTGCCTAATTCCTGAACCAAACCTGGTGCAGAGGGACATCCCAAAGAAGGGCCAATGGCAATAATGGCTTGTCACCACGTACCGCGGGCAAGATGTCGATTGGCATACATAGGCGGATGCATGCCCCGGGCTTTTGGTAAACTATATGAGGCTGTCTTGTTACGGCCACGGCCATCTTAAAGTCAATCGGCTTGATACGCAGCTTCTTAGCCCTTTGGAACACTGACCGACGGCGCGTGAGAGCAGGCTCCGGTGCGTCCATAAGAAAATGCTAGCCGGCGGAGGAATGGGGGATGGGAGAATGAGAGTGTCGATTGCATTAGCAACATATAATGGTGAGCGGTACCTCCAAGAGCAGCTTGACAGCTTTATGCGCCAGACGAGGTTGCCTGATGAAGTGGTCGTTTGCGATGATGGTTCTACCGACGATACACTGAACATACTTAACTCTTTCATTGGTTTGGCACCATTTTCTGTTCGCGTTTATCGTAATGCTGAAAAACTGGGCTATTCCAAGAACTTTGAACGAGCCATTAACCTCTGCAGCGGCGATGTAGTGTTTCTTTGCGACCAAGATGATGTGTGGTTCCCGGAAAAACTAAAGACTGTGTTAAACATATTTCAATCGGTTGATCGGCCGTATGTGGTTATTAATGATGCTGAAATAACCGATGGGGGCCTCAATCCTGTTGGCCTAACAGTTCTTGGCCAAATACGCTCTACCGGCCTCTCTACAGATAGTTTTATCTCAGGGTGCTGCACGGCTTTCAGAACCGAACTGCGACCCTTAATTATTCCGATACCCCAGGCGCGCTTAGGCCACGATTTATGGATTCACCAAATCGGTATCGCCTTAAACAAACGAGTTCTTGTTCATCAGCCACTTCAATATTATCGGCGTCATGGCGAAAATACCTCACAATGGTTCACGAACAGGACTACGCGTGCAACGAAGTTTGATCTAATGCGATATTACGGTTCAGGAGATTCTCATGTAGCGTGTACGCAACGCTTGGCACTTCTGTCAATGCTTTCTGAACGTTTGGCTCACCGATGGCTGGAAGTCAAAGATTCCTTGGACGAGGATTTGGAATTAAATAAGGTTCTGGGTGTCATACAACGGGAACAGAAGGCTGTGAGGCGACGATTGGCATTACTTGAGAGGAACCGGCTGCTTCGGCTTCTTCCGGCATGGTCCATGCTTCGACGTGGAGATTACAGGTATTTTAGTGGATGGATGAGCTTTGTTAAGGATCTCATTTATTAGCCGTATCCACCGAAGCAAGGTATGTAAGCTATCCAGAAGTTCGATAAAAAATGCTTTACTCTGACCATCACTGCACAAGGAGGTAGATAAACGGATAAAAGGGGGCTTCTTCAATCCCGAAGCCCATCCGCTGTTTGTGGACAAAGCGTCTTTCTGGTCAACGCATGCACGCAAAGTGGTATTCGGCGTCTTACCCAAATACGTAAAGAGGTGATTACCTTTGAACCACAACAACTATAAATACACAGTAACTACTCAGCCCACCAACGTAAAAGTTAGAGATCAGATATCATCAGGA
>SLTJ01000016.1 GCA_004347685.1 Clostridia bacterium
GGCAGGGAAACCCCAGCGCGTTCCTCTCCCGTGAGAATTTATATTGGAGTAACCCTTGGCTTTCAGTTCATGGCAATACCCGTACGAACTGGGTTATCCCCAGTTTGCATCTTACAGTATGGCTGGCCCGCCATGTGCCTGCGTGGTATGGCGGGCCATAGCGTCTTATTTAGGTATCTTGCTGGTTCTCACTGGTCAGAGCAGCCAGCATAAAAGCCCGGGGGCAGGGTTAAGTTAATAAGGCCGGTTTCGCGCTGGCCCCGGCCTGCTCCCTCAACTACCTGCGGTCCCATGGTGAGAAAAGGGCAATTTCCAGAAGCCCCGACGGCTGGCGCTGGCCTTCCCGGTACCGGTTCCGGCCAGGGAAGAAAAACTTCTAATTTGAGACTGTCGGGCTCTCTGCGGCGTCAGGAGAACCGCGGCGCGAGGATGAGAGGATTTGGATCTGGAACTTGCGCAGCAAGTTGCTGCCAGATATCCAACCTCTAACCTATGATTGCATCGGGGGAGGTGAGGGGTGGGTAATTCTTGTTTCGACGACCCAGGGTTGTTATTCACCTTGGCTATATACTTATTGTCTTTCTGATCATATCCCTGGCCTTGGCCGCAGGGGTGCGGCGGATACCGTATGAGCACCACGTTATGGTGGGGGAGGAATTGCCCTGGCGGGCGGTTTTCCCCCCTTACGTGGCGGCCCGCCTGGCTCCCAGCCCGGCCCAGGGGCAGGCGGGGCCGGAGATTCTCGGCCTGAGCCAGGGGAGGCCGGTGGCCAGAGAGCCGGGACGGGCCAGCCTACAGTTGTATCTATTCGGTTTGCTCCCGGTAAAGACGGTGCAAGTGGATGTCCTGCCACCGGTAGAGGTCGTGCCCGGTGGCCATTCCATCGGCGTTCTTCTGGAAAACCAGGGGGTAACGGTTGTCGGCTATGCTCCCATCCTGGAGCCGGGTGGGAAAGAGGCTTACCCGGCGCGGGATGCCGGCGTGCTGCTGGGGGATGTGCTCCTGGCCGTAAACGGCCGTGAGGTACGCAGCGACGAGGAAACGGCCGGGCTGATTGACCGGGCCGGGGCCGGCGGCCGGCCTGTAGAGTTAAAGGTCAGGCGGGGCCGTCAGGTACTCCAGCTTTCGGTTCCCCCGGCCAAATGTGCGCAAACCGGTCGCTTCCGCATTGGCATGTACATCCGCGACAGTGCGGCCGGGGTGGGGACCCTGACTTTCTATGACCCGAGGCGGCAAGCTTACGCGGCCCTGGGCCATGCCGTCACTGACAGCCTCAGCCAGGACCAGGCCCAGGTAGAGGGTGGGCGGATAGTACAGGCCTCAGTGGAGGGTATCCAACCGGGCCACCGGGGCCAGCCGGGCGAAAAAATCGGATTTTTTGCCGGCGGGAAGTACTGGGGTACCATTGACCGGAACACCCCTTTCGGCATCTTCGGCCGCCTCACCACCTCCCTGCCCCCCGCGGTCTATAATCATCCGGTACCGGTGGCCATGGATTATCAGGTGCACACCGGGCCGGCGCAGATCCTGACGGTAGTAACGGGTACGGCGGTGGAGGCCTTTGACATCACCATTGACGCCGTGATCAGCGAAGAAAAGGAGCGGGGGCGGGGGCTGGTGATCCGCATTACTGACCCCCGGCTGCTGGTCGTAACCGGGGGGATAGTGCAGGGGATGAGCGGCAGCCCTATTCTGCAGGAGGGCCGTCTGGTGGGGGCCGTGACCCACGTCTTCGTCAACGATCCCACCCGCGGCTACGGGGTGCTGGCCCAGTGGATGCTGTTGGAAACCGATCTTTTCGGGGTGAAAGTACCTGACCTGGGCTGTCTGCCGGTGCGGCCGGGCGAGGCGGAGCATGATTACTTGTTGCCAGCCTGACGTCTGTCGAAAGCCTTTTGTCCCTGACCTCCAATTGTAGCTGACGCAAGGCTAACCTTGGCGGCAATTGTCGCCGGGAAGAAATGTTTGGGGCTTTTTCTGCGGCGGGAGGAAAAACCAACCAGACGTCGAATTGAATTTTTGGATGGGATGGAAGGAAATTTTTGGTAGCAAGTGCGTAACTGGAATGTCCCCTTATTTGGGACAGGCCTTCCCTGGGTGCGGAGTAATTTCCTAGGATAGCGGACCTGGCGCCGGTCAAGCTTGGGGGGTGGAGGGCAGCGCCATAAACCTGCTGCAGTCTATTTCAGGAATTGGTGGGAGGTCGGCAGATGGGTGAGAAGATAAACGTAATGATTGCTGATGACAATAAAGAATTTTGCGAGATACTACGCGAGTATCTTGACCGGATGGATGATTTCAATTTGTGTGGGGTAGCGTATAACGGTAACGAGGCGTTGCGGCTTATCGAGGAAAACGAGCCGGACGTAGTGCTGCTGGACATAATCATGCCGCATCTGGACGGAATCGGGGTTTTGGAGCGGGTGAGCCAGATGAGCCTTTCGCACCGCCCTAAGTTCATGGTGGTCAGTACCCTGGGCCAGGAGGCCATGACCCAGCGGACGGTCCAGCTCGGAGCGGACTATTACCTGCTGAAACCCTTTGACCTGAACATTTTGGAAGCCAGAATCCGCCAGTTGCTTAACGGGAGATCCGGCCCGAGCCAGGTAAACGTAAGGGGGCGGAACCTGGATGTGGAAGTAACCAAGATTATCCATCAGATCGGTGTGCCGGCCCATGTCAAGGGCTACCAGTACCTGCGGGAAGCCATCCTCCTCGTCATTGAGGATGTGGGCCTGCTTGGCGCTGTGACTAAAGAGCTGTATCCGATGATTTCCAGGAAATACCAGACTACCCCCAGCCGGGTGGAGCGGGCCATCCGCCACGCCATTGAGCTGGCCTGGGATCGCGGCAATGTGGATATGATCAACCGCTTTTTCGGCTATACTGTAAAAATGGATCGGGGAAAGCCAACTAACTCGGAATTTATCGCGATCATTGCCGACCGGATCCGCATAGACGGCAAAGCGGTGATATAGGCGTCCTGTGTTCTCTCGTTGGCCTCGGCGGCGGGAAAGCTCGGGAGGCCGGAAATGAATGCCGAGGAATTCGCGGCCAGGTTGCGGCGGCAAGCATGTATGACCAGCAGGTAAAAGTTGCATAATAAGGCCGGGCAATACTCCAAGTTCGCTGGTGGATGGTGGCGACCGGGTGAAGGCCATTAGCGGGGCGGCCCGGCCGGGACGGTGCACCAAGGATCTGGTCAGGACCTTGCGGCCGGGCGAAATAGCCATTATTGATCATGAAGACCTGGACGAACTGGCGGTGCAGTCCTTGCTGCAGGCGCGGGTCAAGGCCGTGGTAAACGCCAGGGCTTCGGCCAGCGGCCGCTATCCCAACCTGGCCCCTGTGGCCTTGCTGCAGGCAGGTGTCCCGGTGCTGGACTGTGTCGGCCCGGGGGCCCTGTACATTGAACCGGGCCGGCTGGTTGAGCTGGGCGAAGACGGCCTGCGGGTGGATGGCACCACGGTGCTACCCGGTAAATGGTTGACCCGGGATGAGATTCTGGCCCGGGCTTCGGCCAGCTACGCCAACCTTACGCGTGAGTTCCTCCGCTTCATGCGTAATACCCTGGAGTATGCCGAGGGCGAGCTCCAGGTGATGGCCGGGCGGCTCGAGTATGAGCCGTTGCCGGTGAGCATGGGCGGCCGGCACGTGCTCATTGTGGTGCGTGGTCAGCATTACCGCCAGGATTTGCGGGCCATTGCCCCTTATATCCGCGAGATGAACCCGGTGCTGGTGGGAGTGGACGGTGGGGCCGACGCCCTCCTGGAATACGGTTACCGCCCGCACATAATCATCGGCGATATGGACAGCGTTAGCGATCGGGCCCTGGGGTGCGGTGCTTACCTGCTGGTTCACGCTTACCCCGGCGGAGACGCGCCCGGGAAGGCGCGGGTGGAGCGGATGCATTTACCGGCCAGTATCCTGCCTGCGCCCGGCACCAGCGAGGATGTGGCCATGCTGCTGGCCTATCAAGAAGGGGCGGACCTGATTGTTACTGTGGGCAGCCATTCCAGCTTCCTCGACTTCATGGCCAAGGGCCGCCCAGGAATGGCCAGCACCCTGCTGGTGCGTTTAAAGATTGGGTCCCTCCTGGTGGACGCCAGGGGAGTGAGCAAGCTTTATCCACACCGGTTCAGACTGGATTACTTGCTGGAGATTATCGGGGCCGCGCTTATTCCGTTGACCATCACCCTGCTGGTGTCGCCGCCCATTTACCAGTTGGTGCGCCTGTTTTTCCTGCAGCTACAGTTGGCCGCGGCCGCGTCCTTGAGGTGATTAGGTGGCAGGCGTTTCAGTGCTCATCCCGGCTTATCAGGCCGCCGCTCATATTTACCCGACGGTAACCACGGCCAGGGAGCTGCCGGGGGTGGAGCGGGTGGTGGTGGTGGACGACGGCTCTACAGATGATACGGCTTCCCTGGCCGAGGCGGCTGGGGCCGTGGTGTTGCGGTTGCCGGCCAACATGGGCAAGGGCGAAGCCCTTAACCGGGGCGTGCCACTGCTTTCGGGCCGCCTGGTGCTGCTGCTGGACGCCGACCTAGAGGCCTCGGCCGGCCAGGCTTGGCGCCTGCTGGAGCCGCTGGTCCGGGGTGAGGCTGAGGTGAGCATTGGCGTGCCACTGCCCCGAGAGGAGTGCTGCCAAATCCCCGGAGGCGGTCTCCCAGAAGGGGTAAAGGGCGGCGGCCTGGGGCTGGCCCGGGGGCTGGCCGCCCTCGGTATCTACGCCTTCACCGGCCGCCGCCTGCAGGCTCCCCTTTCGGGCCAGAGGGCCATGACGCGGCGCGGACTGGAGCGACTGCTACCCCTGGCCCGCGGTTTTGGGGTGGAGGTGGCCATGACAGTCCGGGCGCACCGTTTGGGGATGCGGGTGGTCGAGGTGGAGATGCCCTTTACCCACGCTGTCACCGGGCGCGACCTGCGTGGCTTCTACCACCGGGGGCGGCAGTTCCTGGACATTTCCCGGGCCCTATGGCTTTGCCTCAGGGAATCCCGGGAGGAGCCGGCAGAACCCCGGGGCGGCAGGATCTGGCGGCCTCGGCAGCCCCGGCAGGGAAATTGAAGGCGGTCTGGCGATATGACCCCTGAAGCTCACATTGGTGTGGCCAGCTTGTACCGGGCCCTCGCAGCCTTTGCCCTGGCCTTCCTGGCCACCCGTCTGTTCTTGCCGCTGCATGTGGCCGGGCTCAGGGCCCGGGGGCTGATTCGGCCCAACTACCGCGGCCAGGAGGTGGCCTGGCCCGGGGGCCTGTTCCTGGTGGTGACCGCTTCCGTGGTCTTCCTGGTCACGGCTGCCAACGGTCGGGCCGGGGTGGTGCTTTCCCCGGGCCCGCGGGTGGCGGCCCTGATCGTTACCGTGGTGGTCTTGGCCGGCCTGGGCCTGATTGACGACTTTTTCGGCGGCACGGAAGCTAAAGGCTTGCGGGGGCACCTCGGGCTACTGCTGGCCGGCCAAGTGAGCACCGGCATTGTCAAGGCTGGAGGCGGCCTGCTGGCGGCCCTGGCTTTTGCCCTGGTGGCGGTGGACGGAGCGGCCGTTCTGGTGGCGACTTTGCTGGTAGCCCTCATGGCCAACGCCTTCAACCTCCTCGATCTCCGGCCCGGCCGGGCGGCTAAGGCCTTCCTGGCCGGGGGATTCCCGCTGGCAGCCCTGGGCGGCCCGGCGGGTTCGGTCCTGGCGCCGGCCCTGGGGGCCGTGCTG
This sequence comes from Clostridia bacterium, assembly GCA_004347685.1. Classification (GTDB taxonomy): domain Bacteria; phylum Bacillota; class DSM-521; order Neomoorellales; family SLTJ01; genus SLTJ01. Next base: position 5,705 of record SLTJ01000016.1, read on the forward strand.
GCTTACCTGCCCCATGACCTGCGCTGCCGGGTGATGCTGGGGGATACGGGAGCCAATGCCCTGGGGGCGGCGCTAGGAGCGGCAGCGGTGCTGGCCCTTTCGCCGGCAGTTCAGGTATTGCTCCTTGCCGGTCTGGTGCTGTTGCACTGGTATGCCGAGAGAGCATCGCTGAATGAGTTCATTGCCCGCCGGCCGCTACTGCGGTTCCTGGATGAACTGGGGCGGGTTAATCCTTAACCCGGACTAGCCGGAACCGCGCGGTTTTCTTTCCACCTAGCGAAGATGCTTGGACTCAAGTATCCAACCTCCAACTTCTGACCTCTGTTCTTAGGAGGGTATGGCTATGGCTTTGAGTTGTGAGCGGGGCAATGTCATCGGGGTAATCAGCCACCGCCGCGGCCTCACCGAAAGCTTGGTCGGCGTGGCTGGGCGGGTGGAAAAAGCTCTGGGCTATGATTCCCTGACCGGGTCGGTGGAGCCTGGGGACGAGGTATTGATGAATACCACCGCCGTCAGGCTGGGGCTGGGCACCGGCGGCTACCACTTTATCATGGCCAATTTGAGCACTGCCGGGATGACCGGCCTGGCCCCGGGCCGCATCATGAAACTGCGCTATACCCCCTTACAGTTGCAGGTGGAGGCCGCCGAGGAGCGGCAGCCGGAGGCCTTTGGTCCGGAGGCCGGCCTGTCCGGTATGCCGGTGGTCTGCTGCTCCCTGCACAGCCAGTTGCCCGGCGTAGTTTTTGGGGCTAGGGCGGCTGCCGGCTCGGAACTGCGCCTGGTCTATATCATGACCGATGGCGCCGCTTTGCCGCTCACCATAAGCCGCCTGGTGGCCTGGCTGGAGGAAGACGGCCTTCTCAGTGGCACCATTACCGCCGGCCAGGCCTTTGGCGGGGAGGTGGAGGCGGTGAACCTGTATTCGGCCCTGCTGGCTGCGCGGCTGGTGTTGCGGGCCGAGGTGGCGGTGGTGGCTATGGGGCCCGGGATTGTCGGAACCGGCAGTGCCTGGGGAACCACTGCTCTGGAGCAGGGCGAAGCGGTGAACGCGGCCCATATCCTCGGCGGCCAGCCGGTGGCTGTACCGCGTCTCAGCTTCGCTGACCCCCGGCCGCGCCACCGGGGATTAAGCCATCATACCCTGACCGCCCTGGGGCGGGTGGCCCTCACCCCAGCGACGCTGGTGCTGCCGCGTCTGGACGGTGAGAAGGCCGCGGTGTTACGGTACCAGCTCGAGGAATCCGGCCTCGCTTCCAGGCACTTGGTGGTGGAAGAAGACGGCGCTCCCGGCCTGGAACTTCTAGCGGAAAGTAGCGTTCCGGTCACCACCATGGGCCGGGGTCTGGAAGAGGAGCGGGAGTTTTTCCTGGCCAGCACGGCTGCCGGGCAGGTGGCGGCCCGCCTGGCCAGAGAAGGCCGAGCAGTTCCTACCGGCGCTTAGACTGGCGGTTGCTGTATCAGGTCTACCAGCGTTGGATACCGGCGCTGCAGCTCGGCCAGGGCGGGCAGGAGGTCAGCCGCCCGGCCCCGCCAGAAAATTCCGCGGGGGGTTACGACCAGAATTGGCAAAGGAATCACCTCAACAGCAGTATATGAAGCGCCGGCCCGGGTTATGAAATAATACGGCAGACTGGGTTAACCTCCAACTTCTAACCTCTAATTTCTAAGGAATAAGATGGGCGGGAGGCGGTTTATGGATCTCGAGGAAACGACTATTTCCAGCTCCAGGATTTATGACGGACGGGTGATAAACCTGCGGGTAGACCGGGTAGCTTTGCCGGATGGCCGCGAAACCTCCCGCGAGGTGGTGGAGCACCGGGGGGCCGTGGTCGTGGTGGCTATGGACCAGGCCGGTCACGTAGCCATGGTGCGCCAGTACCGGTATCCCTTGGGGCAGGTGACCCTGGAATTGCCTGCCGGCACGCTGGAACCGGGCGAAGATCCCTTAACCAGCGCCCAGCGGGAGCTGCGGGAGGAAACCGGGCTCGCAGCCACCGCGTGGGAAGCGCTCATGGCCTGTTATTCCAGCCCCGGCTTCTGCACCGAGAAAATGCACTTTTTCCTGGCCCGGGTGAGCGGTCAGACGGCCCAGGCCACGGACGCCGACGAAAATATCGAAGTGGTGAGGCTGCCCCTGGCAGAGGCGGTGCGGCGGGTAGAGGCCGGCGAAATAAACGATGCCAAGACGGCCCTGGGGATTTTGGCAGTGGCCCGGCGCACGGGGGTGGAGGGGTTAACGCTTTGATCAAGGTGGCCGTGGGGGCGGTGGAGGCGGCGGCAGCGGCAAGCCGGCAGGAAGTGGTTGTCATTGTGGATATTATTGATATGTCCACCACCCTGGAGAGTGCCATGGAAGCCGGCGCCACAGCCGTGTATGGCGCCGCTCCCTGGCCGCCGCCGGAATATTGCCGGGTCTGCCCCGAGGCTGTCGGACGGGCGGCCGGGCTGGAGGCCAGGGAACGCGGGAGCGGGGTGGTGGTCGTCGCTGAACCGCGTGCTGGCCCGGCCAGGGAGCGCCGCCGGCAGGCCGCCGGGGTGCTGGCCGGGTTGCGGCAGGCCGGGGCCGAGGTGGTGGCCGTGGTGCCGAATATGGGCAAGGAAACGGCCAGAGTGGCCGACTTTGAAGGCAAAGTGGTGGTGGCGGTAACGGCCGCGGGTGGGGTGGCCTTTGACGCTGCCTTTAACCAGGGTGGTAGGGTGGGGACTGCCACCGTGGCCCGCACCTTGCGCAGCCGGGGGAAGGAGCCGGCGCTGCGCGGGGCGGGGCGGGCCTGGGCCATGTCGGGTGAGGGAGACAAGGGAATAACGGTGGTGGCTGCCGGTCCCGGCTGCCTGGAGGACCTGCTGGCCGCCCAGTACGTGGCCCAGTTGCTGTGGGATAGGTGGACGGCCGGTCTGAACCCTGGCGGGAGCGCATAAAATTTACCAGCGCAGCCGCAGGGGGGAGAACGGTGAAAACCAGCTACCTGCTCCAGGCCCATTTCCGGGAAAAGGGCCGGCTTTACCTCCTGAACCTTATCATCCTTACCGCCGGCATCATGACCGGTGCCGTCTCGGTAAAGTTTTTGGGCCATGAAGCCCTGGCCGAACTTGCCGGCGACTTCGATGCCTTCCTGGCCGGTTCCGGGCAGTACGCCGGCAGCCAGGCCGAGGTGACCCGCCAGGCTCTGTACAACAACCTCCTGCTCTTGGGGGCCACTGGCTTCTTGGGGCTTACGGTGGCGGGCTTCCCCCTGATCCTGGCCCTAGTGGCCCTGCGGGGTTTCGCCCTCGGCTTCACCGTGGCTTTCCTGGTGCAGACCAGGGCTTTTTCCGGGATACTGATGGCTTTGTTGGCTGTCCTGCCCCAAAACTTGGTAAATATCCCGGTATTGCTCCTGGCCGGGGTGGCAGCCTATTCCTTTTCCCTGGACTTGGTACGGGGCCGCCGGGACCCGCTGATGCCGCTGGGCAGGCGAATACTGCTGTATCTGGCCTTTTTCCTGGCCCTGGCCCCGGTTTCGGCTTCCGGTTCTCTGCTAGAGGCTTACCTGTCGCCCCGGGCCATCCAGTTGGTGATGCTTTATTTTAGGTAAAGGTGATGCCGGTGGATATTTGGGTAGATCAGTTTCTCCATTACCTGGCAGTAGAACGAGGGCTGGCCGACAACACCCTGGTATCCTATGCCCACGACCTGCGCGACTACGGCGAGTTTCTGGAACAGGAGCAGGTCCCACCGGACAAAGTCACGCCGATGGTGTTGATAGCTTATCTCGTCTCCCTGCAGAAGCAGGGTAAGTCCCAGGCAACCACGGCCCGGCACCTGGCGTCGCTACGTTCCTTTTATCATTTCTTGGTGGATGAAAAGATCCTCCCGGCCAGCCCGGCCGCCGAACTGGAAAGTCCCAGGCTTCCCCGCCGCCTGCCGCAGGTGTTGGAGGTGGAGGAGGTAACCCGGCTGCTGGAGCAGATTCAGGGGGATTCTCCCGCCTCGCTGCGGGACCGCGGGATGCTGGAGCTGGACTACGCCAGCGGCCTGCGGGTATCGGAGTTGATAGGCCTGGACCTGGGCGATTTGGATCTTCAGGCCGCTTACGTGCGGTGCATGGGCAAGGGCCGGAAAGAAAGGATCGTTCCCGTCGGTGGTCCGGCCTTACAATGGACAAGCCTTTACCTGCGGGAGGGGCGGCCTAAACTGCTCAAGGGCCACGCAGTCCGGGCCCTTTTTGTGAACCAGCGCGGCGGCCGGCTCACCCGGCAGGGTTTCTGGAAAATACTTAAGAAATATGCCCGCCAGGCCGGACTGGTAAAGAACATCAGTCCGCACATCCTGCGCCATTCTTTTGCCACGCACCTGTTGCAGAACGGGGCTGACCTGCGGTCGGTGCAGGAACTGCTGGGGCACGCTGATATTTCCACCACCCAGATTTATACCCACCTCAGCCGGGAAAAAATACACCAGGTTTATCGCCAGGCCCACCCACGCGCGTGACCGGCTGAGGTAGGCCTCACCAGTCCTCAGGCCTGGCAAGTACCTAGCCGTAAGAAAGGATAGCGGCCGGATGGGCCTCCGGAAGCCGGGTCCCCTAATTTGGAGCCAATGTTATCCAAACGTTACCAATGAAGGGAGCTTTTCATTGACCGGAAAGAGAAGAGCCACCATTATCGTCCTGGATAGTGTAGGCGTGGGGGAGTTGCCAGACGCGGCCGCTTACGGGGACGTCGGCGCCAACACCCTGGCCCACACGGCGGCTGCCGTGGGCGGGCTGCACCTGCCCCACCTCGCGGCCATGGGGCTGGGGAGCATTATCCCGGTAGCCGGGGTGTCTCCAGCCACCGTACCCCGGGCCGCCTGGGGAAAAATGGCCGAAGTTTCGGCCGGTAAAGATACCACTACCGGTCACTGGGAGATCGCCGGCCTCATCTTAGACCGGCCCTTTCCGACTTATCCGCAGGGCTTTCCCCCCGAAGTTATCGAATCCTTTGAGCGGGCCGCCGGCCGCCAGATCCTGGGCAACAAGCCGGCCTCCGGCACTGAGATCATCAAGGAACTGGGCGAGGAGCATATGCGTACCGGCCGGCCCATAGTTTATACCTCGGCCGACAGCGTCTTTCAGATCGCAGCCCATGAAGAGGTTATTCCCCTGGAGCAGCTTTATGCGTATTGTCATATGTCCAGGGAGATCTTGAGGGGCGAGCACGGCGTGGGTCGGGTGATCGCCAGGCCCTTTGTCGGGGAGCCGGGTTCCTTCGTGCGCACGGCCAACCGCCGGGATTTCTCCCTGCCACCCCCGCGGCCAACGCTTTTGGACGCGGTCAAGGCCGCCGGATTGGAAGTGGCCGGCGTGGGAAAAATTGAAGATATCTTTGCCGGCCGGGGTCTCACCCGGACCGTGCACACAGAAGATAACCAGGACGGCATTGAGAAGACCATTGAGTTTATGACGGAAGACTTTGCCGGGCTGATTTTCACCAACCTGGTGGACTTTGACATGCGCTACGGGCACCGCAACGACCCTGAAGGCTATGCCCGGGCCCTCGAGGAGTTTGACGCCTTTGTGCCGCGATTACAGACCCTGACCGGCCCCGGCCAGTGGCTGGTAATCACCGCCGACCACGGCTGTGACCCCACCACTCCCAGCACCGACCATTCCCGGGAATACGTACCCCTGCTGGTCTTCGGCCCGGAGGTTGCCGCCCGGGGCCTGGGAGTACGGGCCACCTTTGCCGATGTGGCGGCCAGCGTGGCCCATTTCCTGGGAGTACCGTGGGACGGCCCGGGAAACTCCTGGGAGGAAAGACCGGTGGATTCCGATTGAACACTATCCTGGGGGCGAATGAGGTGAATATTGGCGAGTGCTTGGCGGAGACTGCGACCTACCTAGCTCCCCGTCTGGGAATCTCTCCGGAGATAGGTATCATCCTGGGCTCGGGCCTGGGGCTGCTGGCCGAAGCGGTTGAGGGGGCCGTACGCATTCCGTACGGCGATATCCCGCATTTCCCTCACCCTACGGTAGCCGGCCATGCCGGTAACCTGGTGGCCGGCCTTCTCGCCGGCCAGCCAGTGCTGGTGTGGCAGGGCCGGTTCCACTATTACGAAGGCCACGGGCTGGAGCAGGTGACCTACCCGGTGCGGGTCATGCAGAAGCTGGGGGTAAGGCGCTTGGTGGTCACCAATGCCGCTGGGGCGGTGAACCCCCTTTTCCAGCCCGGGGAAACAATGATCATCACCGACCACCTCAACCTCATGGGCCACAACCCTTTGCGGGGGCCAAACCTGGAGGAACTTGGACCCCGTTTTCCCGACCTGGCTGCCGCCTACGACCCCCGCTTGCGGGAACTGGCCCGGCAGGCGGCCGCGGAGTTCGGGTTGGCAGTACGCGAAGGAATTTACGCCGCCCTCCCCGGGCCCAGCTACGAAACCCCGGCCGAGATCCGCATGCTCCAGCGCCTGGGGGCCGACGCCGTGGGCATGTCCACCGTACCCGAAGTCATCGTCGCCCGCCACGGCGGCCAGAGAGTCCTTGGCCTCTCCTGCATCACCAACCAGGCCGCCGGGGTGGCGGGACATGCGGTCAGCCACGCCGAAGTGGTCGAGGTAGCCAGCCGGGCCAGCCGGGACCTGGCCCGCCTGATCAAGGGGGTGCTGGCCGCGGTGTGATTGCCGGACAATAGCTACGGCTGCTGGCAGGTTGTAGTCTTGCGGAATGCGGGTCATTGACGGCTGGTAACGGAAGGTTGTAGAATAACAGTAAAAGACCGGGGAGGTATGCTCCATGGGTCAGCCCCAGCCGCCGGCCGGGGAAATTATCCTCACCTACGGATCTGGTGGTGGAGATCTTTTCTCCCAGCACCTCCCAGACTGACCGTTTGGTCAAGGCGCAGATTTATGCCCGGCATGGCGTAAGCTACTACTGGCTGCTGGACCCGGATAAGGAGGAACTGGAAGACTACGTCTCGCAGAACGGCACCTTACTTTCTGCTTGCCAAAGACAACATAGAGGTGCGTTGCCACGTGCCCGTACTGGTCTGGACTGCTCAAGTAGTCAACGTCTACAAGCGGAGGTGAGGTTTTGTTTTTCTTAGGCCCTTTTTTACTGCTCCTACCGCTTTTATTCTTTATGCTCATGGTTAACATTTTTACCTTCTCCCTGGCCAAGCTGGGCCTTTCTCCAGTAGGGGCTATTTTCCTGCTCTGGGCCTCTCTAATCGGCAGCGTGATTAATATTCCCCTTTCCCGGGAGCGGGTGCTGGTGAAGCAACCTCAGCCCTTTTTCTTTTTCAACCATCCCCCGGTTGTGCAGGAACGCGTGATCTGCATCAACGTAGGCGGGGCCGTAATCCCCCTCATTTTTTCTCTCTACCTGCTTTTCGCTCGCGCGCCCCTCTGGCCCACCTCGGTTGGGATAACCGTCGTGGCCTTGGTGACCAAGATACTGGCCCGGCCGGTGCCGGGGGTCGGTATCTCCCTGCCTGCTTTCATCCCCCCGCTGGTGGCTGCAGCGGTGGCCATCCTGATCGGCGGCCCCCATGCCCCTCCCGTAGGTTACATTTCCGGTGCTTTAGGCACCCTGATCGGGGCGGATCTCCTCAACTGGCGGGCCATCCGCAGCCTCGGCGCCCAGGTGGTAAGCATCGGCGGCGCCGGGGTGTTCGACGGCATTTTCCTGGTGAGCATCGTGGCCGCCTTCCTCAGTTGGTGATTCCCCAGGTTAATAGGCCGTTGGGGCGATACGAATAGCCTTTTAGGTGATGGATTTAGTCTGATATGAGAATGGCCTTACAACGGGCAGAACCAGCAATTGGCTGCGGTTACCTGGGGTTGAGTTTTGTTCGGGGAGGTTTTCGGTTGCGCGCGGTAGACATCATTGAGAAGAAGAAGCAGGGGCGGGAGCTGGTGCCGGAGGAGATCGCTTTCTTGGTAGAGGGGTATGTGCAGGGAGAAATCCCGGACTACCAGGTGGCGGCCTGGCTGATGGCGGTTTGCCTGCGGGGAATGGGTTCAGTCGAGACGGCGGCCTTGACCCAAAGCCTGGTGCATTCCGGGGAAGTCCTGGACTTAAGCTCCATCCCCGGCGTCAAGGTGGACAAGCACAGTACCGGCGGGGTGGGGGACAAGACGACTCTGGTGCTGGCACCCCTCCTGGCCAGCGCCGGCCTGACGGTGGTAAAGATGTCGGGACGCAGCCTGGGCTTTACCGGCGGCACCATTGACAAGCTGGAGGCCATCCCGGGGATCCGCACCCGGATGTCCTGGGAGGAAGTGGTAGCCCAGGCCCGGCGGGTGGGGGTGGTGGTCGTGGGCCAGTCGGAGAATCTGGTGCCGGCGGATAAGAAGCTCTACGCCCTACGGGACGCCACGGCCACGGTGGACAGCGTGCCCCTGATCGCGGCCAGTGTCATGAGCAAGAAGATCGCCGCCGGGGCTGGGGCTATGGTCCTGGACGTGAAGGTAGGGGACGGGGCCTTTATGCGGACCGAGGCGGAGGCCCAAGAGCTGGCGAAAGTCATGGTGCACCTGGGCCGCGAGGCCGGACGCCAGGTGGCGGTCCTGCTCACCTCCATGGACGAGCCCTTGGGGACGGCCGTGGGCAATGCCTTGGAGGTGGCTGAGGCGGTGGAAACCCTCCAGGGCCGGGGGCCGGACGACCTGCGGGCACTCTGCCTGGAACTGGGGGCCACCCTGCTGGGATTAACCGGTAGGGCAGTCAGCCTGGACGAGGGGCGGGGGGTACTGGCCGGGCTCCTGGACAGTGGGGCCGCCTGGGACAAATACCGGGAATGGGTGGGAGCCCAGGGCGGCGACCCAGACCCAGCAGCCCTGCCGGCGGCGCCCGTACGCCAGCCCTTTCCGGCGCCCGCCACCGGCTACGTGCGGGAGATCAGGTCCCGCCTGGTGGGCCAGGCCGCGGGTTTGCTGGGCGCCGGCCGGGGGCGGCTGGATGAGGTACCCGACCCGGCGGCCGGGATTGTCCTGGCGGTGAAAAGAGGCGATCGGGTGGAGGAGGGCCAGCCCCTGGGTTACTTGCATACCCGCCGGCTGAAAACCCTGCCTGAGGCCACGGAAATGGTGCGGTGCGCCTTTGCCATCGGTCCCACGGCCCCGGAGCCCCAGGCCCTGGTACGTGGCCGGGTAGGAGCAGACGCCTCTGGTGAAGGATTTGGCGCGGGGTAATTTCTGACCCCTCGATCTTCTCCAACTCGCCCTGCGTTGTTTACTTGATACCGTCAAGGGTTTAGAGGGCCATGGTGGTTTTTCCTGGGGCAAGGCCATTGAGTTTCCCTCAGTGATTATAAATAACATGGTCAGGTATGGAGTGGCGAACCAGTTTTTGCCTTGGCTCCACCCGCATAATTTACCCGGTCTGGCCCATATTAACCCCGAGGCCATTTCTCGAAGTGAAAGGGGATATCGTCTTGCTGCGCCAGGCGGGGAGCAGAATCGTTGTTACTGTTATCATTGCCGTCACCGTGCTATGGGCCGCGGCTCCCGGTCGGGTGGCCCTGGCGGCCACCCTGGAAGTGAAGGCCAAGGGAGCCATCCTCATGGAAGCGGATACCGGACAGGTGTTGTGGGAGCAGAATGCCGATGCTCGCCTGTATCCGGCCAGCATGACCAAGATCATGACCATGATCCTGGTGCTGGAGGCGGTGGAGCAAGGGCGCTTGAGCCTCAACGACGAGGTGGTGGCCAGCGAGCGGGCGGCCAGCTTCGGCGGCACCCAGGTCTGGCTGGAGCCGGGCGAGAAATTTACGGTGGAAGAATTGCTGAAAGCCGTGGCCGTGGGTTCGGCCAACGATGCTTCGGTCGCCCTGGCGGAGCACCTGGCCGGGTCTGAGGAAGCCTTTGTGGAGAAGATGAACGAAAAGGCCCGGGCCATCGGTGCCACCAATACCCATTTTACCAATTCTCACGGTCTGCATGACCCGGATCTCTCCACCACTCCCCGGGATATGGCCATCGTGGCCCGCTACGGTCTGCGTTTCCCCCAACTGCTGGAGCTGACTTCCATGAAAGAGTACACTTTCCGGGAAGACCCAAAGCTGGTCCTGTATAACACCAACAAGCTGCTCTGGTCGTATGCCGGGGTGGACGGAATCAAAACCGGCACCACCTCTGAAGCCGGGCGCAATTTGTGCGCCACGGCCAAACGCGACGGCCTGCGGCTCATTTCCGTGGTCATGGGCTCGGATGTCCCCAAGGGAAACTTTTCCGAGAGCACAAAGGTATTGAGTTACGGATTTGCCAGCTACGAGTTCCGGGAGTTTTTCCCGGCCGGGGCCGTGGTAGGGGAACCGAAGGTGGATAAGGGACAGGTAGACAAGGTCCCGGTGATCGCCGAGCGCCGGGTAGGCGCGGTAATCCCCAAGGGGCAGAAGGAAGGGGTCCAACTAGAGCTGCAGTTTCCGGACCAGGCCCGAGCCCCCCTGCCGGCGGGCATGCCCCTGGGACAGGCCGTGGTGAAACAAGGGGATCGGGAACTTGACCGCGTCACCCTGCTGGTGGCGGAGGAAGTGCCTAAGGCTACTCTCTGGCAGGAAATGGGCAAAGTCCTTACCAGTACCTTTACTATTTCCCCCGATGCTTGACAGAACAGGCTTCTAACCCTACCGTGGTCAGAGCTTCAGGAGCAAGCCTTCCTGAAGCTTTCTTGTTTCACTTGACTTTTGTGGGCTGATGATGTATTAGTATCTAGAGGTATATATGGAGGTGTAACCTTTGGCCCTGGCAAAAAAAGTGATGGTGCTTTTTGATCCGCAGGAATATAAAAGGGTGGAAAGGCGCGCCGCGCTCAAAGGTATTTCGGTGGGGAGATTTATCCGGGAAGCAGTGGAAAAGGCCTTGGCTGAAGAAAAAGAGCCGCCTGAGGCTATCAGGCTGGCTGCGGCCCGGCGGCTGATTGAGGCCCAAGAGCCAGTAATCGAGTGGGAGGAGTTGGAACGCCGCCTGGAACGGGGGCACCTATCAGATGGCTGAGGCGTATTTCATTGATACCAACATAATCATGTATGCCAGGGGAAAAGAGCATCCTTACAGGGAATCATGCTCCCTAATTCTCCTAAAAATTGCCGATGGCTCCTTTCAAGATGTTTATGGTACCCCGGTGGTGGATACCGAGGTTTTCCAGGAAATACTTTATCGTTACGGCATGGAACAAAGATGGACAGTAGCGCTCTCAGTTTGCCGCGACCTGATGGCTATCGGGGTAGAACTCCTGCCGGTGGGTATGAAGGAAATAGAGGCGCTTCTGGACATAACCGAGAAGTATGCCGGCCAGCGGATCAGCCCCCGCGATCTCGTCCATGCCGCGGTCATGGCAGCTAACGGGATAGGCAATATCATCACTGCTGATACCCATTTCGATCTGATCGGGGAAATAAGGCGCATTGACCCCGGGGAAGTGACGTGGTAAGTATTACTTTCTTAAACGCGGGTCTCAGGTAAGAAGCCCACACCGTCTAAGCGGTAGGAGTATGAGGATAGAAATGGAGGGGGCCGGCATCCCGACCCCCTCTGACTTACCTTGGTACCCACAACAGGCCTATTTCAGCAGTTCTTCCGCCTTGGCCAGGTCGGCCTCAAGTTGGGCAAAGGCTGCCTCCACGTATTTCATGTTGTGGATGCCCTTGCTGCCGTCGTTCTCGAAGATCTCGACGTTCTTGAAGGCTGCCGTCACGTACGGCTCGGCTCCTTTTACTTTGGTGCTGTTAGGATCTGCCTTCTTCAGATCGTCGAACTTCTTCTGGACAGCTTCCTGGCGAGCCTTCAGAGGCTCGAACTCCTCTTCGTTCTTCGCCTGGATGGCCCGCCACGCGGCTTCACCCTGCTTGACGGCCTCGGTTAATGCCGGGTCTACCTTGCCGGTTTCTTCATTAATATCCGAGGCCGGCCCGAACTCGGTGTGGCAGTTGCCGCAGGCGTTGTAGGTAGTGGTAGCTCCGTGGCTGGTGATAGGCACCACGCCGGGCTTAAAGGTGTGGTTGCCCTCGAGCATATGGCAGCTCACGCAGTCAGCCTGCTTGGCTGCACCAACGTAAGCCTTGGAGCCGTCGGGCTTGTAAATGGGCCCGCCTTTGACCATAACGGTGCCGGACGGATGGTGATCCGGCGCATCGTGGCACTGCATACACGTGGTCAGCGGGTCCTCCCGTAACTGGAATTCCTTACCGGTATTGCTGTGCGGGTCGTGGCAGACCACGCAGGTGATGCCGTTACGGTCTTCCTTGAGGGCACCCTTCATGAAGTCGTCATAGGTCGGCGGCGTTTCGCCCTTCTTTTGGGCGACAATATAGGTGGCGGAATGGCACCCCAGACAGCGGTCGCTGTAGTGGTAGCCGGGAGCGTTTACCGCGTCAATCTCGTGGGCAAAGAGCCCCAGGTGACCGCCGGTATTCTCCTCGCCTTCCGGCACCCACATTTTCTTCATGGCTCCGGTCTGACGGTCGTCGCCGTGGCAGGAGGAGCACATGTCCACGCTGGTGCTCACCTTGGGCTTAACCTGCATGGGGTTCTTCACATGCTCGGCTCCTGGTCCGTGGCAGGATTCGCAGGTGATGCCGTTCTCGGCCCAGTTGCCGGTCTCTTTGTTAAATCCGGCCGTGTGGCATCCGGCGCAGGTGTACTCCCGGGGATCGGCCTTGACCCACTGCCGCTTCTCGTTGTCCCAGGTGGCCGGCAGGTACATGAGCTTGCCGTCAATCTCTCCCACGTACCGCTGGCCGCCCTCCAAGCCATTGCCCACTATGTAGCGGACGTCTTCCCATTTGAAGTACTTGTTGGTGGAGAAATCGCCCAGGACGATGGCGCCGGGGGAGTCGGGATCCTGCAGCATCTTGCTGTGGCGGGTCTGCTGCCAGGAATCGTAAGCGTCTGGATGACACCCTTTGCAGGTGGTGGAGCCTACATAGCCCGGCAGGGCCAGGTCCTTATTCAGGCCGAGCGTTTTACCACCTGCAGCCGGCGTAGCCGGAGCCGCGGCACTCCCGCTTCCTGCAGCCGGGGCGCCCTTACCGGCACCCATGGTGATCCCTTTGGCCCGGTCATAGTCTACCCACAGGCCCAGGGATTCGGCCACAAAGCGGACCGGGACGAAGACTTTACCGCCCACCAGAGTGACGCCCACGGTTACCTTGGCTTCCTGTCCGTTGACGCTGGCGGCCTTGGTCTTGGCTGACATGGTTACCTTACTGTTGCCGAGGGCGATAGTTACTTCCTTGGCCTTGTTGTCCCACGAGGTCGAGCCGCCGATCAAGGACGCCAGGGCCCTGCCCTCTATCAGGGTGTTGCCGTTTACGGTGACACTGGCCAGCTTGGCCGTCTTATTGCCGCAGGTGACACTGATCTCTTTGTTGGCCGGAGCACTCGCGGCAGGTTTGGCGGCCGGCTGGCTGGCCTTGGCCGGCGCTGACTCCTTGGACGCTGCTGGGGCCTGCTCTTTGGCCGGGGCGGCCGGTTCCTTGGTTGGGGCTGCTGCCGGCTCCTTGCCCGGGGCGGCCGTGGGGTTTGGCACGCCATGGCATGAAGCACAGTTACTGCCAAAGGTGGGCTTGGCCGCCACTTGGCTGCCGTCCAGGGCTACTGCGGCTAGCGCCACCATGGCGAGGACCCCGATCAGGACTGCGGCTACTAACGATTTGCGCAATGGTTTTCCCTCCTTTAAGAATGAATAAAGGTCGCTGCCCTTACACATTTTATATTTCACCTCCTTTCGCCAACATTTGGCAGGTCAGGAGCAGGTCGAGTTCAGGTTCCAGGCTGCGGATCCTCCTACCTTCCGGGCTGGTGCTTGTCTGGTTGCTGATCATAGTTATCAATATTCGTCTTGTGAGAACTTGATCTTAACGGCCTGCATTGCCTGACGTCTATATATTTAAACGCTGCCGGCCATTTTCCTGCCTCCGGCTAGTACTTTTTACCCAGTTTTTATTGGTCGGGGTGAAATTGTTGAAAGGAATTTGGCCTTCCTTAGCGAATTGATAAAAGCGATTGTGATGACGTGGCTGCGATTTGGGTACTCCGAGGGGTACCCTGATGGCTGCGTTGGCAAGCTTGGCGCGGGTATCAGGTGTATGGCTGATCGGTAAGGTTTCAGTAATGTTATTGAAGGGATTTTTTGATGGCCCTCTCATATGATCTTGAGGAGGCCCTCTGGCGCCGGGGTATGCGCCTGGTGGCCGGGGTGGATGAGGTTGGCCGCGGACCCCTGGCTGGGCCGGTGGTGGCGGCCGCCGTGGTTTTTGCCGGCCCTGTTTTCCTGCCTGGCCTCAATGACAGCAAGAGGGTGAGTCCGGGACGGCGGGTGTGGCTGGCCGGGGAAATCAAGGCCCGGGCCCTGGGCTGGGCGGTGGCGGCAGCCTCGCACCGGGAGATTGACCGGCTTAACATCCTCCAGGCTACCTACCTGGCCATGCGCCGGGCCCTGCGGCGGTTGCAGTTACAGGTAGAATACGTACTGGTGGATGGATTTGCCATTCACGGCCTGGGTGTGCCGCAGGAAGGCGTGGTGGGCGGGGATGCGCTGAGCCCTTCCATTGCCGCGGCCTCGGTGCTGGCCAAAGTCACCCGGGATCACCTGATGGAAAGGCTGGACCGGTTTTATCCGGTATACGGGTTTGCCCGCAATAAGGGTTATCCGACGCCTGGGCACCTGGAGGCCCTGGCGCGGTACGGGCCGTGCCGCCTGCACCGGTGTTCCTTTGCGCCCGTGCGAGCAGTCATTGGTCTGTAACGCGTGACAATGGCAGCGAGGTGGAGGCGAATTCCAACCTCTAACCTCCAAACCCCAACTTCTGCTCTTAAGGAGGTGGTGCGCGGGAAGGTTCAGGTGATGGTCCCTTGGTTGCCGCAAGAAGTTAGGCGAGGGGAGAGGTGCAATGGGGGAGGTTGTTTTCAACAGTTGGCGCAAGGACGCGGTACCGCTTGAATTCGGCACTCAGACCAGGGAAGAAATCAAAGCCCTGGTTGGCTGGGGCGGACTAGCTCTTATGGATTCCGGAGTCAACGTGGTGGAGCTTTTGCGGGCTTACCTGGTGACCATCCAGGAAGAATCCTGCGGTCGCTGTATTCCCTGCCGGGTTGGCTCCAAGGTTGTCCTGGATACTCTCACCCGTATCTGCCGGGGGGAGGGCCAGGCCGAGGATCTGGATTTGCTCGAGCGGGTAGCTGTCCTGGCCAGGGACGGATCGTTGTGTGAAATAGGGCGGTCTTTCCCCATCCCGTTATTGGATGCCCTGGCGAAGCAGAGGGAAAGCTTTGTCAGGCTCATTGAAGGAAAGTCGGCTGTAACCCGGAACGGCTACCGGTACCACAAGATTGTCACTGCGCCGTGCCTGAACGGCTGTCCGGCCCATATCAATATCCCCAGGTATATAGAGAAAGTCCATGAGGGCGACTTTGAGGCGGCGCTGGCCACGATACGTGAGTGGACCGTCCTGGCGGGGGTTCTGGGGCGAGTGTGCGTCAATCCTTGTGAAAATAATTGCAGACGCAATTCCCTAGACGAGCCGGTGGCCATCAGGTGTCTGAAACGGTTTGTGTCCGACTACGAGCTGGACAAGAGGAAAAAGCCGGTGTTAAGCCACCAGAAACCTTCCGGGCTGGAGGTGGCCGTTATCGGCGCGGGTCCGGCCGGCCTCAACGCGGCCTACCAGTTGGCCCGCCGCGGCTATAGGGTAACCATCTTCGAGGCCCTGCCGGTGGCCGGAGGCATGCTGGCGGTAGGTATTCCGAGCTACCGCCTGCCGCGGGATATTCTGGCGCTGGAGATAAGGTTAATCGAGGATATGGGCGTGGAGATCAGGCTCAATACCCGGGTGGGGAAAGACATCAGCTTCAGTGAGCTGACCAGTAAGTACAAGGCGGTCTTTGTCGCGCCCGGCCTGCATGAGAGCAGCGAGATGGGGGTGGCGGGCGAGAAAGAAGGATATGCCGGCTTCATCCCGGGCGTACAGTTCCTGCGGCAGGCCAACCTGGGCCGGCCCACGGGCATGGGGCGCCGGGTGGCCGTGGTCGGCGGCGGTAATGTGGCCATGGACTGCGCCCGCGTGGCCTGGCGGCTGGGGGCAGAGGAGGTATACCTTATCTACCGGCGGTCGCGGGCCGAGATGCCAGCCAACGCGGTGGAGGTGGATGAAGCCGAGAGGGAAGGTATCCAGTACCATTTCCTGGCCAACCCCACCCGCATGCTGGCTGAGGACGGTAGGGTCACGGGGGTGGAATGCATCCGCATGGAGCTGGGCGAACCGGACGCCAGCGGCCGCCGGAGCCCGGTGCCGGTAGCGGGGTCGGAGTTTGTCATGGAGGTGGACACCCTGATCCCAGCCATCGGGCAGGTGGCTGATCTGGGCTTCCTGGAGGGGGTGCAGACCACTAGACGCAACACCATCCAGGTGGACCCCCTCACCCTCCAGACGAATATCCCCGGTGTCTTTGCCGGTGGGGACGCGGTGCACGGGGCGCGGACGGTTATTGAGGCTATTGCCACGGGCAACCGGGCCGCCATCTCCATTGACCAGTACCTGCGGGAGGGTAAGGTGACCTCTACTGAAGCCGATGCCTCCCAGGCCCTGCTTGATGCCCTGGGCGTTTTTGAGCCGGGCGAGCAGACCGGCCTGGTGGGGGGCTGGCACCGCTACGAGGAAGTATGCCGTCCGGTGGAGGAAAGGTGCGGCAGTTTCTGTGAAGTGGACTTGGGCTTTACTAATCAGGTGGCGGTAAAGGAAGCCGACCGCTGCCTGCGCTGCTACCGCGTGGCCTTGGTAGTCACGTAGGGAGGTGAGATGGTGTTCGGCGAATACTTTGATGTGGCCTTTTTCTTTGTGGCCGGCGTGGTGTTGGTATTGTTGATCTACCTTTTGAACTGGTTCTTCGCTCCCCGCACCAGGCATACCGAGAGGCGGGATACGTCCTACGAGTGCGGCGACGAACCGGTGGGCAGCGGGTTCGTCAACTATGACATCCGCTTTTACCCCTTTGCCCTGCTCTTTGTTCTCTTTGACGTGGAGGCCATTTTCCTTTTTGCCTGGGTGGCGGCCTTCAAATCCTTGGGCCTTTTCGGCTTCGTTGAGGTAATGGTCTTTATCGGTGTTTTGGTAGCTGGTTTGCTTTATGCGTGGAAGAAAGGAGCCTTGCGATGGGTGTAGATGACAGGTGGAAAGGCTATCACGAAACGGACCCCGGCCCCCTGGGCAACCTGCTTACCAAGGTGGCCGACCTGCCGGGCGGCCAGGTCCTGGTGGGCGCAGCCGACGCCTTGGTGGACTGGGGCCGCAAGTGCTCCATCTGGCCGCTGACCTTCGGCCTTGCCTGCTGTGCCATCGAGATGATGTCCACCGGTGCTTCCCGCTATGACATTGACCGTTTTGGCTCCGGGGTCTTCCGCCCGTCGCCGCGCCACGCCGACGTGATGCTGGTGGCCGGGACCATCACCTACAAGATGGCCCCTCGCGTGCGGCGGCTGTATGAGCAGATGCCGGCGCCGAAGTGGGTGATCGCCTACGGCAACTGCGCCTGCAGCGGCGGTCCCTTCAACACCTACAGCGTGGTGCAGGGCATGGACGAGATCGCGCCTGTGGATGTATACATCCCCGGATGCCCGCCCCGGCCGGAAGCCCTGCTTTACGGCCTGATGAAGCTGCAGGACAAGATCATGGCGGAAAGCCTGACCAGGAAGGGGGTACCGGTGCTTGAACCTGTGCGAGATCGGCAGGGAGCTTGAAAGAAGGTATGACGGCTTGGTTCGGGTGGTCCAGGAGAACCCGGACCTGGTGGTGGAAGTGGCCAGGGAAAAATTGCTGGAGGTCTGCCGCTTCCTGAAGGATACCCCGGACTTCGAGTTTAACTTCCTGATCTTTATTACTGCCGTGGACCGGGTGGATTACCTGGAGGTGGTCTACTGCCTGCGCTCCATGAGCAATTTCCGCCAGATCATGCTCAAGGTGCAGGTGCCGGCCGACAATCCGGAGGTGCCTTCCCTTACCGGCATCTGGCCGGCGGCTGGCTTTGATGAGCGGGAAACCTACGACCTGCTGGGAGTCAGGTTCTCCGGCCACCCGGATCTTACCCGCATTCTCCTGCCGGATGACTGGGAAGGACATCCGCTGCGGAAAAGTTACCCGGTGGATAAGCGCCCGGTCAGGACGTACTAGGGGGTGAGGGAAAATGCAAACTACCCACGAAATGGTTGTCAACCTGGGGCCGCAGCACCCCAGCACCCACGGGGTCATGAAGCTGGAGGTGGTCATGGACGGCGAGTATATCGTCGACTGCAAGCCGGTTATCGGGCAGTTGCACCGGGGGATGGAAAAAATGGCCGAAGGCATGCTTTATGGTCAGTTTATCCCCATCACCGACCGGCTGGACTACCTTTCCCCCGCCTGCAACAACCTCTCCTATTGCCTGGCCGTAGAGAAGTTGCTGGGCATTGAGGCGCCGGAACGGGGCAAGTACATCCGGGTGATCATCGCCGAAATGCAGCGCATCGCCAATCACCTGGTGGCCCTGGGGAGCTGGGGTCTGGATCTGGGTGCCTGGACCATCTTGCTCTATACCTTCCGCGATCGCGAGATGCTGCTGGACCTCTTTGAGATGTTCTGCGGCCAGCGTATGACCCTGAACTGCTTCCGGGTCGGGGGGACCACCTATGACCTGCCCGATGGCTTTGTCGAGAAGGCGCGGGAGTTTCTGGAGGTCATTCCTTCCCGTATTAATGACTACGAGGCCCTGTTGACGAAAAACCCCATCTGGATGACCCGTCTCCGGGACGTGGGGGTTGTCTCGGCTGAGGACGCCCTGGCCTACGGCCTTACCGGGCCGAACCTCCGGGCCAGCGGGGTGAAGTGGGACCTGCGCAAGGTTTACCCGTATGAAGTCTATGACCGGATGCAATTCGATGTGCCGGTGGGCAGCCGCGGTGACTGTCTGGACCGCTACTATGTGCGCATCCAGGAGATGCGCCAGAGCTGCCGCATCGTCCAGCAGGCCCTGGATCAGCTCCCGCCGGGGGATATCATGGTGGATATGCCGACCATTGCCCTGCCTAATAAGGAGGAATTCCCGAATAACTTCCCCGAGGTGGTGCGCCATTTCCACCTCCTGGTACAGGGGTATGCCCCGCCCGAGGGAGAAGTCTATCTGGGGTACGAGAACCCCAAGGGCGAGCTCGGCTTTTATCTGGTAAGCGACGGCTCCGGCTATCCGTACCGGCTGAAGATCAGGTCCCCGTCCTTCATCAACATGCAGATTTTCCCTAAAATCATGCGGGGAGCTATGCTGGCCGACGTGATCGCCATCCTGGCCAGCTTTGATCCGGTGCTGGGGGAAATTGATCGTTAAAGGGGAAGAGGAATATGGCACTAGGTTTGCGTGATGTGGCTCTGGTGGTGGAATTGCTCCGGGGCCTGGGGGTTACCCTGAGGCATTTGTTCAAGCCCACGGTTACCATCCATTACCCGACCGAGCGGCGGGAGGTTTACGAGCGTTACCGGGGACTGGTGCGGTGGGACAAGGAAAAGTGCGCCGCCTGCGCCCTGTGCGCCCGCTTTTGCCCGGTTAAGGCCATCACCATTCAAACTGATGACGGGGAAGACGGGAAGAAAACCGTGAAGTATTACCAGATAGATGCGGCCCACTGCATGTACTGCGGTTTATGCTCGGAAATCTGCCCGGTGGGAGCCCTCTCCCATTCGCCCTATCATGAGCTGGCGGCCTACAGGCGGGAAGATACCATTTATGCCCAGGAGCGCCTGAGCGGGGCGCCGCCGATTACCATGTACCGGTAAGGAGGTGTTGACAAGGTGTGGTTGTACCAGTTTTTTTACCAGCCCGGTGAATGGGCGCGGGGGATCTACCAGGTCATGGAAAATTGGGCGGTGCGGATAGGGATGGGTATCCAGTGGATTCAGTTGATTGACATGATAATCGTGGCCATCATCCTTATCGCCTTCATTTTCCTGGACGTGATGTTTCTCACCTGGCTCGAGCGCAAAGTCGCCGGACATATCCAGGTGCGGCACGGCCCCATGCGGACCGGACCCCACGGGATCATCCAGCCGGTGGCTGACGCCATCAAGCTTTTGTTCAAGGAGCCCATGGCCCTGCCGGGGGTAGATAACCTTATTTACCTGATCAGTCCCCTGATGATGTTCGTTGGCGCCATGCTGATCTATATTGTCATTCCCTTTAGTCCGGGCTGGGTGGTGGCGCCCATGGACTACGGCCTGCTCTTCGCCTTTGCCGCCAGCGGCCTATCCTCCTTCTTCGTCATGGCCGGCGGCTGGTCCTCGAACAATAAGTGGTCGCTCTTGGGCGGCATGCGGGCCGCGGCCATGACTCTGAGTTATGAGGTGCCGCTGATCCTGGCGGCCATCGGGGTGGCCCTGGTATCCGGTGGCCTCAGCCTGGTGGGTATCGTAGAGAGCCAGGCCGGCATGTGGAACATCATCCGCCAGCCCCTGGCTGCGGTACTTTTCCTGGTGGCCTCCCTGGCGGAGATGAACCGCGGTCCTTTTGACCTGGCGGAAGCAGAGCAGGAACTGGTGGCCGGCTACCTGACCGAGTACTCGGGCATGCGCTTCGCCATGTACTACTTGGGCGAGTACACGCACCTCCTGGCCGGCGCCGCCCTGTTTACCACCCTTTTCCTGGGTGGCTGGCAGGGGCCGTTGCTGCCGCCCATCCTCTGGTTCCTTATTAAGATACACGTGATGGTCTTCGTGTATATGTGGATCCGCTGGACCTACCCGCGCATCCGTATCGACCACCTGATGGCCTTTAACTGGAAGTTTGTGCTGCCCCTGGCCCTGATCAATTTGGGTGTAACAGGGCTAGTACTTGTGCTCTAGGAAGAAGGGTGAGAACATGGACGGTCTTTTTTACCAGATATCCTTTTGGGTGCTGGCGGTTATCACCGTGCTCTCGGCCCTGATGGTCACCACCATGCAGAACCTGACCCGGGGGGTAATCTTTTTGGTCTTCTTCTTCCTGGGCATAGGTGGACTGTACTTTCTCATGCAGGCCGAGTTTCTGGCCCTGGTGCAGGTGGTGGTCTATGCCGGAGCGGTGGCGGTTCTCTTTGCCTTTGTGATCATGCTCACGCCCCGGGTGGCGGAAAGGGAAATCAAGCAGAGCCTCAACCTAGGGGCCGGCTTTATCCTGGCCGCCCTATTCCTGGCGCTCGTCCTTTCCCTGCTGCTGGGTCAGCCCTGGCCGGAACTGGCCGCCCCGGGGGCCGGGACCATTACCCTGGGGCAACTGGGTCAAGCCCTTCTGGGCGAGTACCTCTTGCCTTTTGAATTGGTGTCGGTGGTCCTGCTGGTAGCCCTGGTGGGGGCGGTAGTCATTGCCGGGAGGAACGCCGGGAGGGGGGAACGTAAGTCGTGAGCCCTGCTCATTACCTGGCCCTGGGGGCTGTCATCTTTGCTATTGGGGCCTTTGGCATGTTTACCCGCCGCAACGTGGTCTTTATCTTCATGAGCCTGGAGATCATGTTTGCCGGCGTGGGCGTGACCTTGGTGGCCTTCTCTCGTTTCCTGGCCCCGGCGGTGGCGGGACAGGTCTTTGTGATCTTCGTCCTGACCGTGGCCGCGGCCGAGACGGCTCTGGGGCTGGCTATCTTCCTGGCCCTTTCCCGGAGCCACGAGACCGTAAACGCCGACGAAGTCAGCGAACTAAAGGGCTAGATAGACAGAGGCGCTGGTCGCACCCTGGGATCAGCCGCCAACTTCTAGTCAGTAAAGGGTGGTGAATATGATCCAATATGCCTGGCTGATAACCGTGATGCCCTTGGCCGCCTTCTGTATCATCTTGGGGCTGACCTACCGCCAGAAGATGGCCAGCGCCCTGGTGGCCATCTTCTGCATGGGCGTTTCCCTGGCCCTTTCCTTGGGCGTATTGCTGGCCGTCGTGCACGGGGGCGAGGCCGAATTGAGCCTGACCTGGTTTACCCTGGGGGACTGGCGCTTTGAGGTAGGGGTGCTGGTGGACCCCATGGCCGCGGTCATGTTCGTGGTGGTGTGTTTCATCACCTTCTTCGACATGATCTACTCTATCGGATACATGCACGGCGACCCCGGGTTTTCGCGGTTTTTCGCCTTCCTTTCCCTCTTTGCCTTTTCCATGCTGGGCCTGGTAGCGGCCAACAACTTCCTGCAGATTTTTATCTTCTGGGAATTGGTGGGCCTGTGCTCCTACCTCTTGATCGGCTTCTGGTACGACCAGCCCGGCGTGGCCCTGCCGCCTCCGTCGGCCGGCATGCGGGCCTTTATCACGACCCGCATCGGTGACGTGGGCCTCTTGATCGGTATTCTCATGCTGGCCGCGGCCCTCCCTACCCTCAACTTCCGTGAGGTATTCGCGGCAGTGGGGGCCGGACAGGTTCCGGCCGGCCTGGCCACAACGGCCGCCATCTTGCTCTTCATGGGGGCGGTGGGCAAATCGGCCCAGTTCCCGCTGCATACGTGGTTGCCTGACGCCATGGAAGGCCCGACTCCGGTCAGCGCCCTGATCCACGCGGCGACCATGGTGGCCGCCGGCGTGTACCTGGTGGCCAGGCTCATGCCCATCTTCAATGCCGGGTCCGCGTCCCTGGAGGTGGTGGCCTATATCGGCGGCTTCACCGCCTTGCTGGCCGCCAGCATCGGCATAGTATTCCCGGACTTCAAGCGGGTTATCGCCTACTCCACCATCAGCCAGTTGGGCTATATGTTCATGGCCCTGGGGATAACCGGGGCGGCCACGGCGGGTATGTTCCACCTCACCACCCATGCCTTCTTCAAGGCCCTGCTGTTTCTGGCCATCGGCAGCGTCATCCACGCGGCTGAATCCCAGCACATGCGGGACCTGGGTGGCTTGCGGAAATACATGCCCGTCACTGCCTTTACCTTCCTGATGGGGGCCCTGGCCCTGTCTGGGATACCACCCTTCGCCGGGTTCTGGAGCAAGGACGAGATCATTTACTCGGCGGTGGAGCACGGGCAGACCGGCCTGGCGGTGCTGGGGCTGGTGGTGGCCTTTATGACCGCCTTCTATATTTTCCGGGTCTACTTCGGCACCTTTGGCGGCGAGATCCCGGAGCACCGGCGCCACCACCATTACCATGAGGCCCCGCCTACCATGACCGTGCCGCTGATCGTGCTGGCCATCATGGCCATCGTGGTGGGCTGGGTCGGCACTCCCTGGGCTAATTACTTTGCCGCCTTCCTGGCGCCTGAGGAGCACCTGGCAGCCGGGCCGGACAGCACGGCTCTTACCCTGATGGCCATCTCCACCGTCATTGTCGTGGTGGCCATCCTTTCCGCCTGGCTGGTGTACGGCCGCAAGCGGGTGCCAGACGTGGACGCCGAACCCCTGGCCCGGGGTATTCCCTGGCTGCACAAGTTCCTGATCAACAAGTGGTATATCGAGCCTTTTTACTACGGGGTTATCGTCCGCTACGGAGCTGTCGGGCTGGCCTATGTCGCGGCCTGGTTTGACCGCCACGTGATAGACGGCATTGTGAACGGCATTGCCGCTATCGTGGGGGGCGTGGGTCAGGGCCTACGCCATGTACAGTCCGGCTATCTGCAGTTTTATGCTATGGTAATCTTCGCGGCTGTGGTAATCGTGGCCGTATATATTGCCTTATTTGTAACGGTGTAAGGGAGGGAGATCGTTGGTACCCTGGCTTTCGCTCATGCTCTGGTTGCCGTTATTGGGGGCGCTGATTATTTTTTGCCTGTCCCGGGAACGGCAGCAGCCGGCCAAGGTGGTGGCCCTGGTCTTTTCCTTAATTGAGCTAGCCATTTCCCTGGGGCTCTATTTCGGGTACGACCGGGCGGCCGCCGGCTTTCAGTTTGCGGAGAAATACAGTTGGGTGGCGGCCTTAAACATCAACTATCACGTGGGGGTAGATGGTCTCAGCCTCCCCATGGTGATCCTGACCACCTTTATTTTCTTCTGTGCCATACTGGCCTCCTGGGGTGAGAACCGCCGGGCCAAGGAGTACTTCTTCCTGGTGATGATCTTGGAAACGGCTGTCCTGGGGGTATTCACCTCCCTGGACCTGTTCCTTTTCTTCCTTTTCTGGGAGCTGGAACTGATCCCCATGTACTTCCTCATCGGGATCTGGGGTTCGGACCGGCGTGAGTACGCGGCCATGAAGTTCATCATATACACGATGACCGGGAGCGCCTTCATGCTGGCCGGCTTTCTGGCCATGTACTTTCTGGCGCCCACGCCTACCTTTGACATGATAGAGCTGGCCCAGGCAGGTTTTACCCCGGCGGTGCAGGGGCTGCTGTTTATTCTCATCTTCCTGGGCTTTTCCGTGAAGCTCCCCATGGTGCCCTTCCACACCTGGCTGCCAGATGCCCACGTGGAAGCGCCGGCCCCCATCAGCATGGTGCTGGCGGGCGTCCTATTGAAGATGGGCGGCTACGGCTTGATCCGCATTAACGCCGGGCTGCTGCCGGAAGGGTTGAAGCTCTATGTCCCGTACCTGGCCGTGCTGGCGGTGATCAGCGTCATTTACGGCGCGTATGTGGCCCTGGGGCAGAAGGATCTCAAGACTATGATCGCCATGTCCAGCGTCAGCCACATGGGTTTTGTCCTCCTGGCCATTGCCGCCATGACGCCCATGGCCCTAAACGGGGCCGTGCTGGAAATGTTCGCCCACGGCACGGTTTCGGGCCTGCTCTTCTTCTGCATCGGCCTGATCTACGAGCGCGCCCATACCCGCCAGATCGCCGAACTTACCGGCGGCCTGGCCGTCCAGGTACCGCGCATTGCCGTGGCCTTTATCGTGGCCAGTCTGGCTTCCTTGGGATTGCCGGGGATGAGCCAGTTTGTCGCTGAATTCTTGGTCTTCCTGGGGTCCTTCCCCGCCCTGCAGGTGCCGACCATTATCGCCACCACCGGGATCGTCTTCACCGCCGGCTACTATTTGTGGACGGTGCGGCGGATCTTCTACGGTCCGCTGAATCCTAGGTGGGCGCACCTGGAAGATATGAACAAGGCCTACGAATTTATCCCGCTGGTAGTGCTGGTGGCTCTGACGGTGTTGGTGGGCCTCTACCCGAACATCATCATCAACTGGAGCGATACCAGCCTGGTAGCTCTCGGGCTCTAGTTAGGAGGTGAGTAGTGTGAACTGGTGGCTTTTCAGTCCAGAGATTGTGGTGGCGGTGGTGGCTTTGCTGGTTTTGCTGGCTGACCTGGCGCTGCCGGATGCGGCCTCCCGTAAAGGCCTGGGGGTGCTCGGCCTGGTGGGCGCGGCCGTGGCCCTGGTGCTAACCGTCTTCTTTGCCCTGCACGGGGCGGCGCCGGCCGAAGTCTTCGGCGGGCTGCTGGCCTTTGATACCATCGCTGTCTGGTTCAAACTCATATCTCTGGCCACGGCCTGTCTGGTGTTCCTGTTTTCCTTCAGCTACCTGGACCGCTGGGTCGGGCGGCGGCAAGGTGAGTTTTACTGGCTGATCCTGACCGCCCTGCTGGGGATGATGGTCACGGCCGCAGCGCAAGAGCTCGTCACCATCTATGTGGGCATCGAGCTGATCAGCCTCTCCTTCTACGCCCTGGTAGGCTACCGGCGGGACGAGAAGGAGTCCACCGAGGCCGCCCTGAAGTATTTTCTCCTGGGTTCCTTTGCCATTGCCCTGTGGCTGTACGGCGCGGCCATTATCTACGGCCTGAGCGGCTCCACTTATCTCGTGGAGATCGCCGCCGGCCTTTCCGGGAATTTCGGTCCCCTGGCTTTCGCCGGGATGTTCCTCATGATCGTGGGCTTCGGCTTTAAGACGGGGCTGGCGCCCTTTCATATGTGGGTGCCGGATACCTATCAGGGAGCGCCCACGCCGGCGACGGCCTATCTCGCCGTAGGCTCCAAGGCCGCCGCCTTTGCCGTTTTCATGCGGGTCATGGCCACAGCCTTCGGCTCCCATTACGCCGACTGGGCCGTGCTCCTGGGCATAATCGCGGCCGTTACCATGACCTGGGGCAACATCGCCGCCCTCCCTCAGACCAACATCAAACGCATGCTGGCCTACTCCGGCGTGGCCCATGCCGGCTATACCCTGGTAGGCATTGTCGCTCTAAGCAGCGTCGGCGCGTCAGCGGTGATGTTCTACCTCTTTGGCTATCTTTTTGCCAACCTGGGGGCCTTTGCCGTGGTGGTGGCCTTTGCCAACCGCACCGGCAGTGAGACCATCGGCGATTATGCCGGATTGCGCTGGCGCAGCCCCTTCCTGGCCCTGGGCCTGGCCATCTGCCTGCTCTCCCTGGCGGGGATCCCGCCCCTGGCCGGCTTCCTGGGCAAACTGTACCTCTTTGTCGGCGCTATGCAGCAGGGCGGGTGGTTGATGACTCTGGTGATAATCGCGGCTATCAACAGTGCCGTCTCCCTGTTTTACTATGTCAACGTCATTCGTACCATGTACTTTTTGCCGGCACGGGATGAGACGCCGATCGCGGCGCCGGCCGGCGTCAGCGTGACGGTGGTGGTGGCTATGGCCGGGGTGCTGCTGGCCAGCTTCTACTTTCAGCCCATTATCTCCAGCCTGGGGGCAGGCGCCGCGGCCGTGCTGTCCCTGGTGCCGTAAGGAGTTACGGCCGTGCCTGACCGCCGCTCCCTGGGGAAGCTGGGGGAAGATGCCGCCTGCCGGTTCCTGGCTTCCAGGGGATACGAAATTGTGACCCGTAACTTCCGCTGCCGCCTGGGGGAACTGGACATCGTCTGCCGCCAGGGCCAGACAGTGGTTTTTGTGGAAGTGCGGGCGCGGAGCTCAGCCTCCTTCGGCCTGCCTCAGGAGTCAGTGGTGGGGCCCAAGGAGCGTAAAGTGCGGCAGGTGGCCCAGGTCTACCTGCAGCAGGCGGGCCTGGGAGAGGCCAGATGTCGCTTTGACGTGGTGGCGGTACAGGCCGACCGGCAGGGGCGCATAGAGAAGGTGGAGCACTTTCCAGATGCGTTTTAGGCGAGTGTTGCATTACTGTGCCTGGGGCGGCAGGGCCTGGCAGCCCGGCACTCAACAAGGTGGCGGGCAGGGGCGCAGGTTGCTCAACCGGTCTTGGCGACCAGGCCTCGAGCGAGTTTCAAGGTTGGGGACGGGGATTGGAGGCAAACAGGACATCTGTTTCTCCAACCTCTAACTTCCAACCTCCAACCTCTAGATAAAGGAGGTTAGCTAAGATTGGTCAACCTGGTTATTGACGGTAGGCAAATGTCCGTCCCGGAAGGCACCACCATCCTGGAGGCGGCCCGGGAAAACGGCATTTATATTCCTACCCTTTGTTACTATCCTGGGCTGTCGGCCCAGGGGCACTGCCGTATGTGCTTGGTGGAGGTGGCCGGGGCCGCCAAGCCGGCGGCGGCCTGTGAGACGCCGGCTTTGGAAGGGATGGTGGTTTCTACCAATACGTCCCGGGTACAGGAGATGCGGCGTGGTATCCTGGAACTGGCCATTGCCGCCCACCCGGTTAACGGCTGTTACGTCTGCGACCGCGCGGGCAACTGCGAGTTCCAGAACTTCGTTTATAGCCAGGGCCTGGAGGGCTGCGGCCTGGCCACGGATACCTACGGCGGCTATGCGGTCAAGGACAATCCCTTTATCGTGCGCGACTATGAGAAGTGTATCCTCTGCGGCCGCTGCCTGGCCGTGTGCCGGGAAGTGCAGGGCCGGTTCGTCTACGACTTGGTGGGGAGCGGCTTTAATGCCCATATCGCCCCCACGGCCGGCGGCGCGGAGGTGACGGCGGCGGAGGCCGGCTGCGTTTACTGCGGCCAGTGCGTCCAGGTCTGCCCGGTGGGGGCCCTGGTGGAGCGAAATCGCCGCTACCAGGTACGGGAATGGGAGATGCGGAAAGTCCCCAGCGTTTGCTCCTACTGTGGCGTGGGCTGCAACCTGGAACTGTATGTAAAAGGAAACAAGATAGTCAAGGTCATGGGTCGGGATAACCCAGAGGTGAACCAGGGCTGGCTGTGCGTCAAGGGCCGCTTTGGTTACGACTATATCCACAGCCCCGAGAGGTTGACCATGCCCCTGATCCGGGACGGGGAAAAGGGCGAGGGCAAATTCCGGGAGGCCACCTGGGACGAAGCCCTGGATACGGTGGCCCGGAACCTGGGGCTTATTCGCGACACCGACGGGGCCGACGCCATCGGCGTGCTCTGCTCCGCCAAGTGCACTAACGAGGAGAACTACCTGTTGCAAAAACTTGCCCGCGCGGTGATTGGCACCAACAACGTTGATCACTGCGCGCGTCTCTGACACTCCTCCACCGTTGCCGGTCTGGCAACAGCATTTGGGAGTGGCGCCATGACCAATTCCATCGCTGACGTGGAAAGAGCGGACTGCATCCTGGTGATCGGCTCCAACACCAGCGAGAACCACCCGGTCATCGCTCAGAAGATCAAACACGCGTCACGCTTCGGCGGCACCAGGGTTATTGTCGCCGACCCTCGGGAGATCGACCTGGTGGATGTGGCCCACCTGTGGTTGCGGCAGAAGCCAGGTACGGATCTGGCCCTGATCAACGGCCTGCTGCACGTAATCGTGGCCGAGGAACTTTACGACGCCGAGTTCATCGCGAGCCGCACTGAAGGCTTTGAGGCGGTGAAGGAGGCGGTGGCCCAGTACACGCCGGAATCAGTAGCCGAGGTCACCGGAGTGCCGGCCGGGGATATCCGCCAGGCAGCCAG
Organism: Clostridia bacterium; assembly: GCA_004347685.1. Classification (GTDB taxonomy): domain Bacteria; phylum Bacillota; class DSM-521; order Neomoorellales; family SLTJ01; genus SLTJ01. The sequence goes on from SLTJ01000016.1 coordinate 34,351, forward strand.
GCTCTATGCCACCAGCCCCCGGGCCAGTATTTATTACGCCATGGGCATTACCCAACACACCAGCGGCACCGACAACGTCCTCGCCCTGGCCAACCTGGCCCTGGCCTGTGGTCATATCGGCAAGGAAGGCACCGGGGTCAACCCCCTGCGCGGCCAGAGCAACGTCCAGGGAGCCTGCGACATGGGGGGCCTGCCCAACGTCTTCACCGGTTACCAGTCGGTAGCGGACGAAAACCTCCGCCTTAAGTTCGAGCAGGCCTGGGGAACAGGCCTGCCGGGCAAGCCGGGCCTGACCCTGGTGGAGATGCTGGAGGCGGCGATCGCGGGCAAGATCACGGGCCTGTATATCATGGGCGAAAACCCGGCACTCACCGAGCCGGACTCCGCCCACGTGGAAAAAGCCCTGGCCAGCCTGGACTTCCTGGTGGTGCAGGACATCTTCCTCACCGAGACGGCGAGATACGCCGATGTGATTCTTCCCGGAGCGGCCTTTGCCGAAAAGGAAGGCACCTTTACCAACACCGAGCGCCGGGTGCAGAAGCTGGAAAAGGCCTTTGACCCGCCGGGTGGGGCGCGGGCCGACTGGGAAATCATCATGGATGTCGCCAACCGCATGGGGTACCAGATGGATTATCAGGGGCCGGCGGCCATCATGGCCGAAATCAACCGCCTCACCCCTAGCTACGGCGGCATCACCTACCGCCGCCTGCGGGGGTCCAATGGCCTGCAGTGGCCCTGTCCCAGCGAGAACCATCCCGGCACCCCGACCCTGCACCGGGAAACCTTCACCCGAGGCAAGGGCAGGTTCACCGCCGTGGATTACCGGCCCCCGGCCGAGGTGCCGGATGAGAGCTACCCCTTTATCCTCACCACCGGCCGGGTGCATTTCCATTACCATGCCACCATCAGCCGCCGGGCAAAGGGGTTGGAGGCAGTCTGCCCGGAGCCCATGGTAGAGGTAAACCCCGAAGACGCGGCCCGCTTGGGCCTAGCAGACGGCGACCGGGCGCGGCTGACCTCCCGCCACGGGCAAATAGAGGTTAAGGTGACTCTGACCACGCGGGTTAATCCAGGGGTGGTCTTCTTGAACTTTCACTTTGCCGAAGCCCCAGTGAACAGGCTCGTGGGCACGGCCCTGGATCCGGTGGCCAAGATTCCCGAGTACAAGTCGCTGGCGGTGAAGGTGGAGAAGGCAGGGTAGGCGGGACTGGTGTAGGTACAATCTGCCATAAATAGCGAAGGGGGCCGTTCAGGCCCCCTTCCATGAGGTAAGTATTTCGGTCATTTGCTCCACCTCCTCCAGGGGCAGTTCTTCGGCTAGTTGCGCTTGCACCTGGGCCTCTTCTTCTCGAGTGAGCACCAGGTAGCTATCAAAGAAGCCGGCCAACAGTTGCATCCGGGCCGGGTCCACCAGCCTCCTTCGTGGTGGGCGGGGTTGGTAACATTATACCACTTCAGCCCTGCGGGAGGAAGGCACTTCTTCTTCCTGTTCCCAGCTCCTTTCCCCTTTCATTTCCAGACCCTCTCCGCGGCCGCTTTCCACGCCTTCATTAATATCCCTTATGGCAGCAGCTAAAGCATCTACGCTGTGCGGACCGCCTTCTGCGCAGGTCTGGCATCTGCCTACGCCGGCGCTGTTGTTGCTGTTTTGGGGAGCCCCGGCCATCCGATCTATTCCTTCGCGGTGATCGGAGCACTCTCCGAGCGTTTCCATGGGGTGGATAATTTCAGCGGCAATGGCGCCGGCTCGCCTTTCGGCATCCTCTGCGAACTGGATGGTAAAATCGCCGTTCTCGATCTGGACGACCAGAACAGCATGACCTTTTATCACCATATCGAGCAGAGCCGGCCCAGCGGCGGCTCGCGCCTTGAGGGTGGTCGGCAATGATCACCGGAACGAAGACCAGACCGCAGTTGGGCAGGTTGAGCAGTTGCAGATTAGGTAAAATAGCAACTTCAGGCGATGGGAGCAAATATATCTTCAGCCTCTACTTCCAGCCCGGCCAGCACCAGGGATCTTACGCGGCCGTGTACTTCTGCCCGCTGGTTGAGAATAAACTTTCCTTCCTGTCCCTGGTGTATCTCGATACTCTTGTCCTCCGGGTCCACCAGCCAGTATTCCTTTACCCCGTGCCGGGCGTAGCTCCGGGCCTTTTTTTTCAGGTCATAGTAACCAGTGGATGGTGAGATGATCTCCACCACCAGGTCAGGGGCACCGTTTATCCGGGTTTTCTCAATAATATGCAGACGCCCTCTAGAAATAAAGAGTATGTCTGGCTGGTAAGTTTCTGTCTCTTCCAGGTAAACGTCAATGGGAGCGGTGAAAACCATTCCCAGGTTTTTCTCCCTGGCAAAAAGATACAGGTATGTCTGTAGGCGTATGCTGATGGCCTGATGAAAGGTACCGGGCGCCGGGGTCATAACCAAATGGCCTCCAATCAGTTGGTAGGGCGCCCCTTCGGGCAGCAAAACATAATCGGCGTAGGTGTAAACGTCCCGGGGAGGGACAACCATCTCCTTCACCGACATACCCATCCCAAAACCTCCTTTCTTGCCCTATTGTATTCATTGTAGCACAGCAATCAGGCAACGACAAGGAAGTTACAACTGGCAAGTATGTTGATCAACGGATAGCTGTGTTTAGAAAGGTGTACGCCAAACGCTGGGTCATTTACCGCCAACTTGGCTTTGAGACCAAACCTCTAACCGAGCTGGGATCCCAGGGAGAATTTGATATGTAAGCTTCCCAAGGATCAACTGCGTTCAGCCGCAAACAGAGATAGGCCAGGGGCCTGTCGGGTGAGGAGCGCCGGCCTTCCAGCCCGGATACGTACCCGGTCATTGCGAGGAACCTTCCTGCGGGACAGTCAGGAATCAGAGCAACGTGGCGGTTGTGTTGCTTAGCGATCCCAACCGCTTAAAGAACAGTATCCCTTTGGCCGCCCGTTTTCTGCGCGATACGTTACTGATGGCTTGCAGGTATTCGGTTATTATTTCGTCCCGGATCTCGATTTGGTCGAGAGCAATCCCCCACCCCGCTCCAATCACAAAACGTGGGAAAGGAAGCACTCTGGTGTACACGATTATTCCCGGCCTGGTGGAAGCGCTCATACTCAGGTCTACCAATCGCAGCTTCCTTTCGCGGACGATCAGGTCCTGCAACACTATAAAACTTGAACCGACTTTCTCAATCTGAAAGAGCGAGATAAACGCTTCTTCCATAGCCCGGTAAATCAGCCTGTCCAGGTCCTCTAGCGGTGGGTTGTTGCGCATGAAGTGCTGGACAATGCTCCTCCCATGTCTTCGCCAGTCATAGAGGGCATGATCCAGCAACAAGGCTTGATCTTCCCAGCTCTCGAAAACCAGGATGTTTCCCTTACCGAGCATGCCCAGTTCCTTGGCGGCGCCCTCCAGTTCATTGCGCATGATTTCCTTGATCGCCTGAGAATTGATTACCCTTATTCGTTCCCGCAATCGCCGATACTCTTCAATAAGGGTTTTGTCTTCAGGTGAGGGGAGGTTTGCGTTCCCTTCATTTTCTCCCGCTGCGTGCGGCAAAGTGATGGACAGGTCACCAGGTGGCAAGTCCTGTTTCAGCGCTTCCGCGATCGCGGCACGCAAACTCTCGTAGCGGGCCCTGCTCACCGCACTGATCAATAAGAAGTCCGGGGTCAGTTCCACCGTCCCGAATACTGCGTGCCCAGTATCGGTTTTGACAGCCTCTTTTCCCTTATAATTCCAAAAATAGCTTGAAGTAGTATCTTTCGACAAGAAAAACTCTCCACACCTTTGCATTGCTGCCACCAGCGCGTCATTCTCGTGCCATGGCTCCCACTTTTCCTCATAAAACGCCACCGGAGAATAATAGCCATTCCGTCCAGGATTGGGTGCCACTACCCTCGCGGCTCCAAAGGGTTGGCAACAATGGCCAAAAGCATGCCCGCTGCCACAGGGACAGGGGGCTGCCGGTTCTAACGGATGGAAGATCACCATCTGCGCCTTGTCAGCAGAAGTAACATAGACATCCCGCAACTCAAGGAGAACCGTATGGTAGCCCAAGAATCCGCTCTTGTTTCGTACAAGGTCGCGATTTCTTGCCAGCGCCTCCTCGGTTATCGGTAACTGCCTAGATGGCACTTCAGTTGTCAACTTCCTCTCTCCGTGTCGATAAGCCCCGGAAGGTGATCCCTGCTCCTCGCTGCCGGCAGCCAGTTGCTTTTTGGTTTCGTCCTCGACTAAAGCCACTCTAGCTCCCCTCTCTTGTCCATATTCTACCACGTTTGCGGGAATGGGGGCAATACCCCCGGTTGACGAACTGGCCGGGGAATTCCTTCGGGCCGCTGCCCAAGGGTATGTAATGCAGGATAAGAGAGACAGCACAGCGCAGGCAAAGCCTGCGCCAAGGCTTTAACCACGGGGGTTTTCCCGGTCTTATTGAGGGGCGGCCTTGGCAAGGAGCTTGATACCCCCAGCTCTACCCGGCTCAATACCCATTTCATCAAGAAGTCGCCATAACGGTTCCATCACCTTGCCGGGGTTCCGATAGAAGGCGCTACCCCTGATACGCCAGAACTTCCAGCCCGCCCTTTCCAGGATCATTTGCCGTGCCCGGTCTTCTTCCCACTTTTCGATGCCGTGCCACTTGTCGCCGTCACACTCCACCGCGAGCCTGGACCGGAGGCCCTCGATGACCAGATCTATCCGGTATCCCTTCGTGGGTGTGCCCACCCTTACCTGGGGCCGGACGGTGTAACCCCGAGCGATGATTAGGCGGTAAACGTCGCGCTCGAATTCGGACTCGAAAAGGTGCTCTACCTCTTGCTCCTTTCGGGTGACGCGGGCGGGGTCGAGGCAGTACTGCAGCAGCCGGGCACGCACGCAGTTGGGGTTGAGATCCTCCAAGCCGACGGAGTGGAATAACCACATCTGGTCCCGCGCCCGGCTGGCCGCCACGTTGAACCGCTGCATGTCGGAGCGTTTGACCAGGCCACCGATGCGCACGTTGGGGGCCGCTACCATCGAGAGGAACATCACGTCCCGTTCGTCCCCCTGGAAGGCGTAGGCGTCCCCGCAGACGATCCTGCGGTTTATCATTTCTACTTCGCCCAGTTGCTCCCTCAATAGTTCTTCTATCAGCCGGGCCTGTTCTTCACCCTGGAGGGAAATCACTCCCATCGTCCTACCAATATATTCCGGCCTCTTGCAAAGCTCGGCTACTTTTTCTACCAGCGCTCTGGCCTCCGGCTCATTGATTGCCCTGGTCCCTTCATCCCGCCAGCCTTCCGGGACACGCACGGCAAGCACCGGCGGCTCGAGGATTTCGGAAACCTGGGGGAGGCGCAGGGGCTGTATCTCGCCTCCGTACATCAGGTCGTTGCTGAACTGGATGATTTCTGGCTCTGAGCGGAAGTGCTCCTTCAGCATCAGGTGGCCGGGGAAGACGATTTGCGCCATGTCATAGAGGCTGGTCTGCAGGTCAAACCTCCCCGCCTGCGGGATCCCCTGCAGATGGCGCTCCATAAGCTGGTGCACCTGCGACTGCTCGATGCCGATGGCCTCGGGGCTGATCTGGTTATCATCCCCCACGATCACCGCCTTTTCGGCCCTGAAAAGGAGGGAAAGGCTGAGTATGTCGCTCTGGCTACTTTCGTCCACGATTACCACGTTAAAACGTTCCCCAGCAGGAGGGAGGTTTTCCAGGATGCGGTGGACTGGCATGATCCAGACAGGCACTGCGTCACGGGCTTCCTGCATTTCCCTCCTGGCTACCTGGCGGTGCCAATCGGCGTACTTACCGGTGATTTCCGAGACTGCTGGGAAGTACCTGGGCCCGGGCCGGCGGGACTGTACCGACGCCGGTTGGCTTAAGTCGCTGCTTCAGACCCTCCGCGCCAACCGGGCTAGGTACGAGCTAAGCAGCATCCAGGGTTATTTCGATGGAATCCGGGACTACCTGGCCACCCGGGGCAGCGCCGCCGCGGGAGAATCGTTCCACAACTCCTGGACAGAATTGCTTGCGGCCATGGAGAATAGGGATGCCTCCCGCTGGGAGGCCGTCCTCCAAGAGTTGCACCGCCTGGCGGCATTAAAGCCGATGCTGCAAGAAAGGGACGCCCTCCTGGACAGGTTGCGTGCCGTATCTCCCCGCTGGGTCGCCCGTATCCTCGCCCAGGGCGGCCGCGGGGAGCCGCTTTCCCTTCCTGCCGGGTGGCGGAGGGCCTGGACGTGGAGGCGTGCCGACTCATGGTTACGCCGCCTGCGGCACGAATACGATGTAGAGGCGATGGAGAACCGGTTACAGGCAGCGCGGGACGAGGAGGCCCGAGTGCTGGCCGAGCTGATCGCCAAGGAAGTTTGGCTCCACCAGTTGACTCGGGTTACCGAATCCCAGAGACGCAGCCTTCTTGCCTGGGTACAGGCCGTAAGGAAAATCGGTAAGGGGTGTCTTGAGATGAAAAGTTTTCCGCAATCGTGGATATTGCTTCGTCCAACTCTTTCGTCGAGCGGGCGTCACCACCCAGGAGGCTTACACACAGCGGGGCGATCTGGGGGGCCTCCTTCTTGAGCTTATCTCCCAGGACCCGTAACGCCCTTTCGGTGTGGCTGGTCACCAGGACCCTCTTCCCGTGGGCCAGCAGGTGGCAGATGAGGTTGACTATGGTATGGCTCTTGCCCGTGCCAGGAGGGCCCTGCACGACCACCCCGAAATTTCCGGCCGGACGCCTGGCTATTTCCTTTTGTTCCTCATTGGCCGGAAGGGGGAAAAGCAGATCCTCTCCGAATCCTTGCCATTCTTCCGCCAGGGACTCATCCGGACCCGGCGCGTCTGCGGCGACCAGCGCCGCCAGGGGGCGCGGTATGGCCATGCCTTGGCGCACTGCCTCTATGATGCCTTGCAGTTCTCTCTGCCACATCGTGCCGGCGCGGCGGCGGAGGAAGATTACAGGGGCGTGGTATACGGTGGGTACCGGGGGAAAATCCGTCGGGTTGCTCGCCTTGTCCTCCATACTGCACCGGCCGTCGGGGTCAAGGATATGTACCAGTTCAGTCAGCAAAGGCTCAGCCACCGTCGACTCTCTTGGATCGACGATGTTCTCCTGAAAGGCTCTCTCCCATGTGACTAGTTTATCAAGATTAGGCAGCGAAGGGGGGAGCATATCCGTCTCCAGGAAGGTCCCCACCTCCGCTGGCACCAAGAAGAAAACCCCTTCAGCAGGATCGAATAATAGTTCTACCCTGGTCACCAGCAGCGGGCGGCGGACCCGGTAGCCGTCGCACCTCCATGTAAGCAGGCCATGCCCCCAAACGAGTTCGAGCGCTTCCCCTTCCCTCTGTATCCTCTGGTAAAGGGTAAAAAGCTGGCTGTAAAGGCGCTGGATTTTTAGCCGGGGGAGGGCCACATCCGCCCAGGGCTGCCATTGTTCCCGGAGCCAGGCATCCCATGCCGCCACCCGCTCGGGGGAGTCCTCGAAACGAATCTCCGCCCTTTTTTCAAGCTCCTCCCAGCGAGCATAGGCACTGTCAAGTTCCCTTTGAAGTTCCTGTCGCCGGCGGTCCGTTTCCTCCAGATCGGCCAGCTCGTTTTCTACTCGCTCCATTAGATCCGGTAATCGATCCAACTCGTTCCGCTCGGATGGTGACAGCTCCTCAATTTTCGCCTTGTGTGTGGGCGGTTTGTCCGGCTCGCTACCCGGCCTTTCGATCCACCGTTCAAGGACCTGGGGAACAGGCGGGGGAGGCGGGATGATCTGCTTATGCACTTCCAGCCAGGCATTAGGATCTTTGCCGGTGCCATGTAGGAAACATCCCTCAGCAGCCGGGAGGTTGAGTTCCCACCACAGGGTGTCACCGTAATCCGCCACGTCCCTGATAACAGGCACCGCAAGGCTCTTTGCGGCCTGGAGATACTCAAAGACTTGAAGTACCTTCTGGGCCACGTCGCCGACATAGGACCCTGCTTGTCTCGCCACGAGGAAACACCTTCTCTATTAATAGGACTTCGTTTTGATACTTTCTTTCTACATTTTACTTTTGTTACCTGCCTCATCCATCATTACCCACTGAGATTTCGCACTTCCGTTGCCGTGCAGGCAGAGTACGGCGGTGCGGTCGTTTTCCACTCATAGAAGAACTCTCCTTTTGACGGTATCTAAAGGACTAAACTATAAGGACGGTGGCTAGCCGCCCGTCCTTCCAACTCTTGCCGCCATTGAAAGTCTAAGCGTTTTTTACTTGCCAGTGCCGGCAGGTACTACCGTATTCTAACCCAGCCGGTTGAGCACTAGGCCGGTTACGAGCTTGGGCCAGAAGTAGGTGGATTTCTGGGGCATTTTTTGCCCGGCGCGGGCCAGGGAGACTACCTGGTCAAGGGTTGGAGGATTTAGTAGGAATGCCATCTCGGTCCGGCCCGACCGGACTGCGGCAATGGCTTCTTCTGCCTGATGGGTAAACTCCAGGTTTTTTTGCGGATCCACCCCCAGGATACCTTCCAGGACCAGTTTGTGCAGCACCGGCACGTCCAAGGGCCGAGGGGGTGTCCCGGTCTGGCCCGGAGGGTCTCCCGCCGGCCTGCCTCCGGCAGCTTTTCCCTGCAGGCTGCCAGGGACCCCTGGCTCCGCGGCGCCCCCCTCTCCGGTTTCATCCTGGTTCTCCCATGCTCGCCACAGGAGATATACCCTCTCTCCACCCAGGTACATACCAAAGGCGTGGCCCTTTTCCCCTGCCTCCTTGAGGAGGCCCAAAAACTCAGCAATGCCCCGGGCCAGGTCGTACGCGGTCACGGAGAAACTCTCCTCTACCCGGCGCAAAACCTCCGCCGGGCGAGGCGGAGGGATACGGCATACCAGCCGGTGGGTGGGCAGGATCAGCAGGCCGGGATCGAACATGTTGGTGAGGGCCATCATCACGTGGGCGGAGCCGGGGTCGCCGGCCTCGCGGTGATACTGCAGGGCCGTCTCATACCGGTGGTGGCCGTCGGCGATATAGATGGTCTGCGGCGCCATGAAGGCCCGGACTTCACGTATTACCTGCTCTTCTTTAATCACCCACAGGCGGTGGCGGATGCCGCCCTCGTCTACGGCCTCGGCCTGCGGCAAACTGCCGCTGACCACCTGCCGGAACATTTCATCTACCCTGTGCCCGGGGTCCAGATAGAGCCCGAAGATAGGGCTGAAATTGGCCCGGCAGGTACGGAGCAGGGCTAACCTGTCGGCCCTGGCCTGGGGCAGGGTATCTTCGTGAGGGAGCACCTCTCCCTCGCCATAATCCGCCAGCCGCACCCTGGCCAGGAAAGATGAACGGCAAAAATCGCGGCCCTGCCAGGTAAACTCCTGCCGGTAAGAGTAGAGGGCCGGGCTTTCTTCTGGCAGCAAGACCCCCTCCTCCAGCCACTGCTGCAGGTAACTGCTGGCCCGGGTGTAGCGGTTGTTCTGGGGCGTGTCATCGTCCCCGATTCTGCCTAGCTCCAGGCGGATGACATTGTACGGATGCCGGCGGTGATATTCTTCCTGAGCGGCGGCAGTGATCACGTCGTAAGGCGGGGCAATAACATCGTCCAGCTTCTCAATGCGGCTCAGGTCATAGCGCAGGCCCTGAAACGGAATAACAGTTGCCATTTTTTGCCTCCAGAGTTTTTCTGATACCGTTATTTTACCAGGAAAACCTGATGGGGAAAAGGGCCAGGTGCGGCGCAAAACTTCTTTTTAAACTTATCGGCTATGGTTCAGCCGGAAAAAAAGTGATATAATAGCAAAAATAAACCGGCCCGGACCGTGAAGATGCGACAGGCGGGACGTGAGTGGAAAGACCGAAAGGAGCTACTGCAGAGTGCAGGTTTTCGACAGTCATGTTCACATCGTGGTGCCTGAGTGGTTATCACCGCAAGCCGTGGCCAGCATGAGCAGCCTGGCCCCCGACTTTGCCCGGCGGCTGGAGATACAGGCCGAGCCGGCCCGTCTGCGGGCCTTCCTGGAGGCTGACGGGATAGAGGGGGCCTTTATCATCATGTCCTGGCACGATTTGCGCCCGGCGGGGCGGGATACCAATCTTTATCTCGCCGAATATTGCCGCCGCGAAGCCGATTTTTTTGTCCCCATCGCTTACCTGGAGCCTTTGACTATCCCCGACCCGGCCGAGCTGCTGGAAGACCTGGTGGTGAACTACGGCATGCGCGGCCTGAAGCTGCACCCTCCTTCGGGGTTTTATCCCAACGATTCGCGCCTTTACCCTTTGTATGCCAAGGCGGCGGAGCTTAACATCCCGGTTTTCTTACATATTGGTTCCAGCACTTTACCCGGCATGCGACTGAAATACGCCCGGCCCATCTACCTGGACGACGTGGCCGTAGATTTCCCCGATTTGACCATCATCATGATACATGCCGGCCGGGGTTACGACTATGAAGCCGCCTTCTGCCTGGCCAGGTTGCACCCTAATATGATTCTAGACATCACCGGCCTGCCACCCAACAGGTTATTACAATATTTTCCTGAATTGGAACGGCTGGCCGAGCGGGTTCTCTTCGGGTCTGATTGGCCGACCTTTCCTGCCACTCCCGGCAGCAACGCGGCAGCCATCCGCAACCTGCCCTTGGCCGAAAGCAGCATTACCATGATCTTGCGCGAAAACGCCCGTCGGCTCATGGCCAGGCACAATATGTCCGGCAGCCTTCTTAACTTTTCTTGACAGGCCAGCGGGCATTTGTTAAGATTACTCTACCGAGATGGCAGCAGGAAATTGGACACTTGCAGCGAAGTCTTTGTAAAGCTGGTAAGGTGTTAGAGGGGGATAAGATGCAGACCCAGGTGGAGAAAATAGATGGGAGTCGGGTCAGAATACAGATCGAAGTAGAGCCAACCGTTCTAGACCAGGCTCTGGAGCGGGCTTATCGCAAGCTGGTGAAACAGGTAGCGGTCCCTGGCTTTCGCCGGGGCAAGGTGCCACGCCGGGTTCTGGAGAACTACATCGGGCGTGAACCCATATACACCGAGGCCGTGGATATGGTTGTGCCGGAGGCTTATAAAGAGGCGGTGGCGCAGGGTAACGTGGAGCCCGTAGGCCAGCCCGAGCTGGAGATTGTCAAAATGGAGGAAGGCCAGCCTTTTGTTTTTACGGCTACGGTGGAGGTCAAGCCAGAAGTCACCCTGGGTCAATATAAAGGGCTAGCGGTAGAGCGTCCGCAGATAGAAGTTACCGAGGCGCGGGTTGAGGAGCAGTTACGGCTGCTGCAGCAGCGCTACGCCCGGATGGAGGCGGTAGAAGAGGGCTTTGTGGCCGAGGGTGATCTGGTGACCTTGGACTTCCATGGCACGGTGGATGGGCAAACCTTCCCCGGCGCAGATGCGGAAAACTATACCCTGGAGGTAGGTAAGGACAGGTTTATGCCCGGCTTCGCCGAGCAACTGGTCGGCGCCAGACCGGGTGAGGAAAGGGAGATCAGGGTCCACTTGCCGCAGGATTACGTAAACGAAACGCTGGCTGGCAAGGAAGTTATCTTCAGGGTGACGATAAAAGAAGTAAAGCGCCCGGTCCTTTCCGACCTTGACGATGAGTTTGCCAGGGATGTGAGCGAGTTTGATACCCTGGAGGAATTAAAGGAGGATATCCGCAAGCGCCTGTATGAGCGGGCCGAGGCCCAGGCCCGGGAGAAAACGCGTCAGCAACTGGCAGAAATGGCGGCCCAGAATGCCACTCTGGAAATTCCCCCGGCTATGGTGCAAATGCAGGTTGAGGCGGCTGTCCGCGATCTCCAAGCCCGGCTGCAAACCCAGGGATTAACTCTGGAAGATTACCTGAAGCTCACCGATACCTCAGAGGAGGAGATGCGACAGGCGTTTGCCGTTGAGGCCGAACAGCGGCTGCGGCGGCGGCTGGTCCTGGAGGCCATCGCCAGGGAAGAGAATATCCAGGTTATAGAGACGGAAATGGAGCAGGAAATTGCGGGGCTGGTAAAGAATGATAACCGTGCCCCGGATGCAGTCCGCCGTGAGCTGGCGGAGCAAGGGGTTCTCGATATACTGGAAGAAAACCTGAAGGTCAGCAAAGCCCTTGATTTTTTGGTAGCTCAAAGCCAGGAAAAGGAGTGAGATGATCATTGAGCGTTTTTGTCCCGATGGTAGTGGAACAGACGAACCGGGGCGAGCGGGCTTATGACATTTATTCTCGCTTGTTGAAGGATCGGATTGTTTTTATCGGCAGCCCGATAGATGATCATGTGGCTAACCTGGTCATTGCGCAGTTATTGTTCCTGGAGGCTGAAGACCCGGAAAAAGACATCAGCCTCTATGTCAACAGTCCCGGCGGCTCTATTACCTCGGGGATGGCGATATTTGACACCATGAATTATATCCGCCCTGATGTGTCCACCATCTGCGTGGGCCTGGCCGCCAGTATGGCCGCCTTTCTGATGGCCGCCGGGGCCAAGGGTAAGCGCTTTGCCCTGCCCCACAGCGAGATTATGATTCACCAGCCGATGGGGGGAGCTCAAGGCCAGGCGGTAGATATCGAAATTCACACCAAGCGCATTTTGCGGGTAAAGCAGGACTTGAATACTATTCTGGCCGAGATTACCGGGAAACCCTTGGAGCAAATTGAGCGGGATACCGACCGGGATCATTTCATGACCCCGGAGGAAGCCCGGGATTACGGGCTGATCGACCGGGTGATTACCCGGCGAGAGCTTCGTAAATGAACGCAAGAGAGGTGGCACAATGTACAGGGACGACAAGGGTCAGCTTAAATGCTCCTTTTGTGGTAAGCTGCAGGATCAGGTCAAGAAGCTGGTGGCCGGACCGGGGGTCTATATTTGTGATGAGTGTATAGAGCTATGCAACGAGATCATTGAGGAGGAACTGAGCGAAGAACTAAACTACGAGATGGGGGAAATCCCCAAACCGCGGGAAATCAAGGAGATACTTGACCAGTACGTGATCGGGCAGGAGCAGGCCAAGAAGACTCTGGCCGTGGCCGTGTATAACCACTATAAACGCATCCACATGGGAATGAAGGTAGATGAAGTAGAGCTGCAAAAGAGCAACATTCTCATGCTGGGTCCGACCGGCAGCGGCAAGACCTTACTAGCACAGACCCTGGCCCGCATCCTGAATGTCCCCTTTGCCATCGCCGATGCCACCTCTCTCACTGAGGCCGGATATGTGGGTGAGGATGTAGAAAATATTCTCCTCAAGTTGATCCAGGCGGCTGATTACGATGTGGAGAAAGCAGAGAAAGGTATTGTCTATATTGACGAGGTTGACAAGATAGCCCGGAAGTCCGAGAACCCGTCTATCACCCGGGATGTTTCCGGGGAAGGCGTGCAGCAAGCGCTGCTGAAAATCCTTGAAGGTACCGTGGCCAGCGTGCCGCCTCAGGGAGGGCGCAAGCATCCGCACCAGGAGTTCATCCAGCTTGACACGACCAATATTCTTTTTATCTGCGGCGGGGCCTTTGACGGTGTTGATAAGATAATCCAGAACCGCATCGGGAAGAGCGGCCTGGGCTTCGGGGCCGACGTGCGGCCGAAGCAGGATCGCCAGGTGGGCGACCTGTTACGACAGATCATGCCCCAGGACCTGCTCAAGTACGGTTTGATTCCCGAATTTGTAGGCCGGCTGCCAATCGTGGTCACCCTGGACGCCTTGGATGAAGAAGCCTTAATCCGTATCCTCACTGAACCGAAAAACGCCATTGTCCGCCAGTACCAGAAGCTGTTTGAGCTGGACGGGGCGGCCCTGGAGTTCAAGAATGAGGCTTTGGAGGCCGTGGCCAAGGAGGCCATTAAGCGCAATACCGGCGCCCGCGGCCTGAGGGCCATCCTGGAAGAAATAATGCTGGAAATCATGTACGAGCTTCCATCCCGTGCCGATGTGAGCAAGTGCATTATCACCAAGGAAGTAATCTCCCGCCAGGAAGCCCCCATCCTGCTGGCGGTGGAACGGAAGAAGAAAAAGGAAGAGACGGCCTGAGACGAGGTATTCCTGCCAGCGAAGCGACAAAGTGTAAGTCCCCCCGGCGAGGGGGCTTTTTTACTTTATGCGTGTTCCTGGAGGTCACGTTATCATCCGCATATGTTCTCAGGCCAAATTGTTGATGAAAAATGTTCATTATTTTGTTTCCGGAGGACGTAGTATGGTGTCGTAGTTTTATGATAGAGTTGGGATAAAGAAAGAAACCAATAAGCAAGAGGTGGTGAAAATATTTTCGTGAAGGCATTTGTTTTTGTAAATCTTGGCGGACAGGAAAGCGGAAGGAGGTAGTGCCGGTGGGCAGGCGAGTAACTGTAGATATAGATACAGGGGGCACCTTTACCGACGGCTTTTTTGCCTGCGGCGAGGACTTTGAGAAGGTGAAGGTGGATACAACCCCTCATGACCTTACGGTATGTATCGCCAATTGCATTGATGAAGGGTCCAAGAAGTTAGGTTATGACAGCATGGCTAAAATGTTGCGCGACACAGAGATAATTCGCTATTCCACCACGGTAGGCACTAACGCCCTTATCCAACATACCGGGCCAAAGTTGGGGCTGATCGTTTCTAAGGGTTATGAAACCACCCTGTATCGGGAGCCCGACGGTCGTCCTCCGGTCTTCGATTTTGTCATAAGCCCGGATATGGTGATCGGAATTACCGGGGAGATAGGTTCTAACGGGGAGGAAGTCATCCAGGTAGATAAAGAAGAAATACGGGCCGCAGTAAAACAACTTCTGGAGCTTGGCGCGCGAATAATTGCCGTATCTCTACTTAATTCCCATCTGAATCCCATTCATGAAAAAACTGTAAAAGAGACGGTAGAAGAAGATTACCCCAAACACTATCTTGGTTCCGTACCAGTTTTGTTGGGCAGCGAGACTACCAGCCGCGGGGACAATGCCCTTCGTACCAACACCGCTCTGGTGAATGCCTATCTACACAGAGATATGGTCAGGTATCTATATAAGGCCGAGGACGATTTGCGCAAGCTAGAGTACGGCCGGCCCCTTCTTATTGACCACGCTACCGGGGGAGCCGCCCGAGTGGCCAAGACCAGGGCCATTGACACGTATAGTTCCGGGCCAGCCGCCGGTGTCCTGGGAGCGGCCCAACTATGCCGCACCTTCAACCTGCGCAAGGTGGTCACCCTGGATATAGGCGGCACCAGCAGTGACATTGCCTTAATCATTGACGGGAAGAATACGTATTCCCTCACCCCACAGATAGAAGGCATTACCGTTAGTAGCCCGGCTGTAAATGTGCTGGCCATCGGAGCCGGCGGCGGATCAATCGCCCGGGTTGCAGGCGGTGTTCTCACAGTGGGGCCGGACAGCGCCGGCGCCATGCCTGGACCGGTATGCTATGGCTTTGGCGGTATGGAGGCTACGGCCACGGATGCCTGCCTGGCTTTGGGCTACATCGCCCCGGACTATTTCCTGGGGGGCCGGCGGAAGTTGGATAAAGGGGCCGCATTGGAAGCCATCCAGCACCAGATCGCTCAACCCCTGGGGATAAGCCTGGAGGAAGCCTCCCTCCGCATTAAACAGGGCATTGAGGCCAATGTGGCCCGCTCTATTTCCGCCTTACTAAAACAACATGGATACGTCAACCCGGAGGAGTTCTGCCTCTTTGTATACGGCGGGGCTGGCGGCCTTTTCTGTGCCGGCATAAGCCAGCAACTGGGTGTCAAGCGTGTATATACCTTCCCCTTTAGCGCCGTTTTTTCGGCCTTCGGTTCGGCCAGCATGGATGTGCTCCACATCTATGAGGAGTACTTCCGATTTCGGCTGGGGCCCGGACCGGGGCCGGACCTTGAAGCCCTTAATCGCGTGTTGGCCGGCATGAAGCAGAGGGCCGTCCGGGATATGCGCGGCGAGGGTTTTGCGGCAGATCACATTGCTTTTTCCCTGGAATTGGAGGTTATCGCGGAAGGGTTTGAAGAAGCCTTCATGTTCACCGCACCTGTGTCCGAGATTAAGGGGGCTCAGGATATAGGGCTCCTCTACCAGGCCTTTGTTTCCGCCTCAGGGGCCAAGGAAGGGGAAGTGGTTCTCTTGCGGCTGAAGGCCACCGCACCTGTGGCCCACTATACCATGCCCAAGCGTAGGTTAGGTGGGACCGACCCTTCGCCGGCCCTCAAGACCATACGGGAGGTGTACTGGGGTGGAGACGGGAGGCAGGCGACCCCGGTCTACGAGCGTGAGAGGCTGGAGCCCGGCCACGTGGTAGCTGGTCCGGCTATCATTGAAGCCGATGACACCACTTACGTTTTTCCTGAGGGCATGGTGTACGTGGTTGACGAGTACATGAGCGGCATCATTGAACGGAGGGCCCAATCATGACGAGGAAGGTGCAGATTACCGAGTATTTAGACATTGACCTGGAACGGGAAATGTGGTGCTGCAACCGCTGCGGCCGCGAACTCATTTCGGCCCGCACCAGTTACAAGCAGGGCTGCCTCGTATACGAACGCGAACCCAGGGATATATACAATCCCCTGGTGGACGAGGCTTTTAGTTTTGCTCCCAACCCGGACTGGCTCAGGTATCTGGAGTTTTACTGCCCTGGCTGCGGCACCATGATTGAGGTGGAGGCATTGCCTCCGGGTCACCCCACCACCTATGACATAGAACTTGACGTTGACGCCCTGAAAAGAAAGTGCTCCGGAGGTGGCCAAGAGTGAAAACAAGCATCAATATTGACGTCGGCGGTACCTTTACCGACTGCTTTATCGTCCGGGATGGCACTTTCTATATGGTAAAGACGCCTACGACGACTTATGACCTTTCGGTAGGGTTTATGCGGGCCATCAGGGAAGGTGCGGCCCTCATCGGCATCTCCGTTGATGAGTTGTTACAGGAGACGGAAATCGTCCGGTATTCGACTACAGTAGCCATGAACAGCTTGATTCAACGGGAGGGTTCTCTACTGGCCCTGATTACCACAGCGGGGTTTGAGGACGTCATCCATATGGGCAAGGGTGCCCAGTGGGCTGACGGCCTTACGCCACGGGAGATGCGAAACCTGGGCCGCATGGAAAAGCCCGAACCGCTTGTCCGCCGTGACATGGTGGTAGGGGTGAAGGAGCGCGTTGATTCCTTTGGCAACGTTCTCATGCCCCTTGACGAGGAAGATTTCCGCGAAAAGCTCGATTTCCTGGTAAACAAAGGGGCCAGGGGATTTGTGGTCAGCCTGCTCTGGGCCCACGTTAACCCGGTCAATGAGCGCCGTATCAAGGAAATAATCAAGGAAGAATACCCGGAAGTCTACCTCGGAAATATGCCGGTGGTGCTTTCCAGCGAGGTGCTGTCCAAGGCCCGCGAATATCCCCGGACTATGGCCGCTGTCCTGAACGCCTATTTGCACCAGTCAATGGCTGAGGAATTGAACAATATGGCCGATGAACTGCGCTCCATGCAATTCCGTAAACCCATGATGTTGATCCATAACGACGGCGGTATGGCCGAAGTATATCGTACCACTGCCATCCAGACCTACAACGGCGGGCCGGTGGCCGGGCTTATCGGCAGCGCCCACGTGGCCCGGCTACACAAGTATAACAATGTAGTTGTTTCTGACATGGGCGGTACCAGTTTTGACCTGGGCCTCATCATTGAAGGGAGTGCCCGCTTTTACGCCTTTCAGCCGGTCATTGACCGGTGGATGGTAGACATAACCATGCTGGAGACCGTATCTATCGGAGCCGGCGGGGGCTCCATTGCCTGGATGAACGAGGTAGCCGGGAAAAAGCTGGAAGTTGGCCCCATGTCAGCCGGATCCATGCCCGGCCCGGTCTGCTACGACCAGGGCGGGATCGAGCCCACCGTCACCGATGCCGATGTAGTCCTGGGATACATAAACCCCGAGTATTATCACGGCGGCCGCATGCGCCTGAACAAGGATAGGGCAGCGCAGGCCATCAGGGAAAAGATCGCCCGGCCCCTTGGACTGGAGGTGGAAGAGGCCGCCCTTTTGATTAAGAACATCATTGATAGTCGGGCTGCCGATGCCATCTTTAAAGAAACGGTGTTGCGCGGTCATAACCCTGAGGATTTTATTCTTTTTGCCTTCGGGGGGGCCGGGCCTACGCATTGCTGTGGCTACGGTTTCCGCGCCGGGGTCCCCAGAATCATGATTTTCCCCTATTCGCCGATTTTCTGCGCCTTTGGTTCGACTACTATGGATACAATCCACGTTACCGAGCAGTCCCGGCGGGTGCCTTTGCTCTTACCCGGCGGCCAGGAGTACACGTCGGACTACGCCGCCTTTAACAGGGTGGTCCGGGAGTTGCAGGAAAGGGCCCTGAAGGAAATCCGTCTGGAAGGTCTGCCTACGGAGGATGTCCTTTTTGCCCTGGAGCTCGGTATGAAGTTTGGTGGGCAGATCCACTCGCTGCGTATTACTTCCCCGCGGATGTTTGTTAACTCCCCCGAAGATGTCAAGGCTGTTTACGAAGAGTTTGCCAGGGAGTATGCCCGTGTTTATAGCCCCTTCTCCCTCTACCCTGAAGGCGGAGTGGATATTGAAAATTTTTCCCTGAAGGCCATCGTTCCTCAACCCAAACCGGAACTGCCGGTGTTTGAGCTAAAGGGGACGGTTCCGCCTCGGGTGGCCCTTAAGGGCCGCAGGCCGGCATACTGGGAGGAATATGGTGGTTTCCACCAGACTCCCGTATACGACCAGAGGCTTTTGGAGTGCGGGAATATCATTGAGGGGCCGGCTATCATAGAAGGGGAAGATACGACCACGGTCCTGCCTCCCGCTACCCAGATGCGAGTTAACCGGTACCTGAATTGCGAAATAGAGAAATTATAACAACGGAAGGGAGTGTTTCCCATGGCAGCACCAAGCTGGCAAGAATTGTTAGCCTGGATTTACCCGGTGCCACCATCACCAGAAGAGGTGGAACTGGCCAGGGCCATTAAGCCGGGTGAGTACGAAATTTACACGGAAAAGCTCAATAACATCTGCCTGGAGGCCAAGGAGGTCTTCGTCAGGTGCGGGGTGGCCTCTACCATCCTGGCCGGGGATAACATAGTTGGTCTTTATAGCGCAGACGGCGACCTGGTTACAGCCTGGTGTGGCACCTACCTGCACGCCATAACCTCCCAGTTGCCTATCAAGTATATTCTTAAATACTACCGGGACGATCCTAGCGTTGGCATTAACGAAGGTGATGTGTTTTACGTCAACGACGCCCTCTACGGTGGCATCCATAACGGTGATCAGATCGCCATCATGCCGATTTTCCACGAAGGCGAACTCATCGCCTGGTCCTGTGCGGCCGTCCACGAGCCGGAAAGCGGAGGTACGGACCCGGGTAGCTTCCCGGTGAATGCTAAGAGCAGGTATGACGAGGGGTTGAAATTGCCTCCTATAAAGATCGGCCACGACTACCAGCTCCATGGCGACGCTCTGGAAATGATCGCTAACATGCTTGGGAGGGCGCCGCGGATGAGTATCCTTGATTTGCGGGCCAGAGTCAGCGGCGCGGACCGGATGCGGTTGCGGATCCAGGAACTGGCCCGGGACCGGGGGGCAGAGTTCCTCCGGGGCCTGTTTCGCAAGTCAATCATGGACGCGGAAGAAGGGGCGAGGAAGAGGATTCGAAGCTGGAATGACGGTGTATACCAGGCGGTAGTTTTTAGCGATGTCTATACAGCCGACCCGGCGCTAACCAGGATTTTTTTGACTATGTACAAGAAAGACGACCGGCTGATCTTTGACTTTACCGGCACTTCCCCGGAGAACCTTTCCTACTCCCATTCCACCGCAGCAGCAGCCGTAGCCCATGCGGCTACATATATCTATGCTTACCCCTTCTGGGACCTGCCCATTTCCTGCGGTACCTTTGCGCCCTTTGAATGGGTATTTCCCGAAGGTACTGTACTTAATCCTACGCCTACGGCCGCCGTCTCCAATTCTGTAGGCATAGATGCCGGGGTCATGACGGTCCTTCCCATTGTTTTCTCCAAGATGATGTTTTCCAGTGAAGAAAGGCCCCTGGTTAACGCTTCTTCGGGGGCCTGCGGCCCGTACCCGCTGGTTTCGGGTGTTAACCAGTGGGGAGTGCCTATCGCCGATCTCCATAGCTTCATGATGAACTCCATGGGCCAGGGAGCCCGCTCGGATAAAGACGGCATGGACAACTACGGCTTCGTCTGGTGCCACCCGGGGAGGTTTACCGACGTAGAGGAAGCCGAAAACGAGTGGCCAGTGTTCCATCTTTCCCAAAGAACCCTGCCCGATACCGGCGGCCCCGGAAAATACCGCGGCGGGGCAGGAAGCGAACTTATGCTGGTTCCCCACCATGTTCCCTACGTTGTATTTATCACCTTCGGCAGCGGCGGATCCGTGGCCAACGCCAGCCAGGGGCTTTTCGGCGGCTATCCGGCTCCGGCCGTTGCCTCCTCGGTGCTGGTGAAAAATACGGATCTGCGCCGGAGGATGCCCGCCGGCGGCCAGGGTGTCCCGGCTACCATTCGTGACCTGGCCGGTCAGAAGTCCCTGAAGGGTGAATATGAATTCCGTGGCCCGCTCCCGCCCACAGTTTGCGGTCAGGATGACATTTACGCCTCGGCCCGGGGCGGCGGGGCCGGCTATGGAGATGTGCTGGAGCGGGACCCCAGACTGGTCATAGAGGACTTGAGGAAAGGAATTATTACCCCCCAGGCAGCGCGGGAGGTATATCATGTTATCTTTGACCCAGATTCTCTAACCCTAGATCCGGAAGCCACGGAGTGCGCTCGGCAGCAGGAGCGGGAAAACCGCCTGCGGCGGGGCAGGACCTATGACGATTTTATGGCCGAGTGGCTGCAGAAGCGGCCCAAGGAAGAAATAATACAGGTCTACGGCACCTGGCCGGACGCAAAACCAGTGGCTCCGGTAATCAGACTGTAGGGAGGTAACATACATGGAAGACCGCCTCTACTGGAATGAAGCCGTACAGGGCCTGTCGGAGGAGGGGTTGCGCCGCCTTGAGAGTGAGAGACTGCTGGCTCAATTACAGTATACCCTGCCACGGTCTCCCTTTTACCAGAGGAAATTAAAGGAGGCCGGTGTGGAGCTCGGGGATATTAAAGGCATCGAAGACCTTCCAAGGCTCCCCTTTACTTATAAGGATGAGCTGCGCCGCAGCCAGGAGATCTCCCCGCCCCTGGGAGAGCACGCTTGCGTCTCCATGGAGGAAGTTGTACGCATTTATTCTACCAGCGGCACTACGGGCCGGCCGAGCTTCATTGGCCTTACCAGGAACGATGTTGCTGTCTGGAACGAGATTTCGGCACAAGTTTACTGGACAGCGGGACTCAGAATGACCGACCGGATCGTTCTGGGCTTACCTGGAG
Source organism: Clostridia bacterium (assembly GCA_004347685.1). Taxonomy (GTDB): domain Bacteria; phylum Bacillota; class DSM-521; order Neomoorellales; family SLTJ01; genus SLTJ01. Next base: position 55,664 of record SLTJ01000016.1, read on the forward strand.
GCTTTTTTGTGGCTAGCGCTATTCCTGGCGGTTTTGAAACCATTGGGGCTGCGGTAATACCGGCCGGTGGTTCCACCGACAGGGTCATCAGCGCCTTTCAAAACCTCAAGGCCGAATGTCTTTTTGGCACGCCGTCCTACGCTATATACCTGGAGGAGTACCTTCTAAGCAAGGGTATTGATCCCCGCAGCCTGGGGATTAAACGGATTTATGTTGGCGGCGAGCCCGGCGGTGGGGTGCCACATATCCGCCGGCGCATCGAGGAGGCCTTTGGGGCTGATCTCCTGGAACAGATGGGCAACGGCGATATGGCTCCGGCTATTTTCAGCGAGTGCCAGTACAAAACTGGGATGCATTTTTGCGCCCAGGGATACGTGGCGATGGAGATTATCAACCCGGACACGGGGGAAAGCCTGCCCCTGAAGAAAGGAACAAAGGGCGAACTGGTATACAGTTCCTTGCAGCGGGAGTGTATACCCCTTTTCCGGTTCCGTACCCGCGATCTGGTGGAAGTGACGGAGACCAACTGCCCGTGCGGGAGGTCAAGTGTAGCCATTCGCTGCATAGGCCGCACCGACGACATGATAATCGTCCAGGCTGTCAACGTATTCCCCTCGGCGGTGCGGGATGTAGTAGCCAGCTTCCGGCCCCGGACCAACGGCGAGATGTTGATAGTCCTTGACGAACCTGGACCGCAGGTAAAGCCACCAGTGAGGATCCAGGTAGAATACGGGCCGGAGGCCGGGGACCTGTCCCAGCTCAAGCAGGAACTGGAACAACATATCCGGGAGAAGCTGATTTTCCGGGCTGATGTTGAACTTGTCCCGGCCGGCACCTTGCCGAGGAGCGAGTATAAGGCCAGCCTGGTAAGAAAACCAAAGTAAGACATTTAGATTATCAGTACGCGGCCTTCTCACCCGGGTGTCCCGCGGCGTCACCTGGGTGATGCCGCGTTTAAGGAGGATTTTAAGAAGGTTTGTAGAAAGTAAATTTATCCTACATGATCAAGGAGATGACGGCTGTGCTGCCGAGAGAGCGGGTGCAACGCTTCTTCCGTGGCCTGACGGTTGACAGGCCGCCCTTTATCCCCCTGATCTATACCCTGGCTGCGGAGCTGGCCCAGGTGCCTGTAAGGGAGATGGCCACCAATCCCACCAGATTGGCCAATGCCCTTTCAGCCTGTCAAAAACTTTTCGGTTTTGATGCGGTCACGGCAGTTTTTGACCTCACCCTGGAGGCCGAAGTCCTGGGGGCCGAAGTCCTGGGGGCCGGGGTGGAGTGGCCGGAAGGTGGCTGGCCCTGTCAGGCCGCGGGCGAGGTGGATGTCAGGCTGGTACCGCCGGCCGAGCTTCTGGCTTCAGGCAGACTGGGGGCCGCCGTCGAGGCCGTCAAGAGGCTAGCTGCCACGCCGGGGCGCCAAGCGGCCGTGGTGGCTGTCGTTACCGGACCGGTAACCTTGAGCGTATATCTTGGCGGGCAGGATTGTCTCGCCGGTTGCCTGCGGGGTGAAGCGGCTGCGGAAAGGATATGGCGGCTTAGCCAGGAGATGGTCACGGTCAGGGTACGCCACCTGGGCGAAATGCAAGTAGATGCGGTCCTGGTGTGCGAACCGGAAATTGGACAGATGCCCATTGAATTCTTGCCGCAGGCGGTCAGCGCCTTTACGCCTATTTGGAATACCGTTCGGTTTTACGACCGGCCGGCCATTCTTTATGCGAAGCCCGACGGCAATATCGTCGAGCACCTTATGAAGATACTACCCCAGGGGCCCGTAGGTCTGATTTGGTCCGCGGCGGCCAGGGATACCTTGCCTTCGGTGGCCGAAATGGCAGCCAAGTATAACACCTATCTGGGATTGGGTCTGGGGGCAGAAATGTTTTCTCCTGCCTGCACCGACAGGCAGGGTTATCTGAAGGAAGTGGAACGGTTAGCCGGCAGTATTTCCTGCTTTTACAGTACGGCTGAGGAAATACCCCCGCATACGCGGCCGCAGGAAATTCAGGCCATGATGCAGGAGCTTTCTTCTTATTGCGCCGCCAAGGCGGGTTGATTTGTTTGGGAGATCCCACTTTTTTTACCTGTTTTACCTGGGCGCGTTTTTTGCTAGGGGGTGACACCGGTGGCAGGCCTTTCCCAACTTGACGTATATAAACTGATGTCCCTGCGCCAGGCGAGCCTGCACATCTTCGCGGCCATGCAGGATGGGGGAGTCGTTGCCCTTGTTCCAGAAGAAGCTGGGAAGCTGGCGGATTGCGAGGTGTCTCTGCTTATGCTGGTTGATAAGCAGAGGAATGAGCTTATTCCCTGTGCATGGCAAGGATTGGAAATAGTGAACAGAGAACTGATGGGTGTCCACATGGGTAAGGGGATGCTTGGCAGGGTTGCCTTATTGCGCCGGCCGGAAGCATGTTACTATCCGAACATGGACCTTTTCCTGCACTACCTGATGCAGCCAGAAGAACTGAAGGCGGCCCTGGCTGTCCCGATCACCTATGGGCAAGAGGTCGTTGGCGTCCTAACTGTCGGCAGTCACCTCTGCCGCGCCTTTGATTTTGCCACCTCCTGGATCCTTGGGGAACTGGCGAAAGACATAGGGATCGCGCTCAAGTTTTGCGATCTCCTTGATTTATTTAAGCAGCGGAGCCGGCAGGTATCCTCCCTGGTGGAGCTTTACGAGGTCATGGGTAGCCTGGGATTAGAGGGACAGGTTGAACAGGGTCTGGGAAAGATATGCGAGATCATGGACGTAGAAATGGCCGGCTATGTGGCAGCCAGGGACAGTCAAGGGCTTGACCCTTCTTCCTGGACTTTTTTTCCGGTGGATGTCTTGCCAAGGGGGACCTTCGCCAGCCTCTTGCCCCTGGCCGAGGAGGTATTCCGTATCGGGAAGCCGATGGTATGCAACCGGTTCCACCCCAGCTACTGGAACGGCGAAGATAGATTTATCAGGGTGCACGAACTACGCAACCTCTTGCTCCTGCCGCTGGAATTTGATCAGAGGAGAACAGGTGTCTTTTATTTGGGCAACAAGAGGGAGGGACGGTTCTGCAGGGACGACTTGAGCCTGGCCCAACTTTTTGCGAGGCACCTGGCTATTTTGGTGGAAAACAGGCGCCTGTACCAGGAGCAGAAACGGCAATCAAACCTAATGTATGAGCTGAAACAGGCGGTGGAGCAGCAAAACGAGAAGCTGAAGCGGGTCCTGGCAGTCCACGACGAGCTTATCCAACACGTATTGCGTGGGGATGAAATTGACGATATTACTAGAAGCATCAGCAATCTGGTTGGCAACCCGGTTATAGTGCGGGACCGATTCTTGAAGATTGTCTCCTGCACGGATACCACTTTTTTGTTTAATGATGCCCTGACAGGCGAGCAAGTACGCAGGTATTTTCAGGAAACAGAAGCCAACCGCAGGCCGGTATACATCTCCAGTAAAGAAGTGCCAGGAATAGGTAAACCGCTGTTGATAGCGCCCATCACGACGGGAGGAAATACCCTGGGGTTTATTTCTGTCATTGACGCCTGCCATCCCTTAGGGGAGCTGGAGGCAATGATTGTTGAGCAAGGGAGTACGGTCCTGGCGTTGAAGATGGTGCAGCAAAGGGTTGCCTTGGAGGTAGAGCAGCGACTTAAGGGGGATTTCATCGAGGACCTCCTTGCCGGAGCCATCAGCGACCCGGAACAAGTGTACCGGCAGGCCATGCTGCTGGGTTTGAACCTTGAAGTTCCACACCAGATTATATTGGTGAGCGTTGAAGGCAGGCCGGTAGCTGACTTTGATTTCAGAGGGAGGCTTATAGAATATATTCATAAAGCTATAGGCCAGCGACTACCGGACAGCCTGATCGTAGGTAAAGGAGAATTAGTGGTCATTCTAATCCCGGCTGCCTACAGCAAGGGAAGTACCCACCAGGGTACGGCCAGGCAGTTGGGAGAGAAGATAATGGTTGCTCTAACGAAGGCCTTTCCGGATATATACCCAATTGTAATTATAGGTCGCCCATGCCAGAAGCTTATGGATTACCAGAGCAGTTACCATGAAGCCAGAAAACTGGTTGAGATATCTAGGTCTGCCTCCTATGCCGGTAGGGTGATCACCTATGAAGATCTGAAGGTGGAAAGGCTTCTGTTGGAAATGGCCGATAAGGCGTATGCCGGCAATTTCATTGATGAAATCCTGGGGGCTCTCATCGAGTATGACAAAAAGCATAATAGTCACCTGGTGGAAACCCTGACAGTTTACCTGCGGAATGATTGTAGGCTAGACCTGGCGGCAAGGGAGTTGTTCGTTCACAAGAACACACTGAAGTACAGGTTACAAAGGATCAGAGAGATTACCGGGTTAGACATCCAGGACGCAGAAGTCCGTTTCAAGCTATTGTTGGCCCTTCGGATGTATTCCCTTGGTGGATATCGTGGCCAGGGCCAAACCGGCATACGAAGCAGTAGCATGCCCTAGCTATATACGCAGGTCTGTGTGAAATCGGGTGGGGAGGAATAGTGGTGCTGGTTCTTATGGTCAATGGCAGCCCCCGGCGGGAAGGTAACACAGATATCCTGCTGGCCGAGGTGGCCCGTTCGGCCCAGGCCAATGGGGCTGAAGTGGAACAGGTGATTCTGGCGGAGAAAAACATCGAGGCCTGTAACGGCTGTCTTTCTTGCGAAGCCGTAGGGGAGTGCGCCATCTCAGACGACATGGATGCCCTTTACCCCCGCCTCCGCCATGCTGACGCCATTGTCCTGGGCACGCCGGTTTACTTCTGGACGGTCAGCGGTCTCCTGAAACAATTTATGGACCGTACCTATGGTTTGCACTACCAGCGGGACCTGACGGGCAAAATCGGCGCCGCCGTGGTGGTGGCCGGACGGGCCGGGGGCAGTACGGCTTACGAAACCATCATGGCGTTCTACCAGTTGCACCGCATGTATCCTGCCGGCGGGGTGATAGCCTACGGCTTGGCCGCCGGGGAAGTCCGCCACGACAGGGAAGGTATGGAGCAGGCCCGCCGCCTGGGCCGTCTCTTGTATCGGCTACATGGCAGCCGGTAGGCGGGTAAGTGCTGGGTAGACGCCCACGACGCCCGCGGCGTCATCAGCAGAGGATGAAATTGACGGCGAGGTAGGAGGCCAGAATTCCAATCTGGAACTGGCGAAGCAAGTTCCTACGAGCCTCCGACCTCTGACCCCCTGCCTCCGATAACCTGCGTATGTCTTGAGTGAGCTACGCCCACTCAAAGCTCTGGACTACCATGATCTCTTTTTCCCGGCATTTTGTCAGCATGGCCGAGGTGGCGAAGTGGGTAATGAAAACCTTGACCACTTCTTTCCCGTAATGGCTTTTTACAACCTCTGTTTTTCTTTCAAGCTGCCGTATTTTGGCCGAACCGCTTAACCGCAATTCAGCTTCGCCTACGATTACCACTTCCTGGCCGTTTCGTTTCCCCAGGCCGAGAACATTTATCTCTTCCCCGGCAATTTCGGCTCGAACCAGTCTTTCGGTTATTTCTATCCCGTGCTGCCTCAGGTAGGCCGGTAGAACCCTGTAGGCTTCGTTCTCCAGGGCATAGCTTACGCTCCTGGCCAGTCCGCCCAGATCGGTCCTGGTGGCGCCAATGGCCCGGGTTAACTTCTGCACTTCTACTTCGGTGCGTTTCTGGGCCTCAGCCAGCTCCTCGAGCTTTCGCTCGGTGCGTTTCTGAGCCTCAGCCAGCTCCTCGACCTTTCGCTCGGTGCGTTTCTGGGCCTCAGCCAGCTCCTCAATCTTTTGCTCGGAACGTTTCTGGGCCTCAGCTAACTGCCCTAGCTTGCCCCCGATGTCCTTGACAATATTTCTAAGTTCACGAAAGTCCTTTTCCTTAACCAGATCTTCATATCCTGCTTCTACAGTATCCACCATGACTTGGGCCAGAACAGCGGCCTGATCTTCGGAAAAAGTTTTTCCCAACTTGGTTTTTACTGTCTCAACATGCACCAGTATTTCCCATCACCCCCACCCTGCTATCACTTCCATTTTACCTGCGTGGGCCGCCTGTGTCAAAGATTTTCGTCAGGCTGATATCTACTTTCCCGGGTTCGCGGTGACGCATTTTTCCCCGGCGAGCGGAGATAATAATATGGGAAGATGTGGAAAGGAGATGGAAGCATGAATGGCTGGCCTGCTGGCTTCGGCAGTTTGCTGGCGTTCCTGCAGTTGTTTTTCCTGCTGGTAATTGGTACGTATTTCTGGAACCAGTTGCGCTCCCAGCAGGGGAATCGGGTAGCAGTGGAGAAGGAATCACGAAAAGAGCTGGAGAAGCTGCAAAAAATGCGGCAGATAAAGCTTTCCGAGCCCTTGGCCGAGAAGACCAGGCCGCAGAAATTTGAAGAGATAATCGGCCAGGAGGACGGAATCAGGGCCCTGCGGGCCGCCCTCTGCGGTCCCAACCCGCAGCATGTCATAATTTATGGCCCTCCGGGGGTGGGCAAAACGGCGGCGGCCCGGCTGGTGTTGGAAGAGGCCAAGAGGAACCCGCTTTCCCCTTTCGGCGAGCAGGCCAGGTTCGTGGAAGTTGACGGGGCTACGGCGCGCTTTGACGAGAGGGGGATTGCGGATCCTTTGATCGGTTCGGTCCATGATCCGATTTACCAGGGGGCTGGGCCGATGGGCATGGCCGGGATCCCCCAGCCCAAGCCAGGAGCCGTAACCAAGGCCCACGGTGGGGTGTTGTTCATTGACGAAGTCGGGGAACTGCACTCCATCCAGATCAACAAGCTGCTCAAAGTCCTGGAAGACCGCAGAGTGATGTTGGAGAGCGCCTATTACAGCTCGGAGGATACCAGTATTCCGGCGCATATCCATGATATTTTCCAGCAGGGCCTGCCGGCTGATTTCCGCCTGGTGGGGGCTACCACCCGGCTACCGGAGGAAATACCCGCGGCTGTCAGATCCAGGTGCCTGGAGATATTCTTCCGCGGGCTCCTGCCGGAACAGATCGGGATAATTGCCCGCAATGCAGCGGCCAAGATACAGTACCGACTGGAGGAGGAGGCGGTGGAGGTAATCCAGAAGTACGCCACCAACGGCCGGGAGGCGGTGAACATGGTACAGATTGCCGCCGGCCTGGCTCTGGGTGAGGGCCGGGGCTCTATTTGCCGGGAGGATATGGAATGGGTAGTTAACAGTGGCCAGTACTCGCCGCGGCCGGAACGAAAGATTCCGCCCCTGCCTGAAATCGGCGTGGTCAACGGTCTGGCGGTTTACGGACCTAACCTGGGTACCCTGATTGAACTGGAAACCAGCGTGACCCTGGTAGAAAGGGGCCGGGGGCAGGTGATAGTTACCGGGGTGGTGGAGGAGGAAGAAGTGGCCAGCGGCAACGGTAGGAAAAGCCGCAGCAAGAGCATGGCCAAGAGTTCGGTGGAGAACGTCCTTACGGCCCTGCGGCGCCACCTGGACGTTGATCCCCGGGACTACGACATTCACGTAAATTTCCCGGGAGGGATCCCTCTGGACGGCCCCTCGGCCGGAGTGACCATTGCCACCGCCGTTTACTCAGCCATCAAACGCATCCCGGTTGATAACGGGGTGGCCATGACCGGAGAGGTATCCATTCGCGGGGCCGTCCGGCCTGTGGGTGGAATCATCCCCAAAATAGAGGCAGCCAGACAGGCCGGGGCCAGAAAAGTGCTGATACCGAGGGGGAACTGGCAGCAGATGCTGGCCAGGACCCCGGGCCTCGTGGTGGTAGCGGTGGATAACCTGCGGGACGTGATCAATGAGGCACTTGTCTGGCCGGAAGAGCGGGTTTACCAGGTATCCTGTTCGGCTCTGCCAGCCGCGCGCCTGTAACCTAGGCAGCAAGCTTGAGGCCGGTGGAGGCCCCGGGCGGCAACAGCCCCGGGGAGCAGCCTTGGAAAAAAACTAGGGTTGCAGGGAAGGACATCTCTGGCGTAGAATACACCACAAGGACAAAGTTGAGGTGAGGGTATCCCGGTCTGCTGGTTTTGGCCACGAGACCCCACCTAGAGCCATATGCCCGAAACAAACGAAGGAGGTGCCCCTTTGCCTGACCTGCGGATTAAGGAATTACCCTTGCTGCCGATAAGGGGTGTGCTTGTTTTCCCATATATGGTCATCCATCTGGATGTCGGCCGGGAAAGGTCTATGGCGGCCATTAACCGGGCCATGATGCGGGACCATCTCATCTTCCTGGCCATGCAAAAAGAAACTCAGGCCGAAGAACCCAGTGAAGAAGGCATTTACAGCGTCGGTACCGTAGCTGAAATAAAGCAACTGCTGAAATTGCCCGGCGGTACCGTGCGCATTTTGGTGGAAGGATTGGGCCGGGCGAAGATCATTGATTTTATCAGCACAGAGCCTTACTTTGAGGTCCTGGTGGAAGAGCCGGACCAGGAACAGATTGTGGACCAGGAAGTGGAGGCCCTGGTGCGGGCGGTACTGGAGCAGTTTGAAAGGTATGTCAAACTGAGCAAGAAAGTCCCGCCGGAAACAATGGTTGGTATTGTCGGACTGGAGGACCCGGGACAATTGGCCGATGTAATCGCTTCCCACCTGAACCTGAAGCTGGCGGACCGGCAGGCGTTGCTGGAAGCTGTTCGGTTCAAGGACCGGCTGGAACTCCTGCTTACCCTCCTGGCCCAGGAGATGGAGGTACTGGAGCTGGAGCGGCGGATAAACGTCCAGGTCCGCAAGCAGATGGAAAAAACTCAAAAAGAGTATTACCTGCGGGAACAGATGAAGGCCATCCAGAAGGAACTGGGGGAAAAGGACGAGCGGGAGGCCGAAGTTGAGGAGCTGCGGCGACAGATCGCCGAGGCGAAGCTGCCGAAAGAAGTAGAAGAGAAAGTCCTCAAGGAAGTGGAGCGGCTGGAAAAGATGCCGCCCATGGTGGCCGAGACCACGGTCGTGCGTAACTACCTGGACTGGATGTTGAGCCTGCCGTGGAGCAAGCAGACGCGGGACAGGTTGGATCTGGAGCTGGCCGAAAGAATCCTTCATGAAGACCATTACGGCTTGGATGAGGTAAAGGAGCGCATCCTGGAGTACCTGGCCATCCGCAAGCTGGCCAAGAAAATGAAAGGACCGATTCTTTGCTTTGTGGGCGCGCCTGGGGTGGGCAAGACCTCGCTGGCCAAATCCATTGCCCGGGCCATGGAGCGCAAGTTCGTGCGCATATCCCTGGGCGGAATTAGGGACGAGGCCGAAATCAGAGGGCACCGGCGCACCTATGTCGGTGCCATGCCCGGCCGGATTATCCAGGGAATGAAGCAGGCCGGCAGCAAGAACCCGGTTTTTCTTCTGGACGAGATAGATAAGGTAGGGACGGACTTTCGCGGCGATCCTACCTCGGCCCTGCTGGAGGTGTTGGACCCGGAGCAAAACAACAGCTTCAGCGACCATTATATCGAAGCCCCCTTTGATTTGTCCAAGGTCTTATTTATCACTACGGCCAATGTTATGTATACGATACCCAGGCCGCTGCTGGACCGGATGGAGGTTATCACCCTTCCCGGTTACACCGAGCACGAAAAGCTGGAAATAGCCAAGAGGCACCTGGTGCCCAAGCAGATCAAAGAGCACGGCTTAAAGGCGCCTCACCTGCAGCTCTCAGATAACGCCCTGCGGAAGATAATCCGCGAGTATACCCGGGAGGCCGGGGTAAGAAACCTGGAACGGGAGATAGCCCAAATCTGTCGCAAGGTGGCCCGGGACATTGTCACCAACAAGAGTACCGGCAGCAAGGTATCGAACCAGAAAGTGGAAACTTACCTGGGTGTACCGAGGTTTCGCTATGGCGTGGCTGAGAGTGAAGACCAGGTGGGGGTGGCCACTGGTCTGGCCTGGACCGAAGTTGGCGGTGACGTATTGAGCGTGGAGGCCACTCTGCTCAGAGGCAAGGGCAACATTACCCTTACCGGCAAGCTGGGGGAAGTGATGAAGGAGTCAGCCTATGCGGGGCTGACTTATGTGAGGTCCCGGGCCGGGCAACTGGCCATCCCTGAAGATTTCTATGAGAAGTACGACCTGCATATCCATGTCCCCGAAGGGGCCATCCCCAAGGACGGCCCCTCGGCCGGGATCACCATGGCCACGGCCATGGTTTCGGCCCTCACCGGCCGGCCGGTCCGCCGGGATGTGGCCATGACCGGCGAGGTCACCTTGCGCGGTCGGGTATTGCCGATAGGTGGGGTCAAAGAAAAAATCCTGGCGGCCCACCGGGCCGGCATCAAGACTGTCATCCTGCCCCGGGAGAACGAAAAGAACCTGGAGGATATTCCTCTGCCGGTGCGGCGCAAAATGGAATTCGTTTTGGCTGGCCACATGGATGAAGTACTGGCCACGGCCCTGGTAGGAGGCCTGACGCCCGGCAAGGCGCCGGAGGAATTGCTACAGGCCGAATTGGTGGCCGAAGATAGGACCGAGGTTTATGAACGCCCCGGCCTGACCATGTAAGAACCTAGCCGTGGCTAGGCCCGAAGCAGAACCTGCTTTAAGGGGGAAGATACGTGAGGAGCAGTTGTCTACCGGCTACTGCTCCTTTTTTTGTGCCTGGAGGCCTGGGATAATGTCGCCACCCACGTTCCGCACTCCTTGCCGGAAGGTCCCTGCCACCATGTGGTTTGTGCGTTTTGGCCCGATGGCTACAGGCTGGCAGCCTGGTGGGGCCATTTCGGGCAAAAAAAAGTTCTTGCCCGTAGCTTTCTGTGGCGGTATAATATACTAGAACATTATCACAAGCAGGGGCTCACCCATGGATTTCAACGATTTCAAGCTCGATTCGGCCAACGGCATCCCGATCTACGTGCAGTTGAAGCAGGCCATCCAGTACGCGGTGGCTACGGGCAAGTATGTCCCGGGTTCGCGCTTGCCCACAGTGCGGCAAATGGCTGTCGCCTTGAAGATCAACCCCAACACCGTCAGCCGGGTGTATTCCGAGCTGGAGCGGGACGGCATTTTGGCCACCAGGCAGGGACGGGGGACCTTTGTCTGCGAGGCGCCTGGACTGGAAACGGAGGGGCGGCAACAGATGTTACAGGAACTCATCCAGCATTTTCTGGTGCAGGCCTATGATCTGGGCTTCTCGTCCCATGAAGCTCTGGAGGCCATTCAGCGGATGCTGGCCGGGAATGACGAAAGGCGGGGAGGTGAGGTCAATGAGTGAGGCAGAAGGCCGGGAAAATGGCACCTTTAGCACCTCGGTGGCAGCCTTTTCTGTCACGGTCGCTGCCGGCCTGGGGGGGCTGATCTTGGTGGGCGTGGGTGCGGTCAGGCTGCAGATCAGCCTGGTCATAGCCGGGCTGGTAATAGCCATCTGGTGTCTGGCCGCGGTCAAGGTAGCCAGACAGTGGGAGAAGGCTGTAATCCTGCGCCTGGGCCGGATCCACCGTACGGTGGGACCGGGTCCCTTTATCATCATCCCGCTGCTTGAAAGCGTTGCCGCTTGGGTGGACCAGCGGATCCGCACTTCATCCTTTAATGCTGAGCAAACCCTTACCAAGGACAATGTGCCGGTGGACGTGGACGCAATTTTGTTCTGGATGGTTTGGGATGCGGAAAAGGCAGTGCTGGAGGTTGCCGACTACGAAGCGGCTGTTTCCTGGGCCTCCCAGACGGCTTTGCGGGAGGTTATCGGCCGCACCTTGCTCTCCGACATGCTGGCGGCGCGGGAGCAAATTGATGAGGAACTGCAGACCATAATTGACGCGCGCACTGAGCCCTGGGGCATAGCGGTGCAGGCAGTGGAGATCAGGGATGTGATAATCCCGGCCAACTTGCAGGAGGCCATGTCCAGGGAAGCCCAGGCCGAACGGGAGCGGCGCGCGCGCATTATCCTGGGCGGGGCCGAAGTGGAGATCGCTTCCAAGTTCGCCGAGGCGGCCCGTTCTTACCAGAACGATGAGGTGGCCCTCAACCTGCGGGCCATGAATCTCCTGTACGAAGGCCTGAAGGAGAAAGGCAGCCTGGTAGTCGTGCCCAGCCGGGCCGTCGAATCTTTGGGCGCCGGGGGAATTTTGGGGATGGCTTCCCTGGCCCGGGAGTCTCTCGCAGGAACCTCAGGGGTCGGGCAACATGGTGAATCGGAGCCTTCAGGTGTTCCCGAAAGCCTGCGGCCGGCCGGTAGCCGGCAAATAGAGGGAAAGTGAAAAGAATATCAAAATAAAGTTATTGACCCCTCCAGGTATGTATGGTATAATCGGATCACAGGATGTACCAATGAATTAGTATTATATGGCTGATAGTGATAAATTGATTTTAACTACTCAGCCTCCAGTTTGGTCGGAGGTCGGGCGGCGAACGACTGAAGACTAGCCGGGTTATCGGGCTTCGCGAAAGTGACGGCGAGGCCGCGCTCAAAGGCTGTGATAGGCGGCGGCCTGAGTAGTTACAATTGATCCTAAGCAGTGGTAAGTACTCCCCATCTGGGGTCGAGCCCTCGAGGCCTGTACCGACCCACTGCTTATTTTTATCTATAACAGAAAGGAGTTTTGCCAATGCGGAAAATGCTGGCGGTCTGTGGGGGAGCTTATGCCTACATACACACGGGGGTTATGGTTACCACCCTGGTGCTGCAGGTGCTGGCCGGAATGGTTTTCGCTGCTCTGTTGCTTTATTGGCTGGGGGCCGCCTTGTTCTAGGAGGCGGCCCGTAAAACTTCGCCTGGCTTTGTCGTCCTAGATTCCCCGACGCCAGAGGCGTCTTGGGGGGCGGCCCCGAAAAAGCGGAGGTTCGAAGTTTCCTGTAGCTTTGCCCTCGACCTTTGCTTTCCCCGGCAGGAAAAAGCCGCACCGGCAGCGAAGTCTATCTGACAAAGAAGCCGGGTGGTGATTTCATGGACTTAGTGTTCGAGTTGTTAAACGGCAATACGCGGGCCCTGGCCAGGGCCATTAGCCTGGTGGAGAACGGCGGGGTCGAAAAGGAAGCCTTGCTGGGCTCCATTTTTCACCTCACCGGGAAGGCTATGGTGGTAGGGATTACCGGGTCGCCGGGGGCTGGCAAGAGTTCCTTGGTGGATAAGCTGATCGGCGAGCTGCGGGCAAACGGCGCCAGCGTCGGGGTGTTGGCCGTTGATCCCACCAGTCCCTTTACCGGGGGCGCCCTGCTGGGGGATCGGATCCGCATGCAGGAACATGTCCTGGATAAAGATGTTTTTATCCGCAGCATGGGTACCCGGGGCAGCCTGGGCGGTCTGGCCCGGGCTACCCGGGAAGCGATCAAGATCCTGGACGCCTTCGGCAAGGATGTGATCCTGGTGGAGACGGTAGGGGTGGGCCAGTCGGAACTGGACGTGATGCATACGGTGGATACCACCGTGGTGGTTCTCACCCCCGGGGCCGGGGATGTGGTCCAGACCATGAAAGCCGGGATCATGGAAATAGCCGATATCTTTGCCGTCAACAAAGCCGATATGGAGGGCGCTGATCGGCTGGCCGTGGAGATCGAAAACATGCTGGACCTGGGCCAGTCCGGGCCATGGCGGCCACCGGTGGTAAAGACGGTTTCACTGACCGGTCAAGGGGTAGGCGATCTTTACCAGGCTCTGACAAAGCATTGGGCCTATCTCCGGGAGAGCGGCCTTCTGGAGAAAAAGCGGGAGCAGCGGCTGCGCGGGGAGGTATTTGACCTGGTGGTCGAGGAACTACGCCAGGAAATTGACAGCCGCCTGGAAAACAAAGGCATGATGGACGAACTGTTGGCCCGGGTGATCAGCCGGGAAATCAACCCGTATGTTGCCGCCGACCGGATTCTGTCCGAACTGAGGGGAGCCAGGAAGTACGGTTAAAACGTCCGGGGGTAAATTGCAGTTTTTGCAAAGCGCACATTGACAAGGGCGCCGCGCGTGATATACTCTGTCATGGTAGTTCCTTTCGTCCCCCTGGGGTGAAAGGATTTTTAGTACGGTAGGGAAAGGAGCGGTCGAAGGCCCAACAACTCCCCGGCGCCTGTCGGGGGCTGGGCCGGTGAAATGGTCCCTGTCTACGATCCCCGCGGGGTAGAGAAAAAGTGGTATGCCTACTGGGAGGAAAACGGTTTTTTTCACCAGGAGGTAGACGAGGAGAAAAAGCCCTTTTGTATCGTTATGCCGCCGCCGAATGTTACCGGTTCTTTGCACCTGGGCCATGCCCTTGACAACACCTTGCAGGATATCCTGGTCCGCTGGCGGCGCATGCAGGGATATAACGTGCTCTGGGTGCCGGGCACCGACCATGCCGGCATCGCCACCCAGGCCCGGGTGGAGGAAAATCTCGCCCAGGAGGGGCTGTCCCGCTATGACCTGGGCCGGGAGAAGTTCCTGGAACGGGTGTGGGCCTGGAAGGAGCAGTACGGCAGCCATATCACGCAGCAATTGCGTCTACTGGGTGCCTCCTGCGATTGGCAACGGGAGCGCTTTACCATGGATGCCGGCTGTTCGCGGGCGGTGCGGGAGGTCTTTGTCCACCTGTATGAGAAGGGTCACATCTACCGCGGTGATTATATGGTAAACTGGTGCCCCAAGTGCCATACGGTTATTTCCGATATAGAAGTGGAACACGAAGATGAAGCTGGGAAACTCTATCACCTGAGGTATCCCCTGGGCGATGGTCAGGGCTACGTGGTGGTGGCCACCACCCGGCCGGAAACCATGCTGGGCGATACGGCCGTGGCCGTGCACCCTGAGGACGGCCGGTATCGGGGTCTGGCAGGCCGCCGGGTGCGCCTGCCGCTGGTGAACCGCGAAATACCGATTATAGCGGACCCGTACGTTGACCCCACCTTTGGCACCGGGGCGGTAAAGATCACCCCGGCCCATGATCCTAACGACTTTGAAGTGGCCAGAAGGCACGGCTTGCCGCAGGTCAAGGTCATCGGTCTGGACGGCAAGATGACCGCCGAGGCCGGGAACTTTCAGGGGCTGGACCGGTATGAGTGCCGCCGGGAAGTGCTAGCCGAACTCGACCGGTTGGGCCTGGTAGCCAGGGTAGAGGACCACCAGCATTCGGTGGGCCACTGTTACCGTTGCGGTACCGTAATTGAGCCCTTGGTATCGCGGCAGTGGTTTGTGCGCATGCAGCCATTGGCCGAGCCGGCGGCCGCGGCAGTGGTCAGCGGGCGGATAAGGTTTATCCCCGACCGCTTTACCAAAGTATACCTGGAATGGCTGGCCAACATCCGCGACTGGTGCATCTCCCGGCAGCTCTGGTGGGGCCACCGTATCCCCGTCTGGTACTGTGCAGACTGCGGAGAGACTATTGTGGCCCGGGAGGACCCTGCTTCCTGCCCTCAGTGCGGGAGCGCGCAACTTGAACAGGATCCGGACGTGCTGGACACGTGGTTTAGTTCGGCCCTGTGGCCTTTCTCTACCCTGGGCTGGCCGGAGAGAACTCCAGAACTGGATCATTTTTACCCGACTTCAGTACTGGTTACCGGTCGCGACATCATCTTTTTTTGGGTAGCACGCATGATTTTCATGGCCATGGAGTTCATGCCCGATGTGCCTTTCCGCGAGGTGTTTATCCATGGCTTGATCAGGGATGCCCAGGGTCGCAAGATGAGCAAATCCCTGGGTAACGGTGTGGATCCGGTCGAGGTTATCGCCGAGTACGGGGCCGATTCCCTGCGGTTTATGCTGGTTACCGGCAACACTCCGGGCAATGACCTGCGCTTTGATATGGCCAGGGTGGAGAGCGCCCGCAATTTCGCCAACAAGATCTGGAACGCCGCCCGGCTGGCCCTGATGCACCTGGAGGGGTTTACTCCGGACGGCATTAGCGGCCCCCTGGAGCCGGCCGACCGTTGGATTATCAGCCGCCTGCAGAGGACCATCACGGCCGTTACGGAATACCTGGAGGCGTACGAAGTCGGAGAAGCGGCGCGGGCACTGTACGACTTTATCTGGGATGAACTTTGCGACTGGTATTTGGAAATGGTCAAGCCCCGCCTCTACGGAGGCAGCGAGGCTGAAGCGGCGGCCGCCCGCCAGGTCATTCACCACGTTTTCACCCAGACCCTGCAACTGCTCCACCCTTTTATGCCCTTTATCACCGAGGAGATCTGGCAGAGGTTTCCACATCAGGGGCCGAGCATAATGGTCTCGTCCTGGCCGCAAGCCGAGGGGCAGTGGGTTGATCCCCGGGCGGAGCAAGATGTGGAGTTGGTGATGGGGGTGGTGCGGGCCGTGCGCAACCTTCGCAGCGCGATGCGCCTGGCTCCCAAGCAGGTGGTACGGGTGGTGGTACAGGCTGCCGATACCGACGCGGTTAACCGCCTGGCCGGCATGTCCGGTTATATCGAGAGGCTGGCTGGCACCCGCCCGTTGGAGTTTATCGCCCCGGAGGCCGAGGCGCCGCCGCAGGCGGTTACAGCCGTGGCGGCAGGGGTGCAGGTATTCATGCCCCTGGGCGGGCTGGTTGACGTGGAGGCGGAAAAGGCGCGCCTGGGCCGAGAACTGGCGGCGGTGGAGAAGGAGCTTTCGGCTGTCAGCAGGAAACTGGCCAATCGGGACTTCCTCCATAAAGCCCCGGCCGAAGTAGTGGCCAAGGAAAAGGCCAAAAAGGCGGAGTTCCTGCAGCAGAGGGAAACTCTCCAGGAGCGACTGCGCACCATGGGCGAGGAGCAATAAACCAAGGTTGGTCACAGAAAAGAGGCTGGATTAGTTTGCGGTACCAGGAAGCCATAGCCTATCTAGAGGAATTAACCAAATTCGGCATAAACCTGGGTCTGGCCCGTATTGCCCGCTTGCTGGAGCTTCTCGGTAATCCACATGAGAAGCTCTCTTTTATTCATATTGCCGGCACCAACGGCAAAGGCTCCACGGCTGCCATGGTGGCCGGCATTCTCCAGGAGGCCGGCTACCGGGTGGGGCTCTACACCTCCCCCCACCTGGTGGAGTATACCGAGCGCTTCCGGCTGGACGGCGAAGATATCAGGCCAGAGGAACTGGCCGATTTGATCACCACCCTGAAACCGCTGTTGAACCGGATGGTGGCCGAGGGGGACGAGCAGCCGACCGAGTTTGAGGTCCTGACGGCTGCCGCCGCCCTCTATTTTGCCCGGGAGCAGGCGGATGTTGTCGTCTGGGAAGCCGGCTTGGGGGGAGCAATTGATTCTACCAACGTCGTTACCCCCCGGGTAAGCGTCATTACCAACGTGAGTATGGATCATAAAGATTACCTGGGAAATACTGTAGAGGAGATCGCCCGGGTGAAGGCCGGCATTGTCAAGCCGGGGGTGCCGGTGGTCACCGCGGCGGCTGATCCCGCGGCCCTGGAGGTTGTTGCCGGCGTCTGCCGGCAGCAGGCCGCACTCCTGTGGCGGGTGGGCCGGGAGGTCCAGGTCCGGGATCTGGTCCGGCAAGACGAGGGGCTTCGATTTGCCGTGCACCTGCCGGGAGCTTTTTACGCCGACCTTTTTCTGCGGCTGGCTGGCGAGCATCAGGCGGTAAATGCAGCCTGTGCCGTGGCCGCGGTAGAGTTGCTGCGGCCCCACGGCTTCAGCTTCAGCCAGGACAGCGTCCGGCGGGGACTGGAGGGGGTGTACCCGCCGGGCCGGATTGAGATTATCAGCGCGGAGCCGACGGTGATCCTGGACGTGGCCCACAATCCCGAGGCGGCTGGGGCCTTGGCCCGCGTTCTCGCCCATGATTTTCCCCACTGCCGGGTAATTCTGGTCCTGGGCATTCTGGCTGATAAGGATCGCCCGGAGATAGTGGCCCGCCTGGCTCCCCTCGCCCAGGCCGTGGTGGTTACTAGACCCAACAGCCCCCGGGCTGGGGATTGGCACCAGGTGGCCGCCTTGGCCGCAGCATTTGTCGATCCGGTATATGTGGAGGAGAATATTCCCGCCGCCGTCAGTCTGGCCCTTACCCTCGCCGGGCCTCAGGGTGCTGTCTGCGTGGCCGGTTCCTTTTATGTGGTGGGTGAAGTGAAAAAATTTTGGGCGCAGAGAGGATTCTGAGGAGGTTTAGCGTATACCTTAGGGAAATAGTTAGTGACAAGATAGTACAAAGGATGAGATCCGCCAAAAAGTGGGTTAGGGGTGAAGAAGGGGCAGATGAAAGCGTTAAAAATACCAGAGGCCACGGTGATGCGGCTTTCGGTTTATTCCCGTTACCTGTCACAGATTGACGAGCGCGGCGTAACCACCATCTCCTCCGCTGAAATCGCCGATGATGTCGGGGTGAGCCCGGCTCAGGTGCGTAAAGACCTGGCGTATTTCGGCGAATTTGGCACCCGTGGCGTGGGCTACAACGTGAAAGACCTAAACTATCACATTATCAAGATCCTGGGATTGAGCACGTCCTGGCCGGTGATCATTGCCGGGGCCGGTAATCTGGGTACGGCTCTCTCCATGTACGGTGGTTTTCGCGACCGGGGATTTAAGATTGTAGCCATCTTTGATAACGACGAAGCCAAGATAGGCTATAAGCTCAACGGCATTGAAGTATATCCCATGGGGCACCTGGCCGAGGTGGTGGCGCAGAAGAAGGTCAAAATTGGTATCATCGCGGTCCCGGCAGCCGCAGCCCAGGAGGTAGCGGACCAGTTGGTGGCAGCCAAGGTCAAGGGGATCCTCAATTTCGCGCCCCGGGTAATAAACGTGCCGGATTCGATCGAATTGCGGAATGTGGACCTTTCGGTTAACCTCGAGATTCTCACCTTTAATCTCGGATACAAGCGGGGACGCTAGGCTTGGGACCACAAGAAGTGCCGCCGATATACCTGGCTTCCAATTCACCCCGGCGGCGCGAGTTGCTGCGCCTGGCCGGACTGCCTTTCACTGTTTGTCCCAGCCAGGTGGATGAGGCGGCTTATGCCGTTGCCGACCCGGTAACCCTGGTGGAAACCTTGGCCCTGGCCAAGGCCCGGGAGGTGGCAATCCGGGCCGGCCGGGGCGTTAGCATCGGTGCAGATACGGTGGTAGTGCACCAGGGGGAAATCCTGGGGAAGCCGGCCTCCCCGGCGCAGGCGCAGGAATACCTGGCCCGTTTGGCTGGGGAGGCGCACCTGGTAATTACGGGGGTGGCGGTGGTGGTCGGCGGTGGTCTGGAACAAGTGGCGCATGAAATCACGCGGGTGGTGTTCCGCCCCCTGACGCCGGAAGAGATTGCCGCCTATGTAGCCACGGGGGAGCCGCTCGACAAGGCAGGCGGGTATGGTATCCAGGGATTAGGTTCTCTGTTGGTAGCCCGGATTGAGGGCTGCTATTTTAATATCGTCGGCCTGCCGCTCGCCAGACTGGCGACCATGCTGGCCCGGGTGGGCCTGAACCCTTTGCTAATCTCTCACCTCTAAGTGCCGGATGGGGGAAAACCGGGTGGAGTACAGGACGACCATCAAGGATCTGCCGGGGGACGTACGGCCGCGTGAGCGGCTGGTAAATCACGGGCCGCAGGCGTTGTCCAATATCGAGTTGCTGGCCATCCTGCTCCGGACGGGAAACGACCAGGAAACCGCCCTGGAGGTGGCCCAGCGTATGCTGGCCGAAGGGGGCCTGGCCTTTCTCGCCCGGGCATCGGCCCCGGAACTGCAGCGCTCTTTCCGGGGCGTGGGGCTGGCCAAGGCCTGCCAGATTAAGGCGGCCATCGAGCTGGGGCGACGGGTAGCCCTAGCCGGCAACGAGCGCCTGACCATAGGTTCCCCGCAGGAAGTGGCCGACCTGGTAATGGAGGAAATGCGTCACCTGGACCGGGAACATTTCCGGGCCGTGGCTCTGGGGACCAAGAACCAGGTGCTCGGAGTGGAACCTGTTTCGGTGGGCACTCTCAATTCCTCCATTGTCCATCCTCGCGAAGTATTCAAGGCGGCCATCAGCCGCAACGCGGCAGCCTTGATCCTGGTGCACAACCATCCCAGCGGCGACCCCGCCCCCAGCCGGGATGACGTGGCCATCACCGGCCGGCTGGTTGAGGCGGGTAAGATCCTGGGTATTGAAATCCTGGATCACGTGGTTATCGGCGACCGCTGTTATGTGAGCCTTAAAGAGCAGGGACTTCTCTAGGAGGCGGCCCTGAAAATGAGTTCATCCCTCTGTTGGTGCCACCAATGGTGGCATGGGGGTCCGCCCGCAAAACTTGGCCTGGCTACCTTGTTAATTCTTTCCCTTGTTCAGTCTTGCACCCCGGGCTATAATGTGTGTGTAGTGAGGTTATCCGGTATGAAGGGAGCACCGAAATAGATGTTTTTCACCAGGGATTTGGGGATCGACCTGGGTACGGCCAACACGCTGGTACACGTCCGCGGCCGGGGGATTATCCTGCATGAGCCTTCGGTGGTGGCCATTCAGGTAGACACCGGCCAGATTTTGGCCGTGGGCCTGGAGGCCAAGAAGATGATCGGGCGCACTCCCGGCAATATTGTAGCCATCAGGCCGATGAAGGACGGGGTTATCGCCGATTTCGACACCACGCACGCCATGCTGCGGTATTTTATCAGAAAGGCGATGCACGGGACCCGGCTCGCCCGGCCCCGGGTGGTTGTGGGCGTGCCTTCGGGAGTTACCGCCGTGGAGGAGCGGGCGGTGCGCGAGGCTTCCTTGGCCGCGGGGGCCAGGGAAGCTTATCTGATTGAGGAACCCATGGCGGCGGCGATCGGGGCCGGCTTGCCGGTCAGTGAGCCTACCGGGAACATGATCGTGGACATAGGTGGCGGCACCACCGAGGTGGCGGTAATTTCCCTGGGTGGGATTGTCACCAGCCGTTCTATCCGCATTGCCGGAGACGAAATGGACGAGGCCATCGTCCAATATGTGAAACGGGCCTACAATCTGATGATTGGCGAGCGCACAGCCGAGGAAATAAAGATAGAGATCGGCGCGGCTTATTTCGGCAACCGGCCCGAGGATGAAAGCCGGCGCCACCTCGCCTACCAGGTACGGGGACGGGATATGGTTACCGGCCTTCCTAAGACCGTCGAGGTGGAGGCCACCGAGATTTGCCAGGCTCTGGCAGAACCGGTAAACAGCATTATCGAAGCCATTAAGGTTTGTCTGGAAAGGACGCCGCCGGAGCTAGCGGCCGATATCATGGACCGTGGTATCGTCTTGGCCGGCGGCGGGGCCCTGCTCTGGGGTCTGGATGTGCTGGTCACTGAGGAGACCGGGATGCCGGTCTACCTGGCGGAAGACCCGCTGGCCGCCGTGGCCAAGGGTACAGGAAAGGTGCTGGAGAATATTGACGTTTTGAGGCGAGTATTGATCCCAGCGCGGAGGTTCAGATGAAAGGCGCGTGGTGGGGGTGCACCGCCGCAGGATAATCTGGTGGCTGGTAGTGCTGGTGGGGCTGCTGCTTCTGGCCAGGGCCACTGCCGCCCCACTTCCAGGAGTGGGTTTTCTGCAGCGTCTGGTGTATGAGGCGATGGCGCCATTGCAGCGGGGGACGGCGGTGGCCGCCGGCTGGATCGCTGACGCCTCGGGGGCCTTTACCGCCTACCGGGAGCTGCAACAGGAAAACGAGGCCCTCCAGACGCAGATCAGGGAATTGCTGGCGGAAAACAGCGTGATGACCGAGTATCGCCTGGAAAATCTCCGCCTGCGCCAAATGCTGGGGTTCAAGGAAGCGGCCAAAGGTAACTATGACCTGCTGGCGGCCAAGGTCGTGGCCCGCAGCCCTTCGGCTTGGAATTTGAGCCTGGTCCTGGACCGGGGCAAGGCCGATGGGGTGTCCCCGGACCAGGCGGTGATCACGGCCGAGGGGCTGGTAGGTCGGACCGGGACGGTGGGTGAGAATACGGCTGAGGTACGTTTGCTCACCGACCCGGAAGTGGCGGTGGCGGCCATGGTTCAGGTTTCGCGTGTGCCGGGGGTAGTCCAGGGGCGGCAGGACGGCTCGGGGCGGCTGGAAATGATCCATCTTCCCCACGACGCTCCGGTCCGGCCGCAGCAGACGGTGGTTTCCTCCGGATGGGGAGGGGTCTTTCCTCCGGGGTTGCGGATCGGTTATATCATCGAGGTGGTCCCCGAGCCTAATGGTCTGATGGAAAAGGCCATCATCCAGCCCTTTGCCGATTTGAACCGCCTGGAAGAAGTTTTCGTGGTGAGGCGATAGTTATGCGGCTTCTCGGGCTGGTGGTCCTCCTGGTCCTCGGTTTAGGGCTGGAAACCACGGTTTCCCTCTACCTGCCGGCCGTACCCGACCTCCTGCTGGTGGCGGTGGCCCTTGAGGCCTTGTTTTACGGGCCACGGCAGGGGGCGGTGATAGGTTTGCTGTACGGGCTGATAGAAGATATCTATTTGGGCCGGTATATCGGTCTGAACGCCCTGGTCAAGACCCTCGTGGGTTACGGTATCGGCTGGGGGGAAAACCGTATTTATCGCGATAACCTGTTGGTGCCGGTGCTGGTCCTGGTCACCGCCACCCTGGCCGCTAACCTGCTGTGGCTGCTGGTGGCGCTCCTGGTGGGGTGGAGCCTGCCCCCGGCCGGTGTGATCTGGCGCCAGGTTTTGTGGCAGGCGGGGCTGAACAGCGTGGCCGCCCTGGTGGTCTATCCGGCGGCCTGGCGGGCTGCCGGCCGGCCATGAGCTGGAGGCTGGAAGCTAGAGGCTAGAGGCTGGAAAAAGAGCAGGTATTGGCTGTCTGGAGGCGCCAGCTTCAAGACTCCAGCATCCAGTTTCCAGGAGGAGGGGAGAGCATGGAGAAAAGGGAGAATCGCTGGCGGTTTACCCTTTTTGCCGTGGTGGCCATCGGCGTCTTTGCCGTGCTGGTGCTGCGGCTCTTCTCCCTGCAGGTACTTTATGCCCAGGACTATCAGGCCAAGGCCGAGAACAATTACACCCGCCTGGTGCCCCTGCCGGCCCGGCGCGGGGACATCCTGGACGACAAAGGGCAAGTCCTGGCCACCAGCAAGCCGGAATTTGTCATTTCAGTAGTAAAGTTCTCCCGCCCGCCGGATGACGCGGCCCTGGAACTCCTGGCGAAACTCCTGGCCGATCCAGAACTCACGGCCCAGGCCATCAAGGCCCGGGTGGAGGAAGGCAGGAGCGGCTACCAGCCGGTGGAAATCAAACGTCTGCCCTGGAGCCCGGAAGCCCTAGCCGTGGTCTCCCGCCTGGAGGAGCGGCGGGAGGACCTGCCGGGGATAGAAATAAGGGAAGAACCCATGCGTTATTATCCTAACGGCGCCGTGGCCGGACACCTCCTCGGCTTTGTGGGGAAGATCACCAAAGACGAACTTCAGGCTTACCAGGATCGTAACTACGGCATCAGCGATATGATTGGCAAAAGCGGCCTAGAGAAGCTTTATGAGGCCTACCAGTCGGGTAACCGCGAGGTCGGCCTGCGGGGACAAAAGGGCTTTGAGCACATAGCCGTGGATGCTAAGAACCGTGTCTTGGGAGAATTGCTGCGAATCCCTCCCCTCTCGGGAAATAACCTGGGTTTAACCCTCGACCTCGACCTGCAGCGGGCCCTGGAAGATTCCATGGACGGAGTCATCGCCCAGGTGCGGGAGAAGAATCCTCTGGCGGGTGCCGGAGCAGCCGTGGTGCTGGATGTGCGCACCGGGGCCATCCTGGCCATGGCCAGCAAGCCGGACCTCAACCCCAATGACTTCGTTAACGGCCTCAGTCCTGCCGAACTGGCCTATTATAACAATGAACGCCTGAAGCCTTATAATAACCGGGCCGTCCAGGGCACGTACCCCCCAGGTTCTACTTTTAAGATGATTACCGGGATGGCGGCGTTAGAGGCCGGCGCCGTCACACCTGACACTACCATTACCTGTCCCGGGTATTACTGGGTAAAGCCGTATATCAAGTGCTGGGACGTGCACGGTCCGGGTATCAACCTGTATCGTGGGTTTGCCCTTTCCTGCAATACCTATTTTCAGAATGCCGGCTACCTGGCTGGCATTGAGGCCATTGACCGGGTGGCCCGGGAGTTCGGCCTGGGGGGGCCGACCGGAGCCCGGGATATTTCTGGCGAGGCGGCCGGGCTCTTGCCCAGCCCGGAGTGGAAGAAGCAATATTATACCGCCTATCACCAGGATAGCTTGACCAATCAGTTGCAGGCCCTGGAGCAGAAGTATCAAGCCCGGACGGCCGGTGCCGCGGCGGGAGAGAGGGTGGCCCTGGAAGAAGAAAAGCAGCGGGAAGAAGCCAGGATCAGGAGCCAGTACCAGATTCAATTTGATTTTGACACGAGCTGGCAAACCTTTGACACCTTAAATACTTCTATCGGCCAGGGGGCCAGCAGCTATACCATGCTGCAAATGGCGAACTATGTAGCCACCCTGGCCAACGGCGGCCACCAGATGCGGCCATACCTGGTGCAGAAGATTATTTCTCCCCAGGGCGAAGTGCTGGCCGAATTCGGCCCCGAGGAAGTACACCGGGTCGAGGTATCCGACCAGACCATGGCTGAGGTACGCTACGGGATGCTGCAGGTAACCCAGCCCGGCGGGACGGCTTACAGCAGCTTTCGCGATTTTCCTCCTGACATCAAGGTTGCCGGTAAGACGGGTACGGCCCAGACCGGCTTGCGGGATGCCGAAGGCCACGAACTGCAGCACGGCTTGTTCGTATCCTTTGCCCCCTATGACCACCCGAGAATAGCCATGGCCATTATCATTGAATACGGCGAAAGCGGCAGCGGCTCAGCAGCCAAGGTGGCCAAGGCCGTTTACCAGCAGTACTTTGGCCTGACCTCATCTGCCAGGTAACGACAGATATTTTTTCTAATCCTAGCAGGATTTACCTGCAAGCGTGGAGAAAGAAAACAAGTAGGTGGGACAGGAGAAGGAGAAATGGATGCCTTGAATTCTTCCCCTGAAGATATGGGCGCGGTACTGGTGGAACGCACTTTGCGCAGCGGGCAGAGCGTTTCCTATGCGGGCCATGTAGTGGTGCTGGGGGATGTGCACCCCGGGGCCGAGATTGTGGCCGGGGGCAACATCCTGGTCTTAGGGACGCTCCAGGGTACGGTCCATGCCGGGGTCGGCGGTAATGAAGCGGCAGTGGTGGTGGCCTTTCGCCTGCGGCCGTCGCAATTGCGCATCGCACACCACATCACCCGCCCGCCGGACGGGCAGGAATTCGTTCCTGAAGAACCGGAAATAGCTCGGGTCAAGAACGGTATGGTCATCATTGAGAAGTTCGGCCAGCACAGGGAGGGGTAAGTTGTATGGGAGAAGTTATCGTCATTACCTCCGGGAAGGGGGGGGTAGGTAAGACCACCACCACCGCCAACCTGGGGACGGCCATGGCCCTCATGGGGCATAAAGTGGTGCTGGTGGACACTGATATCGGCCTGCGGAACCTGGACGTGGTGATGGGGCTGGAAAACCGTATCGTCTATGATCTGGTAGACGTGGTACACGGCCGCTGTCGCCTGAAGCAGGCCCTGATCAAGGATAAGCGTTTTGACGATCTTTACCTTTTGCCAGCAGCCCAGACCAAGGATAAGACGGCGGTAACTCCGCCGCAAATGGCCGAACTGTGCCAGGAACTGGCCACCGAGCACGAATTCGTGCTTATTGATTGCCCGGCCGGAATCGAGCAGGGTTTTAAGAATGCCATTGCCGGCGCCGAAAAGGCGGTGGTGGTGACTACTCCCGAAGTGGCAGCGGTGCGGGACGCCGACCGGGTAATCGGCTTGCTGGAAGCCGCCGAGGTCAGCAATCCCGGCATCATCATCAACCGGCTGCGCAGCCAGATGGTAAAAAAGGGCGACATGATGGACATGGAGGACATCATGGATATTCTGGCGGTGGAGGTTATGGGGGTGGTGCCGGAGGATGAGTACATAATTGTTTCTACCAACCGGGGCGAGCCGGCTGTCCTCGACCGCAATTCCAGGGCCGGACAAGCCTTTTACCGCATCGCCCGGCGGCTGGCCGGGGAATCTGTGCCCATGGTCGAGCTGGCAAGTGGAAATGGCTTTATGGGTCGCCTGCGCCGGCTGATAGGGCTTAGTTAGGGGGTGGGGCATTGCTGGAGATAATTATGCGCTGGTTACGGCGGGGCCAGGGTAGCAAGGAGATAGCCACGGAAAGGCTACGCCTGGTTTTGGTGCATGACCGGGCCGGGGTTTCGCCAAGTTTTCTCGAAGCCCTGAAAGAGGACTTGCTACAGGTGATATCCAGGTATATGGAAGTTGATTCCACGGCAGTAGAGGTCAGCCTTACCCGGGAAAAGAATTCCGTCGCCTTGATGGCAAGTATCCCGGTATTGCGGCTGAAAACCGATCTGCCCCAGCACGTCTCGTGAGCCAGCCCTTCCGTCTGCTGCCAGTAGATGTCCCCTGAACTATAGGTTATAATGGTCCGGGGGAATAACCGGTGTTGACCAGAAAAGACCTCAAGAACATTGATTTTCTTCTCTTGGCTGCTGTTGGTATCATTGTGGCCATGAGTCTGGTGGTGTTGAGCAGCGCCGCGGCCGGCCTGGCCGATGACCCGTTCTATTATACCGAGAGGCAGGCTTTATGGGCGGGCATCGGCCTGGGCCTGGTGATTATTACCCTGATCTTTGACTACAAAACCCTGGCGAGGATGGCGCCCTATCTCTACCTGGTCAATCTGGCCCTGCTGGGATCAGTGCTTCTTGTCGGTACTGCGGCCAAGGGCGCCCAGCGCTGGATTGACCTCGGCCCCTTTGCTTTCCAGCCCTCGGAATTCAGCAAGCTTTTGCTCATCGTTACCCTGGCTTATTTTCTCGCCCGGCGGCAGGGAAGGTTAAACCGGCTGAGGGACTTCTTGCCGGTTTTTCTCTTTGTCGTGCCGTCGGTGTTGCTTGTTTTTCGCCAGCCCGACCTGGGCACGGCCATGGTGCTGGTGGTTATTATGGTGGGTATGCTGTTCTTGGCGGGAGCCAATATTGCTGTGCTGGGAAGCATGGTGGGCGCGGTCTTCCTGGCGCTCGTCCTGGTCCTGGTAGGCCATTTCCACTGGGGCCTCCCTTTGCCTCTGGAGGAGTACCAGGTGCAGCGGCTGGTGGTCTTTCTGGATCCTTATGCCGATGGCATGGGGGGCCGGGGTGCCGGTTACCATATTATCCAGTCTGAAGTGGCGGTGGGCTCAGGGTATCTGTGGGGCAAGGGGCTAGGTAATGGCTCCCAGTCCCAGTTGGAGTTTCTCCCCGAGCCCCACACCGACTTTATTTTCTCCGTGGTCGGGGAAGAGCTAGGCTTCTTCCGCAGCGCTTTCCTGCTGGCCATGTATTTAATAGTGATCTGGCGCTGTCTGGAGGCGGCCCGGAAGGCGCGGGACGATTATGGCGCCCTCCTCGCCGGCGGGGTGGCGGCCATGTTCCTTTTTCATGTCCTGGTGAATGTGGGCATGACCATCGGCCTGATGCCGATCACCGGCATTCCCCTGCCGCTTTTTAGCTACGGTGGCAGTTCCATGCTCAGCAATTTGCTCGCCCTGGGGCTGGTTCTAAACGTCCGGGTACGCAGCCTGAGGACGATGTTTTGATCCAACCTCTAACCTCTAATTTCAGGGTAGACCCCCATGCCACCATTGATGGCACCAACAGAGGATGAAAACGGCGGTGGGGTAGGAGGCGTGGATTTCGATTTGGAACTTGCGTAGCAAGTTCCTACAAGTGTCCCACCTCCCACCTCCCACTTCCCACCTCTCACCTCTCATTTTCAGGGCAGGGGGTTTACCGGCGTGCCGTTCCGCCACATTTCAAAATGCAGGGGCCGGTCCGCCAGGGTGGTGCCAATGGTCTGTCCCTTCCTCACTGGCTCGCCCTCAACCACCTGCGGTGCAAGACCGGCATAGCGGGTAGAGAACCCCGGGCTGTGCTCCAGCTCCACCACCAGGCCCAGCCCGGCCTCGGCCTGCACCCGGAGAACTTTTCCTGCGGCTACGGCTTTCACGGCCGTACCAGGTGGGGCCGTGATATCTATGCCATTGTGGGGGATTTGCCGGCTATCCACTGGCGAGGGCAGGGATCCAAAAGGTCTGGTAATGGTTCCTTCTACCGGCAGAGCCGGCGGGCTGGCAGTCACGACCACACTTGGGGTTTCTGTTTCCTGAAAAGCCCAGCGGTCAAAGGTATCCAGCCATAGGGCGCTGCGAAACCAGCCCTCCATCCGGGGAAACCAGTCGTGTTCGGCTTCCCGGCCAAAGTAGGAGCGGACTAACGCGGCTCCGGGTGCGGAAGTCTGCAGCAGCACCACGAGCAGCAACAGCAAGATGGCGGTACCCCCGGCCTGCCAGCCTAGACGGGGCCAGAACCTGGCCGAGCGGTGCCGCCTGGGAGGCATGCCGGTCCCATTCATGGGTGGGGTTTGGCTGGCCATGATCTCACCTCTCTTATGCCTGTCCTTGTTACTTTACAGATATGCTTTCCCGGTGAAAATATGCAACTTTTGGCTATGACTTTCTATCCCTGTCCAGGCCTGCCGGTCGCCGGGTGGCTGAGAGTATCCTCACTTGGTAGTGATTGCCGGGCGTCGGGGAGCGGAAGGCGGCGATTTGGGGCCAGGCCGGGTTGCCGCGTATTTTTTTCTTTTCCGGGCTTTTATCCGGAGCCAGGATTCTTTATACTATATTGGGAAGAGACTTCTATCGCCATCCATCCGCCATCCGTCTGCCATCTTCTGCCATCTATTGAAGGAAAGAGGTACCGAACAACGAGTGGAGCCTTTTTGGGAGGAAGTTCTTTCCCGGGTGGAACGGCCCAGCCGCTATCTGGGAACCGAGTATAACAGCATCCACAAGGATTGGGATAAAGCCAAGGTGAGGATGGCCTTTGTTTTTCCCGATCTCTACGAGGTGGGGATGTCCCACCTCGGCCTGGCCATCCTTTACGGGCAGGTAAACGATAACCCCGACTGGCTCCTGGAGAGGGTTTTTGCCCCGGGCCCGGATATGGCCCGGCTCCTGGCGGAAGGCGGTCAACCCCTTTTCAGCCTGGAATCCCACCGCCCGCTGGGAGATTTTGATGTGGTCGGCATTACCCTTCCCTACGAGCTCTGTTATACAACTATCCTGGCGGTGCTGGCCATGGGTCATATACCTCCGGAAGCCGAGAAGCGGTACGGGCATCCCCTGGTTATTGGCGG
Organism: Clostridia bacterium; assembly: GCA_004347685.1. Lineage (GTDB taxonomy): Bacteria > Bacillota > DSM-521 > Neomoorellales > SLTJ01 > SLTJ01. The sequence goes on from SLTJ01000016.1 coordinate 84,652, forward strand.
TGGTCCGGGCACGGCCAACCCCGAACCGCTGGCCCCCTTTTTTGACGCCTTTGTCCTCGGGGATGGGGAGGAGGTGTTGGTGGAGATTCTTGGAGTGGTGAGCGCCTGGAAGGAGGAAGGGGGTGATTCCCGTCAGGAACTGCTGTTCCGCCTGGCCAGACTGACCGGGGTATATGTCCCCTCCTTCTACCGGGTTACCTACCTTCCAGATGGGAGGGTGCGGGGGGTGGAGCCCGAGCGGGAAGGGGTGCCGGCCCAGGTCACCCGGAGGGTGCTGCCCGACCTGGACCGTGGCTATTTCCCCACCCGGCCTATTGTTCCCTTTGGGGAGGTCATCCACGACCGGGCTATGCTGGAGGTGATGCGGGGGTGTACCCGGGGGTGCCGTTTCTGCCAGGCCGGCATCTTCTACCGCCCAGTTCGGGAGCGTTCGCCTGAAGTTCTAAAGCAGAAGGCGCGGGAACTGCTGGAGCACACCGGCCAGGAGGAAATCTCCCTGGTGTCCCTCAGCACGGCCGACTACTCCCAGGCCGAACCCCTCTGCCGGGACCTGCTCGCTACCTATGCCGGCCAGCGGGTGAACGTTTCACTCCCTTCCCTCCGGGCTGACAGTTTTGGCGTCCGGCTGGCCGAACTCGTGCGCCAGGTACGGCGGGGCGGCATCACCCTGGCCCCAGAGGCCGGGACGCAGAGGCTGCGCGATGTTATCAACAAAGGCGTGACTGAGGAAGACCTTTACCAGGCGGTGGAAGCCGCCTTCAGCGCCGGTTGGGATCGGGTCAAGCTCTATTTCATGATCGGGTTGCCCACGGAGACCCAGGAGGATTTGCAGGGCCTGGTGGAGACGGCTTACCAGGTGCTGCACCTGGGACGGCAGCATGCGCGCCGGGCTCAGGTGACGGTGAGCGTTTCCACTTTTGTGCCCAAGCCCGGAACCCCTTTCCAGTGGGAGCCCCAGGAGGCTCAGGAGGTATTGCGGGAAAAGCAGGCGTTTCTCCGGGCGCGCCTGGGCCGGAAGGGGATCAATTTTAGCTGGCACGACCCCGGCTCGAGCCTGGTGGAAGCGGTGCTGGCCCTGGGGGACAGGCGGTTGGGCCGGGCTCTAAAGCTGGCCTGGCAGCGCGGCTTTTACCTGGAGACCTGGAGCGAGCGCTTCGACTTCGCTGGCTGGATGGCGGTTATGACCGCGTCCGGGCTGGATCCCTCGTTCTATGCCCACCGCCGCCGCCCGGATGACGAGGTTTTGCCTTGGGAGCATCTGGACCTGGGCGTTACCAGGGCCTTCCTGCGCCGGGAACACCGCCGCGCCCTGGCGGGTGAATTTACGCCCGATTGCCGCTGGAACAGGTGTCCGGGGTGTGGTGTCTGCCCGCGCTTGGACGTGGACCTCCGTCTGGCCACCGGGGACGGGCCAGGGGATTAAGGAGATGGTCATATCCCTTCTTATATCGTCAAGTATGCCAAGGTAGGGCCGGCCCGCTTTCTTTCCCACCTGGAGCTGGTGCGGCTCTTCGAGCGGGCCCTGCGGCGGGCGCAGTTACCGGTCAAATACAGCCAGGGATACAACCCGCGGCCGGCAATCTCCTTTGCCGCCCCCTTGGAAGTGGGGGCCAGTAGCGAGGGCGAGCTGATGCAGATGGAAATGGTTACTTTTGGCCGGCCGGGAGAGGTGCGTGAGCGCCTTCAGGCCCAGATGCCTGAGGGCCTCGAGGTACTGCAGGTAGTGCCTGCGGCTCAGGAGGGCCGGTCCCTGATGGCGCGGGTAGAAGGAGCAGCTTGGCGCGTTTGGCTACAAACTGCGGCGGGTGCGGTGGAGGATAAGAGCGTCAGGGAGGCCATTGACCGGGTCCTGGCGGCTGCGAGTCTGCCGGTGGAGCGGACTACGCCCAAGGGAACCAAGGTAAAAGACATCCGCCCCGGGATTTACGAACTCCGCGGGGAAGGGCAGAGCGGCGGGGTCAGCCTGGAGATGGTTTTGGCCGCCGGCAGCCGGTTACACGTGCGGCCGGAGGAGGTTTGCCAGCAGTTGGCAGCCAGGGGCGACCTGCCATTGAAGGCCGTGCGTTCTCACCGCCTGGCCCTTTTGACCCGTGAAAGGGAGCAGTGGCTCCCGCTTGGATAGGAGTGAATTCTTTTGTCTCAGGAGATACTGGTACACCAGGAAGCCGGCCAGTTGTTGATAGCCATTCTGGAAGACGAGCGGCTGGTACAGATTTTTGCCGGTTCAGGGGAGGCCCCGTTACGCGGTAGCATCTACAAAGGGAAGGTGACCAATCTCGTTTCCAGCCTCGAAGCGGCTTTTGTGGATCTGGGATTGGGCAAGAATGCTTTTCTGTTCATCAAAGACGTGGCTGGCTGGCGCCCGGGGAAAAGGATAGGGCAGTTGCTTAAGCGGGGACAAGAGGTACTGGTCCAGGTGAAAAGGGAGCCGGCTGGGGAGAAGGGAGCCAGGGTCACCATGCGCCTCAGCCTTCCGGGTCGCTCCCTGGTGCTTCTTCCTGGCCGCAATCAGATCGGGGTTTCGCAGCGCATCCGGCCCAACCGGGAGCGGGAGCGTCTGCGCGCCCTGGCCGCGGAAATTAAACCCTCAGGGGCCGGCTTGATAGTCCGTACCGCTGCCAGCGGGTGTACCCGGGAGGACATGGTGCAGGATCTGGCGGGGTTGCAGCAGCTTTATGAGCGGGTCCAGGAACAGGCCGGCCAGGCCGCGGTTCCGGCCCTGATATACCGGGAATCGGACCTGTTGGAAAGGGTCATCCGGGATTACCTGGACGGCACGACCACCATTCAGGTGAATACCATGGGGCTGCGGCAGCGGACCGCATCTATAGTCGAACGCTTGGCGCCTGTCCTGGCCGAAGGAGTAGAGTTATCCCCGGGCGACCTCTTCGGCCGGCGTGATGTCTGGCGACAATGGCATCAGGCGGTGCAGCGGAAGGTCTGGCTGGAATGCGGCGGGTATCTGGTCATTGACCAGACCGAGGCCCTGACGGCCATTGATGTCAATACCGGTCGCAATACCGGCGGCCGTGGTTTGGCCGAAACCGCCCTGGAAACTAACATCGAGGCAGCCCGGGAAATCCCCAGGCAACTGCGGTTGCGGGAGATCGGCGGCCTGGTGGTAGTTGATTTTGTCGGGACGGTCAATCCGGCTGAACGGCAGAAAGTACTGCAGGTGCTGGGGGCCGAGCTGGTCCGGGACCGGGCCAGGACCCGACTGTGGGGCATGACCCCTTCGGGTTTGGTGGAAATTACTAGGCAGCAAATTGCTGGTTTTCCCCGTCCTGTCTATCAGCAAATCTGCCCGTCGTGCGACGGCCGTGGGCGGGTGACCAGCCCCCTGGCCCTAGCCCTGACCGTGAGATCCGAACTCGCGGCGCAGGCCGGTCAAGCTGAGGAACCGGCTTTTTTGGTGCGGGTCCATCCCCGGATGGTGCCGGCCTTGCTCGGCCATGACGGCCGCGCCCTTGCCGATCTCGAGGTTAAGATCGGCAAGCAAGTGGTACTGCACGGCGTTGCCGGCTTTGAACTGGAGAGAGTAGAGATACTCCCCCTCACAAATACGAGGGAGCCCCTGCCCATACTGCCCCAGGATGTCATCCCGGTGAGCATCAAGGCGCGGGACAAGCGCCACCCCGAAGATGGGGTGGCCGTGGTGGGCAAAGCCAAGCTGGCCGTCGTCGGGGCTGGGGAGATGGAGGGCAAGGTGATCCCGGTACGCATTGCCGAACTCGGTCGCGGCCGCGGCCGCGCCGAAATGCTGGCCCGGGAGTAGGAGCTGACCACGGGTATAGGATCATGGTAACTACCCTGAAAATAGAGGTGGGAGGTGGGACACTTGTAGGAACCGGCTGCGCCGATTCCTGATCTTAACTCCCGTCTCTGCCACCGCTCCTTTTTCATCCTCTGTTGGTGCCACCTGGGTGGCATGGGGGTCTGCCCTGAAAGCTGTACGGAGTGAGGCGCAAGGAGCATCCCGGCCGGGGCCTCTCGGTTTCGCTTATTGGCGACAGGGTGGCTGAGCAGTTACGCATCATGTTTACTTCTTCCGCCCGGAGCAGGGCAAAGATAACCCCCTTATTGTAGGGTTGCCCAGAGCTCCTCCAAATGTCGGTAGTTGGCCAGGAGAACGTCCACCACGGTCGGGTCGAAGGCGCCGCTCTCTACCTGTTCCTCCATTATCTTCTCAATCTGGGGGCGTGGCATGCCCGGGCGGTACGGCCTGTCCTCGCGCAGGGCGGTAAAGGTATCGGCCACAGCCATCAGCCTGGCCCCGGGAGACAGTTGGCTGGCGTCAAGGTGGAAAGGATAGCCGGAGCCGTTCAGCTTTTCGTGGTGATAGGCGGCCCAGGCCGGGATAGGGTCCGGGCTTCCGGCCTCCCGCAGGATGTGGTAAGTGTAGTATGTATGTTGCCTGATAACAGCGAACTCCGCTGGGGTCAGCGGCCCGGGTTTTTCCAGGATTTCATCCGGGACCGAAAGCTTCCCCAGGTCGTGGAGGAGGCCCGCCACCCGCACCCGCGCCTGCTCCTCGACGCTGAAGCCCATGTCTGCAGCCAAAGTTTCGGCTGCCTGGGCCACCCCGCGGCTGTGGCGGTGGGTAAATGGGCTTTTGGCGTCAATGATGCCGGCAAATAGGTTACTCAGGTCCAGGAGTACCTGGCTATTCGTAGGGGCCAGAGAAGGCAAGGGGTATTCGGACAGCCGGCGGAGGAGAAAAGGTGAGGTGAGGTCCAGCCAGAAGCTTTCCCGGGACGAAACCTCTGTGAGCAAGGATACCAGGTCCGGGTCGAATACCCGGCCGGCCAGCCTGGCAATAGCCGCGAGGATGTTTTCCCGCTGGTAAAGGACGTAGATGCTTGGTTCCAGCAGCACGTCTACCCGGTCAGCCAGGTGGATGATGCGGGCGGCCAGTGGAATATCCCGGCCGCTTTTACCGGAACGGTTGTCGGCGGCCCAGCGGTCATGGTGGCAGAGGACTATCTCGGCCACTGGGGCGAGCAGGCTGGTTCCGCGCAGGAGGTCAAAGCCTCGCTGGCAATGGTCCCACGGGGTATCCACGTCAAACTGCTTCAGGGTGCTTTTTTCCCGCCACGAGCTCACCCCGGCATCATGGACGATGCCGGCGGTAAAGACGGCTGCTTTATCCGCATTGGTAAGACCCAGGGCCTCAGCCAAGACCAGAGAGGTAAAGGTTACCCGCTGGTGGTGGCGGTCCAGGCCCTGGCTGACAAAGTCCAGGCAAAAGGAGAGAGAAGCCATCAGGTGGTTTAAGGACATTTCCGGTGGTGGCACGCCTATCGTCCTTTCGGTGGTGGTCACTAAGCCTTACGCATCCATTATAACCAAAACCCGGGCCGGTGGCAACCGTAGGGGCGGCCCCGCGGCCCCCTGTGGCCGCCCTCACTCCTTCTTCAGGATCAAAATGTTCTGATGCGTTATGTTAGGTACAAAGCTCGAGAGGACGGCGTAGGGTTTCAGGGGCCGCTGGGTGGCCTTGTTGCTCCAGATCTTAAGGCCTTTGAACCTGAACCCTACCCGGCGCATCTCCTCGGCCACCAGGTAGCCCAGGGGCACGTACTCACCGGCTCGGAAACGGTCGCCCACCATGATGATCAGGTATTTTTGCGGCTTGAGGACCCGATGCGCCTCCAGGCCGAAGCGGTGCATCAGCTCCAGGTAGGTCTCAAAGTCAGGCGCGTTGCCGAAGTCGGCGGTTTCGCCGGCATTCAGCATATTAAAATTGGTCTCGGCGGCAAAGCCGGTGGCCCCATGCTGGGCCCCGTAAGGGGGGTCAGTGACCACCACCTCCACGCTTTCGTCACCAAGCTCCTTAAGAAGTTCCAGACAGTCCCCCTGGCGCATTTCCCCGGTGATGGGCCAGGTGCCGCTTTGGGTGGCAAGCTGGCTGGTACCGCTACCCTTGGTACCAGGACCAGAGCCGGCTGGGCCTGGATCCTTTTGGCGGGGAAGCCACTCACCTGAGGTGGCCCTGTTTGGCCGTGGCCGGTTGTCAGCCTCTACCAGTTGCCCGTCCTGGACCATAAACCCGGCCTTGATTTCTTCATATATCTTCACCCAGGCCGGGTTAAGCTCAAAGCCGATGGCCTGCCGCCGGGTCATGGCCGCGCCCAGAAGGGTCCCGCCTACCCCGGCAAAAGGGTCCAGCACCAGTTGCCCCCTTTGGGTGAAAAAGCTGATGATCTCGGCCATGACCTCAGGCGGCTTCATGGCGCCGTGGGCCTTGCGCAGCGCGTGGGTGACGTCCGGCGGATAGCTGGTGATGTACAGGGAATCGGTCCAGTAGAGCCACTCCGAGCCGTTGAGATCGTTGAGATGGTTGATCCGTTTCTTCCCCACAAGGCTCCTCCTTTTCCTGGTGCCGTCTCCGGTTAATTATAACACAGTTTACCGGCCGGTCCCAGGAGACCGTTGAAGCGGACTTGAAGTGGAGGAGAACTGGGGAGCGCAGCGAAATAAGTAGCGTGAAAGCCTGGGCAGGCATCCCGTGGTCTGCTCGTAATGGTATATCTTGCTGCTACCGAAGACCCCTGCAAAAACTCGACCGGCGTCGTATAACATTAGTGTACGGGTGAGAAAGGCTGGTGGGGCGGGTGGGCCCACCACCCGGTGCGGAAGAATTGGTGGCCAGGGCCAGGCTGGGCGATGCCCTGGCGCGTGAGCAGGTCCTGGCCGAGCACAGGCCCTGGGTGCAAAAGGTGGCCAGTGCCACCTGCCGGCGTTTCCTGGAGTGGGGACGCGACGAGGAATTGAGCGTGGCCCTGCTGGCCTTCAACGAAGCCATTGACCGCTACGACGCGAGCCGTGGCGTTCCCTTCCTGGCTTATGCCCGCCAGGTGGTGCGCAGTCGCCTGGTGGACTTCCTGCGGCGGGAAACCAGGGAGCGCGAGCGGTTTATCCTGGGGCTGGAAGCGGCCGGTACCTGGCCGGAGGCCGAGCTGGCCCGGGAAAAGTACGACCGGGAGATGGCCGCCGCGGAAAGGGCCGCGGAAATTTCGGCTTATGCGGCCGTGCTTCAGGAGTTTGGCCTCAGCCTGGCTGAGCTGGCGCGAGTTTCGCCCAAGCACCGCGATTCCCGGCAGCTAATGTTGCGGGCGGCCCGGACTTTGGCGGAGCACCAGGAACTGTTTCAGCACCTGGTGGCAAAAAAGAAACTGCCGTTAGTGGAATTGTCCCTGGCCAGCGGCATTCCCCGCAAGACCCTGGAAAAGGGGCGTAAGTATATTGTGGCGGTGAGCCTCATCCTGGGCCAACCGGAGGAGTTTACTTACCTGTACTCCTACCTGAGGGGATAGGGAAATGGCGTGCGGACCGCAGGCAGGGCGCAGTCGAGGGGAGACTCGGCAGGCTGCCCGGCTGAGCAGATTTCCGGTCACTTCCGGTCTGCTGTGAAATCGCGGTTTCGTAGTTTCATGTTAAAAGGCGGTGGGCATATGGCCAGTTGTCGAGGGCTGGTAATGGAAAAGGGGGGAGATCGCACCTGCGTCATTCTGACCCCTGACGGTCAGTTCCGCCGCGTGCCGCTGCCTGCTGGTGGAGCCGGGGTGGGGGAAGAGATCGAGGTAACCCTGGCGGAAGGCATGCCGCGCCGGGCCTGGTTGCTGGTGGCCTCTCTGGCCCTGGCCGTCTTGTTGCTGAGCCAGTTTTTCCTGCTAAGCCCGGCCCGGGCTGTGGCCTACGTTTCTCTGGACATCAACCCCAGCCTGCAACTGGCGGTGGACGGGGAGGAGCGGATATTGGCGGTCACGGCTCTGGATGAAGCTGCTAGGCCAATGGTAGCAGGTCTTGAGATCGAGGGTTTGTCCGTGGATGAAGGGCTGGAGGCCGTTTTGAAGCGGGCGGTAGAGCAGGGGTATCTGAGGAAGGATCACGACGGGGTGGTGCTGCTGGCTGTGGTCCCGGCCCGCGGGCGAGAGGAGAGGCCGTTACTGGCGGCTGAAGTGGCAGATGTGACTGAGCGCGCGCTCCAGGCGCAGGCCGTACCTGCCCGGGTAGTGGCGGCGGCTCTGCCCGGGGAGGCGAGGCAAGAGGCGGTACAGTCCGGCCTTTCCCCCGGGAAATATGCCCTGGGGCAGGCCCTGGCCGGAAAGGGTAAAGACATCGCGTCTGATAGGCTCAAGAACATGAGCTTAAGGGATATTGAAGCCGAGCAGGGGGAGAGGATCGAGGATCTCCTGTCTGCGTTGCCACCCGTGAAGGAAAAGAAAATGCCGGTGATCATGCGGGAGGTCCGCCAGGGGGCGGGAGATACTGCCGGGCCGCCGGTCCCCGGTGACCGTATGCCGGGCCGCTCCCCGGAAGTGCCGCCGGGCCGGGATAAAATCACCGGAGGTAAAGATTCGACCGCATCTGGGCCGGAAAAGTGGGTTCCTGGGGAGAAAATGCAGGGTATGCCCGGTAACCAGGGCAAATCCACAGGGCCTGGGAGCAAGGTTCCGGCAGGGCCTCCGGAGTCACCGCTTGACCATGGGGAAACAACCATTCCCGGGCGGCCGGGAAATTCATGGGAGCCGGGGGCTGGAGGGGGGCCGGTGCACCCGCCGGGTGCCGGAAAGGCCAAAACCGACCGGCAGGAGTTGAACTCAGGAGGGGCAAGAGATCTCACAAGTCAGGAGCTTTCCCGGCAACCGCTGCAGCGCATGGGCCCTGAAGAAAAGGGCGTGCCTGTGAAGCCAAAGGGATCCGTGCCTGCAGAAATGAACACTATGGGGCGACCTTCCCCGCCTGCAGGTATGAAGGCGAAGCCGGAAGGGGATAAGGATGAATATAACCGCAGGAACAGTAGACCTGGCACTGGCGCCCAGAAGGGATCAGTGCTAAACTGAGGGAATGAGGCTGGTGCCGCGCCGGCGGCATGGAGGTCTCATAATGAAGAAAAATAAGGCGGTCACGGAGTTTTGCCAGGCCGCGCAGGGTAAAGGGTGAGGAGAGGGAAATGGAGATAAGCATCCCCGGCTGGGGCGAGCTTGCCATCAGCCGCATAGTCTTTGATTTCAACGGGACACTGGCGGTGGACGGTCACCTGGGACCGGATACCCGGCAGAAACTGGAAGGCCTGGCGGGAGGCGGTTTCGCCATCTACGTCCTCACGGCCGATACCTTCGGGTTGGTGCGCTCGGAGATGGCCGGGCTGCCGGTAACGGTAGAGATCCTGACCGGAGATGCCACCGGCACAGCCAAGGCGGAGTTTATCCGCCGGCTGGGGCCGGAACATACTGCTGCCGTGGGCAACGGCCGGAACGACGAGGCCATGCTCAGGCTCGCGGCCCTGGGCATAGCCATTCTGGGCCGGGAGGGCTGCTACCCGTCCACCCTGGCCGCCGCCGACGTGGTGGTGGCCGGCATCGGCGACGCCCTGGACCTTTTCCTGCATCCCAGGCGCCTGGTGGCTACCCTGCGGGGGTAAGCCTCCCTGTTTCCCGTACATGATCCCCGCTAGTCCACCGGTTACCGCGGCAGCCGCCACCCGTTTCCCGGGCCGAAGGCAGGCGTTGACGGGGAGCGGGGAAGAAACCTGTAGGGACATGCTAAGATGACCGGAAAGGTTGCCGGCGGCGAGTGGCTGCCGGCCCTTTTTCTTTCCCAACTTTGACAGAGAAGTTACTCTCCGGCAAGCCCCCGCCTTTAGGCGTGGGGTCTATGACGACCCTTCCCCGAGTTTCTGGCGAAGCCAAAGGTTCGCCAGCACCTCTACGGATATGCCTTTCTCTCTAGCCTTTTCGCTAAGTTGGGCCGCCAGATCCTCCTGAATGGGAAACAAAATGATGTGTTCCCCTGGCTCATATTCCATTTCCACCACATGTGACGGGTAATCTGCGACGCTGTGGGTATCCCAGAAGTCTGAGGCCTCTTTGATACTCATATTCTCGGGCATCGGCATGGACCGTTTATTTACCATATTGTCGTCGCTCCTTCCAGTCCATGTTCCTTGCGGTAATTACCAACGCCTTGCCGGATTTAAGGATGAAGATTACCGTTACATAGCGACCGGCATCGGTACGCCCGTACGCAGCATAGACGTCTTCCCCTACGATTTTCCCGCGTTCTAAAAATCGATACTGGGGACCGTTGACAAAAACCTGCTCTACTTCCTCTTGAGTTAAGGCATGCTTACGGAGGAGCTTATCTATGACGCTTGGTAGCCAGATGATCCCATTTATCTTCACCCGGAAGCCCCCAAAATTAATATATCACCTGAGCGGCAAGCGCGCAAGGCAGAAACCGTTCGCCTAACCACCAGTTGACACCACGCTACTTCGATGTCCGCAATTATAGTAGACATAATGGAGGGGCCGGCCCTCACTAGCGCTACGTAGGTTATGATGGTACAATCAGTGCCATCACAGAGCTACAAGCTAAGGAGGCCGGTACCATGAATTATACCACTTATGTTGGGCTGGATGTACACAAAGATACGATCGCAGTTGCGGTAATTAGACCGGGGCAGGAAACAGCCGAGTCTCTCGGGATAATTCTCAACCGTCCGGAAGCCCTGGCCAAACTGGTTCGTAAGCTTGGTACGCCAGAGAATCTGTTTTTCTGTTACGAGGCTGGTCCCTGTGGTTATAGTATTTACCGCCAACTGAAAGCCATGGGCGCCGAGTGTATAGTAGCAGCCCCATCCCTGGTACCGCAGCGCGCGGGGGACCGGGTGAAAACTGACCGGCGGGATGCCAAGAAGTTGGCCCGATTTTTACGCAGCGGAGAACTCACCCCGGTATGGGTACCGGATGAAAATCAGGAAGCACTGCGAGACCTCACCCGGGCCCGGGAAGATGCCAAGGAGGATGTCTTACGCAAGCGCCACCAGATCAGCAAGTTTCTGTTACGGCTCGAGTTACGGCCTCCCGCAGGTGTTAATGCATGGACCGTCAAGCACCGGCAATGGTTAGAGGGTTTGCGGTTTGAACAGCCGGCTCAGGCCATGGTATTGAGAGAATATCTCCATGCTCTGGACGAAGCTGAAGCCATGGCTAAACGCCTGGAGGCTGAGATTGCAGAACTGGCCCAAACCTGCGAGCAGGCGCAGATTATAGCCGCACTTCAAGCCATGCGGGGCGTATGCTTGATCACAGCCGCCACTGTGGTCGCCGAAGTAGGGGATCTGACCCGATTTTCTTCCCCACGGCAACTGATGTCTTATGCTGGCTTGGTACCAAGTGAGTACTCCAGCGGAGGTAGCCACCACCGAGGATCAATAACCAAGTCCGGTAACGCCCATTTACGCCGGGTAGTAGTAGAAGCTGCTTGGAATTATCGTTACTTACCCGCAGTAGGTGCCAGATTAAAGAAACGGCAAGAAGGATTACCAGAGCGTATTAAGGCTATCTCCTGGCAAGCACAACATCGTTTAAATCTCAAATTCCGCCGTCTAAGCGGCAGGAGTAAACCTAATCAGGTGGCAGCAGTAGCCGTAGCCAGGGAGTTGTTGGGGTTCATGTGGGCCATAGCCCAGGAAACAAAAAAACAAAACGAACATCAGGTGGCTTAATTGTTGTTAAAGTGTAGTTGCAGATAGGTAACCCAAGAGATAATCATGGTCAGGGTGTAGTGGGCAGTAGATGAGTTCGGCTGCGGGAAGGAGAAGCCTCGGCTTTCCTATGTGCCAGGAGTTTAGATCCTGATGCACGCCTTTAGACCGAGGTAGCTCCCGACGCATAAAGGTCTTGTGGTAACCAACCCACGTATATCAGGCTGAGCAACCGTCGTTTAAGCCAGCTCACCTATTGCCCTCTGCACCCTGACAAGGAGGTAGATTGTCAAAGAGCAGAAAACTATCTCCAGCCCGCCTCGGCCTGGATTATAGGACCGGGCGGCTGCGCCAGTCAAGGGTAAAGCCTTCGGCCCGCTTTGCGGCCCTTGACTGGCTTGCCTTCCGCCCCTTCTTTACAATTAACGGCGGGCAAGGGAAAATGTGCTGCACAGGGTTGATGTACCAATGGTGATGCAAGGCATGACCCTTGGGTAGGCACGCCTGCCTTGTTTCCTCACCTCGCGCGTCTTGGAGCCCGTCGGGGCACATCTCAGCCAGGGCTATCCTTCTCCGGGGCAGCTCGGGTGTTCCATCTCGCGCCAGCGGGCCTTGCCGTCGGCAGCAGGCATGGCGCCGCAGCGCAGTCCATTCATAGGCCACGGCGGGAGACACTGCCGGTCATCTGCCAAAACTGGCCTCTATCACTGAGGCTACAGGTGGTCTTTGTGTTGCTCGCAGCCCCCGTTTTCAGAGCACTCACTAGCGTAGAGGCACAGGTATGTGCTATAATTTGCGTAGACCTACGAAAGCATAAACCTGCGGTGAGGTGGGAAAACATGGGGAGCCTGGAAACAAAGGGTCGAGCATTTGGAGGCCCGGCTGACTTATCTAGAAAAGATAATCGAGACCCAGCGTCCCGAAAAGGCGGAAATCGAGGAGCTAAGACGGGAGCTGGCCAGGCTGGCAGAAAGGACCCCCGAACAGGTGGCTAAAGCCCTTAGCATAGTCGGCATTGGAGAAGGCCCGCCGGATCCGGCTAGGAACTTCCGGCGGTACCTTTACGGCAGCAAAACGTGAGCAGGGCAGTATTTGTTGATGCTTCCGCCTGGATAGGCATCATCAACCGGCGGGACAGATATCACCATACTGCCCAAGTGTTCTCCCTTGAGGTAGGGTTCCAAGGAGGATCAACCGCCATGGAAGCCCAACTGGAAACCCCAACCCAGGCTAAGCCCCGGAAGCGCTATAGCAAGGACTTCAAGCTACGGGTCCTGGAGGAGGTCCAGGAGAAGCATCTTACCGTGGAGCAGGTCTGCCAGAAGTACGGCCTGCACAAGTCGGTGTACTACCGCTGGCTGGCCCGTTACCGGCAAAAGGGCGAGGAGGGCCGTGGAGCTGCTCGGAAAGCGGTGGACAGGTTTGATCATCCGGGCCCTAATGGGTGGCCCCCTTCGGTTCAAGGATCTGCAGGAGCAGATGCCTACGGCCAGTGACCGCATTTTGTCAGAACGGCTTAAGGAATTGGAAACTGCCGGGGTAGTGCAGAGGAAGGTCTACGATGAGTGGCCAGTGCGTATCGAGTATGAACTGACACAAAAGGGCAGGGACCTGGAGTCAGTGGTGGAAGCGATCCAGCGGTGGGCTGAAAAATACGTTTGAATTTCTAACAAACAGCGCCCTCGGCCGCCTGAAGGATGGTTTGGCGGGTGAAATCCTTAAGTACTGCAACACATTCGTTCATCTCCCCGGCCAAATCGGCTAAGCAATTATCCGCGCCGAGCTGCAGCGTGGCCTCGGCGAAATTACCATCCCTTAAGGCCTGCAAGCCTTCCTTTAGCTGAGCCGCCACAGTAACCGTTTCCTGGTCGGCGGCCCGCACTAGGTTATGACGCCGGAAAAACATATTTCCACCTCCGTGAAATCAAGTTCTCAGTACAGGAACTTGCCGGTACTGGCGAACTGGTCACTGTTAACCGGGAGTTAAGCCCTGTCATGGAGATAGCTGCCGTCTTGCGGCAGGCCGGGTTTCATCTGGCGCCGGCACTGCTCTTTGAGCAGGTAAAAGGTTATCCGGGCAGAAAGATCGTTGGAAACCTGCTGGGGAGCAGGCCACGGCTGGCCATGGCGTTGGGTGTATCTGAGGATGAGATCAAAGAAGAGTTTTTACGCCGGCTTGACTGCCCGGTTGAGCCGCAGGTGGTGCCGCAAGCCCCGGTCCAGGAGGAGGTACATACGGCCAATATTGATGTTACCAAAATGGTGCCCGCCCTGGTGCATCATCAGGGGGACGCAGGGCCTTACCTGACGTGCGCCTTTACCCTGGCCAGGGATCCTGAAACCGGCGCGAGGGGGATGGGATTGCATCGGATACAAGTAAAAGGGCCTGACAGGTTGGGGATCTTTTTAGCTACGCCGCCCCTTTCCACCTTCCTGGCTCGGGCCGAGGCGAACAACAGGCCGCTTGAGGTGGCCATTGTCATTGGCGCCGACCCGCTTACCCTGCTGGCTTCGGTAGTTTGGACTCCCCAGGGGATTGATAAGCTGGGCGTGGCCGGGGGGCTGCGACAGGAACCGCTCCTGTACCAGCTTGCGAACGGTGGAAGGAGCGCCGGTAAAGCCGTGTTCTTCCACCAGACGCTAGTAGATGCGGTCAGCGGTGTGGCGTTGTTTCGCGGGTGCGGCTTTATCCTTGGCCAGCCATTCCTTGACCACCTCTTCCACAGGTCCGGTTGCCGGGCGCTTATACCTTCGATATTTGCCTTCCCAGGGTACGTTCTCGCCCTGGCAGTAACGTTTCACCGTATTGCGGGAAATACCCAACTTACGGGATATGGCTCGTTGAGAAAGCTTTTCTACTGCATACAGGTATCTTATTTGTTCGTAAAGGTTTATGTTGATCACTCCCTTTTCTACCCCCTGCTACTGTGAGCTTTTCCTCCAGTATACAGGGGTTTGGGGAAGTGGCTCAGTTTACAATAGCAAAATCGGCCCAAATGGCTCAGTTTGACAATATCATTACACGCAATTCCGGTGCCTGGGTGGCTCATTTTGATATTATCAATCTGAGCCAAAATGGCTCACTTTTATTTTAGCGAAAGCAATTAACCAGGAAACGGACAGGCGGCACCGGTCTAATCATGCGGCAGGATCCTGGTCATACTTTCTCCAGCAGCCGGGAAAACTCCTCCACGCTCTCCACCTTGATGCTCTTCCTGTGCAGGGAGCGCAGCACCGCCGGATCGTCAATGGCCGCCAGCTTCTTGCCGATCCCTGTCTTAACCATCCCAAGGCGCTCGCTCAACATATCAACGATGTCCTCCCGAATAGCCCTAACTTCTCCCTTTTCGATACCCTTCTCGATGCCCTTCTCCATACCCTTCTCAAAGCCCTCGTTAATCCAGTCTTGCACTATGTCGGCTTCATGCAGCATTCTTAACTCCTCCCGGAAAAATTTTAGCAAAAGCTCCTTGGGAAAATACCTCCTGGCCACGGTAATAGCGGCAGATAGAGCGTTGGCCCGCCATTTCTCATCTCTGCTAGCCAGGATCAACTCCCTGGACCGGGCCAACACCTTTTCCTCCTTCTCCTCGGTAAGCAAGATCAATAGCGGCGCCAGTTCCCTCAGTTCCCCGGAGGCAATGGCTTCTGCATACTCCCAGAGCCTGATTACCAGATAGGGAAAGGTGTGGACCGGTCGGCCACGGAATTCTACCACGTACTCCTGTGGCAGGCTGTAAGCAGGACGTTATAGGTAAACATCCTTTCTGGCATGTCGGCCTGGTGCTGAAGCTGGAAATCCAGGTGCAGGATGTATTCCTGGTCCTCCTGCCGAGGCCGCAGACGAAATCCAGTCTCTTTTCCGGCAGGTTGATCTCTGGATTCTCAATGGTCTCCACGGTCAAATCCTCAATAGAGCCCAGGGCCACCTTGACAAAGGGTTCTAGGTAGCGCCGGGCCAGAGCCTTCACGCTGCGGTCAAAGACATTGACGGCCAAGGGGCAAAATCCTTTCCGGCAAATACTGTCTGATGAAGTCATTATACCACGGGCAGAAAGCAGGGGAAAGAAATCCATAGAGGCATTTGCGTTGCCCCATAGATTTTTGGAGTGACCGGGCATCGTCCGTGCGTTCTTCCGAGGCATAGGCAGCCTCGTCTTCCGCTACCGCCTCGTCTTCAGACTGGCTTTCATAATGGGCCAGTACCCGGCGGACCCTGGCCTCGTCCCATCCAGTGGGAAATCAAATTTGCCTGACGAGGTCGTTGCGGTATTCGAGCGAGAAAAGAACTGAATAAAGGCCCCCATGTACTCCCACGGGTAGCGCCCACGCCAAGTTCATTCCCGGCCGTATTCCTACGAAAGAAGCAAATATTTTTTAACGATGAGCTATCTTTTAGCAGCTTCATGTTGAAGATCTACAGAAGATTTTTTGCTAATATACAGTTGTCAATATCTCGGGCGGAGCAAAAGGAGGTGGGTGTTGAAGGATATACGTGGTTATGGAAGATTGTCATTTGAAGAGGGCTGCAGGAAAAATAGGGGTGACAATGTGTTGAAGGATATATGTGGTTATGGAAGATTGTCATGGCGTTTACGGGAAGACAGGCGGTGTAGGAGGTGAGCAGAAAGATCGAGGGCTGCAAAGGTATCTAATCTAACCTTGGGCCGAGTGTTTCAGATGGAGCCTATCATCAATTCCAAGTTATCTAGCGGGGTGACAGTTTATGGCTTATATGGATTTACGAGAATTTATTGATGGCCTGGAATCCCATGGAGAGCTTATTCGTGTTAAGAAAGAGGTTGACTGGAATCTTGAAGCCGGCGCCATTGTCCGCCGCACCCATGAAGAAGGATTGCCGGCCCCGTATTTCGAGAAAATAAAAGGATATCCGGATGGATACGGCCTGGTCGGCGGTATCCTGGGGGGAAGTAAGGTCAATGGCAAGTGGATGCCCTTTCGCCGTATAGCCATTGCCATGGGGATGGACCCTGACAGCCCGACTCAGGAAATAATTGAAGAATATATCAGGCGGAAGAATACCCCTATCAAGCCGATAGTGGTTTCCACAGGACCTTGCAAAGAAAATATTCGCCTGGGGAAGGAAGTAAACCTCTTTGAATTCCCGGCCCCCATGATCCATGACGGCGACGGAGGCCGGTTCTTGGCCACATGGCATGTTGTAGTTACAAAGGATCCAGATACTGAATGGGTAAACTGGGGTATGTACCGGGGAATGATCCAGACCAGGACCAAGCTTGCCTGGCTTGCTTTACCAATGCAGCACGGCCCTGCAATGTACTATCAAAAGTACCGGGACCGCGGCAAGTCCATGCCGATAGCGTTTGCCCTTGGCACGGATATTTACTCCACGTTCGCTGCGTGTTCTTATTTGCCCGCCGGCATCAATGAATCTGATGTCGCCGGTGGACTTGCGGGCCAGCCGGTCCCCCTTGTCAAATGCGAAACCAGCGATCTCTACGTTCCAGCCAATTCAGAAATAGTCATTGAAGCTGAAATCAGGCCTGGCGAGTTGATAGAAGAAGGCCCGTTTGGTGAGTTTACAGGTTATCGCACGTCTGAACGAGCCCCGCGTACCTTCGTTAGAGTAAATTGTATTACCTACCGGAACAATCCAATCCTCCCAATGTCTTGCATGGGAATGCCCATGGATGATAGTGCTACCACTGGTTCGATAAGCATAAGCGCCGAACTCACGGAGTTGCTGCGGGATCAAATGCGCCATCCCATCCGCGGAGTGTACAATGCCCCTGAAGGTAGCAACGCCCTCCTTGTGGTTTCGACAAAGGTGCCTCACGCGAATTTCGCTCACAAGATCGCTTCAGCCATCTGGAGCGCCAAGGCCGGTATTTTTGCCTACTGGATAATGGTTGTCGAAGATGACGTTGACCCCTTTGACCTTAACCAGGTGATTCATGCCATGACATTCAAATGCCATCCAGTCAGGGGTATTAGGCAGGTAGAGCATTACCCTGGTATGCCCCTTGATCCCTTCCTATCATTATACGAGCGCCACTATGGCCTGGGGGCGGCAGTATTATTTGACTGCACTTGGCCTAAAGACTGGGCCTATACACCTATTGAAAGTTCCTTCCATGGTATTTATCCTCAGGAACTTCAGCAGAAGGTATTGGCCAACTGGAAAGATTATGGGTACAAGTAAAGCGCAAAAACATTGAGGGGAGGAGGCATTGGTCCATGCAAGAGTATGACATGTTCGTACGTTTTCCCTCACAAATCAGGGACGGGGCAGAGGTTGTTCTACATGTCAGGGATATGAGCAATTACGAGTCCAAAGCTGTGCGAGCTAGAGTTTATAAAAACAGGCAGGATATGCAACCCGGGCAATATCGCCTGTGGGTCAGGACGCCCTTGGGAGTAATAAGGGATGAGGTTTGGGCTATGGAAATTATGGAGGAGCTGGACGAGGAGTGGCTCACCAAGCCGGTCTGCTTCCACTGCGCTATGGCCGCAGGCCAAGGGGCGCAGGGCGAGGCCGGGGAATAACAGGCTTTCCTACCAGGACTTCACCTGGCTTCCAGCAGGCCCAGGGCAAGTCTCAGGCGGAATTTGGTATCAGCATCATTAAGAGACACATTGAGCAATTCTTCCAGTTTTCCCAGGCGATACCGCAAGGTACTGATGTGGATATGCAGGTATTCAGCAGTTCTTTGTAGGTGGCCATCATTCTTGATATATGCTTGTATTGTTTCCATGGCCCATGGGTGTTTGTTAGACCCAAATAAAGGCCCAAGGGCATTCTGGAGGAATAGCTCTACACGATTAGGGGCCGATTTATTTACAGAAAGAAAAAGTCCGGCTTCTTGCAAGTCAGTGAAAGCCATAACGCCTGGTGTGTGATTCTGATAAAGAAAATGAGCTGTTTCGAGCGCTTGCTGCCACATAAGCGGATATTCCTCAGCTTTTAATGCCTGGCCGCCGATGCCAACATACACTTGCTGGTGGGAAAGATGGTTGCATATACCTTGCCATAATGTATTAAAGAAGTTCGTAGTCGAGCTTTCTTTTATGTGAGGAGCTACTATGGCCAGAGCCGGAGCTGCATAGTTGCTTTTGTCAATGCAATAGTCACAGGTGATATGCAGCTCCGGGTAGATGGCTGTAAGATGTGTTGATAGCTGGTGAAATGTAGTAATGGCTTTTGAGGAAGGGTAGCTTGTTTTAGTATTGAGATTTTCTACCATAACCGCAGCCACGGTATGGAGCTTGTCCAAACTCAAACCCCAGAGCATCAGATAGTTAGCATCCATTTTTGGGGTGGGGGCAGAAAGGAGGTGAAGCAGCATTGCTTGCTTAGTAAACGGTTCTACAAACCTAGACAGTCGCCGTTCGGCCAGCACGGAGGCCGCGTAAACTAATATGGCGTGTTTGAGGAAATCAATTTCCAGATCTGCTAGCTTATGACGCGTTTCGAGTACGAGGATTACCCCAATGTTTTCCTGCCGGTGTGTAGCACCATGGCCACGTGAAATAGCCCGGCTCGTCTGAAATGTAACGGCAACGGCTGGGAGAGAGGATGAGTCGGACTGTAAGTGCATCTTTACTACATGCAGCGGCTCACCGTCGCCGTATATACGTATATGTGAATGCAAGAGTGCGGCCACTTGGGCAAGGAGATGATCGGGGTCGCCCTTGAAAGTATCAGAATGGTAGGTACTGAGGGGGCGGTAGTACTCATCTAAAATGATTACGGGGTTTCCGATCACCTTACCAATATTCTCGGCCAAATTTGGGACTGCTTCATACCGCAACAGTAGTTCCGAAGTCAGGGTTAGGCTTTCTTCAAGTACAGTAGTGGTACTGTTTGCTTCGGCTTCTGTTACAACAACTTCTTGCGGCGTTTCTACACGGTTTAGTTGATCCTGCATAAACTTGGTCAGGGTAGCGGCGTCGAAGGCGCTAAAAGAATTGGGAGATGGTTTGTTGGCGACACATATGACGCCTGAGGGTGATCCTCTATATACAAGAGGTATTGCCAGGAGGTTGTAAACACCATACTTGATAGTTTTGTACTTAAGAAGCGGGTCATTTTGAACGGCGTTGGAAATCAGAATGTCGTTATTCAGGTAGACGCGGACAGGATTACATGAATAGTCGTTAAGGGACCGTTTGACCGGTTTGGTGGCTGGGGGAGGGTAAAGTGTTCCCTGGACAATAAGGTGCGGCTCGTGGTGGTGGCGCGCTGCAGCGCCAAATGTGGTGGCACCAGTTACGGCTAGCACTGTTGGGCAAAGATCGCGTAATATATCTTCTAGCAAAGGAGGAGACGTCATAAGCAAAATCACCTTCTGGGTCAATGAAAGTAGGAAGACATCTACTTTATTATAATTGCTAATGAAATAGTTGTC
The DNA here is from genome assembly GCA_004347685.1 of Clostridia bacterium. Taxonomy (GTDB): domain Bacteria; phylum Bacillota; class DSM-521; order Neomoorellales; family SLTJ01; genus SLTJ01. Next base: position 104,533 of record SLTJ01000016.1, read on the forward strand.
AAGAAAAGAAGTGGTCTATTTTGTCAATAATGCCGATAATGCACCAGGGGGAAAGGGTTGATTAGGCTATGGTATTAAAAAGGGCTATTAAAGCGGCAATCATATTTCTTGCAGTGGCGGTAGCGGTAACTGGTTGCCAGAATCCGCAGCAGGCAAGAGACGCCCGGGAACCAGGTGGAAGTAGTTCTGCTGAGCAAGCCAGGGGCGGAGATAAAGAACGTATTCCATATAAGATAGGTGTCATTTTGACCAAGTCTGGGCCAGGCGGCTTGTTAGGTGAGGCCGAGGAAAAGGCGATTAATTTTCTGGTAGAGAAAGCCAACAAGGAAAGCGGGATTGCCGGGCATCGCGTGGATGTGGTGATTTATGACGATGAAGGGCGGGCCGAAATAGCAACACGTTATTTTAAGCGGCTGATTGAATCGGATGGGGTCATTGGCATTCTTGGGCCAAGCATGACGCCTACGTCACTGGCCGTAGAGCCCCTGGCAATTGAAAATAGAGTCCCCACCATAGTTATGACGGGTGGATATTATCCAAAGGCCGACACGAAATGGATGTTTGGCTCCATCCATCCAAGTGAACAAGCCTTTCATAAGGCTTTCAGGTATTTTCAGGAACACAATATCTCTAAGATGGCCAGATTAACCCCTAATGATCCTCTTGGCCAATTAGGCCACAACCTGGCGGAAAAACTTGCCCGTGAATACGGTCTCGAGATGGTAGCGACAGAATACTTCAACCTGGGGGATGTTGATGTAAAAGCCCAGTTGGCCAGACTGAAATCAAGCCGAGCACAGGTGGTTATAACTTGGGCCACGGGGGAGCCTGTAGCCATGGTTTCCAGGCAAATGGTGGAAATGGGGTGGGACGTGCCTTTGTTTGTGACATATGGCAACTCTAGTCGGCAATTCCTTAAATTAGTTGGAGCCAAGTCCCCCGTAATTACCATGGGAGCCAAAATAATGGTTGTTGATGAACTTCCTGATAGCGATCCCATGAAGCCAGTAATAAAAGAATATGTTGAATGGCACCAAGCTAAATATGGTGAGCCACCTGCGGGGCTAACTGATGGCCTTGGTTATGACGCGTTCAATATTATGCTCGACGCCATTAAAAGGACAGGGAAAGGCCCGGAAGAGCTGAAGGCAGATCGTGAAGTGTTAAGAAGCGCCATTGAGAACACAAAGAATCTCGTAGGCCTAAACGGGATCTTCAACATAACTCCTGAAGATCACATAGGGACGTCTCCTGACGACCTGATTCCGATGCGTATTGAGAACGGCCAGTGGGTAGTGATTAAGTAGTCAGCCAAATCTGCACAGAACAGGCGGGTCAGATGAACGAGAC
>SLTJ01000048.1 GCA_004347685.1 Clostridia bacterium
GGTGAGAGGTGGGAAGTGGGAGGTGGGACACTTGTAGGAACCGGCTGCGCCGGTTCCTGATCTTAACTCCCGTCTCTGCCACCGCCTCGTTTTCATCCCTCTATAATTTGAGGTGCGCTACTATCGCCTGCCAGTTACAGTACCGCTCCAGGTTCTCCACGGCCAGCTTCAGGCTGCGCTGATCTCCGGGCCGGATCTTGCGCGTCACTTCCTGCAGCATATTGATCACGCTGTAAGTGTCGTGGCTCACCAGGAGCAAAGGCACGCCCTTTTCCCGAGCGCGATTGATGACCTTCACGTCCGGGTAGAGGCCGCCCGTGAGCACGATAACCGAAGTGCTGGTCTCCAGCGCGGCCAGAGCCAGATCCGCCCGGTCGCCGCCGGTTATCACCGCCTTATTCAGCGCCCGGCGGAAGTAGCGCAGCGCGCTCTCCAGGGTCATGGCCCCAATGACCACATCTTCAACTGCCTGCTCCATCTTATCTTCGCCGGCCAGGATTTCCCCGCCCAGGAGGTCGTGAAACTCGGCCACAGTGGGGGCCGAAATGTCGGCCCGCTGGGGGATGATCCCCAGCACCTGGTAGCCCTGGTCTTCCAGCAAAGGCGCGTACACGCCCCTGGCCTTATCCCACAGGGCCCGGGGGACATGGTTCAGGATAGTGCCCAAGGCCGGCACCTCCCGGAAGCGGACAAACTGGTTGTAGGCAATGGCCAGATCCAGGCTTAAATCGTTAATTACCTTTTGCACCAACAGGACGGAGGCGCCCAGGTGTCCGGCAACGCTGCCGGCATCCAGTCCCAGGGAAGCCATGGAATAAGGGGAGGGGGCCCCGCCGATGATGACCACATCTGCCCCCGCGGCCACGGACCGGTGGGCCATCGCCACCCGCTCGAGATAACCCCCGGACTTCTCGTACCGGGACAAGTAGTGAGAGCCGACATCGAAAAGCACCATTTCCTCCAGGGGCAGAGACATCCCCAGAACCTCGCGCATCAGCACGGCGTCTTCGTCCACGCGCTTCTCGCCTACCATGGCCCCGACGGGCTTGAAATAGGCGACCCGCACACCCTGTTCCTTGAGCTTTAAGGCCAGAGCCACGCCCACGGCCGTCTTGCCGCTCCCGGTAGGCCCCATGATATAGAGGTTTCGCATCCAGGCCACCTCACCCAATGCTGATTTTCACGTCTATGGCCATTACTCCTTGCGGATAGGCCAAGAGGGGGTTAATGTCCATCTCGCTGATCGCGGGGAAATCGCGTACCAGCATGGCTACCCGGCCGATGGCTTCCTCCAGGGCGGCCATATCCGCTGGCGGCTGCCCGCGGTAACCCCGGAGCAGGCGGTAGGCGCGGGTCTCAGCTATCATTTCTTTTATGTCCCGCAGCCGCAGGCCGTCCGCCAGGCGAAAGGACACGTCCTCCAGCAGGTTGACGTAAATCCCGCCCAGGCCGAACATGAGCAGAGGGCCGAACTGCACGTCCCGGTTGACCCCGACGATCAGCTCCAGGCCCGGATCGGCCATGGCCTGCACCTCCACCCCCAGGACTTCCGCTCCCGGCAGATAACGCTGGACATCCTCGAGAATGCGGAAAAAGGCCTGCCGAACCGCCTCCGGATCCGCGAGATTGGCCCGCACCCCGCCCACGTCAGACTTGTGCACGATCCGGGGCGAAGCCACCTTAAGTACCACCGGATAGCCGACCGAGGCGGCAATCTCTACCGCCGCCTCGACGGTGGTCGCCAGGTAAGACCTGGCCGTGGGGATGCCGTAGGCAGCCGTGATCTCCGAGGCCTCACTGCCCAGCAGCACCACCCGGCCCTGCTCCCGCACCCCGGCCAGGACCGCGGATACTGCCTCCCGATTGACACTGCCGTAGATGCTTTCCTCCCCGCCGGCCAGCCGCGCCTGTGTCTCCCGCACCGAGGCCAGGCCGCTCATCGCGGCGATGGCCCGTTCGGGAGTGGAGTAGCAAGGAACCCCGCCGGCCTCCAAGGCTCTCACCCCGGCGGCCACGCTTTCGCCGCCGATGAAGGACGCGGTCGCCACTTTCTCGGGGTGGGCGCGCCGGTTGCGCAGGATGGCGGCGGCGATCTCGGACATATTTACCGTGGCCGTGGGCGTGAGCAGCACCAGGCAGTTGTCTACATGCGGGTCGGCCAGCACCTGGCGCAGGGCCAAGTCGTAGCGGTCGCCGGCGGCGTCCCCCAGGATGTCCACCGGGTTGTAAACGCTGGCTTCTTCCGGCAGGGCGTGGCGCAGGCTTTCGCTGGTTTCGCGTTCGAACCCGGCCATTTCCATGCCGTAGGTTTCGGCGGCATCGGTGGCGATTATCCCCGGGCCGCCCGAGTTGGTCACGATGGCCAACCGGCGGCCCCGGGCCGGCGGCTGGGTGATAAAGGCCCGGGCCAGGTCGAAAAGCTCGTCTATGGTATCGGCCCGCAAGACCCCAGCCTGGCGAAAAGCCGTGTCGTACGCCCGGTCACTCCCGGCCAGAGCCCCGGTGTGGGAGGAAGCGGCCCTGGCCCCCGCCTGGGAACGGCCGGACTTGAGGATGATAATTGGTTTGCGGCCGGCATTCTCCCTGGCTACTCGTAAGAAATAAACGCCGTCGGCCACATCCTCAAGGTAACAGAGGATAACCTTGGTGCCTTCGTCCGCTAGGGCCTCGGCCATAAAGTCAGATTCGTTCAGGCCAGCCTTGTTGCCAAAACTCACAAACTTGCTGAAGCCCAATCCTTCCTCCAGGCTCCAGTCCAGGATGGCCAGGCAGAGGGCGCCACTCTGAGAAAAAAAGGCGATTTTCCCCGGCAGGGGTGAGCGCACGGCAAAGGAAGCGTTGATCGGAGTATGGGTATCCATGAAGCCCAAGCAATTGGGCCCCAGGAGGCGCATCTGGTGCTGCCGGCAGATGTCTACTAGGTCCCGCTCCAGGTCGGCCCGCCCTATCTCCTTGAAGCCGGCGCTGATGACCACCAGAAACCTGCTTCCCTTTTCCCCGCAAGCTCTGGCCACCTGGAGGACCCGGGCCGCGGGGACCACCACCACTACCATTTCCGGCACTTCCGGCAAATCCCCCACCTCCGGGTAGGCTGGCAGGTCGAATACCCGTTCCTGACCCGGATTTACGGGATAAATGACTCCGGGGAACTTACTCTCGATGATGTTTTTCATGACGGCATAGCCGATCTTCCCCGGGGTATTGGATGCCCCGACGACAGCGACGGCTCTAGGAGCAAAAAAGCCCTGCAGGTCGCCCATAAATGATTGCACCTTCCATGTTTCAAGCTCCAACCTCCGCTTTTTCACCGGCCAGCCAGCCCGACAAAGCCAGGCGAAGTTTTACTAACAGGCTCCCAGCACCTGCTGCATGAACCGCTCCACCTTGGCGCGACACTTCGCCCCTCCTTCTTCCACCCCGCTCGAGACATCCACGGCGTAGGGCCGCACCTTTTCGGCGGCCAGGCGGACGTTATCCGGATTCAACCCCCCGGCCAGGATGAGGCAATCTACCCGCTCCCGCACGGCCACGGCCGCGTCCCAGTTAAAGCTTTCCCCAGTCCCGCCGTACTTACCCGCCACGTAAGCATCCAGGAGAACGGCATCAACCGGGTAGGAACCGGCTGCCCCGGGTGCGAAATCCGCCCCTACCCGCAGGGCCTTGATCACCTGATACCCCGGCCACCGCTGGCAGTAGGCCGGGTCCTCGTCGCCGTGGAACTGGAGAGCCTGCAGGTTGCAGAAACTGGCTATTTCCTGCACCTCGTACCGGGGCTGGTTCACGAAGACTCCTACCCGGGCCACAAAGGGGGGAAGCCTGAGGATTATTTCCCGGGCCGCCTCAGGATTGATCCGCCTGGGGCTGGAGGCAAAGACAAAGCCCAAGGCATGGGCTCCGGCGTCCACCGCCATTTTCGCCTCTTCCCAGGTGCGGATGCCGCAGATCTTAACCCTCACCATCCGGCCACCTCCCGGCGGATAGGAATTCCCGGAGTTTGGCCCCGGGGTCAGCCGCCCGCACCAGGGCCTCCCCGACCAAGGCCGCATGTACCCTCAGGCCCGCCAGCCCAGCCATGTCCGCCCCGGCCCGAATGCCGCTTTCGCTCACCACCAGGTGTCCGGGAGGCACCAGGGATCGCAGGCGCCCGGTGGTGCGCACATCTACTCCCATGGTCTCCAGATTGCGGTTATTTATGCCTATCACCCTGGCCTCCACCGCCAGGGCCCGTTCCAGCTCTGCCTCGGTATGTACCTCCACCAGGCAGCCTAGGCCCAGGGAACCGGCGAGCCCGTAATACTCCTCCAACTTCGCCGCGGAAAGGGCGGCCACAATCAAAAGAACGGCGTCCGCCTGTCGCACCCTGGCCTCGTATAGCTGGTAAGCGCTGACGATAAAATCTTTCTCCAGCACCGGCAGGGACACCTGCTTTCGCACCAGAGACAAAAAATCAAGGTCGCCGTGAAAATAGCGTTGGTCGGTGAGCACCGAGATGGCGGCGGCGCCGCCCTGCGCGTAAGCCACGGCTTGCCCCACCGGGTCCAGGTCCGGCCTGATCATCCCCTGACTGGGAGAAGCCCTTTTTATCTCAGCAATGACCTGCACCCGGCCGGGGGAATTCAGGGCCGCCTCCCAGTCCCGGCCTGGCGGCAGAGAGCCCACCTGGCCTTGCAGTTCCGCCAGGGGCACCTTGCGGGAGCGCTCCTTTACCTCCTCCCGCTTGTGAGCCAAGATCTCCGCCAGCATCAGGCAGCACAACTCCGGGAAAAGGTGACCAGTCGTTCCAGCACTTGCATGGCCGCACCGGAATCGACGGCGGCAGCAGCCATGACCACACCTTCCTCAATGCCAGGAGCCTGGCCGGCCGCTACCAGGGCCAGGGCGGCGTTGAGCAGCACGATGTCCCGCCGCGCCCCCTTCTCCCCCTGCAAGAGGGCGAGAATGATCCGGGCATTATCCTCCGCTGGTCCTCCCTGCAAGGCTTCCTCCGGCCAACGGGCCAAACCGACATCCTCGGGGTGGAGGGCAAAGGTCCGTACCCCCCCGCCATGAAGTTCGCTCACCGTGGTGGGGCCGGTAACAGTGGCTTCATCCAGGCCGTCCTCGCCGTGCACGACAAAAACATGTTCACTGCCCAGGCGCCCTAGGACCAGGGCCAGGACTTCGGTCAGACGGCCATCATAAACGCCAAGCACCTGGGCGCGGGCCCCGGCCGGATTGGTGAGGGGTCCGAGGAGGTTAAAGACAGTGCGGATGCCCAGCTCCCGCCGTGGGGCGGCGGCGTATTTCATGGCCAGGTGAAAACTGGGGGCAAACAGGAAGGTCAACCCTACTTCTTCCAGGCAGGCCGTGGCCTGCTCGGCCGTCAGGAGCACATTTACCCCCAGGGCTTCCAGCACGTCAGCACTACCGCAGGAACTGGAAACCGAGCGGTTGCCGTGCTTGGCCACCGGCACCCCGCAGGCGGCGGTAACGATGGCCGCGGCCGTGGAAATATTAAAGGTGCCCTTGCTATCTCCCCCGGTGCCGCAGGTGTCTACCACCAGGCGGTGATTAACTGGCATGGGGACAGCCTTGGCCCGCATGGCCCGGGCAAACCCGGTAATCTCGGCCACTGTCTCCCCCTTCAGGCGCAGGGCAGCCAGGAAAGCGCCAATCTGGGCCGGAGTAGCCTGGCCCTCCATGATGACGCTCATGACCTGCTGTGCCTCCTCTTCCGCCAGGGCCTGACCCTGGACTATCTGGCTGATGGCTTGCTGGATCATGGCTCCTCTCCTCTCAGCTCAAGAAAATTTCGCAGGATCGTCTTTCCCTCCTGGGTGAGGATAGATTCCGGGTGAAACTGCACCCCCTCCACCGGCCACCGCCGGTGCCGCAGCCCCATGAGTTCACCTGTTTCGCTCCGGGCCGAAATCTCCAGCTCCAGTGAGAGCGAGGCCTCCTCTACGATCAAAGAGTGATAACGGGTGGCGGTAAAAGGATTGCTGACGCGGCGGAAAATGGTCCGGCCGTCATGGTAGATACTGGAGGTCTTCCCGTGCATCAGGCGGCTGGCACGCACCACCCGGCTGCCGAAGGCCTGGGCAATGCACTGGTGACCCAGACACACTCCCAGGATGGGAACCCGGCCAGCCAAGGCGCGGATGGCCTCCACAGAGACGCCGGCCTCATTGGGGGTGCAGGGACCGGGGGAAACGATTAGGTGGCTGGGGGCTAGGCTGATGATTTCCGGCACCCCTATCTGGTCGTTGCGGTAGACGACGACCTCCTGGTCCAACTCCCCCAGATACTGGACCAGGTTATAGGTAAAGGAGTCGTAGTTGTCAATCATTAACAGCATTGGCTTTCAGCTCCTCCGGTCCCGTGGCCATGGAGAGGGCGCTCAACAGGGCCCGGGCCTTGTTGAGAGTCTCCATATACTCCTGCTCGGGCCGGGAATCGGCCACGATCCCGGCTCCGGTCTGGACAAAGGCCCGACCCTGGCGCAGGAGGATGGTGCGGATGGTGATGCAGGTATCCAGACTACCACCAAAGCCCAGGTAACCCACGGCCCCGGCATAGGGCCCGCGGCGGTGCGGTTCCAGTTCTTCGATTACTTCCATGGCCCGGACCTTAGGCGCCCCCGATACGGTGCCGGCGGGAAAACAGGCGGCCAGGGCGTCCAGGCTGGTATATTCGGGCCGGAGATGCCCTTCCACTTCGGAAACCAGGTGCATCACATGGGAATACCTTTCTAACTCCATGAAGCGGCTCACCCGTACCGTGCCGTACCGGCTCACCCGGCCCACGTCGTTACGACCCAGGTCCACCAGCATCAGGTGTTCGGCCCTCTCCTTGGGGTCGGCGGCCAGTTCCCGGGCTAGCTCCTCGTCCTCGGCCGGGGTCGCGCCCCGCCACCGGGTGCCGGCAATGGGGCGCGTCTGGATCCGTCCATCCTCAACCCGCACCAGCATCTCCGGCGAAGAGCCGATAATATGGTAGTCCTTCATATCCAAATAGAACATATAAGGGGAAGGATTCAAGGAGCGCAGTGCCCGGTAGGCGTCCAGGGGCCGGGCGCGGAAAGGGACTTCCAGGCGTTGCGAGAGAACCACCTGCAGCAAATCCCCAGCCTCGATATACTCCTTAGCCTTCCGCACCATTTCCTGGAACTCACCCGCGGCCAAGTTAGCGGTAAAGGCCGAGGGCCGCTCCTGGCCCAGGCGGAACGCGTCCCGGCGCCGCGGCGCAGCTATCTTCTCTCCCAAAGCGGTGATCACGTCGGCTGCCTCCTGGTACGCAGCTGCGGCCGCCTCCCCGCCCTGGGCGAGATAAATCAGGCGCAACCGCCGGGTAACGTGGTCGTAGGCGAGGACCACCCGGGTAAAGACCAGGCAGCAGTCGGGCCACCCCAGGTCGTCGGTGGCGGCCACAGGAATTCTCTCCAGGTAGCGCACCGTATCGTAACCGAAATAGCCCACAGCCCCGCCCCAAAAGCGCGGCAGTTGCGGGTAGCGGCCCACCCGGTACTGCTGAATCAACTGCTTCAGGCAGACAAGGGGGTCACTGTACACAGTTTCTTTGCGGTCGCCGTAGTCCAGGGTAATGACACCGTCCCGGGCCGAAAACACCAGGAACGGGTCCAGGCCGATGAAGGAATACCGGGCCACCTGCTCGCCGCCCTCCACGCTCTCCAGCAGGTAGCTGTAAGCACCGCCCCCCACCTTCTCGTAAATGGAAATCGGCGTATCCATGTCCACCAGGTATTCCTCCCAGACAGGGATCAAGCTATCCCTTGCGGACAGTTGCCGGAATTCTTCCCGGCTGGGCTGCATAATAACCCTCCTTAGACTCAAAAAAGCCAGAGCCCAAACCCGCCCTGGCTTTCTCTCTAAGCCAAAAGCCGTCTGCCTCATCTCGTCTAGTCTTGTCTCGTCTCAACTCACTATGCAGTTGTCAAACCGTTATGCGCCATGTTTCTTTTGACCGCCCCCGGGAATGCCAGCACCCCCTAGAAGCTCCGCGGGTTGTAACACGTCCGGCAATATACCGGTTTGCCCGGCACCGGCTCAAAGGGAACTTCACACACCGCCCCGCAGCGAGCGCACACCGCCTGATACATGCGCCGCGGTCCCCTGGAATAGGACGACCGGCTATCCGGCCGCCGTTCATTCTTGCGGCGGGCCCGGCATTCCGGACAACGGGTAGGTTCGTTGGCAAACCCCTTGCTAGCGTAAAACTCTTGTTCGCCGGCCGTAAAGATGAATTTCTCGCCACAATCGCGGCACACCAATTCCTTGTCGGTATACATGGATGGCCTTCCTTTCTTTCCCTGATTTCGTCCTCAAATCAACCGGCACTGATGGGAAGGCCATGGAGGAAGCAACCTCGCCAGCCAAGCTCTTTACGGCCGATCAGTTCTGGACGCGCACTTATTATACCATCTTTGCCCTACGCTGGCTAGACCCTTTCTTGTTTTTCCTGCCAGTCCGGCCGCAATTTCACCGCTTCTCCCAGGTAAATGTGCCGGACTGCGGCCGCCTCCTTCTCGGTATAGGCGTGCAGCAACACCCGCACCACCCGTGACAAACTCCCCGGCACCCCGATCTCCGTGGCGCACAGCAGCGGCACCTCCCGCCACCCCAGCCGGCGGGCGGCCGCGGCCGGAAACTCGGCGTTAAGGTCAGGTGTTACCGTGAAAATAATGCTCACGATATCCTCCACCTGCAGGTCGTTGGCCTGCAGTATTTCCGCGAGCAGGCGTTCCGTAGCCGCCAGAATGGCCCCAGCGCTGTTCTCCTCTACCGTAACCGCTCCCCTGATCCCTCGAACCCGCGTTCCTTCTCCCCCCAGGGTTTACTTCCGCAGCCAGCTCATCATGGAACGGAGTTCGCTGCCGACCTTTTCCAAAAGGCTCTCTTTGTCGCGGCGGTCCAGAGCATTAAATACCGGCCGGTTGACACGGTTCTCCAACAGCCATTCCCTGGCGAACTGGCCGCTCTGGATCTCCTCCAGCACCTGCTTCATAGTCTGCCGCGCGTGCTCGTCAATGATCCGCGGTCCCCGGGTCAAATCCCCGTACTGGGCCGTGTCACTAATGGAAAAGCGCATGTTGCTGAGCCCGCCCTCATAGATCAGATCCACAATCAGCTTCATCTCGTGCAGGCATTCAAAATAAGCGATTTCCGGCTGGTAGCCGGCTTCCACCAGGGTCTCAAAGCCGGCCTTGACCAGGCTGCTCACCCCGCCGCACAAGACCGCCTGCTCCCCGAAGAGGTCGGTTTCAGTTTCTTCCCGAAAGCTGGTTTCGATCACGCCCGCCCTGGTGGCCCCGATGCCCTTGGCGTAGGCCAGGGCCAGGGCTTTGGCCTGCCCGGTATGATCCTGGTGCACGGCAATCAAGGCCGGTACCCCGGCCCCCTCGGTGTAAACGCGACGTACCAGGTGCCCCGGGCCCTTAGGCGCTACCATAAAAACATCCACGTCAGGCGGAGGCACAATCTGGCCGAAATGAATATTGAACCCATGGGAAAAAACCAGGGCCCGGCCTGTATCCAAATGCGGTTTTATCTCAGCCTGGTACACCGCCGCCTGGGTCTCATCAGGCAGGAGAACCTGGATCACCTGGGCCTGTCCGGCCGCCTCGGCCACCGAGGCCACCTTTAAGCCGTCCTCCTCGGCTCTAGCCCAGGACTTGCTGCCCGGCCGCAGCCCCACCACCACGTTCAGCCCGCTATCCCGCAGGTTCTGGGCCTGGGCGTGACCCTGGCTGCCGTACCCCAGCACGGCGATAGTCCTGGAGCGCAAGATCTCCAGATCGGCATCGGCGTCGTAATACATCTTGGCCATTCCTATTTCCTCCTCATCAAGTAGGTAAGCGCTTGTTACGCTGCTTTCCCGGCGCTACGGCTAATTATGCCACAACCGGTGGTGAATGGCAAGCCGCCATCACCTAGCCGTTTGCCCCCGGTAAGGGCCACCCGGCCCGACCCGACTGCTATCCCCACATGGCCTCGCTGTCTCCCAGACTGTCGCCCACGGCAGCCATTACCTTCTCCAGGTGGGAAGGCTGCAGGCCGCTAGCCTCCAAGCAACCGGCGTCCAGGGGATAGAGCAGGCCGTCCACGCCAACCCCCATTCCCAGCATCAGGCTCACGGCATCAGCGGCATGGGTGATGGTCGTCAAACGTGGATCTACCTGGGCCTGGCCAGGGTGATGGTGAAAGGACACGGCTTCTACCAATTCCCGTGGGAGATTCCACTTCTCGGCAACCAGCCCGCCCACCTGGGCGTGGTGAAACCCGAGGACCTCCGCCTCGGCCGCCATAAAGGGGATGTTTTCCTCCTGCACGCGGCGGATGATCTCTTGGAACTCTCCGGAAACATACAGGCTGAGGACCACCTTGCCGATGTCATGCAGCAGGCCGGCAATAAAGGCCTGCTCGTGGGCCCGGTACCTGATCTCACGAGCCAGCAGCCGCGCGGCCATGGCCGCAGTCAGGGAATGGTGCCATAACTCGCCCCGGGCCAGTTCGTAGCCGGTCACCTCACGCTCCAGGATGTGGCTCACGGAGGCGGCCATGACCAGATTGCGGATGGTGTTGAAGCCCAGCAAAATTACGGCCTCCGTAACCGTGCCGATGCGGCGGGCAAACCCGTAATAGGCTGAATTGGCTAGACGCAGCACCCTGGCCGTCAGGTTCTGATCAGTGGTAATTACCTTGTTGAGATCTTCAGGGGTCGCCTCGGGGTCATCCGTAAGCCTGAGGACCTGGGTCACCACCAGAGGCAGGGACGGCAAATCGTCCACTTTGGCGACAAGTTCGTTCAGGTTGAGAGCGCCCACCCCGATTCCTCCCCGTAGACTTAAACTCCCACCTCTACCTCGCCCATTTTCATCTTTCACCTGGCGCTGGCCCTCTTGGCGAGTTCCATCAGGGCCTGGCGGGTTTCCATGTTCATGCGCACCAGCAACCTCTGCACATCCCCGGCGGAAAGGTGAAACTCCTGGGGTTCGATCACTTCCAGCTTACGCAGTTCTTCCATGATCAGAAAAGGCACGAGGTCTTCCAGCCTGTCCAAGCGCGCGGTAACAATAATGGGCGCGTAAACCACTTCCCGGCCGGTCTCACGGTCGGTAATAGTATATACTTCCAGACTGCTGTCTACATCCTCAATCTCAAGGCCCTGCACGGGTACGTTGCGGAAAAGGGCGATCCTCTGCTCCCGTACTTCCTCGGCCGCCTTCTGGTTGCTCCGGTGACCAAACAGCCGGGTGCGAACCTCCCCCAGGTAATCCAGCCGCACCCGGACCCGAATCCCTGCCTGCGCCTCCACAATTATCCCCCTAGTACTCGATGCCGGCCCGGCTCCCAATGCCCTGCTGGTACGGGTGCTTCACCTCAAGCATTTCCGTGACCAGGTCGGCCCGCTCGGTGATCTCCCGGGGAGCATTGCGGCCGGTAAGGACAAGTTCAATTTGCGGTGGCTTGGCCGCCAGAAACTCCAGCACCGCCTCCAGGGGGAGAAGGCCGAAATAAAGGGCATTGTTTATCTCATCCAAGATCAGAACATCGGCCCGGCCCGAGAGCATTATCTCCCGCGCGTAATCCAGGGCCTGGACAGCCAGCTCGTAGTCCTCAGCCCTGGCCCCGCCCCGGTGAATGAACCCCTTTCGGCCAAAGGCCCTGACCTCAATCTCTGGGGCCAGGCGGGCCAAGGTCTTATTTTCGCCGTAATCGCCGGTCTTCATGAACTGGACGATATGTACTTTCAGGCCGTGGCCAGCCGCCCTGACGGCCAGACCAAAGGCAGCGGTACTCTTGCCCTTGGCGTTGCCGGTATAGACCTGGATCAGCCCCTGGTTTAGCGGCAAGGTCTTTCCACCCCGTTCGTTCCGAGTTCCGAGTTCCGAGTTGTAATAAAACCCGTAACTCGTAACTCGTAACTATCTGATTCTAGCCCCGGCTACAATTTCCTCTCTGCCGGAGAAAAATTATCCCGTCTTTTCTTTATCGGCCGAAATACCAGTTGGTGAAGAGCACGGAGGCGACCAGGCCGACAATATCGGCCGTAAGGCCAAGGAGCAAGGCGTAGCGGTACTTGCGAATCCCTACCGAGCCGAAATAGACCGTCAAGACGTAAAAGGTGGTGTCGGTGCTCCCCTGCATCACCGAAGCCAGCCGGCCGACCAGGGAATCCGGGCCGTAGGTGTTGATGAGTGCTGCTGTTATGCCCAGGGCGCCGCCACCGGAAAGGGGACGCATAATAGCCAGGGGCAGGAGTTCGGCCGGTAGGCCCAAGGGCTGGATCAGGGGATTGAGCCAGGCGGCAAAGACCTGCATGGCCCCGGAAGCCCGGAAAACCCCGATGGCTACCAGCATGCCCACCAGAAACGGGATTATCTTCACGGCGGTGGTAAAGCCCTCCTGGGCGCCGGCGACAAAAGATTCATAGACCCCCACGCGGCGCAGAAAGGCGTAAACAGGGATAAAAAAAATAAGGGCGGGAATAGCCCAGTCCGATAAGGTGCTGATGGCCGCAACCATCCGGTTCTCCTCCCCCACGAATTCCTAGCCTCGCCAGCGGTAGTAGCGCCGCAGGAACTGGTCGGCAATGATCGCTGCCACGGTACCGCAGGTGGTGGCCAGGATGGTGGGCCCTACAATCTCCGCCGGGTTGACCGAGCCGGCTGCGGCCCGGAGGCCGATTACCGTGGCTGGGATCAAGGTAATGCAGGACGTATTCAGGGCCAGAAAGGTACACATGGCTTCGCTGGCCTCGTCTGGATTAGGGTTGAGGCGCTGCATCTCCTGCATAGCCTTCAGGCCAAAGGGGGTGGCGGCGTTCCCAAGGCCCAGGAGGCTGGCCGTCAGGTTCATGAGGATGGCTCCCAGGGCCGGGTGGTGGCGCGGAATGCTGGGGAAAAGGCGGCGCATCAGCGGGTGTACCGCCCTGGCCAGCAGCGCCACCAGGCCGGCATCCTCCGCGATTTTCAACAGGCCGAGCCACAGGGCCATCAAACCCACCAGTTCAAAGGCGATCTGCACGGCATCGGTCGCGGCCGTGAAAGCTGCCTGGGTCACCACGGCTACGTTGCCGTTGATGACAGCCGCGACTCCCCCGCCGGCTAACAGCAGTAACCAGATCAGGTTAACCATAGCTCTCCCTCCAGCATCTACCAATAAAGTATGCCGGCCGGGAGAGGATTAGAACTCAGGCCAACCCGAGGATGGCCTTAAGACCAATGAGGAACCAATCCCAAAAACTGCGCCGGGGCACGGCCCGAGCCGCCGCCAGAGGAACCTCGGCTACCTTTTCCCCCTTGAGGGATACCACCAGGGTCCCTACCTGCTCGCCCTGGCTGACCGGGGCCTCGATCTCCGGCGGTACCTTAACCTCCCTTTCCACGGGGATATCTTCACCTACCGGCAGAGGCAGGGCCACGGCTTCGCCGGTAACCACCGGGGCATATTCCTGGTAACCCTGCCTGACCCGTACCTGCGCCGCCACCTCGCCCCGGCTTACCAGGTGCACCGGGCGGAAGGAAGCAAAGGCGTAGTCCAGCAGGCTGGCCGCCTCGCCGTAGATATCCGGCGAGTTCAGCACCACGGCTATCAACTCCCACCCGTCCCGGGAAGCGGCAGCCACCAAACAACGGCCGGCTTCCTGGGTATAGCCGGTTTTCACCCCGATGGCCCCCGGATAACTCCGCGGCCCGAAAAGAAAGCCGTTTATGTTCTGTAGGAGCCGTGACCATTCGTGCCCTTCCCAGGGGATGACCCGTTCCCGGGTCTGGACAATCTCCCTGAAGGCCGGCATCTGCAGGGCGTACCTGCTCAAAAGGGCCAAATCGTAGGCCGAAGAATAGTGCTCCGGGTCCGGCAGGCCGTGAGGGTTGGCGTAATGGGTGTCGCCGGCCCCGATCTCCTTGGCCTTGGCGTTCATCATGGCCACGAAGGCCTCCTCGCTGCCGGCCACATGCTCGGCGATGGCCACGGCTGCGTCGTTGGCCGAATCGAGCATCAAGGCATAAACAAGGTCGTCCAGGGAATGTACTTCGCCTTCCGCCAGCCAGATGGACGATCCCCCGGTTTCCGCGGCGTGGCGGCTGACCCGGACCCTATCTTTGCGATTGCCCTTTTCCAGGGCCAGAATGGCGGTGGTAATCTTGGTGGTACTGGCCTGAGAGAGCCGCATATGGATGTTCCGGTCATACAATACCCGGCCGCTGCCTACATCCATGACAATGGCCGCCCGGGCCTGGATCTCCGGCTCTGGCCGGCCGGCGGCATAGGCAGGTGAAGAAACTATTACCAATAGAAATATCCATAAAAAAAGAGCCCGGCTCTCTTTCATACCTCTCCCCTGATCCCTATATATACGTTAAACGCTTGTCCACGTCCTCGGTATTTTTTCCGCCGGCTTTTCCGCCTCGCGGCCCGCGACCCGGCTGTCCCCGCCGCCCAACCTGTCCAGAAACTGCGGGACCAAGTCCAAGATGCGGTCCACGAAGAAGTTGGCTTCCACCGGCAAGAAACGTACGTACCCGTTGTTCCCCACCACCAGGAACCCCACCGGGTGTACCGAGACCCCGGCCCCGCTGCCGCCGCCAAAGGGAACGAATTCCGGCGCGGACTTCCCACGGTCTTCTTCGACTTCCAGTTCGCTACCGCCGGCAGCAAACCCGCAGCTCACCCGGGAGACAGGGATAATAACCGCACCACCCGGCGCCTCCACGGCCTCGCCGATTACCGTGTTGACTTCCATCATGCCCTTGATATTTTCCATGGCCGTCTTCATGAGGCCTTCAATGGGATGACTGCCGTTGGCCAAGGACGACCCCCCGCCTCCGCAAGTGACTTCGGACAAAATATCCGGCTACCCTAAGGATGCCACTTATAATATGGCCGGGCGCCAGGGTAAATATGCACCAGAGGTCCAGCCACAGCCCAGTATGATTGAAGTCCGGGCTTACCTGTAAGTCCGGCCGGGACCGAAACTGCCGGCCCCGGCGCTGGGGGATTTGCCAGGCCAAGGCCCCGAGGCCGGGGATGATGCCGGCCAGGAGGGCCGTCAGAGCCGCGTCGCCGGTGCCGAAACGCAGCCGGCCCTCGAGGTGGTAAATCCGGACCCCGACCAGAACCCTCTCCACGGCCGTCACCAGCACCCGGTAAAGGCCGGTCAACCATGCCAGACTGCGTAGCCGGAGACGGCGCCTTTTTCGCCCCCGGCCCTGGTTCCAGGTGGACAGGTTTTCGGCCAGGGAGGCCGCCGTCAATCCCGCAGGCAGTTCCACCTGCCAGCCCCGGCCGGAATAAAGCCCGGGCGCCAGCCAGGCCCGGCCCCAAGGGGGACTTCCCGGAGCCAGCCGCAACTCCAGCTCTACCCGCCAAGGCCAGAACCACAGCAGGAACAAAAAAATGGCTATGCCCAGGATAAAACCCAAAGCCGTCACGCTTGTTCACCCGGTTCCAGATCAGGAGACTGCTTCCGGCTATCCCTCCCGGGCCTCGCCGCCGGCGTCTTCCCCCGGTTCTTCCGGCCGGGGTAACTGTGCCAGGCTCTCCAGGCCGAAATACTCCAGGAAGTAAGGGGTAGTCCCGTACAGGATCGGGTTGCCCGGAGCCGGTTTGGTCCCCATTTCCTTGATCAATCCTCTCTCCAGCAGGTTGGCCAGGACCCCTTCCACTTTTACCCCCCGGACAGCCTCAATCTCAGCCCGGGTAACCGGCTGGCGATAGGCAATCACCGCCAGGGTCTCCAGCGCCGCCTGGGAAAGGGGAAGCAAACGGCGGCCGCTGAAAGCTTCCACCTGGGCCGCGTATTCCGGCCGGGTGGTGAGCCGGTACCCCTCGGCCAGCTTGACCACCTGCAGGCCACGATACCCGCCGCCCAGGCCGGCCAGGATTTCCTCCACTTCGGCCTCGGCCAGGCCGGTGGCCCTGGCCAGAGCCGCAGCCGGTACCGGCGCCGAAGCCACAAAGAGGAGGCATTCGATTACCGCCGCACCCTCTTCCCCGGACATATTATCCCTCCCCAGGGAGGATTTTTATCTCACCAAAGGTTTCTTCCTGTTCTAGGTGCACGTAGCCCAGACGGCAGAGTTCCAGAACCGCCAGAAAGGTGACCACGATATCGGCCCGGCTCGTGGTCCCGGCCACCAGCTCCGTGAAGCAGGCTACCGCTGGGGACCTGCGCCGGAGGGTCCTCCTTATCTCGGCCATCCGTTGCATTACGGTCACCCGCCTCCTGGCGACCGTCCGGGCTAGGGCCCGGCGCTGCTCCCCAGCCCGGCCGGCGGCCTCCACCATTCTGGTCCAGGCTGCCAGCAAATCCTTCAGGTCGCCCGGAGCCAGGCCCCTTTCGTGCACCGCCGGGCGGTGATATACGCGTCCGTGCCCAGCCTCCAACTGCTGCAAATACTGGGCCAGGATCTTGATCTGCCGGTAATCGGCCAGCATTAAAGCCAGTTCCCGGGACGGGTCAGTTTCCTGGGTTTCAGCCTCCGATGCCGGTACGGGGTGGGGCAGGAGCATCCGCGCCTTCAGGAGCAGCAGGGTAGCGGCCATAACCATGAACTCGCTGGCCGTATCCAGATCCTTGATATCCAGGGATTCCCAAAAGGCCAGGTACTGGTCAGTAACCTCAGCCACACTGACGTGGTAAATGTCGAGTTCCTGGGCTTCTATCAGCCGCAGGAGCAAGTCCAGCGGGCCCTCGAAAACGTCGAGCTTTAGGGCATAGTTTGCCTTCATATCCCCATGGCTTCTCTGACCTCGGTCATGGTCCGGCCCGCCACTTGCCGCGCCCGCTCTGCCCCCTGGGCCAGGATGTCCTCCAGCACCCCGGGGGAGGCTACTAGTTCCTCCCGCCGCTCCCGGTATGGAGCCAGGGTCTTTTCCAGGACGGCGGCCAACCTCTCCTTGCAGGGCACGCAGCCAATGGCCGCCTGACGACAGGCTGTTTCCACTTCTTCCAGCCCCTCGGCAGCATAGACGTGGTAGTACTTGTGGGCCACGCATACCTCCGGGTGGCCAGGATCGGTTTTGTGGATGCGGGCCGGGTCAGTTATCATCGCCCGCACCTTGATCCGAATCTCCTCCGGGGTGGCGGCGATCATGATATCATTGCCGTAGCTCTTGCTCATCTTGCGGCCGTCAATCCCGGGCAGCAGCGGCACGCGGGCCAGCCTGGCCTGGGGCTCCGGCAACAGCTTCACCTGGTACAAATAGTTAAAACGCCTGGCCACTTCCCGGCAAAGCTCCAGGTGCGGCAACTGGTCCTCCCCCACCGGCACCGTATCCGCCTTGTACACCAGGATGTCGGCGGCCTGGAGCAGAGGGTAGCCCAGGAAGCCGTAGGTAGAGATATCCTTCCCTTCCAGGCCGAATTGCTGCACCTGGTCCTTGTAAGTAGGGCACCTCTCCAGCCAGGATACAGGGGTGATCATGGAGAGGAGGAGATGTAGTTCCGCGTGTTCCTTCACCTGGGACTGGATAAAAAGGACGCTTTTGGCCGGGTCGAGCCCCACACTCAGCCAGTCCAGGAGCATCTCGCGGATGTTTTCTTTGATCTGCGAGGTCTCATCAAAACTGGTCGTCAAGGCGTGCCAGTCCACAATGGCGTAAAAACATTCGTATTCATTCTGGAGCGCAGCCCAGTTTTGCAAAACGCTCAAATGCCCGATATGCAGGCGGCCGGTCGGCCGCATCCCGCTCAAGATCCTTCCCTTAACCGGCATTGCATCCCTTCCTCACCTGATAAGATTGCTTCTATCAAACCATCAAGCCATCAAGCCATGCCTACGGCCAGCGTCAGCAGGCGCCACAGGGCGTTCACCAGCGGGTTGAGAATATACCCGATCACCCCGAAAAATACCAGTGCCAGCAAAATGATCGGACCGTACCGTTCAATCCCATAATAGGCAGCCAGGGAACGGGATGGCAAGACCCCCGCCAGGATCCGGGAGCCGTCCAGGGGCGGCAGGGGGATAAGGTTAAAGACGGCCAAGACCAGGTTATAGATGACCAGGTAGTAGAGAAAGCGGAATAAAAGCAGGTGCCCGTGGCCCACCAGGGAGAGGGCCACTGCCGCAATAAAGGCCAACAAGAGATTCGCCAGCGGCCCGGCGGCACCCACCATCATGGTCCCTACCCGGTAGCCGTTACGGAAGTACATGGGGTTGATCTGCACCGGCTTGGCCCAGCCGAAACGGAACAGCACCAACATCAGCGTCCCTAGGAGATCCAGGTGGGCCAGGGGGTTTAAAGTCAGCCGCCCCTGCTGCCCCGGGGTGGGGTCCCCAAGGTAGTTGGCCACCTGCCCGTGGGCATATTCATGAAAGGTAAGGGCGATGAGGATGGCCGGGATGCCGACCAGCAAATCGTACAGGTTACTAAAAAGCAATAAGTTCAGCTCCCCGTCCGCAGGCGCGCGGGCATTACATCGTGGCTCACCAGATCCTGGTAGGTCTCGCGCCGGACTATCCGGTCCGCCTGCCCATCCCTGACCAGCACCATGGCCGGGCGCGGCAGGCGATTGTAATTGCTGGCCATGCTATACCCGTAGGCGCCGGTACAGAGGACCGCCACGAGGTCCCCCGGCTTGAGGGCCGGCAACTCGGCATCCCAGATCAGCATGTCCCCGGATTCACAGCACTTACCTGTAATGGAAACAACCTCCTGCGGTCCATCATAAACCCGGTTGGCCAAAACAGCCCGATACCTGGCCTGGTACAGAGCCGGCCGGATATTATCAGCCATACCCCCGTCCACCGCCACGTACCGCCGCACTCCGGTTATCTCCTTGATGGACCCCACCGTATACAGGGTGGTTCCCGCCGGCCCGACGATAGACCGGCCCGGCTCCACCGCCACCCGCGGTTCCGGCAGGCCGTACTCCCGGGCCTTTTCTCCTACCACCGCCTGGACGGCCTGACCGTAAACCGCAGGCGGGAGAGGCGCATCTCCCGGAACATAATAAATGCCAAAACCGCCGCCCAGGTTTATTTCCTCCAGCACCAGCCCAGTGTTTTCCCGCACCTCGTCCAGGAAATCCATCAACACGCCGGCGGCTTCGGCATAGGGCTGCACCTGGAATACCTGCGAGCCGATGTGGCTGTGGAGGCCCCGCAGGCGCAGGCCGGGAATATCGGCCACGGCCTTGACCGCCTGCAGGGCCTGGCCTCCGGGCAAGGTGAAACCAAATTTGGAATCGATCTGCCCAGTCTTAATATACTCGTGGGTGTGGGCTTCAATACCTGGAGTTACCCGTAGAAAAATATCGGCTCCCCGCCCCATCCCCTCTGTCAGGCCAGCCAGCAGTTCCAGTTCCCAAAAATTATCTACCACAATCTGGCCCACACCCGCCTCCAAGGCCAGGGCCAGCTCGTCCCGGCTCTTGTTGTTGCCGTGAAAGTAAATCCGCTCCGGCGGGAACCCGGCCGCCAGGGCGGTGTACAGCTCGCCGCCTGACACCACGTCCAGGCACAGGCCTTCCTCCTCCACCAGGCGGCAGATGGCCATGGTCATGAGCGCCTTACTGGCGTAAATCACCCGGGGAAAAGCCTGGCGGAAAAGGCGGCAGTTACGGCGAACAGCGGCCTCGTCGATAACATAAAGGGGGGTACCGAATTCCCCGGCCAGGTCTACGGCGTCACAGCCGCCGAGGAGCAGGTGTCCCTTTTCGTTCACCTGGATATCTTCGCAGCCCAAACTTGCCACAGATTCACCTCACAACTCGACTGACCTCTATTTTCAGGGCAGACCCCCACGACGCCGCCGGCGTCACCATCAAAGGTATAAAAACGGGAGCGATGGCAGAGACGGGAGTTAAGATCAGGAATCGGCGCAGCCGGTTCCTACAAGTGTCCCACCTCCCACTTCCCACCTCTCACCTCTCATTTTCAGGGCAGCGCCGCCAGGCTGCGGGCCAGTTCCTCTTCGCTATAGGGAACATCTGCCAGTTGCCCGGCCAGGTAATTGTCGTAGGCCGCAAGGTCAAAGTGCCCGTGACCTGACAGGCCAAACAGGATCGCCCTCGCCGCACCGCTCTCCTTGCAGGCCAGGGCTTCATCCACCGCCACCTTGATGGCATGGGCACTTTCCGGGGCCGGGAGGATCCCCTCCTGGCGGGCAAAGAGGACGGCGGCCGCGAAAACTTCGGTTTGGTTGCACGCGCGGGCCGTGATGTACCCGTCGTGGACCAGTCGGCTTAGCAGGGGCGAATCACCGTGGTAGCGCAGCCCGCCGGCGTGGATGCCCGGCGGCATGAAGTCGTGCCCCAGAGTATACATATTCAACAAGGGGGTAAGTTGCGCGGTATCGCCGAAATCATAGGTGAACGTCCCGCGGGTCAGGGTAGGGCAGGCTGTAGGCTCAACGGCAATGAGCTCTACTTGCCGGCCGGCCAGCTTGTCCGGGATAAAAGGAAATGCCAGGCCGGAAAAGTTGCTGCCTCCGCCGCAGCAGCCGATAACTACGTCAGGATAAGCGTCCATACTTTCCAGTTGCTTCTTAGCCTCCAGGCCGATAACCGTCTGGTGCAGGACCACATGGTTCAGAACGCTGCCCAGGGAGTAGTTGGTATCACCCCGCGAGGCCGCTTCCTCGATAGCCTCGCTGATGGCTATCCCTAGGCTGCCAAGGGAATCCGGGTTCTCGGCCAGGATCCGCCGGCCGGATTCAGTGGCGTTGCTAGGGCTGGGGATAACCTCGGCCCCGTAAACTTCCATAAAGGAACGCCGGTAGGGCTTTTGCTGGTAACTCACCCGCACCATGTATACCCGGCACTCCAGCCCGAAAAAGTTGCAGGCCAGGGCCAGGGCGCTGCCCCACTGGCCGGCGCCGGTTTCGGTGGTCAGCCGCTTTATCCCGGCTTTTTTGTTGTAATAGGCCTGGGCAATGGCCGTGTTGGGCTTGTGGCTCCCGGCCGGGCTGACCCCTTCGTACTTATAGTAGATGCGGGCCGGGGTATCTAAAGCCTTCTCCAGGCGCCGGGCCCGATAAACCGGAGTGGGCCGCCACAAGCGGTAGATCTCCCAGACCTCCTGGGGGATCTCAATCCACCTGTCGGTGCTTACTTCCTGCATGATCAGGTCCATGGGGAAGATGGCGCTCAGGTCCTCAGGTCCAGCCGGCTGCCGGGTGGCTGGGTTGAGGGGCGGTCCCGCCGGGTTGGGCATGTCTGCCTGCACGTTATACCAGAAGCGGGGGATATCCTCCTCTTGCAACACGATTTTTACCTTATCCTGGCTCATCTAGGCTCTCCTCTCACCAATAACTTTACCAGACGCCATTATTTTACTAAATATGTCCGGGCTTGTCTACCAAAAGAAAAAACCCGGCGCGAGAAGAGGGCTGAAGGTAACTACTCAGGCTCCTTTTACGTCGGGCAATGAGCGGTCTCCATCACGGCTGGCGTTGATCCTTGCCAACCAAGCTAACGCTCGGTGGAGGCCGCATACTCGCGAGGCAGGCTAAGCAGTTACGGTTGAAGAAAGCTTTCTGCCTGGCGGCGGGGCTGGCGCAGGCAAGGTCTATTTAGGCCAGGCCGGCCACCCGTTCCCTTTTTCGCTTTTTGCGCAGGCTCACCATATCCACGAAGGCCTCCAGCCTGGTCACCAGGCCGGCCTCCCCGGTCTGCTCGTCCAGGAAGATAGTCATGACCGGGATACCTTGTTCGTGGCTGACCGTGGGCAAGATGGATTCGGCCACAATCTCCGGCATACAGGTAAGGGGCGCCACCTGGATGAGACCGTCAAAGCCTTGCCGGGCATAGTAGACGGCACTGCCTACCGTTTCCAGCCCGTGCCCGCCGACGAAATGGTTGAGGTACGGGGCCGCCATCTTCTTAGCTTCCTTGGCGCTGCCTTTAACCCGCAGCAGCCCGCCAAAAAGGTGCTCGTTAATCCATTCGCTCAGATAGATGCCCCGGGTAACTTCCGCCCCCAGGCGGCCCAGGTGCCGTTCCAGGTTCAGATTCATAAAGGGCTCCAGCACGGTGTATATTTCGCCCACCAAGGCGATGCGCACCACTTCTTCTTCCGCGCGGCCGGTTTCCACTGCGGCCAGGGCCGCGCTCGCCTCCTCCACGGCGGCCCTGATCGTTTTTTTGGTCCAGGCCTGGTCAATCCTGTCCCGCGCCTGCTCGTAAATCTTGTCAGCCGTGCCGTAAGCTGTCTCCCGGGCCCTGGTCTTCTCCACCAGTCGCTCCACATCGTCCACGGCCTTGGTCTTCCACCAAGCTATCTGGGCGTAGTGAAGTCTCTCCCGCCAGCTCGTCCTGGCCACATAGTTCAACTTGTCTATCAGCTCCCGAAAATGGGCATCGGGCGGCTCCAGCACTACCATCTCCATATCGTAACCCAGATCCTGCAATATTTCCCGCTGGATTTGGGCATAGTAGCCGAAACGGCACGGACCCACCCCGCCGGCCATGACCACCACCTCGGCCCCCATTTCAGCGGCTTCCAGGTAGTTGCCGAGGTTGATCTTCAGCGGCAGACAAGAAAACTCGGGCGCATACTGGGTGCCCAGGCTCAGGGTTTTCTTGGTACACGGCGGCGGCACCACCGCTTCCTGGCCAAAACCGGCCACCAAAGCCCTGGCCGTAAGGTAGAGATTGCCCATATGGGGAAAGGTAACCTTCATCAGGAAGCCCCCTTCCAGGCCAGCATGTCGGTGAATGCCTCGATCCTGGTCTGTATCCCGGCCTCGCCGGTTTGCTCGTCAATGGTGATGTATAGAAAAGGTATTTTCCCCGAGCGGTGGCTGTACCGCTCCACCAGGTCTCCTACCAGGGAATCCGGGCCGCAGCCAAAGGAGGCCACGTGAATCAGGCCATTGATATCGCTTTGCTGCAAAAAGTGCAGGGTACTGCCGATGATGCGCTTGCCCAGGCTCCAAAACATGCGCTTGGGCAGCCGGGCCGCTTCCGTATTGATGACTTCGTCGGGCAGAAAATCAGGAGTGACCACGCTAGCGCCCAGCCGGGAAAGCCGGTCAATAATGTTCATGCTGATATACCGGTCGTAGAGGTTGTAGGCATGACCCACCAAAGCCACTTTGAACCTCTTGGCCCCGGTATCCACCGTCAGTCCTTCCGCCTCACCGGCCAGGAAGCTCCAGACGTTGTCCACCATATGGCCTTGCCGTATCAGGCCTTCGGCATACTCCTGCGCTCGCGTGGCCTCGTGCCAGGCGGCCATGATCTCCTTTTTCTTGCCGGTGAAAAAACGCCCCACCTCCAGGACTAATTCCGGCAGCTTCTCCGGCTTCTTGCTCAGGTCAACGGTCACATCAATGATCCGCGGCAGGTCCTTGATACTGGCCCGAAGCATATCCGGCAGCCCCATGAGCTTAGGACAGATGTAGGCCTTGTGTTCCACGCTCACCAGCCTAGGGAGGAAAAGGACATCCACCTGGCCGATGAGAGCCAGGACGTGGCCATAGAATACCTTGACCGGGAGGCAAGCCTCATCCACCGCCAGCTTCACTCCGTCATTAAGGACGGCCTTGTTGGTTTCCGGCGAAACGACCACTTCCGCGCCCAGAGCCTCCAGAAAGGCCTTCCACCATGGGAAGTAATAATAGTAAAACAGGGCCCGGGGGATACCTACCCTAAGCTTCACCGCCACACACCTCTCTACTTTAGGAGGCTGCTGAAAAAACTTCGCCTGCCACTAATTATAACCATCCCCGATGCCATTTTCCACCCTTATTTGTTAAATCAGCCTTGAGGTCTAAAAATAACTGCCATGACGTAGCCGAAAACCACGGCCGCCACCACCCCGGCGGCCGTAGCCTGCAGCCCGCCGGCGAAGGCGCCGATCAGGCCGTTGGCCCGGACACCCTCCAGCACCCCCTGGGCCAGGTTATGGCCGAAACCGCTCAAGGGAATGGTGGCCCCGGCGCCGCCGATATTCACCAGGGGCTGGTACAGGCCCAGGGCGCTCAAGACCGCCCCCCCGGTGACAAACCCTACCAGCACGTGGGCCGGGGTCACGGTAAAGGGAGTCAGGTCCATCACCAATTGGGCCACCAGACAAATGGCCCCGCCGACAAGAAAGGCCAGCAGTATTTCCATGCTTTCCCCTCCTTACGCTTCCATGACCACAGCATGGCCAATGCCGGGGATGGATTCGCCCTGGGATACTGAAGTTGGGCTCTGCAGGGAACCGGTTCCGATGCCCAGAACCTTACGTAACCGCTTGCCCTGCAGTTCCTGGTAGATGTACCCAGCCGTCACCACCGCCGAGCAGGCGCAGCCGCTGCCACCAGCGTGGGTATCCTGCTGTCGGATATCATAAATAAGGAGGCCGCCGTCCTGGTAATTATCGCCTAACTGGTAGCCGTTCTGCCCGGCAAGCTGGCCTATCAGGGTGCTGCCCACTTTCCCCAGATCCCCGGTGATAATCAGATCGTAGTCACCCGTCTGCCGGCCGGTATCCTGCAGGTGGCGAACAAGCGTGTCAGATGCCGCTGGCGCCATGGCGCCCCCCATATCGGCCGCGTCCTTTACCCCGAGGTCCAGGACCCGGCCCACAGTGGCCATGGTTACCCTGGGTCCCTGCCCCCGAGCCCCCAAAATGATGGCACCGGCGCCGGTGACCGTCCACTGGGCCGACATCGGCCGCTGGGTGGCCTGCTCCGTGGGCAGGCGGTACTGCCTCTCGGCCGCCCCGTAGTGGCTGGAAGCAGCGACGATTACGTGGTCGGCAAAGCCGCCGTCAATTAACATGGCCGCCAGAGAAAGGCCCTCAAACATGGTCGAACAGGCGCCGTACAGGCCGAGGAAGGGGATGCCGTACTGGCTAGCCATGAAATTAGCTGAGATGGTCTGGTTGAGCAAGTCCCCGGCCAGGAGGAACTGCACCTCCTCAGGCTTGAGGGTGGCCTTTTCCAGGGCCATCTTTACCGCCTCAGCCAGCATCTTCCGCTCTGTCAGCTCCCACGACGTCTCCCCCCAGTAGGTATCAGGCAGGATGAGGTCAAAAGTATCCCGCAAGGGCCCCGCTCCCTCCTTGGGGCCGACTACTGCGGCCGTAGCCAGAATTACCGGCGGCTGGCTAAATTTTACGGTATACCGGCCAAGCCTCTTGTCCACCGTATCACCCTTTCCGAAAGCCAGATCCTATCCTTCTAATCGATATAAGTATTTTATCCGCCGGCAAATAAAGCTATCCCGAAGGACTAACCCGGCACAGTCTGACTGTGATGGGAAAAACCGGGTGATCAGGGACGGGCAGAGATACCGGGTTGTCCTTGACCATGGGCGGGAGCAGGAACTCCCCAGAGCCCGGGCGGCCGCCCCGTTTCCTTTGCGGCGACGGCGTGCCGCAAGGAGTCAGCAATATTGGTTAACAGTGAGTTCGCTGGCCCCCTCTAAAGCCACCTGGAGGTTATCCCGGTTACGGGCATAAAAAAAACTCCCTTTCGGGAGCTATATATACTCGTAGCTTTGCTCTCAAGCAAGGCCACGAGCTGGGGGCAAACTAAGTCGCCAGCCTTAGGATAGCTAGGTTGTATGTTTGAGGTAGTGGCCACAAAAGATATTGGTGGCTCTGCGACCCACCGGTTAGCGGTGAAAGCGCCAGGGAGGCGGGGGCTTATGCCCTTGGGACATAACCACTAATGAAAATAGGTGGAAGGCACGAACCTATTTTCTCGTCATACGGTAACTCTTAGCGAGTTGGGGTATCCGCCCAGCAGTCCCGCGAAGCATAGGGGCCTCCTTAGCCGTCCGCCTCCAGCCAGCTAGGCTGAGTACCTACCACCCACCATACCTCGCAGCCCAGGCGTGCTTTTTCCAGCCCGCCTACGCCAAACCCTTTCTTTTCTCCTCCTGCCTGTGCTGGCAAAGGCCACATTGCGCACAGAGATCGGCCTGATCAGCGACAGTATTGCAGTACGTGCCCTCGTACTTCCAGCACTGCCGTCCGGAACTGGAATTGTCCGTGTTGCGGGCGCCACCTCCGGGGCAATCATCCAGGTGCCAGCAATGGTAAAGCGCTACCAATTCTTTCACCCCGGCCATGTTCAAGCCCTTGGCCTTGACCAGATGGTGAACATATTTTAGCCGCTGGAGGTCATTGTTGGAGTAAAGACGCTGCCCGTTGCGGCGGGATGGTTTCACGAGCCCGTTCCGCTCCCAGATGCGCAACGTCTCTGGATGCACGCCTAATAAGCTGGCTACCACGCCTATTGGATACAACGGCTGATCGGCACCAGGAATAAACATGACGCATCCCCTCGCCGATATTATAACTCCCGCGAGGTAGTTTGTAAATACCCTGATAGGATCAAGCTAAAGCCACTTCAATTATCTTGTTGAAGCGTCTTGCATACAGTAGAATGGCTCGCTGGTCTCCAGCAACCCCAACGCTTTCCTGCTACTGACTACTGATTTCCGATTTCCAGCCGGAAAACGTCGCTGTCCTCGCTTATTCTCACCTTCCAGCCACGGCCGGCCGCATGGCGGCTGATGTTGTCCCGCGCCGCGGCGCTGTCGGCCATGACAACAAACCGGCCGCCGCCAGGCATGCTATCAATTTCTTTCTTTACCCGCAATACTGGCTCCGGGCACAGGAGGCCCCGGCAGTCAATTATCTTATCCTCCGCCAATATGTTCACCTCCGGCAATGATCGCCAGTTAATTCTGCTACCCATGGCCCTGCGTAACCCGGCCGGGATGGCCCGGGCCACCTCCTGCCTGGTTAATCTTGTTGCCTGTAGCCCTACGTAACGCTTGTCTACACCTGGAGTTCAAGTCCCGGCTGGAGGAGGAGAGTGGGAATCGAACCCGACCCCAGGCCGCTTGTCGGTCCCGGCCACCGGGTTTGCAGCCCGTGGGGAGCACCAGCTCCATCCCCTCCCCGGTACCTGATCTCAGGCCCGGACCGGCTCCCGGTTGAACCAGGCCAGAAGCATAACAGCCATAATACCTGTGATTACGACTACCTGCCCGGCCAGCGGCACTCCCTGGGGGCTGGCTGCCAGGCCAAAGTTGTGGGCCGTGGCGGCCCCTGCCAGCATGCCCAGGATGGCCACGGCCGCATCGGTATTTCCTTCGCCAGCCAGCACCAGTTGGCGCAGGGGGCACCCGCCAAGGAGCACGGATCCCATACCGGCCAGGCTCATACCTAGGAAATTCCAGAGAAACTGGTTGTGGGCTATGGGCTGATTGGCAAAGCCAGCATGAAAATTGCCGGTAAGCAAGGAGCCGGCAAAGGCCACGACTCCGACCGCGGCAAACCCGCTCAGCAGGTGGGTATCCCGGAACAGCAGAAAGTCGCGGATACCGCCCACCATGCAGAGGCGGGCCCGCTGCGCCAGGACCCCTACCGCCACGCCGGCGGCCAGGGCCACAAACACCGGCGCCCGCATGGAGCCCGGGCCTTCCTGGCTGAAGAAGATAAAGGCCGGCCTGGCCAGCAAGAGCACCAGCCCTGCCAGGACCAGGGCCGGGAAAACGTAACCGTTAACCTGCCGGAGCGGGTTAGCCCGGCCCAGGCTGAAGCCACGTTTCAGGAACTCGTTGCCGGCCGCCACCCCGGCCACCAGGCCGGCCAGGCCTATCAAAGCGTTCAGGTCGCCGGCAGCCAGTCGCAGCACCAGGCGCAGGGGACACCCCAGGAATACCAGCATACCCAGCATGACCAGGAAGCCCAGAAGAAAACGAGTAAGGGAACTGGCCCCTCCGGCGGGCCTAAACTCCCGGGTAGCCACGGCTACGCCAAAGGAACCCAGCGCCAGGCCAAGGATTTCCGGCCGGATGTACTGCGCTGCGGCTGCCCGGTGCAGGCCCAGGCCCCCGGCCGTGTCCCGTAGAAAGCAGGCAATGCAAAAGCCCATATTAGGCGGGTTGCCCAGGGCAACCAGACAGATGGCCAGGAGGCCCACGATACCACCGGCAAAAAGTAGTAGAGCTCTCTCCCGGGTCAAGAACAACACCTCCTTTCCCTTAGGCTGGTAAGAGATATTCTCCCCGGCAGAGAAAGTTCCTGGCAGAGCAAGTATGAGAAATTCTTATTCTCCTGGTGGCGGCTAAAAGAATTGTTTATAGCCCTTTGCTGTCCGCTCGGCGAAGTTAATAAAGCTTCCTAATCGTGGCCCACTTCTTCTTGCCGCCGGCTTAACTCTTTAGACGCTGCTGCGCCGCACCGCGGCCAGGCAGGCCAAGGAAAAGGCCACGGTAAGGGCGACCATTACCGCCAGGGAAGGCCAGGGAAAAGGCCATCCCAGGGCCAGGGCCCGCAGGGTGGAAGTAACGTGACTTAGCGGCAAAAGGTAAAGAACGAACCGCACCCCGCGCGGCACGCCGGCCAGGGAGAAGAAGGTGCCGCCTAAAAAGGTCATGGGCAGCAGGAACAGGGTGCTGAAGGTGGCCATATCCTCATGGGACCTGGCCAGGAAGGCCGCCAGCACCCCCAGGAAGGCAAAGAGAAAGCAGGATAAAATTATTACCATCAGGAACCAGATACCCGGGGTAAACCCGGAGGAGATGAGATAAGCTACCAGCCAGAAGGCAGCCGCCGTCACCAGGCCCCGCACCACGCCGATCAAGGCCTTGCCCAAAACAATGGACCAGGGGCTGAGCGGGGCCATCATCAGCTCGTCAAAGCATTTGTAAAAAAGCCGGTCAACGTTGAGCTTAGTGCCGGCGCCGTTAAAGCTGGCCGTCATGGCGGCGGCGGCCATGATCCCTGGAATCACAAACTCCAGGTAGCTAGTACCGCCCATGTTAACCCCCCGACCAAGTCCCCAGCCAAAGGCCAGCAGATACAGCAGGGGGCTGATAAGGGTGGTCAAAAGATAACGGGCCAGGCGCCGCCGCAAAATCAACAGGTCAGGCCAGAGAACGGTAAGAAAATCCATCATCTTCCTCCCCTACCTTGCGGCCGGTGAGTTCCACAAAAACATCCTCCAGGTTGGATTCCCGTACCACCACGGTCTTTACTTCGGGCGGAAGGCCCTGGCTGTAGGCTACGGCCCGGGAACGGTCGGGGAAATAGGTATAACGGGTATCCCGGCCGTTCCAGAGGGCCTCTACGGTGTAAAGCCCTACCCGCTCCCGCAACCGGCGGGGCGTGCCCAGGGCGATCATCTTTCCCCGGTGCATGATCCCTACCCGGTGGCAAAGGGCCTCGGCTTCCTCGATGTAGTGGGTGGTGAGAAAAACCGTGGTGCCTTCAGAGTTCAGGCGCCGGATGAGAGCCCAGAGGCGCCGCCGGGTCTGGGCGTCCAGCCCCACCGTCGGCTCGTCGAGGAAGAGGACCCGGGGCCGGTGCAAGAGCGCCCGGGCAAGCATCACCCGGCGCTTCATGCCCCCCGATAGCTCCTCCACCAGGCGGCCTGCCGCCTCCTCCAGTTCCACGTACGCCAGCATTTCCGTGATGCACCGCTGCCTTTCCTTCCTCCCCAGGTGGCGCAGGCGGGCTGTCAGTTCCAGGTTCTCCCATACCGTCAGTTCCCGGTCCAGGCTCAGGTGCTGCTGTACCACCCCGAACTCCCTTTTGGCGGCCAGCGGCTGGGCCACCACGTCAAAGCCGTTGATGCTGGCCCGGCCGGAAGTCGGCCTAGTCAGCGTGGTGAGCATCCTGATAGTGGTGGTCTTGCCGGCACCGTTAGGGCCGAGGAAACCAAAGATCTCGCCCGGCTTCACTTCCAGGTCCAGCCCGTCTACGGCCACCACCCGGCCGTAAGTTTTACTGAGTTTCTCGGTAACGATCAAAGGACTGCTCCTTTCTAGAGGTTGGGGAAAAAAAGAAGCTCCCTGGCCCGCCAGGAACGATCGGCTGGTATATTCCACGCCCTGGCTGGGGCTATGACAGGTGACAGAAGGGCTCCCATGTGAGCCGGGTTAGCCAGCTTTGGCACCCAGTAACTGATCCAGTTTCCGGTCGTCCAGGGTCAGGTCCTGGAACGGCTGGCGGCGCATGCGGTGCACCAGGGCCAGGGGTGCCGTCCGGCGGATGTCTTCCCGGGTCACCTCCAGCCGTCCTTCCAGGGCCGCACTCGCCCTGGCTGCCTGCATCATGACCAGGTCGGCGCGGTGGCCATCCACCCCCATCTCTACAGCAATGGTGGCGATTAAAAGCAGCATGTCGTCGCTGATGTTGACCTGAGGCAGAATCTCCCGGGCAGCGACCATCTTCTCCCGGAGCCTCTGTCGCTCCCCTTCCCAGAGGGCGGCAAACCCCTCCGGGTCGTCCTCGAAGGCTCCGCGGCGCTTAACGATCTCCACCCGCAGGGCCGGGTCGGTTACCCCGGCAATGTTGACGCAAAGACCAAAGCGGTCCAGCAGTTGCGGCCGCAACTCCCCTTCCTCCGGGTTCATGGTGCCCACCAGGATAAACTGCGCGGGATGGGTAAAGGAAATCCCCTCCCGCTCCACGGTATTCACCCCCATGGCGGCCGCGTCCAACAACACGTCCACCACGTGGTCGTCCAGCAAATTAACCTCATCCACGTAAAGGATGCCCCGGTTGGCCTCGGCCAGCACCCCCGGCTCAAAGTGTTTTTCTCCTTTTTTGATGGCCTGCTCGAGGTCCAGGGTACCTACCACCCGGTCTTCGGTGGCCGATACAGGCAGCTCCACCACCCGCATGGGACGGCGCTGGCGGGGAAGCTCCGTGCCGCTCTGCAGCCGCTGCTGGCACCGGCCGCACATGGCTGTAACATCGCCGGGATCGCAATTGAAGAGGCAGTCGGCTACCACCTCGATCTCCGGCAGGAGCGCGGCCAGGGCCCGCACCGCCGTGGACTTGGCTGTACCCTTCTCTCCCCGGATAAGCACGCCGGAAAGCCGAGGGTTGACCGCGTTCAAGAGCAGGGCCTGCTTTAGGGCCTCCTGGCCCACGATAGCAGCAAAGGGATAGGTATGTCTGCCGGATGCTTGCATAGTGTACCAATTCCTCCCTTAAAGTCATTAAAGCCATCCCCCGTCCTGCATATCCCGGACTGCTCTTACCAGGGTATCCGCCTTAAGGGCCTCAATCTGATAATGTCCAGCCTCCAGTACCCCGGCCAGCTCCCGGGCCAGGCCAAAGGCCAAAAACCCGTCCTTTTCCACATCCACCACCAAGACCTTAATCCTTTCCTCGCGGCGAATGAGATCCGCCACCTGGCGTACCTCATCCCACGGTTTTCCCTGCCCCAGGCCCACGTTACCCCGGCCGTCGGAGACCACAATAACTAAAGGCGTAAGATCCGGGTCCTTCAAAAGATGCGCCCGGGTTACCTCATAGGCCTTCAGCAACCCCGCAGCCAGCGGCGTCCGCCCGCCGGTAGGCAGTTCGGCCAGGCATTTTTGCGCCAGCTCTACGCTGCTGGTAGGCGGCAGCAGTATTTCGGCCTGCTCGCCCCGGAAGGCCACCATCCCCACCCGGTCCCGCTTCTGGTAGGCGTCCAGAAGAAGGGAGAGCACCGCTCCCTTGGCCGCGACCATGCGCTGCTGCGCGGCCATGGAGCCGGAGGCGTCCACCAGGAATAACAATAAATTGCCGACGCGCTTCTCCCGCACCTTCTCCCGGATGTCGGGCGGCTCAATGACCACGGCCAGTCCGTCCCTGGCCCGCCGGCCCTGGTAGGGCGCGGCGGCCCGTAAAGTGGCATCAAAGGCCAGGTCATGGCGCTCCCGGCGCAGGGTGGCCCGGACGTAGCGTCCGACTTTGACCGGAGTCCGGGTGCGGGAGCGCCGGCCGGAGCCTTTTCGCCAGACCCGGTCGCGGTGGTGCTCGATGCGCCGTACGGGAAAGGGCTCACCGACAGTAAAGAGGGCCTCGCCGGCCACCCCGGCCGGGGACTGTTCCTCCTGAGATTCGCGGTGTTCATGCTCCTGCTGGCCGGCCTCTGGTGATATTTCCGGCGCTGGTTGCTGCCGCCCTGTCACCTCGTCATCTACCTGATCCCCCTGAGGTTCTTGGTCTTCGGGCAACTCGGGGGGGTCACCTGCTTTACTTTCTTCTTTTTCCCGCTGCTGTTGGGCGGGCGGCGGGGGTTGGCGGCGCCGGTGACAGAGCACCAGCTCGGCCACCCGTTCCAAGTCCGCCGTGGTAACTCCCCGGCGGCCCTCCCAGGCCGCCAGGGCTCTGGCCGCCTGTACCAGGGTAATCTCCGCCCGGTGCCCGGCCACCAGGGCTTCCATCGCCTGGTCAACGGCCAGCCGCAATACCTCCGTGGGAGTCCCCACCTGCGGCAACAGATCCCTGGCCCGCTGGAGGCGGCGCCGCATGTCTTCTTCCTGAGCAGCAAAGCCGGCCCGAAAACCCAGCGGGTCCTTATCAAAGGCCTCCCGCTGCCGGGTAATGGCCGCCCGGGTCGCCGGGTCGTCCACCCCTTCCACCGGCACGCAGAGGCCGAAGCGGTCCAGGAGCTGCGGCCGCAACTCCCCTTCCTCCGGGTTCATGGTGCCTACCAGGATGAACCGCGCGGGATGGGTGAATTTTATCCCCTCCCGCTCCACTACGTTTGTCCCCGAGGCGGCCGCGTCCAGCAGGATGTCCACCAGGTGGTCGTCCAGCAGGTTGATCTCGTCCACGTAGATGATACCCCGGCTAGCCTGTGCCAGGAGCCCCGGCGCCAGCCGCCGCTCCCCGTGACGGATGGCCTGCTCAAAATCGAGACTCCCCACCACCCGGTCTTCGGTGGCCGAGACCGGCAGCTCCACCAGGGGCACCCGGCGGGTTACCGCCTTAAGCTTATTCCCCGCGGCCAGTCGCTCCTGGCAAAACGGGCAGAGCCACTCTTCATCCCGGGGGTCGCAGTTGCACGGGCACCCGGCCACCACCTCGATCTCGGGTAACAGGGCGGCCAGGGCCCGCACCGCCGTGGACTTGGCCGTCCCCTTCTCCCCCCGCACCAGCACCCCGCCCGCCAGCGGGTTGATGGCGTTCAGGACAAGGGCGAGCTTCATCTTCTCCTGGCCGATGATAGCCGTAAAGGGGTAAGTGTAACGAAGGTAAGAGACCACCGGAATTTCCCTCCTCGGGCCCAAGTGCTCTTTCATTGCCAACCTCCACGCCAGGGGCGCAGGCTTGGCATTACATAGCAGGAAAACAAAAATGAACGAACCGTAACGCCTATAAAGTAAGAAGCCATGGAAGCCCCTTCCCTGCTGGAAGGAAACAGCCTCCATGGCTGCCGATTGCCGGGATAACCTCTGACCAAACGGCCCGGTGGGCCTCCCACCTGCCGGGGTGGCTCCGGCCACCCTTCTTCCGGAATAGTATTCGGCATAAGAAAGATGTTTCCTGCCGGTTCCACAACCATGGAGAAACTAAATTACCCTGCTGCCTTCCGTTATCTGCTATGTAGGGGCCGGCTCGGTCCTCCCCTCCATCTCCCCTTCCACCTCCAGGTAAAGTTCCTTTAAGGCCTGCAACATTTCCGGCGGGGCCGACCACATACCCCTTTCAACGGCTTCCAGCAGACGGGACACGATGTTCTCCAGGGCCCAGGGATTAACTTCTTGGAACCACTGCTGCATATCCGGGTCCAGGGCGTACTTCCGGGCCAGAGCCTCGTATTCCCAGTCTTCCAGCACGCCGGCGCTGGCGTCCCAACCGAAGGCGATCTCCACCAGGTGGGAAAGATCTCCGGCCCCCTTGTACCCGTGGCGCTTCATCCCCTCGATCCATTTGGGGTTGAGCACCCGGGAGCGGAAAATATGCCGCGTTTCCTCTTCCAGGGTGCGTACCCGCACCCGCTGGGGGTCGGAACTGTCGCCGCTGAAGGAGCGGGGCGCCACCCCTTTAACCGCCTTTACCGCGGCCACCATGCCGCCGTGGTAGGCGTAAAAATCGTCGCAATCGAAGATGTCGATCTCCCGGCTGTCTTCGTTCTTGACTGTGGCCTCCACTAGGGCCAGGCGCCGGCGGAAAATCTCCCTGGCTTTCCGGCCGAAGGTACGGCAGCCGTAGGCGTAGCCGCCCCAGGTGATATAGGCCTCCCCCAGGTCTCTCGCCTCCTGCCAGTTACCGGCGGTGACCAGTTCATTGACCCCGGCGCCGTAGGCCCCCGGCGGGTCGCTGAAGACGCGCCACCGCGCTTCCTCCCGGGCTTCCTCTCGCCTCTTACCCGCGGCGATCCCGGCGGCCGTCTCCGCCCGCACGTGGGCGGCTACGAAGTTCATCTCCTCCGGCTCCTCCAGGCCGGCCACCATTTCCACCGCCCGGTCCAGCAGGTGGATGACATTCAGGAAGGCGTCCCGGAAAAGGCCGCTGGCCCGGACGGTCACGTCAACCCGGGGCTGGCCCAACTCCGCCAAGGGAATTACCTCCAGGTCCTTCACCCGCCCGCTCCTCTCTTCCCATACCGGCCTTACCCCCAGGAGATAAAGGGCCTGGGCAATATCGTCGCCGCCGGTGCGCATGTTACTGGTGGCCCACACCACCATCCCCACGCTCCGGGGGTAGGTGCCGGTCTCTTCCCGGTATCTCTCCAGAAGCGCTTCGCCTAACGCCCGGCCCACCTCCCAGGCGGCGCGGGTCGGTACGGCCCGGGGATCGATAGAGTAAAAATTGCGGCCAGTGGGGAGGATGTCGGCCATGCCCCGGGTAGGGGCGCCGGAAGGCCCGGGGGGAATGAAGCCTCCCTCCAGGGCGGTGAGACAACTGCTCAGTTCCTGCCGCGTACTCGTAAGCCGCGGTACCAGACGGGTGGCCACGTAATCCAGCACCGCCAGCAATCCAGCGTCTTCACGGCCCACCACTTCCTCCATTACCCGGCCGATGTGCTGGCGGGCAAAACCAAAGGCCGCGAAGATGGCGAGCAGGTCCCGAGCCCGGTCATCAATCTCCATGAGGATCTGGCCGTAGGTGCGGCCTGCGGCCGGGGAAAAGTAACCAGGGCGGGATAAAAGCTCCTGATAGGTGTAACCGGCCAGCCCGGCCAGAGCTTCCCGTAACGAAGGGACGGAGCCGGTGGCCAGCCGGGTCAGGGCCAGGAGCATCTCCACCAGGGCCTCTCCGGACGGCGGCTGACCCAGGATGTGCAGGCCGTCCCGGATCAGAGTATCCTTTATCTCGAAGAGATAGGAGTGAAGGTGTTCCAGGAAGGTTTCCCAGCCTTCCGGACCGGGTTTTCCGGCCAGGCCCAGGTCCCGGTCCAGGTGGGCCGCCGTCACCCTGTCCCAGATGGCCTGCTGCAGAACCGGTAGTCTGCTCTGGTCCATGGTTCTGGCCGTATAATATTCCTGAAGCAGTACCTCGATGGCGGCCAGTTCATCGTAGGTATCGGCCCGGGTCATTACCGGCACCAGGTGATCAATGATGCAGGCATGGGAGCGGCGTTTGGCCTGGGTCCCCTCCCCCGGGTCGTTGACGATATAGGGGTAGACGTGGGGCAGGTCAGCGATGGCCAGGTCCGGGAAGCAGGCTGCCGAGAGCCCTGTTCCCTTCCCCGGCAACCACTCCAGGGAGCCGTGCTTGCCCATGTGAAAGATGAGATCCGCACCGAATTCGTCCCGCAGCCAGCGGTAGTACGCCAGGTAATGGTGGGGCGGCGCCAGGTCCGGGCTGTGGTAAATTTTGACGGGGTCCTCCTGGAAGCCGCGGGGCGGCTGCACGCCTAAAAATACGTTGCCCAACAAAAAGCCGGGAAGAAGCAGGTTTCTTCCAATAACAAAAACTTCGCCGGGCGGGGGTCCCCAGTCCCGGGCAAGGTGCTCCTGCACCCGGGCCGGGAAACAGCCAAACCATTCACCATACCTGTGGCGGTCTACCCGGACCGCGGCCCGGCGCTCCAGTTCCGGAGCCGGTAGCCATTCTCGCTCGTTGGTGAGGCCGGCCAGCAGCCTCTCCATCAGTGCGGCCCCGTCCGGCGGTACCTCCCCTACGTTATACCCGGCTTCCCGCAGGGCCACGAGCAAGCGGTGGACGCTGGCCGGGGTATCCAGGCCGAAGGCACAGCCGATGCGGTCGTTGCGGGGCGGGTAGTTATGCAGGATGACGGCCACCTTCTTTTCCCGGTTGGGCTTATGCCGCAGCCTCGCCCAGCGGAGGGCCAGAGCGGCCACCCGCGCAACCCGTTCCGGGTAGGCTACATAGCGCACCAGGGTGGCGCCGGTGAAATCGTCTTCCTCCACTTCCTCCCGGAAGGCCACAGGCACCGTGATCAGGGCTCCGTCGAACTCCGGCAGAGCCACATTCATCACCACATCCAGGGGGCTCAGACCACGTAGGTTCTCATCCCATTCTCCTTGCGGGGTGAGGGAAAGGATGGCTTTAATCAGCGGCACCCCCAGCCGCCGGTATACATCGCTCTCCGGTACCCGGCCAAAGGTAGGGGTGGCCATGGTCTGGGCAAACATCATGGTGGTGATCAAGACGTCTACCACCGGTTGCCCGTTGTCCATCAGGTAGTTATCCACCACCCAGGCCAGCCCCCGGCTGCCGAGCTCGTCCTTCTTGGTGGCATAGAGGAAAACCGGCAGGGCCACCCCGCCCCCGGCCTCGATCTCCCGCACCAGGGCCTCGACGAACTCCGTATTGCCGGCCAGCCAGTGACTCTGATAAAAAAGGATGCCAATGACGGGCCGGCCCGTCTTCCTTTCTTCCTGCAGGAACGCGACCGCCTCCTCCGGCCGGGGACAGTCCGGGTGGTAGAGCCCCTGCCAGGGCACAGGTTGGGGAGGGTTAAAGCCCACTGCCGCGGCGCCGTAGCGGCCGGCGGCCCATAGGAGAAGGTTGGTAAAATTGACCTCGCCGCCGTAACCGACATACAGCCGTACCTGCCGGTAATCTTCTGGGGGTATGTGGCTCATACCCAGTAGCCCCTCTCCTTCCTCCCCCAGGGAGGGGAGCACGGCCAAGGGGATATCCTTCTCCCGGGCTGTCTCGATTATCTCCTCCAGGCCGGGCAGGGAATCCGGGCCTCCCATGAGGTGCACCACAATCAGGTCCGCCGCCACAGCCAGGTTCGCCACCCCTTCTTCCCTCGGGCCGCGGCGGCGGGAGCGGGCGACCACCTGCACCAGTTCCCCGTACTCCTGCCATACTTTCCTGGCGGCCCGGCTCAGGTTGACCAGTTCGCCTTCCACCGCGGTATAGAAAAAGATGCGCAAGCTCACCTCTGTTTCTCTCCCTTCCTCCCGGCGCCGGGTAGCCTGCCGTGCCCCGCCCGGGAACTCTAGGTCCGGTTACCCTCCCCTCCTACTTGTTTCCTCTGGACCCGTTCGCCGGGCCAATCCCGGCCTCCGCCGGCCCTGGCAACCACCCCTCCGTGGGACAGAGGGCCACCACCTGCAGGCCCACCCCATCCTCCCACAGCCGGGCCTCCACCCCGTAGACCGCCCGGATGTTCTCCGGGGAAAGCACCTGCCGGGGGCTACCCGCGGCGAAGACGCGGCCCTGGTGTAAAAGTAGCATCTTTTCCGCAAAGCGGGCGGCCAAGTTTAGATCGTGGAGCACCAGGAAAACGATGATCCCCCGGCGGCGGACCAGGGCTTGTAAGAGCCCTAATACCTCCAACTGGTGCCGGATGTCCAGGTTGGCCGTAGGTTCGTCCAGCAGGAGCAGTTGCGGTTCCTGGGCCAGGGCCCGGGCCAAGGCCACCCGCTGTTTCTCCCCGCCGCTCAACTGGTCGAGGGTTCTCGCGGCGAGGTGCTCCAGGTGTAAAAGCCGGAGCACTTCTTCCACCACCTGACGATTCCCGGCCGACACCGACCAGCCAAGGTACGGCCTGCGGCCCAGCAGTACGGCCTCATAGACCGTCAGGGGAAATACCTGCGGGGTCTCCTGGGGCACGTAACCCAGCCGGGTGGCCAGCTCCCGCCCGGAGAGCCCGGCCACGTCACGGCCATCCAGGTAGACGGCTCCCCCCACGGGCCGGAGGACCCGGGCCAGACACTTCAGGCAGGTGCTTTTCCCCGAGCCGTTGGGGCCGACCAGGGAGAGCAACTCGCCCGCCTCCGCCTCCAGGGCCACCTCCTGCAGTACCGGATGACCGGGATAGTTAAAGGAGAGGTTTTGCACCGCCAGCCTCATGACCACCACCGCCTCCGCTGGCGAAAGAGCAGGGAAAGGAAAAAGGGCACGCCGATTAAAGAGGTAATAATACCCACCGGGATTTCCACCGGACGGGCCAGGGTGCGGGCGCAGGTGTCGGCGGCCAGTAACAGGAGCGCGCCTAAAAGGCACGAAACCGGCACCAAATACCGGTAGTCATTGCCCACCAGGAAACGGCCGATGTGCGGCGCCACCAGCCCCACGAAGCCGATAATG
This sequence comes from Clostridia bacterium, assembly GCA_004347685.1. GTDB lineage: Bacteria > Bacillota > DSM-521 > Neomoorellales > SLTJ01 > SLTJ01. Next base: position 38,201 of record SLTJ01000048.1, read on the forward strand.
CCGGTAAAGGCCACCGTGGCGCTGGCCAGCAGGGAAGCCAGAACGGCGCCGTTGCGCCGCAGACGGGCCACGTTTACTCCCAGATTGGCCGCCACCTCCTCCCCCGCGGCCAGGGCATTGAGATCCCAGGCATAGCGAAGGAGTAAGAGTAAAGTGGCCAGGGCGACAGGGAAAAGCAGGGTCAGCGTCTCCCACTTAGCCCCCACCAGGCCGCCCATGAGCCATAGCGTTAACTCCCGCAGCTCCTCGTGGGACGACAGGTACTTGAGCAAGGAAACCCCGGCGGAGAAGAGATAGCCCAGGGCCACCCCGGTCAGGATCAGGGTTTCCGGGGCCAGGCCCCGCAGGCTGGCCAGCCCGAAAATCAGGAAAGTGGTCAGCAGGCCGAAAACAAAGGCATTGGCTACCACCACCCACTGGCTGGCCAGCCCGGAGCCTGTCACCAGCCCCACTCCCAGCACCACGGCCAGGGCCGCACCAAAGGAGGCTCCGGCGGAGATGCCCAAAATGTAGGGGTCGGCCAGAGGATTGCGCAGCAGCCCCTGCATGACCACTCCCGCTCCGGCCAGGCTGCCGCCCGCCATTACGGCCAGTAGCACCCGGGGCAGCCGCAGGTTGAGGATTACGGTTTGGGCCACGGGACGCGCCTCCCCGGGGGTGGCGGTAACGGCTCCGATCAGAATATCCCAGATTTCCCCCAGGCGGATACCGGCACTGCCGATACATACGGCCCCCAACACCGCCGCCACCAGGGCCACCACCAGCCCGGCCAGCTTCAGGCGGCGCCGGCCCACCAGGTGGATATAAGGTCCGGATCGCTTCTGTTCTCCCAGTTGCCCTCCAGGACGCCGGGCTACCTCCTCTCCGGCGGCCGGTCCCCTCTTTTTCAGTTCCCTAACCTCAGTTTCCGGGTCCAAAACGGCTACCCCCTCCCGTGACGACCACCCTAGCGCTTACGGCGTCCCCCAAGTAGGGCTACGTAGAAATCCGGAACTTCAAGGGGAACAGGCTCCGCCTGTTCCTACGAGTTCCGACCTCCGACTTCTTGCCTCTGACCTCCGTTTTCAGGGTATACCCAGTCACCTTCCAGCTCCAGGCCGTAGAAATCTCGCAATAGCTCCCGGTGCACGGCCTCCGGATCAAGATCGGCGAAAACTTCGGGCTGAAACCACTTGGCCCAGTATAGGGAGCCGATCACCGACCGGATACCCGTTCCCAGACCCCAGCTCATGACGTAGACCCGGCCTTCCCGGACGGCTGTCGCCTGCTCCAGCCCGGGCCGGCCGAGAATTTCGTCACGCAGGGCCTGCATTTTTTCTCCCTCCTCGGTGCGGCTGGCCATGCGCACAATCACCTGGGGATCCCGGGTGGCCAGCCATTCGGGGGCCAGATCGGGATACTTGACCGGCTGGGCACCCGCTATATTGACTCCCCCCGCCAGACTGATGCGCTCGTCGGCAGGCGTCGCGGGGCCCGCGCTGTGGAAGGGCTTTTGCCACTCATAGTAGACGCGGGGCTTAGCCTCGCCTTCCAGCCCGGCCACCCTTTCTTTAATCAGGCCATAGTACCTCTCGCTGAACTCCACCAGCCGGGCCGCCCTTTCTTCCTGGCCCACCAGCCGGCCCATCTGAGTGACCACCAGTTCCGTCTGTTCCGGGTAAGAAGTGGTATAGACCAGGACCGGAATCCCGGCTTCCTCCAGCCTGGCCCGCAGGTCGTCCTTGAGCATGGTGTCGGCAATAACCACGTCCGGCGCCATCTCTACGATGGCCTCCAGATTAGGAGAATGGGAGGATTCAGCCACCACCGGGATACCCTCCAGGGACGGCGGGAAAACCGAGTAACTGTCCCGGGCCACGATTTTATCCGCGCTGCCCAGGACGTAGAGGATCTCCGACACCCCTGAGGTGATAGAAACTACTTTGTCCACCGGGCAAAGGATCTGCACTTCCTGGTCCGTACCGTCAACGAAGGTCACCGGCGCCTTTTCCACCGGGCCGGACGGCTCCGGCGCCGTTTCGGTAGCGCACCCGCCGGAGAAGAGGGGCAAAAGTGATAGGGCGGTCACGAAAAAGCAAACCATAAGTACCTTTGAGCGCAAATCATCATCCCTCCGCAAGTTAATAATGCTGGCTTCCCCAGTACCCTGCCGACACCGGCCGCCTCTAGGGCTTTGGCCCGGCTGCCCCGGCCCCTCCCGGCGACCAGGAGGTGGGCTTATCTACCTTGATCAAAGTTGCTCCTAACAAAAAATCCCAACCGCCCGGTTGGGAAAGAAAAACCCACCTCCCATCCGCGTGAGAAGTAGCTTTGCTTACCAGGCAGGCAGGTTTCCTGGCTAGGGTTCACCACCGCCCTAACGCCTTCCCGGGTCTCCCCAGTGGCTTACGTGTCGGGGCGGCTCCCCCTCACAGTGGCGGGACCGCGCCGGATTCGCACCGGCTTCCCTCTTCGCCTGCTCATGCAGGCACCTGCTGGTACGCTTATACTGTTTTTACTTCATGCTCTATTCGCCGCCTGGGAGGAAAATCCTGCTTCATACTTAATTATTTTTTACTGACCATAGAGTAAAACGGGCATATCTCCTTCGGTTCGCCGCCCGGAAGAAGAATCCCCCCGCTTCCCTGCCCTTTCCGCCTCCCGGCGAGGGGGCTGGTACTGGCCAAATACTGGTTAGAGGCCCCACCGTGAGCAGGCCTCGTGCGGCCGCAGAAAAACGGTTTCCCGGTAACGCCCGTATGAACCCGGCTTGCGCCGCGGCTCAAAGTTCGGAGGGGGGGGGGGGGGGGGGGGGGGGGGGGGGGGGGGGGTGATCCATAATAGACTGCTTCTCCGCCCCGCAGCGCGGACAGCGGTGAATCGTCCCCCGGGGCCAGACCAACCGCACCTTGACGCCTATGCCCCGCGCCTTGTACCTCAGTTTCTCTATGATCGCCGACCTTATCAGGGCATGGTTACAAGGTACCGCTTGATTTCGGGCGCGGTGGCCAGGCTGGCCTCCGCAGCCAGTAAGAGTTTCTCCGCATTGCTATGCACCTTTTCCGCCACTTCCGGGCTAAAATATACTTCGTGGCAGTTTGGGCAGACCATAGCTTCTACTTCCGAGATCGTTACCTTTATTCCCTTTCGTTCAAAGTCAAGGGGCACCTTCTGCCAAACGGTTTGTCTGCCACACTCGCTACACTTACGGGTTTTGCTACTCACCTTTGGCACCCCCTTCTTCGCTTGGTAGGCGGCGTTTCCCATACTTCACTATCAGGCACGTATGCCGTAACGATGTCCAGCATGTCGTGATCCCCATAGTCGCATACGACATGGAGATCAATGTTTACCCGCGCCGTTAGCCTGGCCCTGCCGCAGACAAGGCACCTGTTGCGGTCGGAATAGCTCTCGATTACCCTGCCGTTTTGTATAGCCTCGGCAATATGTTTTGGTGAAAACCCCTCTGCCAAAGCGTGCTGCACGGCATGAGGACGGACCGAATATGTCCCAGCCTGTATTTGCTTCTTAAGGATTGCCTCCAGGTCCACGACAAGCTTCCTAATTCCTCTCGCTTTGCCTCTATTTTACGCCTTGACGTACAAAAAGGCAAGTGGGTTGAGACTAGCCGCAGACTAGCCCCAGGAATTCCGCATCCGGCTTTATCAAATTGGCCCTGCGGTTGGGCACGCAGGGCCGAAAAATGTCTCAAAACGGGTTGTTGAGCATCAGGGATAAAGTTATCCCTTTCTCCTGTCCCTAGGTTCAACAGGAAAATTATGTAATAGATTAACCCGGTCACAAGAGGTCTTAAAAAATAGCGGTCGGAGGCATGAGGTCAGAGATCAGACGCGGATTATCAGGTCGTATCGTCCCCCCCGAGGGTGCCCCGGCCGGCAACCGGCCGCAGAGGCAAAACCTCGAGGCCGAACCGGCCCTCGCTTACTACTGCTTCTACCCCGTAGACCGCTTTGAGGCTGGCTACCGAGAGCACCTTTTCTGGCCTGCCGGCAGCGAAGATGGACCCATCTTTCAACAAAACAAGCTTATCGGAGAACCTGGCGGCCAGGTTCAGCTCATGCATCACCATAATCACGGCTTTTCCCTGTTCTACGGCCAGTTGCCTGAGCAGTTCCAGGATTTCCAACTGGTGCAGGATGTCCAGGCTGGTGGTCGGTTCGTCGAGGAGGAGGACTTCCGGTTCCTGGGCCAAAGCCCGCGCCAGCAGCACCTTTTGCCTCTCCCCACCGCTCAGTTCCCCCAGGGGGCGGCGGGCCATTTCTTCAACCCCGGTGTAGCGCATGGCCCGTTCCACTGCTTCCAGGTCCCTGGGCATTACCCCCCACCGAATGTGGGGCTTGCGGCCCATCAAGACGGCTTCCAGGACGGTTATGGGAAAGGACGTTCCCCCGGCCTGGGGCAAATAGCCCACCTGCCTGGCCCACTGCCGGGCATCAATGGCCAATATCTCCCTCCCGTCCAGGAAAATTGCCCCTCGCCGCGGCTGCAGCACCCGGGCCAGGCAGCGCAGCAGGGTACTCTTACCCGAGCCGTTGGGCCCGATAATGCTTACTATCTCTCCCTCAGCCACCCCCAGGCTGACGCCGTGCAAAACGGCATGGCTGTTGTAGGCGAAGGTTACGTCCCTGACTACTATCTTCACGGCTGCCACCCCCTACTTGAAATTAGAAGTCGGAGGTTGGATCTCATAGAAAATGGCTGATAGGAACAGGCTGAAAGAAATTTAGATTGGGATCCTGAGCTGCTAGCCAGCCGCCATTTCTCTAACTATAGGTAACACCTGAGGCGTCACGGAAGTCTCATAGCGAGATTTGACTTCTGCGCTTCAAAAGCAGGCCCAGGAAAAAGGGAACCCCGATCAGCGAAGTTATCACCCCCACCGGGATCTCGGTAGGAGCCATAATGGTGCGGGCGCCCGTGTCGGCCACCAGCAAAAGTGCCGCTCCCAGCAGGGAGGAGCAGGGAATCAGGAAGCGGTAGTCGTTGCCGATAAGTAGGCGGCAGATGTGGGGAGCCACTAGGCCGACAAAGCCGATGATGCCGGTAAAGGCCACCGTGGCCGCCGCGGCCATGGAGGCTGCCCCCAGGTAAAGCAGGCGTACCCGCCGGACGTTCACCCCCAGGCTCCCGGCTACTTCCTCTCCGGCCAGCAGGGCATTCACGTCCCAGGCGTAATAAAGGAGGACGGCCTGGCTGGCCAGCACCAAGGGGAAAAGGAGCCGCACCGCCTCCCAGGTAGCCCCCCACAGGCCCCCCATCAGCCACACCACCAGTTCCTTGAGGGCTTCGTTTTCGGAAACATACTTTAACAGGGCCACCCCGGCCGAAAAAAGATAGCCGATGGCCACCCCGCCTAAAATCAAGGTTTCCGGGGCCGTGCCCCGCAGCCGGGCGATGCCGTAAACCAACCACATGGCCAGGATCCCGAAGACAAAGGCGTTGGTGATCACCAAGTAGGGGCCGACGCTGCCGTAAACCGGGGCCAGGAAGCCCGCTCCCAGCACAATGGCCAGGGCGGCCCCGAAGGCGGCCCCGCTGGAAAGGCCGAGGATATAGGGGTCCACCAGGGGGTTGTGGAGCACCCCCTGCATGGCCGCGCCGGCCCCGGCCAGGCTCATGCCGGTGATCACCGCCAGCAAGATCCGGGGCAGGCGCAAGTCCACTACCACCGTCCTGGCCAGTTCTCCGGCCGTACCCCGGTAAGCAGGTAGAAATTTGCCGGCTACCACCCGCCAGACATCGCCCGCGCCCACCTGGGCGGCCCCGGCGGTTGCCGCCACCAGCCCGGCGGCGGCCAGCAAGATTACCAGGCCGACCAGCAATAATGCCTTCCTGAACGTGGTAGACGCATAGATTTCCTCAACCGTACCCCTTCTATCTCTCGGCCGGGGTACCGGGGAGGGCCGTAGCGCCAGAAAACGCCGGGCCCTGCCGGTGCAATCCCTTCCCTGATTCCAGGGGTCTGTCCTATGCTTCAGGGTAAACATAGGTCCCTTGCAACTCCAGCCCATGGAACTTCTCCAGTATCTCCCGGTGCACCTTTTGGGGGTCCAGGTCGGCAAAGAGCTCGGGGTGCAGCCATTTGGCAAAGTAAGAGAAGCCCACCACCCCGCGGGGAGCAGTGTAAATTTCACTGGAAATCAGGTATACCCGGCCTTCCTTGACCGCCTTGATATTATGCCAGCCGGGCCGGGAGATGATGGCTTCCCGCTCTTTAGCCATCTCCTCCGGCGAAGCGCCATACCCGGAGGCCACCCTGGAACTCACCGCCTTGATGATCACATCGGGGTCCTGGGCCACCACCCACTCCGGGCTTACCTGGGGGTAGGGCACCGGTTCGGCGGCGGCGATGTTTATTCCCCCGGCGATCTCCAGCAGCTCGTGCCCGCCGGAGCCGGCAGAGACGGTCTTGTAGTCGGTATAGCCCTCCAAGTAAACCCGGGGCCTGGCCTCCGGTTTGAGGTCTTTAGTCATCTCTCTTACCAGCCCCAGGTACTTTTCCCACAGTTCAAGATAGGCGTCTGCTTCCTCCTGCCGCCCGAGGATCAAGCCCAGGGTCCGGATATCCCGCTCCATGGTTTCTATCTTGTAACAATCAAGAGATACCAGGGGTATGCCGGCCTGTTCCACCTGCCGGGCCAGTTCCGGCTTCAGGAACCGGCCGTAGCCGAAAACCACGTCGGGCTGCAGTTCCACGATCTTCTCCACGCTGGGGGTAAAGGATTCCCCTACCCGGGGCTTTTCTTTGACCAGGGGCGGGAACTTGGCCGTGTCGCTCACCCCCACCACCAGGTCAGCCCCGCCTAGGGCGCAGATAACTTCCAAAACGTCGCTGTTAATGGTTACAATCCGCTTCACCGGCCGGGGTACTTCTACCGCGCGGCCGGCGGAATCCACGATGAGTAGCCTCTCCGCCTGGGAAGCACCTTCCTTTTCCCCCGGGGACTGGGTGCCGCCGGGGGCACAACCAGAAAATAACAGGAGCAAAAGAGACAGGGCCGCCAAAACAAACCCGATCCCCAACTTAGGTAGCATATAGACCCCCTCCTTGAATTTAACTTCTTACCCTGGCCCGCGATGTTCCAGGCAACTGGCACTACGTTTGAATAGTTCCAAGCCAGGGGGGCGCTTAGTTCTTCTTCCCACCCGCGATCTTCGCCTTCACTTCCTCCATCCTGGCGCCCCACCGGCTTACCTCGGCCGTGGTGAGGATGTCAATGGCTCCGCCCTGGAAGTCTCCCTGGGTGCCGTCCATCTTTTCTTCCAGCCAGCCCTCGATCTCCAAATAGTACTCCTTTAGGCCGGCCAAAACCTCGGGGTCCGCCTGCCAGAGCCCCCGTTGCGCGGCCTCCAACAGCCGGCGGGCTATCTCCTCCAAGGCCCAGGGGTTATGCTCGGCGAAGAAACGGCGGTTCTCTTCGTCCATGATGAAGGTCTTGGTAATATCGTCAAAGATCCAGTCGTCCACCTCCCGGGTACTGGCCTCCCAGCCGTACACCCGGCCCACCCGCTTGGAGATGTCTGCCGCTCCCTTATACCCGTGCCTTTTCTGCCCCTCAATCCACTTGGGGTTTAAGAGCTTTGTCCTTACCACCCGCCGGATCTCCTCGGCCAGGGTGCGCACCTCCACATGCTCCGGCTCCCGGGTATCACCGTAGTAGGTTTTCACCTCCTTCCCGGAGGCCGCCCGGGCCGCGGCCGTCAAACCGCCGTGGGTGCCGAAGTAGCAGCAGCACCCGAAAAGGTCGTGCTCGTCGCTCACCACCTTGTTGTAAGTAACATCCACCGTCGCCAGACTGGCCTGCAACTGGCCGAAGGCCTCCCGGCCGTAGACTCCTTTGCCGTAGGCGTAGCCGTTCCAGTAGATGAAGATGTCGGCCAGGTCCTTTTCTTCCTTCCAGGCCGAGGCGTAAACGGCCAGGTTCACCCCGGCCTGGTAGGTGCCGGGCCGGGAAGCGAAGATGCGCAAGGTGGCGTCACGCCAGGCCTCCTGGTCATTCTGCCCGCCCAGCCTGGCCAGGGCATGCTGGCGCACGTAATTCTGCTCCGGCGGTTCGTCCAACTGGGCTACCGTCTGGATGGCCTGGTCCAAAAGCTCCACGCAGTTGGGGAAGTTATCCCTGAGGATGCCGGAAACCCGGACGGTCAGATCAACCCGCGGCCGCCCCAGTTCATGCAAGGGAATTACCTCAACACCTCCTACCCGGCCATTGGGCAACCACCTGGGCTTCACACCCAGGAGGTAGAGCATCTGGCCCAGCCCCTCGCCGTCGGCCCACATGATGTCGTTGGCCATCCAGTAGATGGCGATGTTCTCCGGGTAGCGGCCTTCCTCGGCCAGGTGCTTGGCCAGCACCTTTTCCGCCAGGCCCTTGCCCACCTCCCAGGCCGCCCGGGTGGGCACCCGGTGGGGGTCGAGGGAATAGAAGTTGCGACCTGTGGGAAGCACGTCATCCCGGCCGCGGGTGATGAGCCCGGACGGCCCAGCCGGGATGTACCGGCCATCCAACCCAGTCATGAGCGCTTCTATTTCCCGGGAGGCCTCAAGGCGGCTATCCAGGTCCGCCACCCGGGAGCGGACCCTGTTCAACTCCGGCAAGAGGTGGGGGCAGAAGAAGTCCTCGCCCAGCGCCTGGCGGGCCAGATGTTCGTTGATTTCGCGGCCATCCAGGAAATGCTCAATAAACAAGGTAGCCGCAGCATCGGTCTTTTCCAGCAGCGCACCGTACGACTTGCCATGCCGGGAAGAAAACCTCTCCTGGTGGGCCAAGAGCTCGGCCAGTTCCACGCCCATCAACCCGGTAACGGTACGGCGGAGGGAGATTTCCTGGCCGGCGTCGAAACGCAAGATGGCGCCGATCATTTCGGCCCGCCTCCGGCCCCGGGGAATCTCGCCCAGGATGTGCTGGCCGTCCTGTACCCGGGTATTGCGCAGGCGGGAAAGGACCTCATGGGCCCGGGCCGCAGCTAGCGGGAAGGAGCGGTGGCCGCCTTCTATGGGGATCTCCCCGTCCAGGTTGGCCCTCTTAATTTCCTTGATAATGAGGTGTTCCAGCTTGTGGGCCCGGGCCGGGTCGGCCACCCGGGCCTTTTCGTATTCTTCCAGGTAGCGCTCCAGTTCGGCCAGGTCCCCGTAAAGCCCGCCGGCGGTGAGCACCGTCTGCATGTGGTCCACCAGGGCGGCATAGCTCCGCCTCTTGGCGATGGTCCCCTCCGGCGGGTTATCGGCGTTGTAGATGTACAGGTGGGGTAGGGTGCCAATGGCCAGGTCGGGATAGCAATCGGCCGAGAGCCCTACGCCCTTACCCGGGAGAAATTCCAGGTTGCCGTGGGTGCCTACGTGCACCACCACGTCGGCCCCGAAATCCTCCTCCAGGTAGCGGTAAGTGGCGAGGTACTGGTGCGGGGGAGGGATGTCCGGGTCATGGAGGATCTTGCATACCTGCCCGTCACAGCGGGCCCCGGCACAGCCGCGCTTGGGCTGCACGCAGACCACGGCGTGGCCAAAGCTCACGCCGGTGACCACTATCCGGCCCTCATGGACCATGGCCACCGGGACGCCTTCCCTGGCCTCGCCCGGCGGGTAACCCCAGGCCTGGATGAGTTGCTCCCTTACCCAGGGCGAAAAGGTGTCGAACCACCTCAAATACTCCTCTACCGGCACTAGCTTCAGGGCCCCACCCCTGGATACCATCTCGGCCGTGGTGGTCCAGCGAAACTCGGAGATGGCCTTGCGCTCCATGATTGTAGTGATAAGCTCTTTCCCGCTGGCCGGCGGATGGACCCGGTAACCGGCTTCCCGCATGCGCCGCAGTACCCTGGCCACGCTCTCTAAAGTGTCCAGGTTGGCCCCGCCGCCCACCGTGCCTTCCACCGAGGCGCAGGGGTTATTATGGAGGATAAAGGCCACCCTGCGCTCGGCCGGGTCCTTTTGCGCCAGGCGGGTCCAGGCGGCCACCCGGTCCGCCAGGCGTTCTACCCGTTCGGCCACCGGCTGCCGCACCTCTATCTCTCCCTCCCGCCGGGCTGCGCCCAGAAAGAGGGGCTCGATAACCCCTTCGAATTCCGGCATGGCCACCGTCCAGGCCAGCTCCTGGATGAGCCCCTGGGGATCGGCTTGCCACTCCTCTATCGTTTTGTAAAAGGAAAGGGCCGGCTGAAAGACGGGTACGCCGAGCTTTTGCAATACCTCTACCCCGGAGGTAGCCACTCCCTCCTGCAGGAAGTCATTAGTGCGCGCCCTGGCCGCCAGAAAAAAAGCAATCATCTTCACCAGCGCGGCGATGCGCGGCCGGCCGTCCGGGGCCAGGAAGTAGTCCTGCACCACCTCGCCTGAACTTCTGGTGCCCAGTTCTACATCCCGAAGGGAGTAGCAGAAGACCGGCAGCACGTTAAGCCTGCGTCTTTCCAAAGCAGAGATAAGGGCGTCTTCCACCGCCAGGTTGCGGTTGACCCACTGGTTGCGGGCCAAAAGGAGGCCCACCGTGGGCGCCGGCCGCGGCCGGTACCAGGAGAAGTATTCTTCCACACTGGAAAAGGGAGCGGGTGCCCGCGGGTGGTAAATCCCCTCCCAGGGGTAAACCACCGCCTCTTCTACCGGGAGGTCCTCCCCCAGCACCTCCGCCGCCAGGTAGCGCAGCAGGCGGGTGAAATTGTCCTCGCCGTTCTGCACCACGTACTGGTGACAGCGCCGCACCACTTCCGGCGCTACCGTGGACTTCAGCCAGAAGGCCGGGTCGTGGGCCAGGCACACCAGGGGGCGGTTGGCTTCCCGCGCCGCTCTCTCCAGTTCCTCCCAGATGTTCTCCCCCGTTGACCGGTAGAAAAAAACCAGGTCGGCCGCCGCCAGGTCGGCCAGGGCTGCGGCCAGATCTTCCTTCCCCTCCTCCAGGAAGCGGGCCGAATAAACCTTGACCGCCAGGCTATCCTTCACCCTGGCTGCTGCGTGGCGCAGGGTTGTGGCATAGGAATGCCACACTACTGCCGTAATCCGTTTCACCAAATCCCCTCCTCGGGCGAGAATAAAAAAGACCACGGAAAAGACCTCCGTGGTCTTGAAAATCCTTAATAACCTCGGCACGTCCCACACGGCCGGCTACATGCCGGTCGTGGCCCCTAGGCAACCTCCATGGTCACCCTGCATCCCGATCTGCCCCTTGGGGCCTAGTTTTGACCTATGGGGACGGCGGCTCCTTACCACCTATAATTTTATAGCATTCGCCATCAGAAGGCCGACTCCTGCTGGGTGGGAAAATCTCTCCCCGCCCTTCCAGCTCTCTTTCAACTTCCAGGATGTGCTGCAGGGCCCGGCCGGCACCTTGTAATCCACGGCTACCGTATCCACCAGCCCCCGGCGCAGCAGGGCCTCCACCACTTCGGGAAAAGAGCCGTTGGTATCCAGTTTCACGTCCAGGCCGATCTCCTTCTTGATCCGGGCCAAAAACTCCGCCAGCCCTGGCTGCAGGGTCGGCTCACCGCCCGAGATTACCACCCCGTCCAGCAGTTCCCTGTATTGGCTGAGCCACGCGCCAGCCGTGTTTTCGTCCAGCAACTCCAGCCACTTGTAGTACACCGACTTGTGCAGGCCGTACTTCTGGCAGACCTGCTCCACGGCGAAGTGCTTCTCCTGGACCTCCTCCAGGACCCGCAGCTTGAAGTCCTTGCCGTAGCGTTTCTACGACAGCTATCATTTGTGGCCGTATACGACACATAGGTGGGAGAAAACGCTTGCGGCAGGCCCCTGCTCAACGAGGCGACCTTGATGCAGGACCGCCACTTCACCGGCCACCCGGGAAACCAGCTCCAGGTCATGGGAGATAAGAAGATATGCCAGCCTCATCTTGTTTTGGATTTGCTTCAAAAGCTGGAAGACCTGGGCCTGAACGGAAACGTCCAGAGCGGAAGTCGGCTCATCCAGTACCAACAGCGAAGGCCCCAGGCTCAGGGCGCGGGCGATGACGACGCGCTGGTTCTGACCGCCGCTCATTTCCCAGGGGTAACGGGAATAAAATTCCGGCCCGAGACCGACCATCGCCAACAACTCTCCCACACGTTCCCGCACGTGCCTCCCCCGTACCAAACGGTGTACGAGCAGAGGTTCCGCCAGGATTTCGCCGATCCGCATGCGCGGGTTGAGCGCCCCTTCAGGGTTCTGAAAAATGATCTGTATCTTGCGCCGGAGGTAAAAGGCTTCTCTTCCGTTCGCTTTAAAAATGTCCCGTCCCTCGAAAAGAACACGGCCATCAGTAGGGCGCAACAGTCCGGCTACCAGGCGGCCAACAGTACTTTTCCCGGCGCCGCTTTCGCCCACCAGTCCAAATGTAGAGCCGGCTTCGATGGCAAAGGAAACGCCGTCAACCGCCTTTACTAGCCGTCGCCCCCACCAACCGTCACGAAAATACTTTCTAAGGTTTTCTACCTGAAGCACCTATGACACCTCACGAAGTATCCCTCGCTTATTTCAACGAACGGCGGGTCCTCTCGCGCGCAGACCGGTCTGGCCTGCCCGCAACGTGGTTGAAAGCGGCAACCCCGCGAAAGGGAAGTGAGCACGGGTGCCATGCCAGGGATCGGCTTTAACCCGCGGGCCGGATGGGAGGCAAAGAGGCCACGGGTGTAGGGGTGGCGGGGGAGAGAAAAAAGGTCCTCTGCCAGGCCGTATTCCACCACCTGGCCCGCGTAAAGCACGGCGACTCTCTCCGCCAGATACCGCGCGGCGGCAAGATCGTGGGTGATCAGGATGAAAGCCCGCTGCCCGGCCGTAATGTCCTGAAGAAGTTGCACTATTTGTGACCTCAGAGACCAATCCAATCCCTTGGTCGGCTCGTCGGCGATGAGGAGGCGGGGTGCCAGGGCCAGGCCCAGGGAAAGCAGTAACCGCTGCTGCATGCCTCCGCTGAGCTGGTGCGGGTAGCTTGAGGCGGCCCGCTCCGGAAGCCCCACCCTTGCCAGGAGTTCCGCCACCTTCCCTTGGGCCAGGCGTTTGGCAAGACGCCCGCGGCGGAGCACCGCTTCCCGCACCTGGTATCCCCCGGTTAAAACAGGGTTCAGAGCCGAAGCGGGGTTCTGCATTACCAGGGCGATCTCGCTTCCCCGGAAGCGACGCATCTCCTCAGGCGAAAGGGCGAGAAGGTTGGTTCCCCGATACCAGATCTCCCCCCGGACCCGGGCCTGAGCTGGAAGGAGGCGCAAAATAGCCCCGGCAAGCACGCTTTTGCCCGAGCCGGTCTCCCCGATGAGCGCCAGCCGCTCCTCCTCCCCCAGCTCCAGGCTGACGCCGCTTAAGGCGTAAACCGTTCCTTCCGGAAGCGGGAAATCGACCGACAGTTCTCTAATCACGAGCAGGGACATCATTTCACCTCTTACCAGATGCGCAACGCCAATCCTCTCCTGACCGATTAAAAAGTGAATCTACTTCTCCTCCGCGGATCGAGGGCGTCCCGCAAACCGTTACCCACCAGGTTAAAGGCCAGCACCGTTAAAAAAACCATCAGCCCGGGAGCAACCATCTGGAGCGGGTAGGTGCGCATCGAGGAGCGGGCGGCGTTCAGCATGGCTCCCCATTCCGGCGTTGGGGGCTGAACGCCAAGGCCCAGAAAGCTCAACCCGGCCACTGCCAGGATGGCGTGCGGGATGTGGAGAGTGGCCAGCACCACCACCGGCCCGAGCGCGTGTGGCAGGATGTGCCGGACCATGATCCGCCAGTGGCTGAAACCCAGGGCCCGGGCGGCTTGGACGAACTCCCTTTCCTTAAGGGACAAGACGCTTCCACGGACCAGGCGGGCAAAAGGCACCCAGCCCATGACCACCAGCGCCAGGACGGTATGCTTCAGCCCCGGCCCTAAAACTCCCACTACGGCCAAAACAAAGACAATGTTCGGGAGGCCCATGAAAATATCTGTAAGGCGCATCAGGACCTCATCCAAAAGGCCGCCGTAGTAACCAGCCACCAGGCCGATAAACATACCCAAAATAGCTGCCAACCCCCCGACGAAAAAGCCCACAGCAAGAGAGATGCGCGCCCCAAAAAGCACCCGGCTCAAAAGGCAACGCCCCATCTCGTCTGTTCCTAGCGGATATTCCCCGCCAGGTGGAAGAAGAGCGCGAGCCAGGTCCTGCCGCACCGGGTCGTGGGGCGCCAACCAGGGCGCAAAGAGTGCGACGAACACCAGCAGGATAACCAATATCCCGCCGGCGAAGGCCGCACGGTCCCGGGTAATTGCCGACCACAGTTCTCCCCGGTGAAACGAGACATGGGGTGTAATCACCGTCTCACTCATTGCCCTTTGCTCCCCCGTACCGGATGCGCGGGTCCAAAAACGTGTACGAAATATCGACCAGCAGATTAACCCCGGCAAAGCAAAAAGCAAGAAAGAGAACCACACCCTGTAAGAGGGGGAGATCGCGGGAGGCGATGGCTTCTACCATCAACTGCCCCACCCCGGCGCGGCCGAAAACATTCTCCACGATGACCGTACCCCCGACCAAGTGGTTAAGCTGCAGGCCCAGCACCGTAAATACCGGGATCAGGGCGTTGCGCAAGGCGTGGCGCCAAAGCACCTCCCCTTCACCCAGGCCCTTAGTGCGCGCCATGGTGATGTAATCCTGCGCCAGCACCTCCAGGAGGCTCGCCCGGACGAGACGCGTGCTGACGGCAGCCATTCCCGCACCGAGGGTAAAGGCGGGAAGAACAAGGTGGGCCAAGCCGCCGCTCCCTGCCACGGGCAAAAGGTCCAGGGTCAGGGAGAAGATCAGAATCAGCAGCAGCCCCAGCCAGAAATTAGGCATGGCCACGCCGATCAGGGAGCCGGTCATGAGCAGGTTATCCCACCAGGAACCGGGGCGCCGCGCGCAGGCGATCCCCAGCGGCACGGCGGTCAGCGCGGCGAAGAAAAAGGCGGCTACCGCCAGCTCGAGCGTGGCTGGCACGCGGGCCAGGATCTCCGCGGCCACCGGCCGCCCGGTGACGAACGAATACCCAAGGTCGCCCCGGGCCACGCGGCCAAGCCACCAGGCATACTGTTGCGGGAAAGGGAGATCTTCGCCGATCTCCCGCCGCAACGTGGCCAATTCCTTGGCTGAGAGGTCGTCATAACCCCAGCGGTAAATGGCTACCAGCCGGGCGCGCTCCCCGGGGAGGAGGTACATTAAAGTGAAGGTAAGTACCGATACCCCCCAAAGGACAAAGACGAGCAAGCAGATCCGGCGCAACAGGTAAGTGAACATGGGTCCTACCCGCCTCGCTTTTTTGCGGTCACCGGGAGCCTTCGCTACCGCAAGGCCAGGCTTTCCGCTACTTTTCCACCGTCATCTCCGGGTTGGTATGCAAGTCATGGGCGTTCGGGTTAAAGCGAAATCCCTTGACGTATGCGCGCCTGCCGACCGCGACCTTATAGCAGGCCAAGTTAATCACTGGGGTATCTCTGGTAACGATCTCCTGGATTTGCCGGTAGATACCGTAACGCTTTTCCAGATCGGCGGTCACGGCAGCTTCTGCGAGCAACTTGTCTACGGCGGCATTGCTATACCCGGCCACGTTCTGGCTTCCCCCGCTGCCGTAAACATTCAAGAGGTATTTATAGGGGTTGCTGGTCTGGAAGGTGGCCAGAACCATATCCCAGTCACCCCGCTTTACCCGGTCGTAAATGGCTCCGTACTCAAGGATCTGGACTTGTGCCTCAATCCCGACTTCCCTAAACTGGGCCTGCAGGGCCTCGGCCATCGGCGGCATCCCGGGCCGCGAAGCCCAAGTCATGATGGTGATGGCGAAGGGGATCCCGTCTTTTTCCCGAACGCCGTCGCCGTTTTTGTCTACCCAGCCCGCTTCGCTCAGGAGGGTGCGGGCTTTATCCGGGTCATATTGGTAAATGCTTTCGATATCTTGGTTTCGCCATGGTGTACCGGGCATGAACGGGCCGATGGCGGGCTCACCACTCCCGTGTAAAACGCTCCGCACAATACCGGACCGATCGATGGCGTAGTTCAGCGCCTGGCGGACCTTAGGATCGCGGAAAGGCTCGCGGCTCATATTCATCTCCAGCCGATAAATCCGCGGCACGGGATAAAGTTCGATCTCAACTCCGGGGACTTTCTGCAACCTTTCTATTTCTGCGTAGGGAAGATCAAAGGTAAAGTCAATTTCACCCTTTTCAAGGGCCAGGGTCCTGGTGTTTGCATCGGGGATGGGCCGGAAGACCATCCTGTCCAACCCCGCCGGCTTGCCCCAGTAGCCGGGGTTCTTCTCCACGGTAATGGACCACTTCAGATGCGGTCAAAGAGCTGCCGTCGTGGAACCTAACGCCTTCTCGGAGAACCAGCTCCCAGGTGGTCGGTGCGACCTGCTGCCAATTCACCGCCAGCAGGGGTTTTAACTGGTAATTTGCGTCCATCTCCAGGAGCGTTTCGGCAATGTGAGTTTTTTCCACAAGCAAGAAACCGCTGTCCAGCGTGCGGATGGCGTCGCGGTCGCCTACCACGAGAACCCGTTCGGTCCCTTTTCCACCTTGGTTCTTTTCTCCCGCCTCGGGCCCTTTCTGTCCGCACCCCGCCAGAATGAGCCCGCACAGGGCAACGGTGGCCTATCTCGCCCGGTCGGCGGGGAGAATAATCGACAAGGGCCCGCCCGTTCGGCCTCAATACCCGGTGCCACTCGGCGAGGGTTTGCTCCGGTAAGACTAACGTCCAGAGCACGTGCCTGGCAACCACTAAGTCGAAAGAAGCGTCGGGAAAAGGGAGGTTTTCGATCTCCCCTTCGACAAAAGTGATCTCCAGCCCCGCCTTCTGGGCCTTTTCTCTTGCCTGGTCGAGCATGGTAACCGACCAGTCGATCCCCGTTACGCGGTGCCCTAGCTCGGCCAGGATTAAAGCCACGACGGCTCCGACGCCGTTTCGGTAGCGCACCCGCCGGAGAAGATGGTCAAAAGTGATAGGGCGGTCACGAAAAAGCAAACCATAAGTACCTTTGAGCGCAAATTATCATCACTCCGCATGTTAATAATGCTGGTTTCCCCAGTCCTGCCGACACCGGCCGCCTCTAGGGCTTCGGTCCGGCTGCCCCGGCCCCCTCCCGGCGACCAGGAGGTGGGCTTATCCATCTTGATAAAAGTGGTCCAGTGACCGCCCGGCCCTCCGAACAAAATCAAGATCTTCATCCAAAGTCCTGAACAAAACAGGCCTGGACGGCAGTCCTCAGACCTGCACCGCCACCCCTGCCTCCCGGAGAAAGGCGGCCGCCTGCCTGACCTGCTCGGCGGAGGCGGCAGGTACGTTTCCTAGGGGGTATTCCCAGCCCAGTTCCTCCCATTTTTTTACCCCCAGGCGGTGGTAAGGGAGGATTTGCACGGCTACGGCCCGGGGGAGGCCGGCCATGACACCAGCCAACTCTTGGAGATCAGCCGGGCTGTCATTGACGGTGGGCAGCAACACATAGCGGATCTTCAAGGCCACCGGACTGGCGGCTACCTGCCGCAGGTTGGCCAGGATGGCCGCGTTGTCGCAGCCGGTAAGTGCCCGGTGCTTGTCCGGGTTGATGACCTTCAGGGAGAAAAGTACCAGGTCGGTATGGGGCAGGATTTCCTCCAGGTGACCCCGGCGGCAGTAACCCGAGGTATCCAGGGCCCGGTGGATGTGTTCTCGACCGCAGGCCGCGAGCAGCGCCGCCACAAACTTGTATTGTAGTAAAGGCTCGCCTCCGGAAACGGTCACCCCGCCGCCGGAGAGGCGGAAATAGGTCTGATAGGGGAGGATTTCCGGCAACACTTGCGCCACGGTAACCCGGCGGCCCCGGAGCAGCCAGGTATCGGGGTTGTGGCAAAACCCGCAACGCATGGGACACCCGCTCAGGAAAACCACTACCCGGAGGCCCCCGTTATCCAGGGTGCCCATGGTTTCAATGGAGTGCAGGTAACCCCCTACTTCCTCCCCAACCACCGTCTTCCTGTACCTCCCGGCCGGACCGGTCTCCGTATGCAGGCCGGCGAATCCCGAAACTACGCCCTTAGAATATCGTCCTGGCGATAACCTCTTCCTGCTGTTCCCTAGAGAGCTTGATAAAATGCACCGCGTAACCGGAGACCCGAATGGTGAGCTGGGGATACTTCTCCGGGTGCTCCATGGCCTCCTGCAGGATTTCCCGGTCAAAGACATTGACGTTCTTGTGGTGCCCACCCTGCTTGAAGTAGCCGTCCAGCAGGGCGATCAGGTTGTCCACCCGGGCCTGCGGGTCAGGCCCCAGCGCCCGGGGCGTGATAGAAAAGGTGTAGGAAATGCCGTCGAGCGCGTCCTGGTAAGGGATTTTGGCCACCGAACTGAGAGCGGCCAGGGCGCCCTTCCTGTCCCGGCCGTGCATGGGATTGGCCCCGGGGGCGAAGGGCTCTCCCGCCTGGCGGCCGTCGGGAGTGGCGCCGGTCTTGTGGCCGTATACCACATTACTGGTAATAGTAAGGACGGAAAGGGTATGCACCGCATTCCGGTAGGTGGGGTAGCGACGCAGGGCCTCCATGAAGGTCTGCACTAGCTCCACGGCCAGGCGGTCGACGCGGTCGTCATTATTCCCGAAGGCCGGGTATGCTCCTTCGATGCTGAACTCCCTGGCGATACCCCGGTCGTCCCGCCGAGCCCGCACCCGGGCATATTTCATGGCCGCCAGGGAATCCGCAGTTACCGAGAGCCCGGCCAAACCGAAGGCCATGAACCTCCCTACCAGACTGTCGTGCAGGGCCATCTGCAGACTCTCGTAGGCGTATTTGTCATGCATGTAGTGGATGATGTTCATGACTTCCACATACTTAGACGCCAGCCAGTCCAGCACGCGCCGGAACGCCGGCCAGACTTCCCGGTAGTCCAGAACCTCCTCCCGGCCCCGCGGGAGGTAAAAGACCGGGGCGATCTTTTCGCCGGTCAGTTCATCCACACCCTGATTTAAGGTTAAGAGCAGGGCCTTGGGCACGTTGCACCGGGC
Organism: Clostridia bacterium; assembly: GCA_004347685.1. Classification (GTDB taxonomy): domain Bacteria; phylum Bacillota; class DSM-521; order Neomoorellales; family SLTJ01; genus SLTJ01. The sequence goes on from SLTJ01000048.1 coordinate 57,159, forward strand.
GCCGAAGAACTGCATTTGCTTGCCTAGCCGCATGGCGGAGACGCAGCAGGCAATGGCATAATCGTCCCCGAAAATGGGCCGCATCAGGTCGTCGTTCTCGTACTGCACCGCGCTGGTATCTATGGAAACCCGGGCGCAGTATTCCTTGAAGGGCCGCGGCAGGTCCGCGGCCCAGAGCACCGTCATATTGGGCTCCGGCGCCGGGCCCAGGTTGTAGAGGGTCTGGAGGAAACGGTAGGTGGTCCGGGTGACCAGGGGGCGACCATCCAGGGCCATGCCGCCCAGGGCCTCGGTAACCCAGTTGGGATCCCCGGCAAAAAGCTCGTTGTAGCTGCGGGTGCGCAGGTGGCGGGTTAGGCGCAGCTTGATTACGAAGTCATCGATGAGTTGCTGGGCCTGCTCTTCGGTGAGCCGGCCGGCGTGCAGATCCCGCTCCAGGTAGATGTCCAGGAAGGTACTGACCCGGCCGAGGGACATGGCCGCGCCGTTCTGCTGCTTGATGGCTCCCAGGTAGGCCAGGTATAGCCACTGGATGGCATCCCGGGCATCGGCGGCCGGCCGGGAAAGGTCAAAGCCGTAGCCCGCGGCCATTTTCTTAAGGTCTTCCAGGGAGTTGACCTGCTGGCGGATTTCTTCCCGCAACTGGATGGTATCCCGGGTAATGCGCTGCAGGACGGGTAGCTCCCGGATGTCGGCCACCTTGGCGGCGATCAGCCGGTCCACGCCATACAGGGGCACCCGACGGTAGTCGCCGATAATCCGGCCTCGGCCGTAGGCGTCGGGCAGTCCGGTAATCACGCCGCTGCGGCGCAGGGCCAGCATTTCATCGGTGTAAACGGCAAATACCCCGTCATTGTGGGTGGTGCGGTACTCGGTGAAAATGCGGCAGACTTCCGGGTCCACATCCTCGCCGAACTCGGCGCAGGCCGAGCGGGCCATACGCAGGCCCCCGAAGGGGTTAACGGCCCGCTTCAGGGGCTCGTCGGTTTGCAGGCCCACGATAATCTCCAGGTCGCGGTCGATGTAGCCGGGAGGATGGCTGGTGATGGTAATCGGAGTGCGGGCATCGACTTTATATACCCCTCCCCGCCGGTGTTCCTCCTGGAGCAATTCCAGGCACTTATTCCACAGCTTACTGGTGCGGGGGGTGGGTCCGGTTAAAAAGGAGCTGTCCCCGAGATAAGGGGTATAGTTGGTGATAATGAAATCCCGGACGTTTATTTCTTCCTGCCAGGGACCCGGCTTAAAATCTGGTGTGGTCAACGCTCTAACCCCCGATAGACCGGTGTTTTCCAGTATAGTATGGCATGCCTGCCGGGTTATTAAACGGCCGGGCGGGGCTACATGTATTCCACTACGTCTATAATCCTTCTGATAACCCCCCTCTCCTCCACCGCGCGCGCCTTCATTTCCAGCTTCACGGCATTATCAAAGACAGCCAGGGCAGGCCCCTCACTGCCCAAGGGTGCGAAATGGGGGTTCAGGACAAGTGCCACCAGGAAAATGAGACCTAAGTCGGAACGAGCCGGCGGCAGGTATAGCCACTACGTTCCTGACAGGTTGGCCGGGCTACATAAATGGGGTGCGGTGGCCAAAGACTAATCATTGGTGATAAAGTATGTGGCTACCATGGACTAAATACCGGCGACCACCCAGAGACAAGGTCACTCCAAGGCTGCTTTGGCACCGCAGTCTGGAGGGCAACCTGAAATCCATCCGGGAAGAGCTGGGCCATCCCTACGACCTGGTGATCCGGGAATTCCAACTGGGCAGTGGCCAGACCCGGCCCGCGGCTGCCGCCTGGATCAACGGGCTGGCGGACGAGGCCGCCATTGACCAGCACATCCTGCGGCCCCTGATGTTCGAGGCCGGGAATGCGGCCGGGCCGGGAGAGCTGGCCGACCACGCACTGTCCCTGGGCGGCCTGGAGACCACCGGAGACCTCCGCCAAGTTGCGACTGCCCTCCTCGCCGGTGTCACGGTCATTTTAGTGCACGGCGCGGCCCGCGCCTATCTGGCCAGCACCCCGGGGTGGCCTACCCGCGCGTTGGCGGAACCTCCCAGCGAGGTCGCACTCCGGGGACCGCGGCAGGGCTTTGTGGAGGACATACGGGTAAATACCACGCTGTTACGCCGCTACCTGCGCACCCCTGACCTGCGGCTAGACAGCATGACCATCGGGCAGCGCACCCGGACGCCGGTGATTATCGCCTATATCGCCGGCGTAGTCAACCCTAGGATCGTGGAAGAAGTAAAGGCCCGGCTGGGCCGCATCCAGATAGACGGGATCCTTAGCGATAACTACCTGGAAGAACTTATCCGCGACGCCCCTTACTCCCCCTTCCCCACCATCGGTAACACCGAGCGGCCGGACGTGGTGGCCGCGGGACTGCTGGAGGGGCAGGTGGCTATTTTCACCGACGGGTCCCCCTTTGTCCTGCGGGTACCCACGCTCTTTTTGCAGTTTTTCCAGACCCCGGAGGACTACTACCTAAACTACCAGGTAGCCACCCTGGGCCGCTGGCTGCGCCTGGCCGGCTTAACCGTGGCCCTGACCCTCCCCTCTATCTATGTGGCTGTCACCACCTTTCACCCGGAAATGATCCCGCCCCAGTTACTCATCACCATTGCCGCGGCTCGGGAAGGTGTACCCTTTCCCATGGTAATAGAGGCCCTGATCATGGAGTTTGCCTTCGAGGCCCTGCGGGAAGCCGGGCTGCGCATGCCCCGGGCCCTGGGTCAGGCCATGAGCATTGTCGGGGCCTTGATTTTGGGCCAGGCGGCCATTGACGCGGGGATTGTGTCGGCCCCCACGGTAGTAATCGTGGCCGGGACGGCCATCGCCTCCTTCCTGCTCACCCATCCGGACATTGTGGCCGTCTCCCGGCTCATCCGCTTCCCCCTCTTGCTGCTCGCTGGGACGCTAGGGCTTTTAGGGGTAATGGCCGGGCTCATCTTGATGCACCTGCACATGCTTTCCTTGCGCTCCTTTGGCGTGCCGTATCTTTCCCCCCTGGCCCCCTTAAACTTGAGTCAGGCGCGAGATACCCTGGCCCTGTGGCCGCTGTGGAGCAAAACGGCCCGGCCGGACATGTTCACCTGGCAGAAAAGCAGGCGCCAGGCCCCCGGTAACCGCCCCGGGCCGCCTAAGAAGCGGAGGAGGATTTAAGATGCCCTGGCTGAAGGACCCTGTCCGGCCAAAGAGTGGCCGGCCCAAACTAAAGGCTCTGGGCCTGGCTGTGGCCGTAGCCGTCGCCGGCCTTTTCTTCCTTTCCGGCTGCTGGAGCGCCAAGGAGATCAACGAGCGGGTTTTCCTGGCCGCTGCCGGGGTGGATCCGGCCCCGCCGCCGGAGCGGGTAGAGGTCACCTACCAATTGATCCGGCCAGCCGCCGTGACCCCGGCCGGGAGGAGCGGCAGAGGCGGCAGCAGCGAGGAAAAAGGAGTCTGGGTTATCTCAAACACGGCGCCCACGATTCTTGAGGCCAGCCGGCGGGCCGCGCTGGAGACCGGGCGCAAGATCTTCTGGGGCCAGTTACAGGTTTTGGTGGTGGGAGAAGAGGTGGCCCGGCAGGGGCTCCAGCCCTATCTGGACGTGCTGGGCCGCATTCGGGAATCCCGGCACCTGGCCTGGCTGGTGGTGGCTAAAGGCAGCCCGGCCAAGGATATCCTGAAAGCCGAATCCCCCCTGGAGAAAATACCGGCCCGCACCATTGACGAGCAGCTCAAGGCCGCTCCTGTGTCTTCCCTGGCCATGCCTACCACCCTGCATGACTTCTGGAGAACCCTAGCCTGTGCGGCACCGTGCGGCCCGGTAGCGGCAGGCGTAGAACTGGTCAAGGACAGCGAAGGAAAACCACGGGTGCGGCTGGCCGGCACCGCGGTCTTTCGGGGCGACCGCATGGCCGGCTGGCTGGACGAGAAAGAAACCCGCGGGCTGCTCTGGGTCCACGGGAAGGTGAAGAGCGGCATCATTACCGTGAAGCTGCCGGGTCGGGAAGATGGTGAAGTGGCGCTGCTGATCACCAGGGCCGGGGTGGAACGGCAACCCCTGCTGGAAAAGGGCCGGCCCCGCATCGCCATTCGGATTACCGCAGAAGGTAATTTATGGGAGCAGGCCATGGCCGAGAACCTGATAACCCCGGAGGGTTTTACCCGCCTGGAAGAAGAGGCAGCCCGGGCCATCCGGCAGGAGGTCTTAAGCGCCCTGGCCAAGGCCCGGGAGTACAAAAGCGATATCTTCGGCTTCGGCCGCGCCTTCTACCGCCACCACCCCCGGGAGTGGCCGGCCATGAAACCCTATTGGGAAGAAGAGATCTTTCCCCAACTGCCGGTTACTGTAGAGGTCACGGTCCGCCTGCGCCAAGGCGGGATGCTCTCGGCCCCGATTAGGAGGCGGTAAGGGTGCTGGAGGAAGGCCGTATTTCCCCCCGCCAGTTCTTTGCCTTCATCTTTGCCACCATCACCGCGGTCAGCACCTTTGAACTCCCCCACCTCCTCCTGCAGGCGGCCAAACACGATTTCTGGCTGGCCCTCTTGCTGGCCGTAGCCCTGGATCTCACGATCGGGGGCCTGCTCTTTTTCCTGGGGCGTCGCTATCCCGGCCGGGATCTTTTTGCCTACGCCGAGGAAATCTTGGGAAGGGTGGGGGGCAAAATAGCAGGCGTTATTTATTCCCTCTTTTTCCTGGAGGTCTGCGTCCTCGAGACCAGGAGCTTCGGTGAATTCCTGCTGGTCATGATGCCGGAAACTCCGCTCGTGGTCTTCGTGGGTATCCTGGTTTTGCTGGCCGCCTACGCTACCTACCTGGGACTGGAGGTAATCGGCCGGGCCGGGGAACTGGTGCTGCTCCTGTTGCTGCTGGTGACCATCGGCATCCCTTTACTGGCCTCCCCCAAAATGGACCTAGGCTACCTGCTTCCCCTCTACCAAACCCCTTTCCGAGACGTCCTGCGGGCCGGCCTGACGGTCACGGCCTTCTACGGCGTATGCCTGATGATGGGGGTGCTGATGGCCTACCTCAACCTGCCCCAGCACGCCTTGAAAACCAAGGCCGCCGCGGTCTCCCTGGCCGGCCTCCTCATGGCGGCCGGCTATGCCGCGGCCCTAGGCCTTTTCGGCCCCCAGGTGATCTTCCCCGGCCTCCGCTATATCAGCTACCAGGTGACCCGCCTGATCAGCATCCGGGGCTTCTTCGAGCGCCTGGACGCCCTGGCCATGATCCTCTGGTTCGCCGGGGCCTTCATTGCCGTCTCCGTCCTGTTCTACTGTGGCGCCCTGGGCCTGGCCCGGGTGGCTTCCCTCAAGAGCTACCGCCCCCTGGTCATTCTTTTAGGCGTTGCCGTAGCCGCCCTGGCCGTCTACCAGTTCCCCGACAGTACCGCCCTGGAATCCTTTATCAAAAGTATTTTCGTCCCCGGGGCCCTGGCCGTCGAGGTCGGCCTCACCGGCCTGCTGGCCCTGGTGGCGGCAGTGCGACCCAAGAAGCCCTAATCCACCGGCCTGTAGGCCCGGCATACTACCGTACCAATCCAATCCCATAGGAGCGGCGGCAAAAAGAAAGGAAGACCTGACAGGAAAAAGTTAAGGAGATCGAGAAGTAAGATGATCGAGGAAAAAACCTGAGGCCTCGCCCTCAGTAGGTGAAAAAAATGTTATAGACAGGGGGTAATGGGCTTGCGGGTGCGGAGCTGTGACCTGCCGGGGATCGGCAAACGCGTATCTATGACCACTAGTGCCGGGCAAATGCTGGTATTGATTATTCACCATACCGGCAAAAAAGAACTGTACTTTTTCTCCCGGCCGGATGCGGACGAGGCCGACTTTACCGTGGTGCTGACCAACGAAGAGGCGCGGGAACTGGCGGCTGAATTGCTAGGCGTGACGTACCAGCCGGTTCCTTTTGATAAGGTGCAGGCTTTCCGCAAGGAGATTATGCTGGAGTGGCTGGAGGTGCAGCCCGGCTCCCTTCTGGTTGGCAAGAGCATAAAACAATCCCAGATCGGCAGCCGCACCGGGGTTTCCATTCTTGGTATCATCCGCGGCGACGACGTGATAGCCAGCCCGGTAGCTGATGAACTCATCCAGGCTGGGGACATCCTTATCGGAGCCGGCAGAGCAGAAGAGATTGCCTCCCTGGAAGAGTTATGCGGCAATTAGATGTGTTGAGGTGAGAGGTTATAGCTTCAGCCTTCCCTTTCCTTCTAGAAGTAGGGTTGCTTTTTTGTCTGTTATTTATCCTTAACCTGATCGGTGACAAGCTCCGGCTGCCGGCAGTTGTCGGGTTTTTGCTAGCGGGTTTGTTCCTGGGTTCTTTTTGGCATACCGAAGCCGTGGAAATTTTGGGCGAGCTGGGAATCGTCCTCCTTTTTTTTCTTTTAGGGGCGGAGTTCCCGGTAAGCAGACTGGGAAGTATGCTGTCCCAGACCTGGCCGGCCGGGCTAATGGACGTGATTCTTAATTTCGCGCTTGCCTCTTTGTTGGCCCTGGCCTTTCACCTGCCGCCTATGGAGGCCCTGCTGGTGGGGGCCATCTGCTACGCCAGCAGTTCTTCCATCATCTTTAAGAGCCTCGAGGATACACGTCGGGTGGCCAATCCCGAGACTGAGTTCATCGTGGGACTGCTGGTGTTTGAGGACGTGTTGGCGCCAGTAATAGTGGCCGTCATGGCTGGTTTGCTGGAAACGGAAGCGGAAACCGCGACCGGCCTGGTGGAGACCGCCGTTCGCATGGTATTCCTTATCGTGGCCGCAGTTGCCGTTTCCTGGTTTTTGGGACGGGCCGGGGATTTCCTAGAAAAGCATCTGCAGAATGCCAGTCTGGCCCTTTTCTTACTGGCTGCGGCTACCCTGTACAGCGGCCTCTCCCTTTTCTGGGGAGTTTCTGAAGTGCTAGGGGCTTTCCTGGCCGGAATCATGGTGGCTGAACTCGGCCGGAAAGATGAGATCGAAACACTTGTCACGCCTATTCGGGACGTGTTCCTGCCCTTCTATTTCTTGAGTTTTGCCGCCGGGATTGAGCTGAGCCATGGCGTACAGGCACTTTGGCTGCTGGTGATGGTTGTCATCTGGTCAGTTCTGGGTAAACTGCTGGTGGCCACCTGGGGCGGCAAACAATACGATCTGGGGAGGCGACCACGGTGGCGAGCCGGCTTCTCCCTGGTCGCCCGGGGGGAATTTTCCATTATCCTGGCCGGGATGGCTGCTGCCTGGCTACAGACCTGGGCTGGGCTCTATGTTGTGGTGACGGCCCTCAGCGGGGTACTCCTGTTGCAAGCCGCGCCGCGCCTAGCACAAAATTTTTTTCCCAGCCCAAGCCCTTTCCGGTCGAAGCGGACAGCCGGTGCCCAGGACAATGATGTTCCCCGATAAGATCTCCATTATCTCGGATCGCCCCAGGCATGAATTCGGAGGTCAGCAGTCAGAGGGAGAATCCGAAGGGGCAGCGGTGGTATAGTAATTAACATACACCCGCCCACTCACAGGGCCAATATGGTTCACCGGAACAGCCACGACGCCAGGGCTACCCCCACCACGGCGATGATAGTTCCAATTATCCAACGGCAGTAAAATGGAAAGGGGATTATCCGATATAGGGGGCTTCAGCGGGCCAGCCTTTTGACCCAGAGGTTCATATCTTCGTAGCTGCCGCAGATGTGGCAGTTGTTGCGCAGCCGGCCCTGGTACGTATAGCCCATCCGGTGCAGGGCGGCATTCATCCCTGGCGAAGTGGCCCGGGCCAGGCTGTAAGCCGTCAGCAGGCCCCGGCGGGTCAGTTCTGCCTCCAGAGCGGCAATTTGAACCCGGATGCAGCCACGGCCCCGGAAACTGAGCCGGGTGGCACAATCGGTCACCTCGGCGACTAGATTTCCCTGGTCGATTTCAGCACTGGCCGCGCTTACCAGTTTTTCGCGGTAAGTCATGATGGGGGTAGCGTCAGGGCAGTGATACCAGGACCCCTGACCTTGAAGTCGCATATGTAGTCCCGATTCGGGGAAAATAAAGGTAAACCATCCCGAAGAAGGTAAAATATGAAACACCTTACCGCCTATGTGACCTCAGGGGAGATTACAGGTAGAGGGGAATACTCTCATGGACTTTACAGCCACTCGCGTTCTCAGGCTCCCGGGGCAATGGCGGCAGGTTGCGACCCTGGCCGCCTTTATCGGCCAGGCCCTACCCCAGGTAAATCGTGAGCTCCGGGAGTGGGAGCAACAAGCCCGGGCTTGCCCTGATGCCCAGCTACGCTACCAGGCCCTGGCCAGCCAGCAGAGCAAGAAGTTTCACTGCCAGGGCGGCAGCATCTTTGCTACCCAGATACCAACCCCCTACCGCCCCCGGCTGTTGCGGGCCATCGTCGCCCTCCAGACCATCAGCGACTACCTGGATAACCTCTGCGACCGGGCCGGGGTGCAGGATGCGGCAGCCTTCGCCCAACTACACCAAGCCTTCATGGACGCCATAGACCCTCAGGCCTTACCCAGCGACTACTATTCCTGCTACCCCTACCGGGAAGATGGTGGCTACCTGGAACGGCTGGTACGTACTTGTCAGGAAATACTCGCTACTTTTCCCGCTTATTCCCAGGTACAGGCGGAGGTCACCCGACTGGGAGGCTACTACTGCCGGCTGCAAGTCGCTAAGCACCTAGACCCATCAGTGCGGGAATCCAAATTGCAGGAATGGCTGGAGCCTTTGCGTGGCGAGTTATACTGGTGGGAACTGGCCGCGGCCTGCGGCTCGACGCTGGGCATCTTTGCCATGCTGCACCTGGCCGCCTGGCCAGACTTGGAAAGCGCGACAGCCAGCCAGGTGGCCCAGGCCTACTTTCCCTGGATCGCCGCGTTGCATATTCTCCTCGATTACTACATCGACCAAGAAGAAGACCGAGCAGGTGGAGACCTCAATTTTGCCGCTTATTATAGCAGCCCGGAAGAAGCCGCGGCGCGCCTGCAGTCGCTATTCCGGGCTTCATTTGCGGCTGCCCGGCAACTTCCCGACCCCTGGCTGCATGAAATGGTGGTCAAAGGCCTGCTGGCCATGTATCTTTCTGACGCCAAGGCTGGCAGCCCGGCCCTGACGACGGCTTCCCAGGGAATACTGCAGAGAGCAGGAAGCTGTTGTCACCTGCTTTATCGGCTCTGCCGGGCACTACGCCGGGTTAAGGTAATTTAGTGGAGGGGCCGGAGGGAATCCAAAGGGACCATGATTTCTTCCGTGATCCGGTACATTTCTTCCCGGGGCGGTAAAGCGGGGAGATGCTCCAGGGCCTGCCGGGCCAGCTCCAGGTGCTGCCGGGCCACCCCCGCGGTATAGGCCATGGATCCACTTTCTTCAAGCAGGGATAATAAAACGGAGACTTCTGAAGGGGATAAGCCGCCAGCCCGGAGCTTGTCTCGCCAACTTGGAGCCACGGCGGAAACACGCAGGAAGTGGAGTACAGGAAGGGTGATGATACCCTGCCGCAGATCCTGCCAGCACGGCTTGCCGAGAGCATCGGTTTCACCCACCAGGTCCAGAAGGTCATCAACGATCTGGAAGGCAATTCCTAGGTGCTTGCCAAAGTCCCGCACCTGTTGCAGAGCTTCAGGGGACAAGCCCCCCAGGCGACCGCCCCCTTCCAGCGCGGCTACCAGCAAGGCGGCGGTCTTTTTCCCTACCCGCTGGAGGTACCCGGCTTCGCTGGTCTCAGGACGGGTAATCTCCATAATTTCGCCATTACAAAGCTCCTGAATGGCCCCGGTGATCACTGGCAGGATTTCCGGCGGCACCACGGCGAGCAACTGGAAGGCCGCGGCAAACAGGTAGTCCCCCGCCAGAGCACCGCTGGCACCTCCCCGGCCACCAGATGCAGGGCAGGCTGGGAACGGCGCATCGGCGAGCCGTCCAGGATATCATCGTGAATTAAAGAGGCCAGGTGGATAAGTTCCACGCTGGCGGCCAGGCGCAGGGCCTGCTGGGGATCGTGGGGACCCAAACCAGCGGCCAGCAGAGCCAGCCGGGCCCGCAGGCGCTTACCCCCAGCCAGGTAGGAGGCGGTCATCTCGCTGGCCGGCAAGGACGGCTGGAGGACGGCCTGGTGGATAAATTCTTTTACCGATGCTAGCGGGGCGATAGTCACAGCACTGCCTCCAAAATGGCGGTGGAAAGTGGGAATCGAGTAATTCAACTGCTATTATCGTCCCACTCTCTGCTCTCACCTATTCCTATCCGGCTCCCTATCGTTACGTTGCCCACTCGGCCGACGGCCTGGCTGGCCTCTACCTTCTCTACCGTGTTCCAGGAACAGACGCCGGTCGGCCAGGGCGCCGATCTCCGGGTCGTGGGTAACCATGATAATGGTGTGGCCTGCACGGTGCAGTTCCCGGAAAAGTTCCACCACCGTTTCCTCGTTGGCGGCGTCCAGGTTTCCCGTGGGTTCATCGGCCAGGATGATGGCTGGCTCGTTGATGAGGGCACGGGCGATACAGACCCGCTGCTGCTCACCGCCGGAAAGCTGGGACGGCAGGTGCCGGGCACGGTGTCTTAGTCCTACCCGCTCCAGGGCCTGCAGGGCCTCCTTTTCGTCGGGCAGGCTGTGATAGTACTGGGCAAGCATGACGTTTTCCACGGCAGTCAAGTGGGGGATCAGGTGAAACTGTTGAAAAACCAGACCCACCTTTTCCCTCCGGATGACCGTCAGCGCGCGCTCGTCCAGGTGGGCGATTTCAACGCCATCCAGGAGTACGCTCCCAGTTGTGGGGCGGTCAAGGCAGGACATGATGTTGAGCAGGGTGCTCTTGCCGGAGCCGGACGGCCCCATAATGGAAACCCACTGTCCTTCCGTGACCCGAAGCCCGACGTCCTTCAGGGCATAAACCTCCCCGTACTGTTTGGAAATCCCGTTCAATACCAGGATATCTTTCATGTGATCATCCTCAGCCCTCTCGTCATGGTTGTTCGGTATGTTTATTCGCCCTTAAGCACAGTGGCGGGGCGTAGTTCAGCCACCCGCCACACCGGCAGCCATGCCGCCAGGGCCGCCAGGGCAACTCCCATCGCCAAGGCAAGGGGAACTACCGACCAGCGAAAAGCGACGGACCCACCAAAGATACTCCCCCCAATCACCCGGGTCAGGGCATAACCTGCCGGTAACCCCACCGTTCCCCCAGCCAGGCCCAGCAGCCCGGCCTCGGTCACGAATTCAGTGGCCAATTCGCGCATGGAAGCACCCAGGGCCTTTTTCAACCCCATCTCCAACCGCCGTTCCACCATGTTGCTGACCATGGTGGTTACCAGGCAAATGAAGGTGGAGACCGTCATGGCCAGGCCCACCAGGAGGATTAGAGTTCGGATGCGCTTGAGCACCACCTCCTCGGCACGGGCGATTTGACCCACGGGGCGGGCGGTAATCCCCGGGACCCGAACCTCCAGTTCCCGGGCTACAGTTTCCAGTTCCCTACCCTGGCCCACCACACTCAGGCGCATCCCATCGGCCGCGCCGGGCCGGCCGAGGATCTCCTGGGCGAGGCTTAGAGCGATAAAAACCTGGGCGTCCTCTGCCCCGCCGCTTTTCACCACAGACGCGACGCTCAGCACTTCTCGCCGGTTCCCTTTCTCAAGCACCATCCTTTCACCGGGCCTCAGCCGTAGGGTTTCCGCCAGTTCTATACCGACCATGGCCTCGTTAGGTCTTTGCGGCCAGGAACCGTTCACCTGCCAGTAGGGGTTTACGGCCCGTAGTTCAGGAAAGAGGGACCCGGTGATGACCGTCTGCGGTTTCTGTCCCAAAACGGCGCGCTCTTTACGTACCATGGCCCGCCCAAAGATATAGGGAGCCGCACCGACCAGTTTTTCCCCGGTCAATTCAGCCAGGGCGCCGTCCAGGTCGGAAAGGCGTAACAACCCGGCTCCGTCGCGGGGGGTGATTACTATATTCGCGCCGTAGGCACGCAATTCACGGCTGAACTGACGGGTAGCGTCCAGGTAAACATTGGCCAGGGCAGCCAGCACCGCTGTCCCGATAGCCACGGCCAGGATCGTTTCTCGCGCCCGGCCGCCCTGGCGGAACAGCACGGCCACGGCCATTCGCCAAAACATCCGCCTTTTTCCCAATTCGGCTCACCCCTGCAATTCATTGCTATCCACGTAAAACATCCGCGGGCTCAAGACGCAGGATGATCCCTAAAGAAGACAGGGAGCCGGCGATGGTCACCGCCACCGCCAGGATGAGGACCAGTGGCAACACCAAAAGCTTGGCGGAAAAGGCCAGCCCAAAGGCGGCCTGCCCGATCCACCAGGAAAGCGCGAGCCCCAACCCATAGCCAGCCAGGCCCCCGAAAACGCCCTCCAGGACGGCCTCGGCCAGAAATACGGCGGAGACGGCCGGGCCGGAGGCCCCCAGGGCCTTCATCAGCCCCACTTCGCGGGCTCGTTCCCGGACCTTGGCGGTCATCAGGTTGGAGATGCCCAAAGCGGTGCCGGCCAGGGCGGTTGCGGCAAGGATAAACATCAGGAGCTGCACCTTAGCCAGGATGATCCCTTCGGATTCCGCCACCTGGCGAACAGCCTTGGCCCGTACCCCCGGGATAGCTTCCTCGAGCTGGTAGGTGATGGCACTGACGTAGGCCGTGCAGTACCATGTTTCAAACTCTTTCTGGGTTAAGGCATCCGGGTCGGCGGTCGCCTTCCGCGCCAGGTCGTTTTCCGGGGTGGTCAGGGCACTTACCTCTACCCGGCCTACCCTGCCGGGGAGGCCCAGGGCTTCTTGCACAAGCTGGAGGGGCATGAGGACGTACTTGTCTTCAGTCCCACCGCTGTTCAGAACACCGGCTACCCGTACCGTTACCGGTACGGCCGAAGGCCCGACCAAGAGTTCAAGGGAATTGCCGGGAGCAAGGCCCAGGTCACGGGCCAGCCCTTGGCCCACCAGCACGCCCCGGCCGGTTTCTTCCGGCCAGGTCCCCTCCACCCGCCACCAGGGTTTCAGGTTCCTCACCCCGGTGGTGACTTTTTCACCCGTAGGAAGGGCTAGTTCGTGGGTGAACCAGGTGCCCGTCACCATTACATCCTGCCCCCCGGCTAAGCGGCCCGTTGTTTCCAGGTAGGGGGTAAAATCCACGATATTGTTGTGCCAGAAGATCATCTTGATTTGCGGCAGGTCGGCCTCCTGGATGTAGGAGTCGCCCGCCAGGCTCGCCGGCACCCCCGCCCCCCAATCCCGGCCCAGGGCTGCCGCCCGTGGCTCCATGACGATGTTGGCGCCGTAGTTCTTCAGTTCCCTGTTGATCTTATCCCCCACGTCCAGGAAGATGTTGAGTACCGCCGTAGCCAGGCTGGCTCCCACGGCAATGGTGAGCACCACCAGCGCCTTCCGCTTTAACCTCCCGGCAAAGGAACCCCTGATCATTCGCCAGAACATGGCTCTCACTCCGCAAACTTGTCTTTTTCCTTTTCCAGGTCGGCCGCCTGGATGACCAGTTCCTCACCCCCCACCCGGGAGGGGAGGGGCACCGGGTTACACCCGCCCGGGAAACCGATCGTTACGCGGTTGATCACTACATCGCAGTTAACACAAATGACCTTATCGCCCCGCTCCACATAGCCAGTGATACCACAATAATCGCAGTAATCCAGGCCGGTACCGTAGAGGTTCCCGCCCTTGTTCAAGACAATAAACCGGACCTTCGTCCCACCGGCGGCGGTGTAGGCGTAACGGTGTAACCTGCCATCCGCCAGTTCCGTAAGTGGAATACGGACCTCCGAGCCCTTGGCCGCCACCGGTACCGCGGGGCTGATCTCAAGCTTACGCCCGTCCAGGGCCTGGTTCACGGCTATCAGGGATACAGCAGCAGCCATCAGGACTACCGCCGCCAGGGCCTGACGGTGCCAAGCCCTGTTTAGGGCCAAAAACTTGCGCCGCAATGGTGCCCTCCACCCGGGTTCAGCCGCCAACGCCGTTGCGTGGCGGGAGGGCATTACGGCCACCAGCGCCATCAAGCTCCCTGTCAACAGGAGCAGGTCCGGGAAGCGCGGCAGGAGGTTGACCAGGGGGACAAGCACCCGGAAGGCGGCAGGGCTCAGTGACAGGTACCCCCCGGTAAAGAGGACCTGCGCCGCCACCACCAGGTGCTTCAACCAATAAGCGGCCAACCCCGATACTCCCAGGAGCGCCCCTGTTATCCCGGTTAAGAAAGGCGCTGCCTCATGACCCGGCAAGTTTCCGCCATTCGGGCCGGCAGACAAGTTACTGCCATCTGGAAGCACCAGCCCTACTAACAGGCGTAGCCTGTGGGCCGACGCCAATGCCCACAGTCCGGCAAACGCGAGCCCGATCCCCACAAGAACACCCGCAATCTCACCCAACACCTGGGTGCTGATAGCGGTGCCCGCCGACGTGGGAGTAAAGGTAAAGGGCCAGCGCGCCATGTTCCAGACAGCCACCTGGGGCAGCAGGAACCCTGCCGCCCCGATGAGCCACCGCAGGCACCTTTTGAATTTGCTACCCCGTGCGGCCAGTAACAAGGCCGGAAGGGTCACTACAACCAGGAACGAAACCAGGAGTTCAAAGAACTCCCTTCCTCCCAGGAGCCAGCGGTAGCGGTAGATGAAAACCCCAGCCGGGAAGGCCAGAAGCCAGGTCAAACGAAACTCCTTGCTTGAAAAAGAGCCTTTGTTTGCTGCTACCAGGCCATAGAGAAGGAGGAGGCCAAAACCGGCCTCCCAGGCCATCTTCCAGGCCAGTACGGCATTGGCCAGCATTCCATCACCCTCTTCTGGGCCAGCACAGGATTGCCAGCATTCCATCACCCTCTTCTGGGCCAGCACAGGATTGGCCAGCATTCCATCACCCTGTTCCGCCACTTTCCCGCTTCTACCAATTCCGCGGCAGCCAGTCGAGGTTCCACTCCAGGTTGATTGGCTCAGTCCAGAACTTGCCCGGCACACCGGTTTCCTTATCGGTGTGAAGCAGGAAATCGTCGGGGGCCTTAATACTGACCGCGATCCGGTAGGTACCGGCGGGGCCAAGTTTAACGTTGGCACCGTAGTGGGGCCCGTCAGAGGCATTCATGGGCATGAAGCTCCCCTTTTGCACCTCGCCCTTGTCCAGGTTTTCAATCTCATACTTCACCTGCAGGTAGGGAACAAACTCGCCGATACCGAAGCCCAGGGGGTTATTGGCATCGGCCGTGATATCGGCCTCCAAATGGATATCGGCTTCGGCCGGCTTCAGGCCCGCCTTCGCCTCGGGCTCCATGGGCACCGGCTGGAAGTAAACCAGGGCCACGTTCAGACCCTCAGCCTGCTTCTCATCCCCGATCCTGTGTTCTTTAAACCCTTGAGCCCCCGGCGCGACGGCCGAACCTCCCCCAACCGGAGCCTTATCCCCTCCCGAACCGCCACCGCAAGCCGAAACAATTAGCGCTAAAACCAGAACCATAGACACCAGGAATATGTTTCGCCATGAGATGCCCTTCATTTGCTTTCTCTCCCCCGTAGATTAGTTAATTGGTTTGAATGACCCCTCGGCCGTTTCCTGGACCGCCGGAGTACGGTTACCATGGCTACTGCCGCCAGGAGCAACAACAAGGCCTGCAGGCTCAAGCTCTGCCAGGTTGGATATACCCCCAGCCAGTCAATCACCGGCACCCCCGGTACGGGTGCTGCTCCCAGGAGGCCTCCTTCCTGGAGTTCCCGCACCCCCTGGCCGGCAAAGACAAAGGCCAGGTAGTACATCAGGGTTCCGGTTACCGCAAAGAATGGTTTTAGGGGCAGGCGCACGCTCCCCACCCGCACCAGGATAAAGACCACCAGGAGCACCGCCGCCCCCGCGGCCAACCCCAACAGCACGGGACCGGTCTCCACCCCGCCGGAAAGCAGTGCCTGGTAGAACAGCACCGTCTCCGCCCCTTCCCGGTAAACCGCCAGAAAGGCGGCCCACCAGAGGGCCATCGTATTCCCGGTGGTCAGGGAACTCTCCACTTTGCTCTTGATGTACTGCTGCCAACGGTCGGCCTCGGCCTTGCTCAACAGCCAGTAACTGACGAAGAAGAGCACCACCACGGCCGCCAGCATGGTCACACCTTCCAGTATCTCCTGGCCAGCGCCACTGACCTGGAAGACCGCCCTCAGGAGCCAGGCAGTGAGAACACTGGCCGTAAGGGCCGCCAGGGCGCTGCCGTACAGGGAACGCACCCGGCCACCGTTCCCCGACTTGACCAGGTAGGCGATGAGAGCAGCCAGGACCAGGATGGCTTCCAGGCCCTCGCGGACAATAATGAGAAAGGAAGACAGAAAATCCGCCCCCGGCCCCTCCGGGGCTCCACCGAGTTGTGCCGCGTCGGCCCGCAACAGGGCCACCAGAGTATCGCGGGCGGCAAGGACCTCGGCCTGCGGCGCGCCCCGGCCGATCAGGCGCTTGATTTGCGTAAAGCCGTATTCCTCTTCGGCGGCCCGCCGAGCGAAAATATTAAGCCGCACCGTGGCCTCCATACCCTGTTTCTCGTAGACGTCGAAATAGACTTCGTCTACGGCTGCTTTGGCCTCGGCTGTTTTACCCTCCGCGTGGAGGGCCACGGCTTTATCCAGCCCGGCCGTTATTTCGGACACCACGTCAGCCCAGGAGGATGCCGCCATGGCCCCGGCCGGTACGCTGCCCCAGGTGAAAACAAGCAGGAGCAGCAACACCGCCCACCGCCTCATCATCCTCCTGGCATAACTCCCCCCACGTTTTGCGGCATAGGGATCCCTTTGCCGGTCAGAAGGGCATTCCTGCTTATGATACTCATTCTCATTCAAAAGGCGCCCTACCCCCTTTCGCTTTCCGCAACTTGCATTAGTAATTCTCAATACGATAGCCACAAATCAGATGTTCACTTCCCCGGCAGTGCCTTCCAACCCTTCCACCTCCCCCCGTAGCCACCTCCATGTCTTTATTGATGTTCTCTTTGCCTCCCCGGTCACCTGGAAACAGATGAGAGGCCTTTTCATATGTAGTTTCATACAAGTTAACCTATGGTTTTTCTAATAGATACATTATATGATATCTGTTCTCACTTGTCAAGTGACGCGAGTATAGAAATCGGGATTCTTCATCAATATTACTCTCCGAAGATATGGCAGGTTCTTCTCCACCTCACCGCGCAAGAGTATCAATCGCCCTGGCATCCTGTGCGGAAGGGGGTTCGGCTTTGCCGCAGCGCGCGGAGCCTGCCCCCCCTGGAAGAAATCCTGGCCGGGCAGCCCTGGCAACTTGCTTTCTGGCGGGCTGCCAGCCCCAGGAAAGCAACTACCGCCGGTTCTTTGACCTCCGGAAGGGCTGGAGGTGCTGGAGCAAATCTATGCCCGGCTAATAGCACCTGACGGCACTGGCCTGGCCTGGCCTTTGCCGCGGTGGCCCGGAATCAAAAACGGCGGGTGATCGAAGAATCCTTCGCCGGTGACCTTCGCCGCCTGGCCTGGCAATCGGCCGGCCTGGCCGCCGGGGAGCGCCACGGCCGCGACCTTACCCTGGCGGAACTGGAGGCGGCCCTGGCGGAGGTGACGGTGCGCCTGACCGTCTACCGCACCTATACCCGCGGCCTCGAGGTGGCCCTATACCAGTACAACCGCCTCCTCTCCCTGAACGAAGTAGGCGGCGACCCGGGAGGCCAGGGGGTGACGCCGGCCAAGTTCCACCATTTCAACCAGGCCCGGCGCCGACAATGGCCCCACACTCTCAACGCCACCTCCACCCACGACAGCAAACGGAGTGAGGACGTGCGTGCCCGCCTCAACGTGCTGGCGGAGATTCCTCAGGCCTGGGAAGAAAGACTGACGCGCTGGCACCAGTGGAACCGGCCCCTAAGGTTTCGCCTGTCCGGCCACCAGGTACCCGACACCAACACCGAATTTTTCCTCTACCAGACGCTGGTAGGAGCCTGGCCGCTGGCGGAGGAAGAGGTCCATGATTTTAAGGAACGCCTGGGGAAGTACCTGGTTAAGGCGGCCCGGGAAGCCAAAGAATTCACCAGTTGGCTGGACCCGAAGCCGGGGTACGAGGAAGGGCTAGCGGAGTTTGCCACAGCCATCCTGGAACCGGGCCGGGGAAGGCCTGGAGGGAGCAGACCTGCCCCCGGCTGATCCCTTGAAAAACTGGCCTTCCCTGGCGGGGGAATGCTGGAGAGACACCGGGCTAATTCTACCCCTAGGAGCACCAAGGCACTGGCGGAACGTTTTCGGTGGCCCCCTAAAGGTGGCCGAGCCTTACCCACCTGGGACTGCTGCCCGGGCCATTTCCCTGGCCCGGGTACTCCGGTGTTTCCCCGTGGCCTTGTTAACCAACCAGAGATTATCTTCATAGCCGATTTCGCCCTGGTAACCACCGAGAACCTAGAGCTTTTGGCTCAAGCTGGCGACCCAAGGATCGGGTAGAGGCCATGTCTTTCGTCTTCCATCTGGCCCAGTTGGTAGCTGCCTACCAGGGCTATTGCAGTTCCTTCCTTAATGCCTATCTCTTCCAGTGTCAGCCCGGTGGCCTCGGCGACGGTGTCGAGGTCTATGCGAAGACGCAGCAAGTTCCTCGCCACTTCCATTCTTCCTTCCATTCTTCCTTCCATATCTTCCTTCCATTTTCCCTTTTATCTCTCCTTCCGTCCTTCCCTTCAGTGCCGCCTCCTGTAGTGCCTCGTCCAGGGCTATTCAGGTAACAACACGCAAAAAGGCCACTCCCCTGAAAAGGGAAGTGGCCTTCCCGTCGTCAGCGATAACCACGGAGCGCCCCGGCTCCTGGTCCGTCCCCGTCTCCGACACCGTGCCCGCCCGAACCGTCATCCCCCACAAGAATCTTCCCGAACATTGTTACTCCTCCTCACCAGCTAAAATGGTTTTCACCTCACGGGGGGCACCCTCAACTTCCACCGTATCCGGTCTGAAGAAGGCCTGGGCGATTATGGTAGGAACTATGGCGCTCAAGATCACCACCGTCACCAGGAAACCCTGCATTTTTTATAGTAGCAGAAACTGCCACGCCAGTAAATACATACTCCAGGGCAACGTTTCTTTGCCGACTGCTCTCCTTGATCGCCTCCTGCCAATCTGAACGGCCCGGTAGTTTCTAAGACCTGCTCAATCGAATCGGCGCCACTAGAGCAGGAGTTTATCGGGCAGGCATAGAATCTACGTGCAGGTAATTCGCCGGAAGGAGGCACAAGTATGCACTGTGTCCGTTGTGGCAGCGAAGTAGACCCGGACGAGATCTACCAGGTGCAGGGGCAACAACTCTGCGAGGATTGCGCTATGGCCGCACAGAAGGGGCCGAAGGCCTGCGACGTGTGGGCGGTACGCATCGCCACCCACACCCGAAGTTCTCTGGGCCACCAAGGCACCGAAGGGCTCACCGAACTGCAGAGCAAAATCTACGATTACATCCGCAGCACCGGCGGGGCCACGGCCCGGGAGATCACTGAGGCTTTGGAGATCACTGCGGCACAATTCGAACGGGAATTTGCCATACTGCGGCACTGCGAACTCGGCCGGGCCACCAAGAGGGGAAATGAAGTTTATTTCATACCGTGGGATTAAGGGACTCCTTACAGAAACGCCCCCTTTGAGCCGTTTTGTTTTATGGTATAGAATCGCAGAAGGCTAAATATGGGGTGCAGGTGAGGTCAGTGGTAAATCGCAGGGCCTGGGAAAAACGCCAGCAACAGTGGGAAAGATTTAACCGGTGGGAGGTGACCGCCCCGGAGGCTGAAGCGTCGGCCGACCTCCAGGCCGTGCTTTCCTGGTTTTCCGAGGCCTGGGAACTAGCCGCCTATTTCCATCCCGACTGGCGGGCCGGCTCGCTAGACAGGGCGAAGGTGCAATACCTGGTGCAACTGCGGGAGGCTCTCCCTTCGTCCTGTTGAGCCAGAAGGTGGAGACCAACGAGAAGGGGGTTCCCAAATCGGTACCCATTCCCACGAAGGTCATCTCGTAGAGGAAGGCGGCTGCCACCCTGGCCGCGCCGAACTCGGCCAAGGATGCCTGGCCGACCCCGAACCCCGCCCCCTTGCGAAAGCCCGAAAATTCGAGGGCGTAGGCAATCTCGTCGCTGGGGACGACGCCGAAAACGTCATAATAGCCTTCCACGTCCGGCTCGTCGTCCGGGTCCGGAGGAAGCCACTTCACGTGTAATGTCATGCCCTCCTCGTCGGCCACCGCGTCTCGCATTTCCCGCACCTCGTCGAAAACCCGTCGGTAGGCCTCCAGGCCTTCAGCTTCATCCGGATACATGTCCGCGAGGGCGCGGGCATCCTCCTCCCAGGGTACGCTTAAAAAAAAGTTCGTAACTGCTCAGCCTCCAGGCCGGTCGAAGGTCGGACGGCGAAGGACTAAAAGACCCTAGCCGGGTTATCAGGCTTCGCGAAAGTGATGGCGAGGCCGCGCTCAAAGGCTGTGACCGGCGGTGGTCTGAGTAGTTACGGCCACGGCAATTTCCCGGCGCGGGCAGCACTCCTCGCAAACGGCCCGGGTGATGGTTTCGATGGAAATGACGCTCATGCAGCCAGTATAGCAGGGGTGCCGGCGGAAGGCAACCACCTTAGGGGGGACCTACTCCCCAGCGGCCTGCCGCGCCTGCGGCAGATTTGGCTCGCTTTTACTTCCACCATAACCTGCACCCGGCCCCGGCGCACGGCCATTTCTCCAGTCTCCCGTTACACACTCCTATTCTACACCTTCCTCCCCGCGATTTCCAGAACATCCGGGGAAACCGCGTGCACTAAAATGTAGGTCTTACGCCCCTCTCGTGTCCAGCTCTTAACCGGGAGGCCCTGTCCATGGGCATCTACTACTTCACCTTTCGGCTACGTAGATACGTGCTTACTTGAAAGCTACTTTCTCTTGGGAATCAGTGTAGACGAAGCGGGCCGGGCGGGCTATTGCATTCCTATACGATGTCCCCTTGACTTTATAACATTTATGTTATAAAATGTTGTCATGGGAAAAGTAACGCTTTACATGTCTCCATCCGGCAGGACGCCGGTGGCTGACTATATTGCTAATCTAAACGCAGAATCACGGGCCAAGGTGGCTAGAGCGTTAGACCTCCTGGAGCAGTACGGCCCTGCCCTCGGCCCACCGCATGTCAAGCCGCTGAAAGGCACCGGAGGGTTATGTGAGTTGCGGGTGCCGTTCGGCGGCCAGGCTTACAGGCTGTTTTTCTTCCCTGACGGTGGGGAAGTGATTGTAACCCACGCGTTCACAAAGAAGAGCGAAAAGACGCCTAAGAAGGAACTACAGACAGCGATCTCCCGCATGAAAGAGTATCAGGAAAGGAGGCTGCGTAAATGAACTGGCGCGACTTGAAAGAGGAGCTGATGAAAGATCCGGAGTTCAAAAAGGAGTATGACGCGCTTGAGCCTCAATACCGCCTTCTCCGCTCGGTCATAGAGCGACGACTAGAAAAAGGCATGACGCAGGAAGCGCTGGCCCGCAAGATCGGCACCCGCCAGGCGGCCATCGCCAGGCTGGAGAGCGGTCGGGCCAACCCCACCCTGGGCTTTCTTCAGAAAGTAGCTGAAGCTCTGGACGCTGAGCTGGAGGTCGGCCTGCGCCCCCGCCAGACGTAGCTGGTGAGGGGTCGTGCTGACCCGCCAGCATGTGGCACAAAAACTGATCGACTACCCCGGCCACCGCATCAGCCTGACCGAACTGGTGGATTGGGCCGAAAAAGCCATGATGGAGGAAGACCTGAACGAAAGAGACCTTCCCCTCCTGCGGGATATATTGGCTCGTCTCGGGCTGGGGGATGTACCTGCCTTCGGCTTAACCTGGGAGGATTGCAGGAACTTCCTCCATTCCCTTGGCTACCGGGTAGAGGTGACGTCTTTTGAGTGAGAATGATTTCCCTGCCCCAGGCCCAGCCAAAACCCTAATTGAGGAGGCTTGTTTATACCCGCTGTTGTTACCCCTGAGGAGCTTGTGGAAAGGAGTGAGTGAGGTGTGGGAAGATCCTATCGTTTCCGAGGTACGCCGCCTGCGTGAGCAAATTTGAAAGAAGCAGGGAGCTTGGAAAATCTGGTTAAGAAGTTACAAGAGAGCGAGAAGAGACACGCGAATCTACTTGTGACTAGAAGATCAGTCTGCGAGTGAGAGCGCCCGTCGCGCCGGGCGGCAATCGCTGGCCATCCTTTTTGAACCCGCTCACCAGGTAGCTGCCGTCCGCTTCCTGGAACTCCACCGTCACCCCGGCGGCCGGGCCGTCCAGGATTCTCAAGGGACCGCCGCGTTCCACCCCAGGGTCGTCCAGCTCCAGCATCCACCCCTGGCCCAAGGGCTTTTGTACCAGGCCCAGGGCTTTCGCCTGGCCGATCAGGGACGGGTCGGTGACCAGTTCCCGGGCGGCCTCTTCGTTGCCCGTGCTCATGGCGTAGACCAGTTCCACCAGGGTGTTGTAGGCCGAGGGGAGGGGTTGGGCCTTGACCCGGCGGTAGCTGTCTTCACCCCACTGCCAGGTATCCAGGAACTGCCGGTGGGGGCCGGGGTTAGCCTCTTGGAAAATCTCGTCCTTGCCGTCACCCACCATCCAGGAGTCGCCCTGCAGGGTGAACTCTTGCAGGTCCGGGCCGGTAAACACCAGCGTACCATGGCTGTTGCGCCACTGTCCGGGCCCGCTGTCGGAGCGCCACACTACCCGCCATTTCTCCCCCTCCAGCCGCCAGAGGTAAAAGACGGGCTGGGGGCTGCCGCTGCCGCCGGCCGCGGCATCGTAGACCACGCCCAGTTCCGGCGCTCCCTCCGGCCCTTGAACCAGCCGGGCCTGGATCACTGCCCGGCTTTGGTCGAGGCCGTGGGCCGACGCGTCCACGCTGTACAGCACCTGGCTCTTGACTGCGTCACCCTGCCACCAAATCAGGCTGTGGGCTGCGTACCCGGTGCCTTCCTCTCCGGTCCAGTCTACCAGCACTACCCGGGGCAGGTCGGAGGAGGTAGGGGAGCCGCGTTCCGCCTCCACCGCGTGCCCGCTCAACTTTTGCTCCCCCGGGAGCTCTTGTTGCGCGGCCCAGGCGCTAAAGCCCTTCAGCCGGGCCGGGTAAGTTTCCGGGGTAGTCCCCTGCCAGTAGGTGGCGATCACGCCGGCTGGCGCGGCCAGGTCCAGCCGCGCGAGGGCCTGCTGCGGCTGATCCCAGTCCGGCAGCATTTGCCTAGCCTTGGTCCAATCTTCCCTGGCGTGGACTTGATCTCCCAGGCCCAGGTAGGCTTCGCCCCGGTAGTAATAGGCCTCGGCCATCAGCCGGGTGGGAAAGGGCAGATGCCTGTTCTGTTCCAGGTCTTCCTTGGTCCCCCGGTTCCGGCCGTCCATGGCCCCGGTCAAGGTGGCCACCGCCTCCTGGTAACGGCCCAGGGTGAGTAAAGCGCGGCCCTGGACCAGGAGGATGCGCGCTGGTTCGGGGTAGGGGCTCTCCAGGGCCAGATCCTTCTCCGCGGCCTCCAGTGCCCCTTGGGGGTCCCCGGCTTTCAGACGGGCGTCGGCCAGGTAATACCAGTAGGCCCCGGCCTCAGGCATCTTTTGGACCCGTTCTTCGTAGTAGTCCACCACCTGAGGGAAGTACGCCGGGTAAGCGTTCGCCGCGGGCACCAGCTTGGTACCGTCCCAGCGCAACACCTCCACGGCGAAGGCATCACCGGTGTCTTTGGTCCAGATCGCCAGCTCCGCCTTGCCGTCACGGCCATACTCGGTAGCCAGGTCAGCCACCTCCAGGCGGTGGTAGCCGGTAGTGGTTAGCTCGGCTAGGGTATCTTCCCGCCAGGTAAGGATGCTCAAGTCGTCGCCAGCCGAAGCGCCGATAGTCCATCCCACCAACAGTTCCGGCCGGCCGTCGCCGGTGATGTCCACCGCCTGGAGGCGCTCCAGGCCCTGGCCCTCACCTTTTTTATCCCAGACTTGCTCCCAGGAATCGCCGTCTAGCCGCAACACCATTAAGGACGCCACCGGAGTGGACGGGTCCAGCCGATAGCCGATCGCCAGTTCGGGATTACCGTCGCCGTCCAGGTCGGCCGGCAGCACCGGCTGCGTGGTCCCGCCCTTCCCGGCCACTAGCGGCTGCGGCGCAACCAGCGCAGCCCCCTGCGGCAGAAACTCCCGGGCGATGCGCAAGTATTCCTCCAGCATGGCGGCGCTGGTCGCCCCATTAACCGGGGTCCCCCCCGGCGCCACTTCCGCCTCGCCCGACGGGGCCCCCAGGCTCCCCGCGGCGGGAGGCTGCCCGCACCCGGCCAAAAAGAGGCCGGCTGACAAGGCCACAGCAAACATCATACCCGTACTCCGCCCGTTCACTAGGCATATCTCCTCTCCTAGGAAGATAATTGGCCCCCTGCCGCCTCCGGTGTCCCGGGTGGGTGGAGGCTCATAGAAACTGGCTGATGCCAGTTCCCGACCAAAAATCTAGTCTCACCCGTGTGCAGGTACCCGGGTGTGAACACCAACCTGGGGCCTACCAGGTTTTCTCGATGCCAGTAATTACCGCCTGGCCGTGCTCATTGAGAGTATAAGTGAAGCGCACCGGGTCGCCGCTCTCCAGGCCCAGGCCCGCAAAGCTACTTTTGACCATGTCGCTCAGGCGAAAAGCCCGGGCCACCTGCCCTTGTGGTGCCCCGCTTACCTCTATTTCAATGGAATTACCGTCTATCTGCCCCACGTAAGTCCCAGAATCCACCTGGACATTGCCGGCAGGAGCGCCGGAAGCGCTATTACCGACTGGAGACGCGGCGCCGGCCTCCCCGACGGTGAAGTTTACCGGCTGCTGCTCCACTCCGGGGGCAAAAACCAGGGCGTAGGGATAGGTAATGACCTGGGTGACCATTTCGCCGGGTTGGGGCGGGTGCAGGCTGGCCACTACTTCCAGTCCGTCTGCGGTGCTGGTAATCTCCGCAATCACTACCCGGTAGCCGCCAGTAGGTTGTTCCCCCCAGGCTACCAAGAAATAACCTCCCTCTGCGGTAAAATGGCTGTAATTGCCGCGTTCCCGGTAATTTTCCTCTACCCACTTCTGGATCTCCTCTGGCATGTTTTCCACCGCCACCTCCTCCCAGGGGACTTCCTCCCCCGGGCTGTTAGGCGCGGTAGAGCCGCCACAGCCCGCCAGCATAGCCATGAGCACCAGGATCAGGATCAGGTAACTTTTCCGTACCTGCATCTTATCTCCCTTCCCCTTCTTGTATGATAATACATGGCCGTACCCGAGACAAGGTCTCTATTAAATAAGACGGACGGCCGTGGTTTTTGTTGCACAGGTAACGTACTCGATACCTATGCTGTACTCTGCTACCTGCGGCACGAGGAAGGAGCCGAGGCCGTCGGGGCCATCTTGGCCAGCCTGGTAACCGAATAGCGTGCTTGCATGCCCTGCCCACTTTCTTGCGTCCCTGCCTCCGGTTTCCGTAAGCCCTGGTGGAGGGATTTTTTCATCTGCCGTGAACTTTTCGTGTTATACTGCGTCCAACAAGATGAAAGGGAGTAAAACAGGTGCCGCCAACCGACGATTGGCCAATCGTTGCCGAGGCGGTCCGGGGAGACCGGGTCGCAGTGGAAAGGCTGGTGAGCCGTTACCACCAGCCCCTCTTCCACCTCTTTCTGGCTTTCTGGGACTGAGGTGTACCTGGGTTAGAGTTTACTTCCGAAAACCGGCCTGGCTTTTGGGAAGAAATCGGTCACCACATGCGCGGCGACCCTTGGCGGGAAGAACGCTATCGGGCTGGGGGTAGGCCCGCCCGGCCATCCAGTTAACCTGCGTGGCCGTGGGGCTTGATTGGCGGTTTAATCAATACCCCTCATGCTCTTTGGGGGCCAAGTGGCCAAGACTATTTCTCCCCCTATCCGGGGTCTGACCTTAAACCGCAGGCCGGCCAGAGCGCGGTAGCCAGGGTTTGCAGGTGGGCCCGGTAAGCCCGCTGATCCCTGCAGGCCTCCTGAAAGGCGGGCAGGCTACGGGGAAAATGCCTGGCGAGAAGCCGGTGCAGGTTGGCCACGGCACTGGGATAGAAGTTCAAGGGGTCAAAATGCACTGTGGGGGTGCCGGTGGCCACAATGGCTTCCAGCAGGGCTTCCAGGTTCTCCGGGGTATCCCCGATTCCCGGGATCACCGGCGCAATGAAGGTCCAGGTGGGTATCCCGGCCTGAACCAGGGTAGCCATAGCGGCCAAGCGGCGAGAGGGGGGAGGGGCTCCCGGCTCCAGGTAACGGGCGATGTTATCGTCGGCCACAGTGAGGGTGAAGCCTACTTCCGCTCCGGGTAACCGAAGCAGGAGGTCCATGTCGCGTAGCACCAGGTCGGATTTGGTAAGGATGGAAACCTTTAAAGCACTACCTATCAGGAGTTCCAACGCGGCCCGGGTCAGGCCGTACTCCGCTTCCAAGGGTTGGTAGGCATCGGTGACGCTGGCCAGCATCACCGTGCCGCCCCGCCGCAGCCGTCGCAGGTCTTCCTGCAGACGCTCCGCAAAATTGGTTTTAACCTGCACAAAGGAGCCCCAGGGAGCTTCCACTCCTGTAAAGCGCTTCATAAAGCAGGCGTAGCAGTACACGCAGGCGTGCGCGCAACCGGTATAGGGGTTGAGGCAGTAATCCATGCCCGGGATGCCGGATCGATTAAGGGCGCTGCGGCATACCTTTTCGGTTATCTGTACAGGTTCCATAACCAAACTGCTGCCTCCACCGCTATCCGGATGGGTCATGCGCCATTCCTGGCAATTAAGGTGGACCTTAACGCCTCCCATATTTTCTTGATCCGGTAGCCTAAATCCTGCCTGCTTCCTGGCGCTGCGGCTGCCTGCCGCCCCGGGACCGGATGGCCCTGCTGTTGCGGCAGTCCGGCTACGACTACCGGCAGATCGCGGCAGCTATCGCTGTAGCTCCCGGCTCGGTGGGCACCATCCTGGCCCGAGCGCGTAAGCGCTTTATTACCCTGTATCAAAAGGAGAAAGGAGGGGCAGCCGGTGAGATGCCCTGACCTCGGAAAACTTATGGCCTATCTGGACGGCGAACTCGCTCCCGACGCGGCCGACGGGCTGGCCGAGCATCTGGCGGCGTGTGCCCGGTGCCGCGCTCGGCTGGCCACCCTGACCGCGGAACAGCAGGCAATAAGCCGGGCACTGTTGCCCTTTCAACAGGCTAGCCAACACCTGCCGGTGCGAGCGCCCGCCCCGGGCCGGCTCCTCAACCCATCCCCACCCCAAGGAGGTAGCCAGACTATGTCCAAGTACTGGAAAACAGTAGCCGCAGTGGCCGCAGCCGCCCTGGTGCTCGGCCTCTATCCCCCGGCCCGCAGCCTGGCCGGCCAGTTCCTGAGCGTCTTCCGGGTAGAAAAGGTGGAAGTGCAGCATATTGACCCGGCCGACGTGGAGGAACTGCAGCAGGGAACCTGAACCAGGAGGTCCTGGACCAGTTGGCGCAGATGGGGTCTGGCCTCCAGGTGGAGAGGAACGTGGTGACGCTGCAGGTGCAGGGACCTGAAGACGTACCGGCCCTGGCCGCGGCCGTAGTCCGTGCCGGCGGGAAGAGCTCTATTCCCTGGAGCCCCGGCGCAGCACCCTGGAGGACCTCTTCGTAGAAATTATCACAAACCACCACGAGAATGGGATAGCCGGGCCTCCCCCGGCAGAGGCTACTGCCACCCCTGCCGCAGCCATGATGGTTCCGATGATCCAGCGGGTAGTGCTGTGGAACTCCTGGTGCGCGCGAGCGAGCATCTGGAGACCAGCACCCCTGTGGGCCGGCTTATCAGAAATGTGCTGGTGGACTTTGCCGAATTTGAGAGAGAAAATATCACAGATCAGGTACGCGATAACATGCCCGAGCTGCTAGATATGATCCGAGTCCTCACCCTGCTTGTCCCAAAGCTATAAAAGTTCGATTAGTTCCTCTATCGTTAGCTTGGAAGTTTTTAGGATGTTTGATAGAGTATCTGGCAGAAGAACTTCTCCTGAATGTACGGGGACTGTTGCCCAACGAGTGTGGTCGCCGGGGTACACAAGGAAATGGTGGCTACCCCGGACCCTCACTTCCTCAAAGCCAGCGCGCTTAAGGGCCCGCAGAACGTTCTGGCCTATAACCCTTGGAAGCTTTGGCACTGCTTAAACCTCTATCTCTGCGAGAATAAAGTCCTGCTTGGGTACCGGCATCCCCAGGATATGGAATCCATCCAAGGTACACTGGATAGCCTCTTTGGCGCGTTCCAGAGCCTCCTCGCGAGTCTTGCCCTGAGTGACGCATCCCGGAAGTGACGGTACAGTCACAGAATAAGCTCTTTCCTCTGGATGCCAAGTCAAGAGGACAGTATACTTTTCTGCCACCGAAAAAACCTCCGGAGACGAACTACCTCTAGTGTATTCCTTAGCGGCCTCTGCCATAACGTCTCCTCCCTTTAGTCTTGGGTTTGGTTTTTCTCTTTTTCCACCAGCGGTACCTTAAGCATTCCATAAGCTCCCTTTTATCCTTTTCGTCAAGGGGCGCTACCTCCTACTTAATGATACTACCATATACTCCTACCATCCAGCTTTATTTTACCCTATCCGTGATAATCCTAATTTTTGCACTAAGGATGGTTGGCCCGGAGAAATAGAGCGCCACTTTAAGCAAAGCAGGGTGGGCAAACAACTACCTTTATTTAACGTCGCGCGGCTCCAGCACCAGGCGGATGCCATCCAGGATCTGCTGACCGCGGCTACCGCCGCGTCCTGGCCAATCAGCCCGGCCGCGGCGGAGATCTCTTCCAGCTCTTCCGGGATTAAAGGCGCAGGCTCGGGAGCGGCCGCGGACTTCCGCGCATGCTCCATGCCCCCATGCCTCCCAGGGCCCCCTGGCCGGCAAACCCTATATATGGAGGGACGAGCCCGTAACCTCGCTAAATACCTTCATGCCGGGCGCACTAAAAGCACCCGGACCGCCGTGGCAGCCCGGGCGCCTAATCGCAGGTATCTTCTTAAGCCGCCTTCTCCTGCAGTTTCCCTGTCTTGATATAACTCAACATGGCCGGGGTGACGATCCTGGCCACATCTGGGAGGATGTGGGGCATCATGCTCTGCATTACCGCTGGCATTAGGTCGGGCATCTGCTGTTTCATGAAGTCAGGCATGGGGATGCGGCGCTCCATTTCCCGGAGCATGTCCGGCATCACCTTGGGCATGATACCGGGCATGAGCATGGGCATCATCCGCGGCATCACCGGCTTCATCAAGGCAGCCATGCCAGGGACGTACTTGACCATACCCATCATGCCCCTGAGGAACGACGGCATGGCCGCCATCATTTTGGGGATGAGCCCGGTCATCATCTCGGCCATTGCCGGCACCTGCATGGCCTGGATCATCTTGTCGAAGACGGCCCACATTTCCAGGGCATAGGGCGTGGGGTCAGGAAGCTCGATCCCCATGGCCCTGGCCGTGACCGCCGCCAGGTCTACCACCGGCATCTTGATGTCCCGGTTGTCGGCGCTTACGCGCAACTGGAACTGGCAGCACGGGCACAGGGCGGCAAGGGCCTCGGCTCCGGCTGCCACCGCTTCCTCGATCCTTTTTTGCCCCAGCAGGTTAGAAGTTGGCTCCGGCTCGCTGATCCGGGTGAGGACACTGCCGCAGCACAGGCTGTCTTCCCGGTTATGCTCCATCTCCACCAACTCCAGGCCCGGGATGGCCCGCAGGAGCTGCCGGGGCGGCTCGTATACCCCGCCGGCCCGGCCGATGTGGCAGGAGTCGTGAAAGGCCACCTTCAGGTTTACCGGTTGCTCTAGCCGCACTTCTCCCCTGGCTATCTTCTCGGCAATTACTTCGGAGTAATGCTTGGTCTCAAAGGGAAAGGCGATCCCCAGCTTCTGCGCCCACTCCGGGTAATACGTATGCCAGCTCAGCCAGCAGGCGGGGCAGGAAGTGACGACAGTCTTGACCCCGCGCTTTTTCATGGCCGCGATGTTGTGGCGCAGGATCTCCTCAAACACGTCCCAGCGGCCGGCCACCAGCATGGGGATGCCGCAACAGGCCTCCTCCTGGCCCAGGTAGGTGAACTCTACGCCGGCCCGGTCCAAAAGCAGCATTGACCCCTGGCCGATGTCCCTTTCCACAAAGGAAGCCGTGCAGCCGGCAAAATAGGCGATGTCGGCCCGGTCCTTGATCTTGGCCCGCACTTCCTCTGGCACCCAGGCGTCCCGGTCCCGGCTGAAGTTGGCCCAAATGTTCTTCTCCTTGCGCAGGGAAGCGGCCATCATCTCAAAGGCCGGGAAGCTCATGAACTTGCCGGTATTCACCAGTTCGCCCCGCATGGTCCCCCAGGCCGGCTCCACCGGCAGCCCAAGCTGGCAGCTAAAATCGCATTTTTCGCAGGTGGTGCACATGAGGAAGGTGTTGGTTATCTCCTGGTCAAAGGCCGCCTTCCCTTCGGCCACCAAGCGCAGAAAATACCATTTGCCCCGGGGGCTGGCCGATTCCCAGCTCCGGGCATCATAAAGGGTGCAACGGCTGCGGCAGTACCCGCACTGGGCGCAAGAATAGGCATACCACACCACATCCCCAGGCAGCCGGCCTTTGCCCGGCCACCGTTCCTGGAGGTCCGGGCGGAAGGAATTGCCCAAGAAGCGCACCAGGGGCTCCAGGGCCGAAGAAACAGAGAGCAGGCTACGAAACATGGCCTTGCCCGCAAGCTTGCCGGGGTTCATCATCCGGCCCGGATCGTGGGCGCGGGTAAACTGCCTGATCTTTTCCAGGCGCGGCCCATAAACGCTGGCAGCTTCCCCGGGCAGATAAAGCCCAGAGGCGTAGGCCCGCCCGCCGTGCCGGTGGGCGACCTTCAGTACTGACAGAGAAAGAGCATAGGCAAAGTTGAAGCTCAGGCGGCGAATATCGTGCGGAATGAACCCCAGGAGGATTACATCTTCCCCCTTCACCACCGTGGCCTCCAAGACCAGAGGCAGCTTGACCTTTCCATTCAGCTCCTCAAGCGCGGCTGCGAGGCTGCTCACTGGGACAACCACCTCGGCCGGGATCAAGGACGGGCCGATGCGTTTCACCTTCATGGGATTAAACCGGTCTTCCCACTCGTGAGCCGTAATCTCCTCCGCCAGCACCTGGCCACCGTTCTTAGCTATTAGGGCTTCAATTGCCCCCCTCACGCCCTGGCCCGCCCCGGCCGGGTAGGCCACCAGGGCCAGGTATCCCTCCGGCAGCACCGGCCTGTCTTCCACGTGGCCGTGGTGAGTGCGGGGCGGCACCTGGTTTTTGAGCCGCGTGCCGACAGGATTCATGAAACCGACATGCCACAAGGGCAGGCCGGCCCCGGCCAGGGCCGTGAGGAACTGCTGTACCTGCACCGGATTGCCAAAAACCGCTCCGGCTATCTCCTCTGACGCCAGTTCCCTCACCTTTATGGTCACCTGCGTCACTATCCCGGTGGTGCCCATGCTGCCGTAAATCAAGTCCAGTTCCGGGCCGGCAAAGTCCTTTACCGTACCATCCGGCAGCACCACCCGAGCCGACACCACGTTTTCACCAAACCAGCCATATTGGTAACTGCCAATGCCGCCGCCAGCCTGCGAAAGCCAGCCCCCAACGGTGGAACCCGGAGCGCTGGAAGGCACCAGCCGCGGCGCCAGACCGTACTTTTCCAGTTCTTCGGCCAAACGCCGCCAGACTATTCCCGGCTCTACAGTGACCTCCATCTGCGCGGCATTAACCTCCAGTACCCGGTCCAGGCGGGTGAGTTCAACCACCACTCCGCCCTCCACCGGCAGCACGCCGCCGTAACCGGAAGTGGCCGAACCCCTTGGAACCAGAGGCACGTCAAATCGGCGCGCCCACTGCACCACGGCCACCACCTGTTGCTCCGTTTCCGGCTGGACAATGGCTGCCGGCTGCACCCGGCCCAGCGCCCTCCTGGCTATTCCTGGCAACTCCCCCACATCGTGGACGTAAAGCATTCTCTCCCGGCGGTCATGGTTTACCCTCAGGCCTGGTATCTCTTCCAATGCCGCCAATTCTCTTTCCCCCAGCTCATGCCTTGCCACTGTTCTCCCTCCCATGTGAAAATGTGTACTATCCCTTGACTTATATTATACTACAGGAATGTGACGCTGTAAATATGCATCCGCAAATTTCCTGCGGCGGCGAAAAGGGCAATTAACATAATAAAAAAGATAGCCGAACTATGGCGGCTATCCTGGGTAACCTTGACAAGAAATATCTGGATATCTCCTACGAAAAATAATACGCCAGCAAACCGATCAACTCCGAGATGACAAAACCGTATACGAGAACCGGCCCGGCCACGGTAAACATCCGGGAACCAATTCCGGCAACGAATCCTTCGTGCTTGAATTCCATGCCTGAAGCCACAATGGAGTTGGCAAACCCGGTGATCGGGACGATGGCCCCTGCCCCGCCAATGCGCGCCAGGCTGTCATATACTCCCAGCCCGGTTAGCAGGGCGCCGGCAAAGACCATTACCATCACCGTGGCCGCCGCGGCATTATCGCTCCCCAAACCCATGGCCTTAAAAGAAAGAAGCACTCCCTGAGCCGCGGCGCAGATGGCTCCGCCGACAACGAAGGCCCAGAAGGCGTTGCGGCCGATAGGGGGTTTGGGTTTGACGGCCTTGACCATTTGCTGGTACTTTTGCTTCAGGTACTGCTGCTGGCTCTGCTGCACCTGTTGTTCCAAGCTGGACATGCTACTCGGTGTAGGCCACCTTCACGTTGGCCTTGTATTCCACTACCCTGCCGCCTTTCACGTTGGCCGTCAGGTTGTAAACCTCCACGCCGGTAATGTTGGGGTGGCTGCGGGCAGCTTCGCCTACGGCCGCCTGGACCGCTTCCTGCCAGCTATTTGCTGACTCCCCTACCAGTTCATCTACTCGGACGTACATGTATCCTCGCCTCCTGAGTTGTTTTCACTTGGGTTATTATCTCCCGAGGCGGGGAAGCTATGCGCCTTTTCTTCTTCGGGTTCTGCCAGCAACTCCCTGGCCATCTGCAAGGCCTGCTTCTCCAAGCGCGAAACCTGCACCTGGGAAACCCCGAGCTGGGCCGCCACCTGGCACTGGGTCTGATCCTCAAAGTAGCGCAAAACCAGCACCTGCCGCAGCCGGGTTGGCAGCTTGTCTATCACTTCCTTTATGGCAATGCCGTCAAGCCAACTCTCGTCTGCCGCCTCGTTGCCAAGCTGGTCCAAGACATAGATGGGGTCCCCATCGTCCTGGTAGAAGGTTTCGTGGATGGAGGTGGGAGCCTGGACCGCCTCCATGGCCGCCACCACTTCTTCCTTGGGTATACCCAGGGTTTCGGCGATCTCACCGACGGTGGGGTCCCGCCCTATTTCCTTGGCCAACATGTCTTCCGCTTGCCTGACTTTGATGGCCGTTTCCTTCACGGACCGGCTCACCTTGATGACGCCGTTATCCCGCAAGAAACGACGGATTTCACCGATTATCATGGGGACGGCGTAGGTAGAGAACTTGACCTGGTGATTAAGGTCAAAGTTATCAATGGCCTTGATCAAGCCAATGGTCCCTATCTGGAAGAGATCCTCCACTTCGCAACCCCGATTTTCGAACCTCTTGACCAGGTTGAAAACCAGCTTGATATGACAGTTTATCAATGTATCCCTGGCCTCTCTATCTCCTTCTTTGGCCTTTACCAAGTAGTTGACGGTTTCTTCTTCAGATAGGAGTGGAAACCGGGGCAGGCGCATTTCCGAAAGCTTGCGAGCCATAAACCTCGCCCCCCTGCGGTAACTATGGGCATGTTGCAGAAGTCCCGAGGCTGTGCAAAGACACCATGGCGCGAAAGGCGATGCGCGTCACCGACAAACGCAACCTCTGACCTCCAACCTCTGCTTTTTCACCGGACGGCTAGCCCGACAAAGCCAGGCAAATTCTTGCGGCGGCCACCTATATCTGGGTGGCGGCAGCCTGAGCTAGGGATCTGGCCCTCTTGATCATGATTACGGCTGTGCCTTTCCCCGGCTCCGAATCAACCCTTACCTCATCCATAAAGGATTTCATGAACATGAAGCCCAGGCCCGGCTCCACGCCCTCCAGCCCAACGGCAAGGATCCTCTCGACATCGGCCATCCCTTTGCCCTCATCCCTGATCACTATCTCCAGGTGCTCCTGGCTGCGGCTGGCGACAATCCATACCAGCCCTGCGCGGTTGTCGTACCCGTGGACAATGGCATTGGTCACCGCCTCGGACACCGCCACCTTGATCTCTTCCAATTCTTCCAAGGTAAACTCAAGCTGGCTGGCAAAAGCCGCCACCGCCACCCTGGCCATTCCCAGGTTTTCGGCCCGGCTGGGGAACTCCAGCTTCATGCTGTTAACTATCGTTGCCATCAAGTTGCCCCCCCGCGTTGGCTGGTAAAGCTTCGGCCACAGTAGGGTAGAAGGGCACCAGCCGGCCCAGCCCTCCCAGTTCCAGCACCCGGCAGACGGCCGCGCTGGCCCCGGCTATGGCCATCTCTTTCCCCAGGTCGGTTACCTGCCGGTAACGCCCGAGAATCACCCCTAGCCCGGAACTGTCTATGAAAGTGACCCGGCTGAAATCCAGCAGCAGTTGTTCTACCATCGGAGCCTGCAATTCCTTTTCCAGGTCCTGACGTAAGAACATGGCCGCCTGCAAGTCCAGCTCTCCGGCCAGGTAACAGACCAGGGTACGCCCATATAACCTCTTTTCCATCTTCACCTATACCTCCCGCCACACTTATTCGGCAGAAAGAAGTAATTTCCTGCTAGTGACGGGTAAATCTGCCAAAACAAAAGAGGCCACCTGGTAAAACAGGATGGCCTCTCTGCGCCCTGGCCGGGTTTAGGCTAACAGGCAGCAACCCGCCAGGCTACTTGCTCTCGCTGGGCTTAATCATGCCGGGAATGGGCGCCACCTTGGGCACGCCCTTCTCATTGGTTTCCACCTTCTGCCCCAGCAAGTTAAACACGCCCTGGTTATCTACCTCATGACAGGTGAAGCAATTCCCACGGTAGTGCTCGGTGAAGGGCTGGCTGCTCATGTGGGCCGGGTGTACAATGCTCCGCAGAGATAAGGGGGCAGCCTTACCCCGCCCGTCAGGAGCGGCCCCGTGGCACTGGAGACAGGTTTCCACCGTGGTCTTCTCATCCATGGGCTTGCCGTCAAGGGCTACGCTCGGATGGTCCTTGGCCCGGCTCTTGGCCTCGGCAAACAGGGAATAATCCTTGGCAGCCTTGACATGGCAGGCCGGGCAGCCACGGCGCGGGGCTTCAGCCTGGGCCGGTACTGCCTGCTGGGAGGTGGTGGCCGGCTGGGCCTGGGCTATGGAGATTGTCAGCTTCCCGGCATCAAAGCTTCCGCCCAGGTCGCTGGCCAGGGTAGCCGCCTCTATGTAGCCGGTATTCCGTACCACCTTGGCTTTGTAGGTGAAATTCTTCCCACCGTAGACTACGGTAGCAGTTTTGGCTTTGTTATCCCACCCGGTTACCGTAGCGCCTGCCGCCGCAGCCACCACCCGGACAGGGACCTTGATCCCGCTGCTGTCCTTGATTCCGGTCACAGTTGTGGTCTTGCCAGCAACGGTTACCTGCACCTTTACGGAAGACGTGACCGGCTGGGCCTTGGCCGGTGCACTCGGCTTCGCCGGCTGAGCGGTACCTGGTTTTGGCTGGCTCGCTTCACTCTTGGCGGGTGCGGCCTTGGTCTCAGCCGGCTTGGCCGGTTCAGCCTTGGCTGCCGGCCACTTGAACCCATTGGCCTTAAAGGCCTGGCCGGCGGCGTTCAGGCTCGGCGGGGTCGTGTGGCAGGCGCTGCAGGACTGCGAAGCCTTATCAGCCGGGAGCTCCTTCAGGTAATCAGGTTTAGCCAGAGCCACAGAGGCGATAGCTAGGGAAAAGATAAACACGAGCGACAATAAGAGTATCCGTTTCACGATCACGTTACCTCCTATGTAAGCTTTCTTTGCCTTGAGCATAACTTCTTTTTCACCTCCTTCCCGAGCTCGGACAAACCGTAACCTGGTATAGGTTCTCTGTCTTCTTTTTGCTTCCTGTGGTCAAATGTCCCGGATATATATGACAAATGTCACTAACCGAGTGTTCGCGCTCTCAAAGCGAAATTACCCGAAGTATTCCGTAGCCAACCTCGACCGCGCCACGTTGGAGCCTTATTTCCGAAGATCCTTACAAAACAGAAAAAACTTACGCGCCGCGTTGGTGCCGGCTGGTCCGGGTTAAAACTACCTGGTAAACCTGCTACTTGACCTGACCGGGAAAACATACTACATTAGAACAAAGAACAAAAACCAGCAGTAGGTGAGGGAGCAAGATGGAAATAGGCCCCATCCGCCCGCCGAGCGAGGCTCACAGCCTGCTCATCCGGGTGAGCCGGAACTGTACCTGGAACAAGTGCCTATTCTGCCATACGTATAAGGATCAGCCCTTTAGCCGCCGCAGCGCGTCCGAGGTCAAGGCCGACATCCGCCAGGCTAAGGAGATTTCCGAACACATAAAGAGGCTGTCCTGGGAACTGGGTTACGGAGGGAAAATCAGCGGGGACCTGGTGGTTTTTGCCGGGCAGCGCTACGGACCGGAGTACCAGCAGATCGCCCTGTGGCTGTACAAAGGAGGTACCAGCGCCTTCTTGCAGGACGCCAACAATCTTTCCCTGCCAGCGGACCAACTGGCGGAAATAGTGGCCTTCCTCCGTGAAACCTTCCCCTCCCTGGAGCGCGTGACCTCCTACGCCCGCTCGGCCAGCGTGGCCAAAAAGAGCCTGGCCGAACTGCGGGAACTGAAGGAGGCCGGCCTCACCCGCATCCACATCGGTCTGGAAAGCGGCTACGATCCCTTGCTGACATATATGCGCAAAGGTGTCACGGCCACGGCCCATGTCGTGGCCGGGCTGGCGGTGAAGGAAGCCGGGATGGAGCTGAGCGAGTACGTGATCCTGGGCCTGGGAGGCCGAGAGATGAGCGCTGAGCATGCTTTGGCCACGGCCCGGGTGCTGAGCGAGATCAGCCCGCACTTCATCCGCCTGCGCACCCTGGCCATCAACGACATGATGCCCCTGGCGGCCAAGGTGGCGGCCGGCGAGTTCACGCCTCTTGGGGAAGATGAGATTGTCCGGGAGGAACGCCTGCTGGTGGAAAACCTGGACTGCCAGGGAAGCCACCTGATGAGCGACCACAGCCTCAACCTGTTGATGGAGGTAAACGGGCAATTGCCGGAGGACAAGGGAGCCATGCTGGCCCTCATTGACCGCTACCTGGGCCTGCCCGACGAGGAACGCCTGATCTTTGCCCTGGGACGGAGGACCGGTAACTACTATCGCCTGGACGACATGGCCCGGGACCTGCACCGGGAGCAACTGGAGGCCATGGCTGCCAGGCTCGTGGCCCGGGGGCAGGTGGAGGAGGCCCTCAGCGTCATGAAGAGCCGGTATATCTAGGCGTTGCCTGAGCCTGCGGAGAATTTCGCCCCAAGGGCCGAGGTTTCAAACAGGAACATGGGCAACTTGAGAGTGGACCATGAGTACAGGAGCACCGACACGTTTAAAAACTCGGCTCCCTTTTTGAGCATGGCGGCTGCCACCGCGGAATGAAAAGCCCAGGCATTCGAAGGCACCTTTGTCAAAGATGGCCTTCTGCGGCCTCCAGGTGGAGCTTTAATGCCTCCTCCACCCGCCCTGCCACCAGCCTGACAAAAGGCTGCAGATTTCCGTTGACAGAAGCTTCCTCCAACGCGTCAAGATAAGAACTCCGCTCCTCTTTCCGGATCACCGCTGGTGGGTAGCCATCGCGCATTAAAGAAAAGTTCATCAGAAGCCGGGCTACCCTTCCGTTTCCGTCAATAAAGGGGTGTATCCACGCCAGCCGCCAGTGCAGCCACACCGCACGCTCAACAGGATGCCCGCCAGCCATACCGCGGTATCCCTCAACCAAATTGCGTACCAAGTCAGGCACTTCCTGTGCCGGCGGAGGTATGTGCCTGCTGCCGGCTATCCTGACGGCACCCCGGCGATACCTGCCGGCTTCCTCAGGATACGTTGACTTCAACACCAGACGATGAACTTCCCTAACCAGGCCCTCGCTCAAGGTAACTTCTCCCTTGATAGTCGCCTCTAACCACTCCACAGCATCCCGGTGATCAACTACCTCAAGATGTTCCCTCAGCGTCTTTCCGCCCACTGTAACGCCGTCAAGAAGCACAAGCCGCGTCTCCCGGAGGTCCAGGGTGTTCCCCTCCAGGGCCGTAGAGTGGTGCGTCCACTCCACGATTATATGCTCCCTCAGTTTCGCTACCTCAGCCGGAGAAAGCGGTCTTGCCTCATCCAGCCGGCTCTTAAGTTCGGAAACCTGTGCCAACAAACGGTGCAAACTCATCCGCAACACCCCTGCAAAAACGAAACCCCGGCTTGTTGCCGGGCGCCCCTCCTGCGCCTCCCGGCCACGCCGGGCGCATATCTGCTGACTACACCCCAGACAGTCGTGCCGCCGGGGAAACCATGCATGCCGTCCTTCCGGACGATCATACCCCCTCTTACTTTCCAAATGTAGTCTAGCAGAACTCCCCACCAACGTCAATAGGCCGCCGCAGCCACGGCCACCGCTACAACAATGATTGTTCTAAGCCTGTTCTTCACCGTGTCACCTCCTCGGGAGCCCTGCTTTTGGCGGTGTTACTAATTCCTCTTTGTTTACTGCCAGGACAACACCCGCCAGGTCCCGTCAGTCAAGGGAACGAGGATGACCTTGTGCCATTCCGGTTTTTCGCCCGTGGTGGGAACCATCACCACCACCCGGCCGTCGTCCAGGCGGGTGACCCGGCTGGCTGCGGGGTCGCTGTTCACTTCCGCGTCCAGCACTCGGCGCAGCTCAACGTTTGCCACCATGGCGGGGTCCGCCCGCCAGGGCTGGTGCCCGCCTAACTTCCAGGCCAGGTTCTCCGGCTCCACCTCGGCCTTGGTGACCCTCCATCCATCGCCCTCCCGGGCCAGGGTGAAGTAGCCGCTGTAGTAGACCACGGCCGTCTTCTGCTCCAGCATTTCCACCGTCTTCAGCTCCACGAAGAAGCTCTCTTCGCCCGGCGGAGTAGCGTCCAGGTCCACCCGGCCTGGTGCTGCCCAGAGCTGCAGCACCTGCAGGTCGGCTACCGGGTCCAGGCGGGAGCGGAACTCATCGAAGGGGTATTTCTCCTGCAGGCCGGAGGAAAGGAAACTGTACGGCGACCGGAAGGCCTCCTCTTGGGCTTCGGGGCTGGAGTAGAACCCACCGTATCTGCGGTTGGCCACCTCTTGCAGCACGTGAAAGTACTTGACCAAGGTAGTCCGGGCCTCTGAGCCGCCTGAAGCGGTGGCGGCAGGAAAGGAGGTCTCGAGTTCCGACAAGAGGATCATGGATTCCGCCGTCTTCAGTATCGCCTCCGGCGTGGCCCGGCCGCTCAGGGTATACCACGTCTTCCCGTCGTAGGTCCAACTGGCGGTGACATGCATGGGATTGCCCAACTGGGCAGCCCGGAACTTGCCCTGGCTTGCGCCGGGCACCGGATAGCCGTCGCCAGGCAGGGCCCGGAGGATTTCCCTGGCCACCCGGACGCCGTCCCCCGGGGCGTGGCCCAGGGCCGTGTACGCCCAGTTGCCAGCGCTCCAGGTGAGCATCATGCCGTCACCAAAGGAGCGGGCCGTAACGCCGTCGAGGTCCACGTCACCCGCCGGTTGGCCCAGGAGTTGTCCCTCGGTGGGATAAGGCAGGAAGGGCTGGTTCGCGGCCGTCACCTCGACCACCAGGTCCGCCTCGCTGGAGGGCACGTTTTCCACCACGGGCGGGTACTCCTCCTCCCCCCGGATTACCTTAAACCGGTAGCCGTCCTTGTCGGCCTGGAATTCGGCCACCCGGAAGGGACCGTCCCCCGGCAGCCAGGTGGGCACGTACACCGGCACTTCCACCCCGGCCAATTTTGCGGCCACGTCCTGGAATAGCTCCGGCAGCGCTTGCGGCTGCCCTGTTGCCGGTTGCCCAGGTTTGGGTGCGCCGGTGGTGATCCGCACGGTCTGCGTGGACGCCTCCCAGTCCACCTGCGCGCCTAGGGCCTCGGCCACCCAGCGCACCGGCACCATGGCCCGGCCGTTAACCAGTTGCGGCGGCACATCGGGCTTTACTTCCCGGCCGTTGACAATGAGCTTGATGTTGCTGGCGGCCAGGGCCACCGTGGTGATGGTAACAACTAAAATACCTGTACCCACAATGACCAACCACTTGTTCTTCACCGGGAAAAACCTCCTTGGCAGCAAAAAACTCAGAACGTCTGTCCTGCTACTCGTATGCTCCCTTAGGTCCGGGCAGCTTCTTAAACTCCACTTTGCCACCTATATGCCTACTTCATCCAGGCGGTCCAATTGGTACCGCCTGATGATGTCCATCAACTTGAGCGGGTACTTTGAATCAGTGGCATACCCCGCCCGTTTCATCGCCCAGGCGCCTTGAACGCTGTTATACATGACCTCCCGGAAGCCCTCGTAGCGGCTTCCGGTCAGCAGGAGTTGCTGGTGGTCCGCCCAGCTTTCCGAGACGTTGTGGTAGGCCCGGAAAGCGGCCTCCACCTGGAAGGTCACCCCGTTGTACTCTTCCCAGGTGTTAGAGGTGACGGAACCCGCAGGCCCCTGCCCCTTGATGCCAAACAGGTTATTGGAGCGCCGGCCCGTGTACTTGTCTACTGGTGAAGACTGCCCCCACCCCGTTTCCAGGATGGCCTGGGCCACTTGCAGGGCGGCGGACATGCCTGTCTTTGCCTGCACATCCTTGGCTAGGCCGGAGGCCAGGTCCAGGAACTTGTCCTTCTCGGTGATGGGCTGCGGCCCATACAGCTTTCCGGTATGTACCCGCACCGGGATGCTTTCGCTGAGCAGTTTCTCCCCGGAGGATCTGGTGCCCACGGCGCGTAGCTGCCACGAACCGGCGTCCCCCTGGGCGGGCGTCCAGTTGTAGGCCGCCAGGGCATCCGCTCCCCCGGCTATAGCGCGCACTGCTCCCGTCTTGGGATTGATGAGCTCGTACTCGATCCCTGTTAGCGGCACGTTGGACTGGGAGCGCAGTTGCACGGCCCCCGCCAGCACCTGCTTGGGCCCCACGGACGTCAAGAGCAGCCGCGGGGTGCCCTTTACCTCCACCTCCACGGTCCCGGTGCGGAAAGTGTTTCCCTGATCATCGGTCACCACCGCCCAGAGTTCGCGCCGGCCCGCCTGATCCGGTCCGGGGAACCAACGGTAGCCGGAGGCTCCCTCCACCGTGGCCAGGACCTCCTCCCGCCCGGAGTCCGGGTCGCGCAGGATGTATTGGACCCGGCGGGCGGAGAAGTTGAGGGAAACGCCCAGGTTCACCGGTCCGTCCAGGACCGCTCCGGCGGCTGGACCTTTGAAAACCAGTTTCCGCTCCACGGCCACCCGCACCGGGACAACCGGTCCGGGATAGGCTTGTCCCAACCGATCATAGACTACGGCCTGCACGGTGCGTTCGCCGTTGTCAGCCCAGCCGGGCGTCCAGTTAAAGGGCGCGTAGGGGTCCGTCTGGGCCAGTTCTTTCACCTTGCCCGTAGCCGGATCGCCCAGATCGTAACGTATGAAAGCGGCCAGGAAGTTGGCTTGCACGGAAAGGGCCGTGGTTGCGGTCACCTGCTGTCCCGGTACCAGCCCGCCCGGGGAGACTTGCGGGGTTTCTGACCGGCTGCCATACACCCCTTTGACTGGGTCGCCCGGAAATGTTACGGCTGCAACCCTACCGTTTATTTGCCGCCGGAGCCAGCAAATCCCGTAAGGCCGCCTCCAGGCCGGGGTAGTGGAAGGAATAGCCGGCCCGCAGGGCGCGCTCCGGCAGCACCCGCTGGCCGGTGAGCAGCATGTCGGCCATCTCCCCCAGGGCCAGCCGCAGCACGACAGCCGGTAGGCGCAGGCGGGAAGGCCGCCCCAGCACCCGCCCCAAAGTACGGGCCAGTTCCTCCATGCGCACGGGCTGGGGCGCGGTGACGTTGAGCGGGCCGGCCAGCCCCTCTTCCTCCAGGGCCAGCCGGATAAGGCCCAGGGCATCCGCCAGGTGCACCCAGGAAACCCACTGCCGGCCGGAGCCCAGCGGCCCGCCCAGGAAAAACCTGAAGGGCCGGACCAGGCGGGGCAGGCTACCCCCCTTCCGGGCCAGGACGATACCGAAACGCAAGATCACCACCCGCACTCCCAGGTCTTCCGCCCGGCAAGCCTCTACTTCCCAGGCCCGGCAGACGCGGGCCAGGAAGTCGTCTCCCGGCGCGTCTTTCTCCGTTACCTCCTCGTCGCCGCGGGGACCGTAATAGCCCACGGCGGAGGCGTTCACCAGCACCCTTGCCCGCTCCCCGGACCCGGCTATGCTCAGAACCAGGTTCCGGGTGACCTCCCGGCGGCTTTCCATGATCTGCTCTTTCCGGGCCGCGGTCCAGCGCCCGGCGCCGAGGCTCTCCCCGGCCAGGTTGACCACCGCCTTTACATCCTCCAGGGCCACTGCCGGTAGCGGCTCGCCACTTGCCCAGCGGACAACCTCCACCCCGTCGCCCAGCCTAGAGCGGGCTGCCTCCGGGCGGCGGGAAAGCACTACTGGGTGGTGTCCGTCTCGCAGGAGCGAAGCGCAAAGAGCACTCCCGATCAAGCCCGTACCACCGGTAACCAGTACCCGCATCCCTCATCCCCCTTCCCTGTTCTAATGCCTACTGATTGCTACTGCCAGAGTATTCCCTGGCGTTCCCAAAAATCCTGTCTCATCCCTCGTCCTCCTTCCCCGCCCTGATGCCTACTTCTCCGGTCGCAGCTCCGCCACCGCCCCCGGACCGTCCCAGGAAAGACCGAAACCTAGGGCTAGGGCCAGTTCCCGCAGGGGGACCACGATGGGTCCACTCTCCGCCGGGGTCAGGTAAACCCTCCAGGTGTTATGGCTCAAGGTGACGTCAACCCAGGCATTGACGTCCTCGCCGTAAGGCGCCAGGCCGTTATGGGCTTCGGCGTCGCTTTCCCGGTAGCCCGGCAAGACCGGGAACCAGTCCACCTTCCCGCCCAGGGCTTCCACAGTAGGCCTTAAGGGCACCATTACCCGGCCGCGCCCGGGGTCCAGGTAGGCCTGCTGGTTACCCAGGTTCAACTTTTTCCCGTCCAGGGCGACGGTCACCGCCCGGCCCCTGCGGGTGCTGGTGACCTGCCCCGGCGCCAGGGCTGGCTGCAGCTCCGGGGGAACCTGATCCAGGCCGCGTAGGAAGGCTACGGCTGTTCAGGAACATGGGCATGATGTCACCGAATTCCTCGTAAAACGAGATTTCCGGCCCCAGGCTGGCCAGGGCCTGGTTGTAAAGCGTCACCAGCCGCCCTATTTTCTCACCGTCCTCCTGCACATCGGGAAAGAGCGGCCGGTAAATGGCGTTGGAACGGGTGAAATCCACCCTTTCGAGGTCGCTCACCTCTAGTGGCGGCAGGAGATCCGCCGCCCGGGCCGCGGTGGACAGGGTGAAAATAATCACCGCGGTAATGAATAACCATCGTTTGCTCCTCGCGCTCATAATCCTTGACACCTCCCCTATGTTATTGCAGCCATAGGCCCTGGGGCTGACGGGGGTTATAAGTCTGTACCAGGTCGTAGGTCGCAGGTCCGGCCGCCTGCGGTTTCTGAAGGGTATAATAGAGCCGCACAGCCTAGGTTCTTGCGCGGCTCCACCGGCAGTTGGCGCCCTCAGCCGCCCCCCGGTTCCACGGCGTAAAGGCCGTAGGATATGCCCTCCCGGGTGAAGGTGTACTTGACAACCTCTACCACCTGCCCCTTTTGGCCGGGGGCGGGGTGGCGGGGTTGCATGTACTGGCGCACCGTAAGGGCGAGGCCGCCGTCGGTGAAGTCTTCCCGCCGCAACACCTCGTACCGGCCCGTCCACAACGGCTCCCGCGCGCCGCGGCCGGTTGTGGGTATGGGCACCAGGGTGCGGGCCGCCACGTAGGGCCGGGCCTGCCACGGCTCCACGGCCAGGTACTTCTGCACGATTTCTTCCGGGGTCCAGGGGACCACCGGCAACCCCAGCTCCAGGCGGTACAACCCGCTGTTGAAGCCGCTGACGTAAAGGGCGTTTTGTTCCGGGGCGTAGGTGAAGCTCATGCCGTCGTCCAGGCCCCAGGACATGGCCTCGGTCAGCAGGGCTTCCAGTTGCCGGCGGCGCCCGGCAAACCCGCTGGACAGGGGCGCCAGGGTCCAGCGGCGGTAATAGTAGGTCCGGTCGCCCTGGAGCAACAGGCGCGGCTGGCCGTCCACGGTTACGGGAACAAAAAGCCAGGGTTCGTTGCTGGGGACGCCGGACCAGGCCACATCATCCCAGGTGGCCCCGCCATCGTTTGATTTTTTCAGCCGGTAGCCGGTTTTCAGGTACCTGTCCCCAAACTT
Source organism: Clostridia bacterium (assembly GCA_004347685.1). Lineage (GTDB taxonomy): Bacteria > Bacillota > DSM-521 > Neomoorellales > SLTJ01 > SLTJ01. The sequence goes on from SLTJ01000048.1 coordinate 101,529, forward strand.
TTCTAGTTGCCATTCCGTCCGGTAAGCCACGCCTGGCGCCGAGCTGTCCCTGATCAGGATGCCGCCGAAACCCAGGCGCTCCCAGGTGAGCCCGCCGTCGCCGGAGCGGTAAACCAGGGGCTCAAATCCGTTATCCGCCTCCGGGTTGGCCTCCATGGCCTGGATGAGCACCGCGCCGCTGTAACCCTCCACCAGCATGAGGTCTATCACCCCACCCCCCTGCCAGACCCGCTGCCAGGTGCGGCCGCCGTCGTCGCTGCGCAAGACGTAACCCCTGTCGAGGCCGTCCGCCGTGCCGGCCCAGACCCTGCCCGGGACATGGGGGTCGGCTTCCAGGGCGTAAACCCGGGCGTTGCCTCCGAATACCGGGTCGTCGGCCCAGGTCTTCTCCCAGGTGGCCCCGCCGTCCTCGCAAAGCCAGATTTCCCCCGGATAAATTCCCACCAGCAGCCGCCGGGGATCGCCGGGGAAGACGGCCATGCTCTGGGGAAAAGGCGTGGGAGTCTCCGGCCGGCCTTTGGTGTAGGGAATGGGCAGGATGCGCCAGGTGCGGCCTCCGTCGGAGCTTTGCCGGACGCCCTCCACGGTGAGGGCGTAGAGGGTATCAGGAGCGGCCGGGACGATCACCAGGCCCACGGTGCGCCCGCTCCTGCTGGGCCGGTCGGCCTGGGTCAGGGCGCCGACCAGGTTTTGCGCCCACCGGAAGGCTAGGGCCTGGGGATGGCTGTTGTTCAGGCTGGCCGTGCGAGCGTCGGCCGTAGCCAGTACCTGGCCGCGGGCCGCCCCCACCCACTCCCCTTGCCGGCGGGTGACCGTGATCTCCCCGGCGGTGAGCCCCTGGTCAAGGAGGGCCTGCAGGCGTCCGGCCACGATTTCGGCCCGCCGGGCCGGGGAAAGGCCTCCGGCCGCCTCCCGGATACGGAATATTGTGTTGCCCTCTTCGCCCGGCAGCGCCAACCGCACCTCGCTGGTTTCCCGGCCGTCCGCGGTCCCGGCCTGCCAGCCGGCCTGGAAGCCGGCGGGCAAAAGGCGGGTCAAAACCGGCCGGGCTTCCCCCGCCGCGGCCGCCTGACCGGCACACGCCAGGTCCGCCCGGCCACTACCGGGCAAGATGACCAGTATCAGCACAGCTAAAAGGAAAAGGACGCTCCAACGGACTTCCGGAAAACCACTGGCCATTATTGATCGCTCCTTCTTTTTCCTGATATGGAGGGGCCGTGTCAAGCCCCCCAACAAAATTCTTT
>SLTJ01000038.1 GCA_004347685.1 Clostridia bacterium
AGTAGAGCCAAGGGCGACTTTGACAAAGGGTCCCGGGTAGCGCCGGGCCAGGGCCTTCACGCTGCGGTCAAAGACATTGACGGCCAAGGGGCAAAATCCTTTCCAGCGATACTTTCTGACAAAGTCATTATACCACGCGCAGGAAACAGGGGAAAGAAAAAATCCGTGCTGACAGAAATAACAGCATTCTACCCTGTCTCTGCGCGGTCAAAAGCCTTTTTGTGCCGGGGCTTGTAGCTAGGGGATAACCCCGGTTCGCTGGGAATGGCCCCAAGCGGGCTGGCCAGCTATGTTGGTGTCTGCTAAGCCGCTAATCTTTTCTGAAAGGAGACGAAATCTTCATGGAACTAATGCTCGACCTAAAACCGTCAACTCAACCGACTTCCCTATTTTCCGCCCGGACCGCGCAAAGGATAGACTGGCAGCGAGTCAACCCCACCTGGCGGGGCATCCAAAAAGCCGAAGAGTGGGCGAGACCTAAAGTGCTGGAAGCGGTAAAAGAATTTCGCCTGGCCGCCAGGTTTCAATTGGTGAAGTCTCTCTACCGAAATCCGGACAAAGGCAAAAAGGACCTGGACCGGGCCGCGCGCACCGGGATACTGGTGCGCCACGACCTGGTGACGGAAAAAGGGAACGTCCCCCTGCTCACGCTGGGGCCGCTGGGGGCAAGACTTATTGGCGACCGGTTCGTGCCCAACTGGTGGGTAGACATCCCTCTGGCTGAGGTATTAAAGCGGCTGGTGGTAGTCCAGTTAGTCCTGCGGCTGAGAGAAGCCGGGGAATGCCACCTGTTTAACGCCCGTTCTCCACTTTCGGCAATCGTCGTGTTCAACAATCTGGACTACGGCGTGCTGGTTGTCCGGCAGGACGTGGAAGAAGTCATGGAGAATTTGTTGTTCCTGCAGGCAAGAAGGCTGCTGATGGTGACTGAAGACCTGGAGCAGGCCGGAATTCTGGCCGGAGAGCTGGGGGACCGGGGCAGGTTTGCGACTGACCTGGAACTTATGAGAAGCCCTTTGGTGTTTTACCGGTGGGATGGCGGGTTTGTGACAGATAAGGTGTTTAAGCTTCCTGGAGCCGGGAGGGTGAAATTTTAGCTGAGTGATCGCGGCGGCTTGTCAAAGAAGTCCATTTCACGTTACAATAACTAGAGCCAGCTAAAAACTTGGGAGGGGAAGATTATTGGCAACTACGGTGGAGTTAGCAAGGGAGCTGAAACTGAAAGCAGAGTTGCTTACTGAGGGAGTAACCGCCGAGGCAGAGGCTATAGAAGGGTTGGGAAAAGAATACAAAGAGCAGTGTCACGGGCTTTTTGGCTGGGATTTTGAGAATCACGTCGGACAGACACTGCCAGATGACTTCCGCCTCCTGCCAGGAGGTACAGTCGTCCAGTTTCGCCAAAACAGCAAATCCAGATTTTGCGTCAGCAAGACTGCCGATGGCCTTGTGCTCCGTGAGGCCAACGAAGTTCTTTGCAGAGTAGAATGGCTGCCCCGGCCTGCCTTTTACGAAAGGACGACTACTGATGGCACCCCCATGACCAAAGTGGCCCAAATAGGAGGGGAAGACAGCTTCTTTGTCTGTTACAACAACTACTGCAGCCACTGGCAAAATGGCAAGCAGTGTCTTTTCTGCAATCTGGTAACTACCAAACAAACGTACCGGAGTGTACTTACTCGAAAAAAGCTGAATCAAATCGGAGAAACCGCCGCCGCAGCGTTTTCCGAAGGAGTAGTGAGGCACTGCCTTCTTACCGGAGGCTGTTTTCCTGGAGAAAACGAGACTGATCTGGTGGTAGAGATCCTCCATACCTTGCGGAATTACCTGGGAGTTTCAGACGTGCCTGGTTGCGTGCTGGCTTCTCCGCCAAGGGACCTGCGGGAAATCGAACGGATCCGGGAAGCAGGGATAACAGGTATCGGCTACAGCCTAGAAATATGGAATCGGGACATGTTCAAGGCTATATGTCCAGGCAAGGAGGAACATCCTGGTTATGAGAAATTTCTGGATTCTTTGGAGTACGCCGTGGGCATTTTTGGCAGGGGCAACGTCTTTTGCGCTCTGGTTACCGGAATTGAACCCCGTGAATACCTTTTGGAGGGAGTAGAGTACCTGGCAGCCAAGGGTATAACAAGCCTTTGTTTTATATGGAGCCCCGTGCCTGGTTCCAGGCTGGAGGGCCACCGCAACCCCACCGCAGAGTGGTACCTGAACACTACCAGGCGAGTAGTGGACATCTTCGAAAAAAACGCTTTACCACTCAATGAGAACATTCATTGCTATCGTTGTGACGGCAACACCCTTTTTCACGATGAGGCCCGGCTGCGGAGTCTGTCAAGTGCTACTAATAAAACAGCTGGGTGATGGATTTTAGGGGCTGCCGGGAATAAGGGATGTTGGAGCCCATGCCCCAGAAAGTGCTGGCCTGCGCCTGGTGTCAAGGAGCCCCCAGGGACGCCGAACTTATAGAAGAATCGGTGGCCTTTGACCGCCTGGGCATGGTGTTGACTTTGCTCTACATACCGGTGGATGAGACGAAGATGCAATCTAAGCATCATTTTGGGCTTCGGGGTAGCATTACTTTCTTTTCCCAGGAGTGTTGAGATGGTCCCAGGAGGGGAGGCATAGTGCCTATGCCTTAAAGAGGAAATCCAGAAGCAGCAGGAACAGGTAGCCGCCGGGGTAGAAGGTCCAGGCGGTGGAGGCCCTTACCGGGGTTTTGACCCCTTCATGCAGTACCTGCTGCACAGGCTGGACAGCATGGAAACCACCCTGCGGGGCGAAATGAACAACCTGCGCCAGGAAATAACCACCCGGATTGATCAGGTTGATGTTAAAATGGATAGCCTGCACCAGGAATTGCATAGCACTACCAGGTGGGTAATCGGGACTGTCATAGCCGCTGTGGGTGCCGCCGTGGCCGTGATACATTGGCTGAAATAGGCTGCCTGCAAGAATACCGGGTATAGGTACGCCCCAACTTTTTGTCACCAGTTCGTCACAGACCAGGCGAAAACTGTGGTACAAGGCGGGAGATGGCGGTATTTGCCAGGGCCGGGGAGCCGGATTTGATAAGGTTCTGCGGATTTAATGATACTAGATGGTGCTAGCAAAGACGTCCTTTTTCTGCCTTACAAGCAGGAGGTCATAAGTTCAAGTCTTATCGCCTCCACCAGATTTGACAAGGGTTTCAGGGTTCTGGGTGTTACTAAGGGAAGGGCAAATACTAATAACTTACTAAAGTGGGTTCCCGCGCCCTGGAGACAAATAAAATAGCCGGCCAGGGGTGCTATCCCTGCCGGCTAGGGTATCTAGCGTCTTTAGCTCCTTTCCACCTTGGAAGGGGCTTTTTCTTTCTTCAGCACCTCGTTCAGCCGGGCCGCCGCCTTCCGCTCCAGGTCCAGGGAAACGTGGCTGTAAATATCTAAGGTCATAGCTATGCGGCTGTGACCCAGCATCTGCTGCACCACCTTGGGATGTTCCCTTAGCTCCAGCATCAGCGTGGTGGAAACGGATGTGGGGCAGATCAGCATGTTTGAGCATTACGTCGAAATGCCGGGTGAAGTTCCTTGGGCTTGGGTCCAATGGCCTCCCATCTTGCTCTCGCCGGACTGGTGGTAGGTGATGAACATGGTAGAAAACCTTCGTTGTGTAATAGAGTGTAACTAGATTAACCTAAGTATGCTACAGGTTACGGGATAAGTCAAGAAGAACTGTATTGAAATGTAGGGCCATGTATGATAGTATAATGAGTGAAAGGGGAGATAGGCGATGGAGAATTACTATACGCCACAAGAAATAGCTGATAAGCTAAAACTTAACGTCAGAACTCTCTACAAATGGATCAGGGAAGGGAGGCTACATGCCATTAAGCTGGGTGATGTTTGGCGCATTCCCGAAACCGAATTAAGACGCCTCCTGGGAGGCGAACAGGACGGTGCAAGATAGCAGGGGGGATACTTATATCTCCGGCCATTTCCCCGGCCTTACAAGGTAATCTAAAGGGCTGTTTTTCAAGGGAAGGAGACTATGAGTGCTTGACCAAATACAGAAATGCATTGAAGAAGGTAAATGGCGTATATCGTACCATGCCCTCAAACGGTGCGATGCAAGAGGCATCGATATGGAGGACGTGCTGGCGGCCATAGCTGGCGGTGAGATACTGGAAGATTATCCCGAAGACCCTCGTGGAGCCAGTTGTCTGGTGCTGGGCCATATACCTGCCGGGGAGCCGTTGCACGTAGTCTGCTCTATTGACAAGGAAGGATGGGTAATAATCATAACGGTTTACCGTCCTGGGGAACCTAAATGGATTAACGAGCGAACGAGGAGGGAAAAGCAGTGATCGAATGTCCGGCATGTGGCGGTAAGGTTACTCAGAAGAAAGTTGATGTAGAAAGATGGTGGCATGGCCGTCTGGTCATTATTGAAGGTGTGCCCGCCCATGTATGCCAGCAATGCGGAGAAATGTACTTCAACGGCGACGTTGCCAGTGAGATGGAAAAAATTAAACGGGCCGCTACCGTGAGCGGGGAAAGATTTATCCAGGTGCCGGTACGTCCTTATAGGCCGGCTCACCAGGCGTAGATACTCGAAGTAGTCCACCTGGTGGGCCAGCCGGGCTAGCACGTCAGAATGAGGGGCATCCTGCATGATTTTTCCCCATCCGCCACGGGCTAGGGCTGTATTCACGTCACAGATCATCACTGCTAAGTCACGGGCTACCCTGGCCTCGGCATTGCGGAAACGCCGCTCCAGTGCCGATTCCACCTGATTCCGGGCCGCCTCCCGGCGTTCAGCATTGGTTATCCGCCGTCGGGGGGCATCTGGCCGGGGTGGGAACAGGTCTGTTTTTGGTGAGAGGCGGTAGCCTGAGCAGTTACAAGAAATCTAGCTTGCCTGGCGGCCGCTGTTTCTTGCCCGAAATCAGGCTGGGCCGATGAGGATGGCCCGGCAGGGGGCGGCCTCGGTGCCCACCAGGGATAGCGGCAGGGCCAGGAGGAAATAGGAGCCGGGCTGCACCTCGGTCAGCCTGACACCTTCCATGACAACGATACCGTGGCGCAAAAGGATTTTGTGGGTTTCGTGGCCCGGCTGGTCACGTTCAATGCCTAGGGCGTCGAGCCCTACGCCGCGCACGCCGGCGTCAGCGAGGGTACGGGCCGCTCCGGCCTCTAGGTAGACGAAGTCCTGACCGTAACTTTCGGTAAGGGAATTTCTGGTTTTGAGAAGAAGAAAGTCGCGGGGTTGCACGGAATGGGCATGGAGGTCCGGGGCGGTGATTTTTTCCGTGACTGCCGTTAGGTCCAGGACACGGCACGGGCCGATTAGGGGGAGCAGGTCCAGCCGGTCGAGGGAGGCGCCGCCGGCTTCCACATGCAGGGGCGCATCCAGGTGGGTGCCGGTATGGGTGTCGAGGATTATCCTGGTTTCCCTTATCCCTTGCGCGAAGTCCCGGGTGATCTCGATTTGCGGTCTCTTGTCGGGTTCATCCTTATACACCGGCATTTCCGGATAGATCGGCAGGGAAATGTCATAGAGGCAAAACATGGTAGCTCACCTGCCTTATGTCTCGCAGCTATGCCTCCGCAGCCGGGCTGGCGGCGGGCGGTTCCGGGCCGTACCCGGCTTCGGCCCATTGGCGGCCGTCTCGCCTCATGAGCCACCCGGCGTCCTCGGGCCCCCAGGTCCCGGCCGGATAGTTGGGAAAAGAAGGAACTGCCCTGGCCCAGGCTGCAGCCAGGGGATCTACAAATCTCCAGGCATATTCTACTTCCTCCCACCCGGTAAACAGGGTGGGATCGCCGCGCATTACGTCCAGCAGCAAGCGTTCATACGCCTCCGGCGAGTTAACCCCAATCTCGCAGTTCTGGCAAAAATCCAGCTTGATCGGGACGATAAAGTTATCGGTCCCCGGCCTCTTGGCGTTCAGGCGCAGGAATACTCCTTCCTGGGGCTGAATGCGGATGACCAGGAGGTTGGGGGAGAGTTCGCCGTACTCCTTGAAATACAGTACTTGAGGCAGGGCCTTGAACTGCACGGCTATTTCCGTATATCGGCGGGCCAGCCGTTTGCCGGTGCGCAGGTAGAAAGGCACGCCGGCCCAGCGAAAATTGTCAATGTGCAGTTTCAGGGCCACAAAGGTTTCGGTGGCGGAATGAGGAGCCACCGCCTTTTCCTGGCGGTAGCCGGGAACTTTTCCCTCCGGAAAGAAACCTTCGCCGTATTGCCCCCGTACGGCGTTCTTGCGGATATTTTCCTCTGTGAGCAGTTGGAGACTGCGGAGAACCTTCACCTTTTCTTCGCGGATATCCGCAGTGGCCAGGCTGGTAGGGGGTTCCATGGCGATCATGCTGACAAGCTGCAGCATGTGGTTCTGCAGCATGTCCCGGAGGGCGCCGGCCCTTTCATAGTACCCGCCGCGGTTTTCTATCCCGCCGGTTTCCAGGGAGCTTATCTGTACGTGGTCTATCCAGCGGCTGTTCCACACCGGCTCAAAAAAAGCGTTGGCGAAGCGGATGACCATGATGTTTTGGATCATTTCCTTGCCCAGGTAGTGGTCAATGCGGTAGATGTCCCGCTCGGGAAAGACTTCCACCAGTTCCCGGTTTAACTGCCTGGCGGATTCCAGATCCCAGCCAAAAGGCTTTTCGATTACCACCCGCCGCCAACCCGGCCCGTTACCGCTGGCCAAACCGTGCTGGCGCAGGTTTCGTACCACCGGGCCGAAGAATTCAGGGGCCAGGGCCAGGTAAAAGGCGGAATTGCCGCCGGTGCGGCCGCGCTCCTCCAGTTCGGCCAGCAGGCTGCGCAGCCGGGCATAGCCCTGCGGATCGCGGATGTCCGTCTGGAGATAGGTTATCCGCGTGAGCAGGTGCTGCCACCTGATATCGTTTCCCTCTGTGCCTCCTGCTTCCTGCACCGCGCGGACCACTTCCTGGCGAAAGGATTCCTGGGTCCACGGCCGCCGGGCCACAGCCGCCACGGTAAAGCCCGCGGGCAACAGGCCCCGGGCTGCCAGCCGGGCCAGGGCCGGGAAAAGTTTTTTCCGGGCCAGGTCACCGGTGGCCCCCAGGACTACCAACACGCAGGGATCAGGCCGGTGGGATACCACAGCTTAACCGCCCCCCGATTTTCTTGCCTGAAATGAGACGCCTGCACTGTCCGTGACGATACCGGCTACCTCCAACTTCTAATCTCCAGCTTGCGGACAAAGCCATCGGTAAGCTGGGTTCACCAGCCGCAGTCCCCTGGGGCCGGGCTTTCCACCGGGTGGGCGCCGAATTCGTGACGCAGGGCGGCGATCACCTTGGCGGCCAAGCTCTCGGCCTGCTCCGAGCGGTAGCGGGCGAAGACAGAAGCGGTTATTACCGGAGCCGGAATGCCTAGATCCAGGGCTGTCTTGGCTGTCCACAGGCCTTCGCCGGACGAGTGGACGACGTCTTTGATGCCTTCCAGCCGGGGATTGGCGGCCAGGGCGCCGGCCAGCAATTCCACCAACCAGCCGCGGATGACCGAGCCGTGGGCCAAGACCCGCGCCACCTCTGCCAGGTCCAGGTCGAAAGGTCCACGGGCCAGGATTTCGAAGCCTTCTCCCAGGGCCTCAAGCATCCCGTACTCGATACCATTATGCACCATCTTCACAAAGTGACCGCTGCCGGTGGGGCCGGTGTGCAGATAACCCGCAGGCAGGCTCAGGTCGGCAAAGAGCGGTTCCAGATAGGAGAAGGTGTCGGCGTCGGCACCCACCATGGCACAGATGCCACGCCGCGCGCCCTCGATGCCGCCGCTGGTGCCGCTATCGGCCAGGTGGAGACCCCGGTCTGCTAATTCCTGGTAGCGGCGGCGGGTATCACGGTAATGGGAGTTGCCGCCGTCAATGATGATATCGCCCCGGGAGAGTAACCCGGCCAGGGCCTGCACTGTTTCCTCGACTGCCTCCCCAGCCGGAAGCATCAGCCATACCACCCGGCGGGGGAGCAGCTTAGCCACCAGTTCTTCCAGGGAGTGGACACCGGTAACGCCGAACTTTCCGGCCTCCCGCGTCTTTTCCGGCGAACGGTTATAGGCCACCACCTGGTGGCCGTGGTCCACCATGTTCAGGGCGAGGTTAAACCCCATGCGTCCCAGCCCGACCAGTCCTACCTGCAAGACTTCCTTCCTCCTGTTTACCGGCGGCAATGGGATGGCCACAGCGGTTGCCTGTGGCGCCAATGTATCTAGGGTAAGTTTCCCCGGTCTCTCGGTTAAGTATGTAGGCCTGATCCCCGCCGCCGGGCCGCGGGAACGGCACCGGCCGAAGGGCGGGATCGGTAGCCGCAAGCGTACCCCCTCTTGGCCCGGCCGGAGGTGCCGGGCTCAAGCTGCCTGTGGCCGCTAGAAATTGACTCAGTTGCCGCCTGGTGATAAACTGGGTTGAAAAATCTTGCCAGAGGTGAGGTTATGCCGGTACAGTGCAAACAGGTGATTGAGGTCATGGACAGGCTGGCTCCGCAGCGCCTGGCCCGCGATTGGGACAACGTCGGTCTGCTGGTGGGCGATCCTGCGGCCAGGGTGGAAAGAGTGCTGGTAGTCCTTACCGTCACGCCGGAGGCGGTGGCCGAGGCTGGGCGCCAGGGCGCAGAGCTGATTATTTCTCACCATCCGCTGTGGCTGAAACCACTGCGGCAGGTCCGCCTTGACAGCCCGACAGGGAGGCTGCTGGGGCAGTTGCTGGGCGCTGGGATAGCCGTCTTTGCCGCCCATACCAATCTAGACGCGGCCCCGGGAGGCGTAAACGCCTGTCTGGCCGCGGCCCTGGGCCTCGAGGAGTGGCGCGTCTTGGAAACCTGGGAATATGAGCCCCTTTACAAGCTGGTTGTTTTTGTCCCCCAGGGATACGAGGATACGGTCCGGCAGGCCCTGGGGGAGGCCGGTGCCGGCCACACCGGCCAGTACGCCGGCTGCACCTTCCAGTCTCCCGGCACGGGTACTTTTTTGCCCCTGGCCGGAGCCAGGCCCTTTATCGGCCGGATAGGCGAACTGGAAAAGGCGGCCGAGAGCCGGCTGGAAACCATCGTCCCGGCTTCCCGGCTGGCCGCTGCCGTGGATAAAATGCTGGCCGTCCACCCGTACGAAGAGGTGGCTTACGATGTTTACCGGCTGCAGAACCGCGGCCGGGAGTACGGCCTGGGCGGTGTGGGCCGGCTGGCGGCGGAAACGAGTCTGGCCGCCCTGGCCGGCCGGGTGGAACAGGCTTTGGCCAGCCAGGTCAGGGTCTACGGCGACCCGGGCCGGAGGATAGAAAAAGTAGCCTTTTGTGGCGGGGCCGGCGGTGATCTGGCCGCCGCGGCCAGGGCCGCCGGGGCCCAGGTGCTGATAACCGGGGACGTGACTTACCACCAGGTGCTGGAAGCCGGCGGTCTGGACCTGGCTGTGGTTGACGCCGGCCACGCGGCCACGGAAATCCCGGTTTTGCAGCCGCTGGCCGAATACTTGCGGGAACAGCTTCCCGAACTGTCTGTCCAGGTTCTTTTGCCAGAACGGGGGAGCCATACCGGCCCGGGTGAAATATCTTGGGTGCAACAGACGAAATCAGGAGGAATTTGTCAGGAGCAGGAGAAATGTGAATCCAGGTCGGCGGAGACAAGTACCGTGAAAATGGTCCTGCATGTTGACGGAGCGGCCCGTGGCAACCCCGGGCCGGCTGGTATCGGGGTGGTGATACAGGACAGCGAGGGCCACGAGATAGCCTGCATCAGCGATTACCTGGGGGAAACCACTAACAACGTGGCCGAGTACCGGGCCCTGATCCGGGGCCTGGAAGAAGCCCTGGACCGAGGAGCCACGGCGGTGGAAGTCTTCACCGACAGCCAGTTGCTGGCCCGGCAGGTAAACGGCACCTACCGGGTAAAGCACCCGGGCTTGCAGCCGCTCTTCCGGCAAGTGATTGCCCTGCGTGGCAGGTTTCGTCAATTTACCATCACCAGTGTTCCCCGGGAAAGGAACAAGCAGGCCGACCGCCTGGCCAATGAGGGGGTTGATGGGGGGAAGGTAAGTGATCACGGCAGAGAACCTGGAAAAGGTAATACAGGAGACGCTGCTGGCCATGGAACGGTCCAAAGAGGAGATATATTCGATAGCCGCCGGGGCCACTGATGAGAGCCGTCACCTGCAGGAGGAGCTGGAAGCTCTTACTGGCGAGATCAAGGAAGTGGTGGGCGAGGTTGAGACCTTCCAGGAGGAAGAGAGACAGGCGCGGCGGCACCTGGTCCTGGTCAGCAGCCGGTTTGATATTTACAGCGAAGACGACATCCGCCTGGCTTACGACCGGGCCCGGGAAGCCCAGGTGAGGCTGGCCTTGCTGCAGGAAAAGGAGAAAAACCTGCAGTTACGCCGCCGGGAAACAGAGAGAGCCTGGAAGATAATGCGGGATATTGTCCAGCGGGCCGAGAATATGCTTTCCCACGTAGGGGTGGCCATGGAGTACCTGCGAGAGGGAATGGAGCGGGTAGACACCAGTGAGGTGGAAAGTACCGGTCTGGCCGTGATCCGGGCTCAGGAGAAGGAACGGCGCCGGATTGCCCGGAGTATCCACGATGGCCCGGCCCAGGAGGTAACCCGCTTAGTAATGGGAATAGAGTATTGCGAGAAATTATGGCAGATGGGGGCGGCCTCCCTGGCCGAAGAGCTGCGTTCCCTGGCAGGGATATCCAGGTCCCACCTGGACAACCTGCGGAAGATTGTTTACGATTTGCGGCCGGTTAACCTTGACCAAGGCCTGGTTGCCTTTCTGGGCAGTTACCTGGATGATTTCCGCGACCGTACTGGCATTTACGTAGAATTCTGTTTTACCGGTAAGCCCGCGGGTACCTTCCCGGAGGCGGAGGTGGTAGTGTTTCGGGTAATTCAGGAAGCCCTCAACAATGTGTGGAAGCATGCCCGGCCTACTGTGGTCAAGGTGATCGTCGAGAGGAGCGACAGCCACCTGCGCGTGCAGATCTTCGATAATGGGTGCGGGTTCGACCTGGAGGCTAGCCATACAGGTTTCGGTCTGGTAAGTATGCAGGAGTGGGCGACGATGGTCGGCGGTTCATTAGCGGTCAAGAGCCGTCCCGGGGAAGGGTGCATGGTACGACTGGAAGTCCCTATTGCTGGGCGAGGGGTGGATAACAGTGCCTATCAAAGTATTGCTCGTTGACGACCACCAGCTTATTCGGGATGGGCTGCGCAAATTTATCTCCCTGGCACCGGAAAAGGCCGTGGTGGCGGGGGAAGTGGCCAGCGGACGGGAAGCCGTCGCGGCCGCGGTTAACCTGCAGCCGGACGTAGTTTTGTTGGACATAAACCTTCCGGATCAGGACGGGGTGGCCACCCTCCAGCGGTTAAGACAGGTCCTGCCCCAGGTCAAGGTAATCATTCTTACCGTATACGATGACGAGGCCCATGTGCTGGAAGCGGTCAAGGCCGGGGCCAACGGTTATCTGTTAAAAGACATTTCCCCGGACGAGCTTGTCGCCGCGCTGGAACAGGCGGCTGCTGGCCAGACGCCCATGCCCCCCAGGATTACGGGCAAGGTGGTCCGGGAGCTGCGCCGGGTCTCCCAGGAAAACACCCATATACCGCTTACTCCCAGGGAAATCGAGGTTCTGCGCCTGGTGGCCCAGGGCAAGAGCAACAAGGCCATTGCTGAGACTCTTTTTGTAAGTGAAAAGACAGTGAAGACCCACCTCACCAACATTTTCCGCAAGCTGGAGGCCAGAGACCGGACGGAAGCGGCGGTATGGGCTATCAAGGCCAGCATTATTTAGGCCGCCTAAGACCGGTCGCAGGGAAAATTACACCTAAGGGCCGATGGTGCTGGGGAACTGGCCGGGTATAATATCACCTGGACATCCCAAATGGCCAGTTCCCCTGGCGAAAGGCACCCGCCTTTCACCGTTTGCCCGGGTTTAACCCCCGGGTTTTCTTTGTCCAGCCTACTGCGGCGGAGCGGCCGGCTTGCGCGCGTTAAGCATTTTCACCAGCATACTGGTCATGGCCGTACGTTCCTGCTCGTTCCCCGCATCCCAGAGTTCCTTCAGTAACCTGTTTTCCCGGCTGGAGGGGTCAATCTTGTCCGCCAGAAAGTTGCCCAGGCGGTAGGCGGCGTTTTTTACCGTATCCTCAGAGATCCCTACTGTTTCGGCCACGTTGATGGCTGTGCCTAGAGTATTCTTCCATCCTTCCCAGGACAGAGGTACTTCCACGAATCTGCACCCGCCTTTTTCCCTTAGTATGCGCCGCAGACAGGAGGATAATTCTCCTCATTTCATGGGCCATAGAAGACATGCCGGTGGTTGTAAAGCTCGTGGACGCGGTCCAGGGTTTCGCCAAAGCGCTGGAAGTGGACGACTTCCCGCTGCCGCAGGAAACTCAGGGTTTCATTGAGTTTCTTGTCGTTGGAAAGGCAGATCAGGTTCTCATAGGTGGACCGGGCCTTCTGTTCGGCCGCCATATTTTCGTGCAGTACCGTCACCGGGTCGTCAAAGGACTGTAGGTAAGTAGCCGTCCACGGGACACCGGCCGCGTCGTGAAACCAGAGATTGTGGCCGTGCTGGGCGAAGTGGTCACCCAGACCTGCTTTTTCCATCTCTTCCGGCGATGCGTCCTGGATGAGGAGGTGGATAATGGTCCCGACAATTTCCAGGTGGGCCAGTTCCTCGGTGCCGATGTCGTTTAAAACCGCCTTAGCAAATCCTGTCGGCATAGCAAACATCTGGGTCAGATAGCGCCACCCGGCGCTGAATTCTCCATCCGGGCCGCCGTACTGGGTAAAAACGTATTTGGCCATCTGCAGATCCGGCCGGCTGACCTCGACTTGGCGTTCAAGGTGCTTAACGTAAACCCACATGATCGTCCCCCCCCTCACAAACCGATTTGCCAGGGCCAGGGTTCCTCGATCCAGGCCCATGGGTACGGGCTGGGCGAATGTCCGTGCGCCATGAGTGGGCCGTAGCGGCGCTCATATTCCTCCACGGCCTGGTGCAGGCGCTGGACCGCCTCGTTATAATCCCGCAAAGCCTCGCGGTTGTCCCAGTGGGTGTCCAGGAACAAGGTGAGCTCCGTGGCCACGAAATGCCACTGGTGAATCTGGGTGAGCAGCTCTCGCCGGCCCCGGTCCAGTACCCACGGTTTGTTGGCCATGCTTCACTCCCCCCTTCGCTTAAAAGGGCATTCGTAGGGTTGCCAAAGGGCGGGCCAGAGGCTCCCGCGGTCCAGGGCCTCTTGGGGGCTGAATCTTTCGCCGTAATCCTGGACAGGCACGTAAGCTTCGGCGTAATTAATATAGGGCGGCAACTCCCGGTCCGGCACCGGGGGTCTGGGAGGCCCCTGCGGCGGCCGGGGGCGGCCCATCCCCAACCGGCCTTCTCTTGCTGACATGGTTTCCCTCCTCCAGTTTATATTTTCCATTTCAGTGTATGAATTGGCAGGCGGGGTGGTGCCAAGGTTGGCTGTCAGAAGAAAAGGGGGACGGATAAGAAAGAGCAATAAAAAAGGCCAGGCATCCAGTTGCACCTGGTCCTCCGGGCCAACGCGGTTGGGGGTCTCTGGTCTAAGAAAGGGTTTGAGCCGACAGCTTCTCCAGAGCCTTCACATAGGCGGTGTAGGTGGCCTGGTCAAAAAGCACCATGCGGATCTCGGCCGGGGAAGAGCTATTCTTGAGGCAGGCCATCATAGTCTCCAGGGCTACCTTGGCCGCGGCGGTGACAGGGTATTGATAGGCTCCGGTGCTGATTGACGGGAAAGCCACTGTCTTTAGCCCGTTAGCTTCGGCCAGGCGCAGGCTCTCCCGGTAACAACTGGCCAGGGTCTCGGCCTCGCCCTGGTTTCCGCCGTGCCATACCGGCCCCACCGTGTGGATGACGTAGCGCGCCGGCAGGTTGCCGGCGGTGGTTATCACCGCCTGGCCCGGCGGCAGCGGGCCACGTTCGGCCACAATGGCCCGGCAATCTTCCAGGATGGCCGGCCCGCCGGCCCGGTGAATAGCCCCGTCTACTCCCCCGCCTCCCATCAGGCTGGAGTTGGCGGCATTGACGATGGCCTCCACTTCCTCTTTGGTGATATCCCCCTGCTTGATGACCAGCCGGCTCTGGCCCGTGGTTACCTCTACCATTTTCTTCACCTCCCAAGCATATTTTACCGTACCGAGGGGTAAATTGCAATTATACCCCCATGCCGCCCGCGTCTCACCAGTAGCAGGAGTAAATTGGCGGCGAGGCAGAGGAGAATTGGGTTCACTGTGGAACATACTCTTGAATATGGTATCGCGGGGAGGTTGGCAGTATGCGGGCTGAAGTTATTTTCTCCGGGACAGAATTGCTGTTGGGGCAGATCTTGAACACCAATGCCCAGGTGCTTTTGCAAGACCTGGCGGCCGCCGGGATAGAGGTCTACCGCCAGGTGACGGTGGGAGATAATCTGAAAAGGCTGACCGAAGCCATTCGGGAGGCCAGCCAGCGGGCCGACCTGGTATTAGTAGGCGGTGGGCTGGGTCCTACCGATGACGATTTAAGCCGGGAAGCCCTGGCCGGGGCGGTTGGCCTGCCCTTGGAGGAAGACCCGGTGGCCATGGAAAACGCCACCAGGTTTTTTAAGAAGCGGGGGATGGCGATCCCTCCGGGCAACTACAAGCAGGGCCTTATTCCGCGGGGCGGCCTGGCCCTGGAAAATGCGCTGGGCACGGCTCCGGGCGTTCTCCTGGAATACGGGGGTAAAATTTATGCCCTGCTGCCGGGGCCGCCACGGGAATTCGCCCATGTACTTAAGGAGCGCCTATTGCCTTATTTGCGCGGTCGCGAGGGCGAAGTCAGTCAGGTTCTGCGGTCCCGGGTGCTACGGCTGGCCGGCATTGGTGAATCGGCCGCCGAGGAGCTGGTCAGGGATCTGCTCAGCCGCAAGAACCCTACCCTGGCCCCCCTGGCGCAGACGGCCGAGGTGCACCTGCGCCTAACTTCCCGGGCGGGAACCGAGGAAGAAGCAGCCGGCCTGATTGCCGAGCTCGAGGAAGAACTGCGCCAACGCCTGGGCAAGTACATTTACGGCACTGACGCGGAACAGCTTGAAGACAGGATCGGGGCCGAAATGGCTGGCCGGGGCCTGACCCTGGCCGTGGCCGAATCCTGCACCGGCGGTTTAGTATCGCATCGCATAACCAACGTGCCCGGGAGTTCCAGGTATTTTCACTTGGGAGTGGTAGCTTATGCCAACGAAGCCAAGATCAGGCTCCTGGGCGTGGACAGCCATGTGCTCGCGACCTGTGGCGCGGTAAGCGCAGAGGTGGCTGGGGCCATGGCCACGGGAGCCCGGGAGGCAGGGGCGGCCAACGTTGGCCTCGGCGTTACCGGCATCGCCGGGCCGGAAGGAGGTAGCCCGGAGAAGCCGGTGGGCCTGGTCTTCACCGCCCTGGATTTCGCGGGCGAGGTGCAGGTGCGGCGCGACTTCTACGAGGGAGGACGGGAAACCATCAAGGAGCGGGCGGCCCAGGGCGCCTTGTTGATGTTGTGGCGCAAGTTACGCGAACAGTAGACAGTGGGCCTGAAAAGTCGGCATATTTCGTCACGCCGCCCCTTGTTTTTACCTTCTCTTAGCGTTCCACATACTTGTCCACAGCAAAAATGGAGCCGAATCCGGGTTAGTCACAGCTTTATCCACATTATCCACAGTCAGCGGGTTAGCTGGCGGGATATTATTCGACATGACCCCTATGCCAGAACCAGGCTCCTTCATCCTGTAGGTGTGGCCGTTGATGGTAAAGAGGATGAATCTGAAGGTGTTGCGCGGGCCTGGCTCATAGAAATAAGGGCCGGATTCTCGGTAAAGTTCAGAAGGAATTCCTCCATAAATGGTGAATCAACCCAACAAAGGAAAACAAGATTTCCGACGGCGCTTTGTGCCAGATCCATCCGTAGTGCGTAAGGAAGGTCTTCTGCCGTGGGCGGAATGATGCTCTTGTCTATTGCTAAACACCATAATTGGGGAAAGGGTTATGTCGAAGGAAGAACTGGCGCTGGAACGGTGCTGCCGTCAGTTGGTATCGCTGGGCAAAAGGCAAGATGGCTACGTTACCTACCAGGTCGTAATTGATATGTTCCGCGCCAGTGAATGCGATGTCTCCATGGAAGCCCTCGATTGGGTTTATGAGCGTCTGGTCGCTGAAGGGATAGAGCTCGTTGACCAATTGCCCGGCGGCGAGGCTACGAAAGGGGAGTGGCCAGAGGACCGGGAACCCCTCCCGGAGAGCCCGCGACAGCCGGAAGTGGTGCCCAGTAGGCGGCGCAAGAGGCTTGAGTACTACCCGATAGAAGAACTGGAGCAAACGGAACCAGCTTCGTGTCCCGAGGAAGCTATTGACAGGTTGTTACTTCTGGCGGAAACGCGGCCGCTCTTCGCTGAAGACCTCCTAACCCTTATTGAAGACTGTTGTCTATCGGCGCTCGAGACACGCCAGTTGTTTGATTATCTGGGCTCAAGGGGGATTGATGTTCCGGCGGTAGACTTATCCCAGGTGTTCCGTAGTGCTGCCGGGGAAGGTGGCGAGATGGAAGAGGAGGGCGAGGACGAGCCGGATTTTTTCGCTGATCTCGGGGTGCAGATGTTACTGCGGGATATTGGCCGGCTGAAGAAGCTAACGGCCAACGAGGAACAGTGGCTGGCCCGCCTGGCCGAAGAGGGTGATCGAGAGGCTGCGTCACACCTTATTGAGGCCAACCTGGGGCACGTTTTCAATTTGGCCACTAATTACGTCGGGATGGGTTTGGACCTCCTCGATCTCTTCCAAGAGGGGTGCGTCGGTCTGATGAAGGCGGTGGGCAGGTTTGACTGGAGGCCCGGATACCGGCTCAGCGCCTATTCTTCCTGGTGGATTTCCCAGGCGATCAGTCGGGCTATTAGCGACCACGGCCGGGTTGTTCGTTTGCCGGTTCATGTGTTAGAAACCCTCAGGCGGCTGCAAAACATAACCGACGATCTTTACCAGGTGCACGGGAGAGAGCCAACAGCAAAAGAAATCGCTGGTGAAATGAATGTGCCTGAACGGCAGGTGCGCGAGCTACAGGCTATGTCCCGGCCGGTCGTGTCCTGGGAAGCCACGCTGGCAGAATGGGAAGAAGCGGGAACGTATCCGGGGTGGTTCCTGGAGGAATACGGAGCGTCGCCGGATGACGGCCTGTACTGGCCTTTGTTACGCGAAGCTGTGGCTGAGGTTATGGCCGGGTTGGAACCTAGACAGGAACAGGTCTTGCGGTTACGTTTTGGTTTCGACGGCCACGAGCCACAAACCCTGGACGAAATCGGACAGCATTTTGGTTTGACGCGCGAGCGTATACGTCAAATTGAAGCCAAGGCCCTCAAGAGGCTCACGCATCACAAGCACTCCAACAAGCTGCGCGATTTTCTGGTTTAGTAGCCGTAAAAGGAAGCATGGTCTCCCATGTATGAGATTCGATGGGACAATGATACAGGCGGCGTCTTGCTGGCCGATACCAGGGAGACCGGGGTCGGGAGCGAGATCCGGCCCGTGTTTTTTGAGGAACTTGACCTGTTAGGCTTTAACCGGCACTGGAATTATCCCCGCGTGGAAGAACCTTTGTTATGGGCCATTGGCGGCCGGAAGTATTATTACCGGGGTGAACTGGTGGCGGAGGCCGAGGGCGGGGGTTTGTTCTCCCGGCCTGAACTCAAGATTCACCGGCCAGGATTGGCCCTGGACCCGGTCAAGGTCGAGGCCATGGTGGCCAAGAACGGGCCTCTCCTCCAGGGGCTGGTGCAGAGGTCGCTCAGGTTTATCTACCAAACTTGCACGCGGCAGCGGAAAAGGGTGGATATCGTAGCCGTAGCTTTCTCCGGTGGTAAGGATTCCCTGGTAACTTTGGACTTGGTGCAGCGGGTCCTGGAGCCGGACCAATTTGCCGTCGTTTTTGGCGACACCGGCATGGAAGTCCGTGATACGTACCTGGCCGTGGAGGCAGCCAGAGAACGGTGGCCCCACCTGACCTTCCGCACGGCCAGGAGCGTGAAGGATGCCAGGACGAGCTGGCGGGAGATGGGCCCCCCAGCCGTATTCACCGCTGGTGCTGCTCCGTGCACAAATCGGTGCCCACCCTGCTGCTCTTGCGCCAGTTGGCCGGCAAGGCGTCGGCGAAGGTCCTGATCTTCGACGGCGTGCGCCATGAAGAAAGCGCCGGCCGGGCGGCCTATACGGCCCTCACCCCGGGAGGCAAACACAAGACGCAGACCAACGCCAGCCCCATTATTGCCTGGAACGCCGGCGAGGTCTTTTTATATCTCTTTGGCCGGCGCCTCTTGTTGAACCGGGCCTACCCTCGAGCAGGTAAAGGGCGGCCGGGTTATCTTTACCCTGCGCCAGCCGGCCGAAGACTGGCAGGAATGGGCTAAAACCCTGGGCCGCCTGTCACGGACCGGCCCCGGCCAGGGCTACATCGAACGGGGCGGCGCGGTGTACCCTTATGTCATAAGGTGTAACGACCACAGCGTCATGGTGGAGGTAGACGGTCTGGCTCACGCCGACCGCTATGTTCTCAAGGCCTTTCGCGCCGTGGCCCTCAAGAGCGCCTATTGCTGCCACTGCCAGGCCTGCCAGGTAGAGTGCCCCACCGGGGCTTTAGTTACCCATGAGCAGGTACGGGTCGGTGACGACTGCTTGGCCTGCGGCCTGTGCCTCGACCTGCACGGGGAAGCCTATCTCACCGCCAAATCCCTAGCAACAAGCGAGGGAGGCTTGGGTATGAACAGTGCAGAAAAACAAAGCTTGCCATCGTACCAGACTTTCGGCTTACAAGAAGGCTGGCTGGCGGAGTTCTTCCGGTCCCCGCAGGACTGGGTTAGCCGCAACAGCCTGGGTAACCGGCAGTTTGACGCCATGCTCCTGTGGCTCAAACATGCCGAACTAGTAACGAGTGGCAGTAGCAAGAGATCGCTGGCGGTTACCGCCCTGGGGGAAAGGCTGGCCAAAAGGGGAGCCGGCGATGTGGTGACCTGGGCCGTCATCTGGGCCAACCTGGCCCGCAACTCGACGCCGGTGCAGTGGTATCTGACTGCCGTTCCCTGGGGGGCGGTCATGACCAAAGCCGAGTGGGTGGCCAAAATGGGTGAAACCCATTCCCAGAGTGAGACTACCAGGCGGAACGCCATGACAGCGCTTTTTGGTTTACTTACGAAGACGCCTTTGGGCCACGGGTTGGGGCTGGGCGAAGAAGTTGAGCCTGGCAAGCGCACCGGCGGCGCCCTGTACAAAAGGGGCTGGCACGACCCCGAGCCGGTGGCCATCCTCTACGCCCTCTACCGGTACGCGGAAAGAACAGGGAGGTACGAGCTGACCGTGCGCGAGTTGTACGAGGGCGCTGACGAGGGGCCATACACGTTGTTTGGCGTCCGCCGGGAGACGCTGGAGGGTATCCTCAGGGGCCTGTCCGCCCGGGGCGACGGCCTCATCCGCGTTAACATCGTGCTGGACCTGGACAACATTTTCCTGGACCATACCTGCAAGGCGGTTGAGGTGCTCGATCTTGCTTGATTGGGGTTACGAGAGAGGCTGGTCTCGGCACCAACGTTTTGGTCTGCGGCAGGAGTGGCTGGACCTTTACCTGTCCGACCGCCGGGGTTGGCGCCACCGCTCAATCCTGGGTAACCGGCAGATAGACTCCTTGGCCGCGTGGCTGAAAACAGCCGGCATCGAGGACGGCAGCGCCCACCTAACCCCCCTGGGGGAACAGTTCGCCGCGCGGGGGACCGCCTGCCGTCCCCTGTGGGAGTTACTTTGGGTCAATGTGGTGTTCGCCTTTCCCACCGCTTGCTGGTACGCGCACCTGGGACCGGGCGCGTGGACTACTACCGAACTGAAGGCGCTGCTGCGGCAGGCGGTGCCCCGCCTGGCAGAGTGGACGGCGGCCAATGCCATCATGGAGTTGGCTGGGCTGCTGGAGCGGACCCCCATTGGTAACGAATTGGGCCAGGGGCAGGTGAGCGGGGAGAGACCGCGCCGCCTCGTCCGCCGCGGTGGGCAGCCTGGTGACGCCGCCCTAATCCACGCCTTGGGGCGACTTTACCTGCAGCAGGGCCGGACCAGGCTCCCCTGGGCCGCCGATTTTACCTGGCCCTGGGTGGTTTTCGGCTGCAGCCGGCAATTTGTTTTGGAACGCCTGACCGTCCTGGACCAGGATTACTTTGAGCTTGACGAGCACGGCGTGACGATATGCCTGGCAGATAAGGGGTGGTGGCAGTGTGGCGCTACGGTGATTTCCTGGCTGTAAGCGAAGACTTTATCCCGGTATTCTCCGAGGAGGTGGACAAAAACCACCAGGGTAACTGGAAGTTCTATATTCCCCATGCCCAGATGCGGAACCTGCTGGAGAAACTCATCGCCGCCCTGGAGCGGGCGCATGGCGGTGACAAGCGTTCCCTCTGGCTTACCGGGGCCTACGGGACGGGTAAAACCTACGCCTCCTTCGTCGTCAAGCACTTGCTGGAAGACGATCTGGAGGCGATCGAGGACTATTTTCAAAAGCACCAGATCCTGACGCCTTTATGGCCACGGTTCAAGGCGCTGCGCCAGAACAACCGCTGCCTGGTGATATACCGTTCGGCGTCGGGATATATCACCTCGAATCGCCGCCTGATGATGGAAGTGCAACAGGCGATCAAGGACCAGTTACAGTCCCGTGGTTACTCCAATGCTTTTAGCGAAAGCCTCATGGACCAACTGGTGAACAAGCTGAGTGACCCGAGCGGCATCTTCAACTGGGAGGCGGCCTTCACCAAGTACCGTGGCCGTTTCCGGACCGCGGCTGCGGCCGAAGAAGTGATTGAGCGCCTGCGCGCCGGCGATGTAAGGCTGGGAGAGCAGGTGGCGGCCGTGCTGGAGGAAGAAGGCCTGACTTTGGTTGATTCCCCGGCGGCCGTCAAGGCCTGGATCAAGGAAGTCATCGCCGCCAATGACCTACAGGGCATCGTCTTCATCTGGGACGAGTTTACGGAGTTCTTCGCTAACAACGTGCCGGTGACGCCGCTACAGGAACTGGCCCAGGCTACGGCCGACATGCCCTTCTATCTCTTCCTCGTCACCCACCGCGCCCTAAATCAGTTCACGCGCATTGACGAGGACACGCGGAAAAAACTCCTCGACCGGTTCCACAACTGCCAGTTGGAAATGACGCCGGTCACGGCTTACAAACTTATCGCCAATGTGATTGAGGCCCAGCCTGACCGGCGGAGCGAATGGGAGGCGAAGCTGGATTCCCTCTGGAGTAAAGTGGACGTGGCTGTGTTCCACATCAATGTCCTGGGCGAGCGGGTTAACAAAGACGACCTCAAGCGCATGGCACCCATCCACCCATTCACCGCCTATCTCCTGGCCACCATTTCGTCCCTCTACAGCTCGAGCCAGCGCACCCTTTTCCAATTTCTAAAAACCGAGGCCCCGGGATCCTTCCAGTGGTTTATTGCCAACTATCCGCAGGACAACTGGTACTGGCTGACGCCCGAATACCTGTGGCAGTATTTCTTTGAGGACGTTAAGATTGAAAGCATCGAAGCCATAAGCGACCTCCTGAGTCATTATCGTTCTGCCAGGGACAGCCTGAGCGAGGAAGAATTGCGGGTATTCCGCGTCATGCTGCTGCTCATCGCCTTATGGCGGCAAACGCAGGGTGCCCACGATTTGCTTAAACCGAGCCTGTCGGTCCTCAAGCGCATGTTTGTTGGCACCGAGCTTTATCAACGGGTGGGGGAAGTGGCCGACGGCCTGTGCGCCCGTGGTGTCATGCTTGCCGTGCCTGCGGGCAATGACTGCGAGTATATCATACCTACCAACACCATTGACCAGGCCAAGCTGGAGGAATGTCGGCGGCGGGCCGAAACCACCCTTACCTTGGAAAAAATGATCAGGGCCGGAAGCCACGAGGCTGGATTCGCCTCTGAACTTAAAGGACTGCTGTCCTTGTTGGGAGCAGCCAAGCTGCGCCACCCGGTCGAGATCATTTCCGCCCGGGAACTGAAGCTGCGGCGCGAGCGCGTCCTCCAGGGCGTGGAAAGGCCCTACGAGGTGGGGGTAATTTTAGTCGCCCAGGAAGACGAACATTTCCGAAGAGCGCTGGCGGAACTTATCGAGCAGGTGATGAAGGGGTTTAAGCTGTCGGAGAACTACACGATCCGGAAAATGTCGGCGCAGGGGGAGCGC
The DNA here is from genome assembly GCA_004347685.1 of Clostridia bacterium. GTDB lineage: Bacteria > Bacillota > DSM-521 > Neomoorellales > SLTJ01 > SLTJ01. The sequence goes on from SLTJ01000038.1 coordinate 22,214, forward strand.
TTCTGCCAGATGGCGCGCGACGTTTTTCGCCTTACCCCGGAGCAGGCGGCCTACCCCGAAGAGGCGCGGAAAAATATGCGCAAGACGTTTATGGAAATGGGTTATCCTTTATGGGCCCTTGTCTATTATGTCCAGGGCACGTCCGGTCCGAGTCCGGTACGTGATATGGCGCGGGCCGCCGAAGCGCTCGGCGAGATTTTGGCTTACGCTCAGGATGAACTCGGAGATCGGGAGATGGAAGCGGTTGTCGAGGCCGTTAAGCCGGTGCGCCATGAGCTCTCTCGGCTGCTGAGCAGGGATAGGACGCAGGAAGGCATAAAGAAGTTCTGGGAGGTTCATGCCCCCCGGCTGACCTCGCTCATGGCGGCCCTGCGTCTTGATGTTTTCCAGGTAATGAGCCGGCTGCGGGCCCTTCTTAACAGAGGAGCGGGTGAAGGAGAAGCTACCCGAAGTCGTCCGCGACCTCGACCTGGTGGATGCCCTGAATACCCTGTGCGGGGTAAAGAAACAGGACCTGAACGAGCTGCGGAGCTATTTTTCACTGGTTCGGCATCGCCGGAGCGCTGGAGCGAGGAAAGGGGTACCCCCATCCAGCGGGTGCTGGAGGGCCACGCCCACCATAATTTCTCGTTCGCTATGACAATATACACCGGTTGCCTGAGACGGACATAGACGAGATGATGGGCTACCTCACAGAGCGCGGCCGAGCTGGCCCTCCTGCAGAATCACCAGTATGTCCTGGACGGGTTTATCCAGGCGGCCGCTGGCGATTACGCCGACCTGGTGCGCCAGGTAGGAATGGCCGGTGAACTTCAGGCCTATATTCATCGAGCGCTTAACGGCGATGTCTACCACTGGCAACATCCCCGAGGAAAAGATGCGCGAAGACGCCGATATGTTCACCGAGCTACCCTACGCTTTTCAGGAATCAGCCCTTATTGACCGCTTTCACGGATTCATCAGGGGATGGGATATCCCGCGGATGCGGGAAAACATGAAGGCTGAGGGGTGGGCCCTCAACGTGGAGTACTTCTCGGAAGTTATGCATTCCTTGAGGAGCGAGATTATTTACCCGGCTCTCGTGGATGCCCTCCTAGAGATCCCCAGGTCTGGCGATACCCGCGACACCACAGCCATCAAACGTATCTGCTCCGGGTTGGTGAAATTGATCTTCCCGCACGTCAGGCAGATGGAGGATCTCGACAAAGAGGAGTTTCGGACGTACTGCCTGGAGCCTGCGCTACAGATGCGCGGTCTTATCAGGCGCCAACTCCACCTGATGGATAGAGAGTACAGCGACACCGTACCAGATATTCAAATACAGTAGAAGCCCATGCTGCTCATACTTATAGGGTATCCCCTGTCCGTTTGGAGCATAAATTTTCCTGAGCGACTGTAGGGGCGATAACCAGTTCGGCATCGAGATATCCAAGGTCTTTATAAAGGCGGGTACCTGCTGTGCGGATCAAACCATGTTATAACTGTGACCGGCCGGTCGTAAAGGATGTCATGGCTCTCAACAAGAAACTTCTTGGCCGGTCCACCAAGCGGTTCTTATGCCTGACTTGCCTGGCAGAGTATCTTGATTGTACCGAGGATGACCTTTCGAGAAAGATCGAGGAATTTAGGGAACAAGGGTGTGCACTTTTTGCCTTATAGCAGTTAATTTACTTTTTGGGTGGGGAGAAATAGAGCAATTAGGAGACCTGGAGCGGCTGTGGCTGGTTTTCAGGCTGAGGCCCGTACGCGATCTCGGGGAGCAAGCGGGGCAATTGCAGTGCTCGCTGGCGCCCGGCGAGGTCGAGCATCCGGCGCGAGAATTCGAGGTTGACGTTGAGCAAGAAAATTTGACCTTTCGCTACGGCCTTCGCTAACTTCTCTGGTTCTCCTTCGCTTCTGCTCCACTTATCCATAGTACAAGTAGTCCTGACCAATAGCCATACTTAATTCAGCGAACTGCCCGTGCACTTCAAGAAGATCAGATATGTTGGGTGCTAACCGGTGCAAAGATCTCCCTGGCCTGTACCGCCAACCCTGGCAGCAGGGTGGACCCTTCCGCTTTAACCCGCTGCTGGAGGATAAATCTTCCTTTCTGGCAATGTATAGTCGGCGCAAACTTCTTGACACGGGGCTGGCTATGTGCTAGACTGGAATTGCTTGTGGGGTTTCCCTGCAGGGATTTTATTTTTAGGAGGAATGTTTTTAATGCAAGGCAAGGTCAAGTGGTTTAATCAGGAAAAGGGTTACGGGTTTATTGAAAGGGACGACGGTAGCGATGTTTTTGTTCATTACTCGGCCATTCAGGAGGAAGGGTTCAAGACTTTGGCCGAGGGGCAGATGGTGGAGTTTGATATAGTGCAGGGACCCCGTGGACCACAAGCAGCTAACGTAACGAAACTCTAAGCCTTATTTCAACCAGCGAAAACCAGGTGCCCCGGACTTCGCGTTCGGGGCTTTTTATGTGCTTGCAGCAGGATTTTGCCAGGTTTTCGGGAATAATACTTCGTGAAGGGCAGAAAGGAGGACTTGTTGTTGCAGGTTAACTTGCAGGCACGGAACATGGAAATAACGGGCTCTCTGGCTGATTACGTGGAGAAAAAGATCGGTAAGCTGTCGCGTTACCTTGACGCCGAGGAGGCCCAGGTCACGTTATTGATAGAGAAGAACCGGCACGTGGCCGAAGTAACCATTTCCCTGGGCGGCATCATCCTACGGGGTGAGGAAGAAACCAACGACATGTACCACTCCATTGACCTGGTGGTGGAAAAGCTGGAGCGCCAGGTGCGCAAATATAAGACCAGGCTGGGCCGGCGGGTCAAGGCGCAGGGGATGAAGGAGTTGGAAGGCCGGCCGGCCGGTGAGGAGGAAGATGCCAGCGAAGAGGAGATCGTCCGTACCAAGCGTTTTGCCATCAAGCCCATGTCAGTGGAAGAGGCCATCATGCAGATGAACCTGCTGGGACATAGTTTTTTTGTTTTCGCCAACGCCGATTCCGAGCAGGTAAACGTAGTTTACCGTCGTAAGGACGGCCGTTACGGTCTGATTGAGCCTGAATACTCCTGAGGGGCCATTTTGGGAGGAATGTCGTTGAGGAGAGGGGCTAGTCTTTGAATGAGGGTACTGCTGGAGGGCCTTTCGGCCGGGTAATAATAGAAGAGGTTATCAGGAAGGTGAGGGGTGTTTTGGCAGTACGGGTGATCGGCGACGAGCAGGAAGTGGCGGAGATACATATTCTGGCCAACCGGGAGCGCACCCCCAAGCAACTGGTGCGGGATGTAGAGAGCGCCTTGCTGTTGCACCTGGGGGTAAGTGTAGATTATAAGAAGATCAGCATATTGCAGTTAGAGCCGGAGGGATTGGCGGCAGGCATCAGCCCCGTGTATCCGTGGGTAACCGCGATCCGTACCGGATCCTCCTCTGGTCAGTGGGTGGCCGAAGTAGAGCTGACATTGAAGGATAGTGTGCGTACATACAAAGCCAGTTGCCCTATGACGCGGCGCAACCGGCTGCGGGTGGTGGCCATGGCGATCACCGGGGTGCTGGAACCGTTTTTCGGTACCGGTACGGTCTTGATAGTAGAAGATGTCCTGGAAGTAGAAGTGGCCCATCGCCGGGCCGTGGTGGTGGCGGTGGACCTGGCCCTGGAAGGAAACGAGGAAAAGCTTGTTGGCTGTGCCTACGTGGAGACGACCCGGGATGAAGCTGTAGCCCAGGCCACGTTACGGGCTGTCGGCTACCATCTGGCCGCCTGGCTGACCTGAGGACTAACTTCCAACCTCCGTTTTTTCCGGCCTGGGCGCTACTTGTCACTTCGCCGTATTGGTGTTACAATAGGTAGGGCTCTGTGGGAACCCGTAAGGGTTCCTTATTGTTCCTTGGGGTCCGGTTACCGGGACCCCTGCTGGAGGTGTAAAGATGCTTGCTGTCCTGCGCAATTTACTGGACGACAACGCCCGGGATATAAAGAAGCTGAGCCGGACGGTTCAGCAGATCAACGACCTGGAACCCGAAATGCAGCGTCTACGGGATGAGGAACTGGCGGCCAGGACCGGGGAATTCCGCCAGCGCCTGGCCAACGGGGCCGGTCTGGACGACCTCCTGCCGGAGGCCTTTGCCGTGGTGCGGGAAACCTCGCGTCGGGTACTGGGCCAGCGGCCCTTTGACGTGCAGTTGATGGGCGGGATCGTGCTCCACCAGGGGAAAATCGCCGAAATGAAGACCGGCGAAGGTAAGACCCTGGTGGCTACCATGCCGGTATACTTGAATGCCCTGGCTGGCAAGGGCGTGCACGTGGTGACGGTGAACGATTACCTGGCCCGCCGGGACAGTGAATGGATGGGCCGCATTTATCGTTTCCTCGGGCTTTCGGTGGGCCTGATCGTCCACGGCCTGGACTACGCGCAACGTCGGCAGTCTTATGCCTGCGACGTGGCCTACGGCACCAACAACGAGTTTGGGTTTGACTACCTGCGGGACAATATGGCCTTGGAGGCCAGCCAGTTGGTACAGCGGGAACTCCACTACGCCATCGTGGACGAGGTGGATAGCATCCTCATTGACGAGGCGCGCACCCCGCTGATTATTTCCGGCCAGGCAGAAAAACCGACCGACCTGTACTACCGGGTGGCCAAGATTATCCCGCGCCTGGTACGCGAGACCGATTATACAGTGGACGAGAAGGCCCGGGTGGTGGCCCTTACCGAGGCCGGGGTGGCCAGGGTGGAGAGGCTCCTGGGCGTAGACAACCTTTACGATGATGTCAATATGGAGCTCTCGCACCAGGTTAACCAGGCCCTGAAGGCCCACGTGCTCATGAAGCGGGACCGGGACTACGTGGTCAAGGACGGCCAGGTTATCATTGTGGACGAGTTCACCGGCCGGTTAATGTTCGGCCGCCGGTACAGCGAGGGGCTGCACCAGGCCATTGAGGCCAAGGAAGGGGTCAAGATCCAGCGGGAATCCCAGACCTTGGCTACCATCACTTTCCAGAACTTTTTCCGCATGTACGGGAAACTGGCCGGCATGACCGGGACGGCAGCCACTGAGGCTGAGGAGTTCCGCAAGATTTACGGCCTGGACGTGGTGGTGATCCCCACCAACATGCCCATGATCCGGACAGACCACTCGGACCGGATTTACCGTACCGAAGCCGGCAAGTTCCGGGCGGTGGTGGAGGAGATCAAGGAATGTTATCAGCAGAAGCGGCCGGTGCTGGTGGGCACCATTTCCATTGAGAAGTCGGAGAAGCTGAGTGGGATGCTCAAGCGGGAAGGAATCCCCCACCAGGTCCTCAACGCTAAGTATCACGAGCAGGAAGCCCAGATAATCGCCCAGGCCGGCCGGTTGGGGGCTGTGACCATTGCCACCAATATGGCCGGCCGCGGTACCGATATCATGCTGGGGGGCAACCCGGAGGCCCTGGCCCGGGAAGAACTGCGGCGGCAGGGAGTAGAACCGCAGGGGGTAGATTCGGACACCTGGCAGCAGCTCCTGGACAAGTACCAGGCCCAGACTGAGGCGGAGCACGAGCAGGTGGTGGCCACGGGCGGACTGCACATCATCGGCACCGAGCGCCACGAAAGCCGGCGCATTGACAACCAGTTGCGCGGCCGGTCCGGGCGTCAGGGAGACCCGGGGTCCAGCCGTTTCTACGTCTCGCTGGAGGACGATCTGATGCGCCTCTTTGGGGCCGACAGCCTGGGGGGTATTCTGGACCGGCTGGGCATGGACGATTCTACGCCCATTGACCATTCCCTGGTATCCCGCGCCCTGGAGAACGCTCAGAAGAAGATTGAGGCCCGGAACTTTGATACCAGGAAAAGGGTGCTGGAATACGACGATGTGATGAACCAGCACCGGGAAGTGATCTACCGCCAGCGTATGGAGGTGCTGCGGGAGCACGACCTGCGGGGGCAGATCCTGGGCATGCTGGACACGGTAGTTGACCGGACCGTCGAGCGTTACTCTGGGGAGAGCCGCTTCCCGGAGGAATGGGACCTGAACAGCCTGCTGGACTATGCCGAGCAGTCCTTCCTGCCGGGTCACGGGCTGGTCCCCGGCCAACTGGCCGGCCTGGAAAAGGAAGAAGTCCGGCAGTTGTTTCAGGCCCGGGCCAGGGAAATCTACCAGGCGCGGGAAGATGAACTGGAGGCCGAGCTCATGCGGCAGCTCGAGCGCCTGGTGGTGCTCAAGGTGGTGGACGCCAAGTGGATGGACCACCTGGACGCGATGGACGACCTGCGCCAGGGCATCGGCCTCCGGGCCTATGGCCAGCGGGATCCGCTCATTGAGTACAAGTACGAGGCTTTCCAGATGTTTAACGATATGATCGAGGCCATCCAGGAGGATGTGGTGCGCTACATCCTGCGGGTGAGACTGGCGCAACAGCCCCAGCCGGTGCGGCCCAGGCAGGTCACGGAGAACCGGGGCCAGGCCGAGCAGGCATCCAGGCCGGTCAAGCGGGAAACCAAGGTGGGCCGCAACGACCCCTGCCCCTGTGGCAGCGGGAAAAAGTATAAGAAGTGTTGCGGCCAGAACCAGATTGCCTAGGAGGGATATGATGCTGGGTGATTACAAGACGGTGCTGGAATCTATGGGGAAACGCCTCGATGATTTGAGGGGTTCCCTTTGACCTGGCTGGTAAGGAGAAAAGGCTCCGAGAGTTGCAGGAAGAAATGGAGACGCCTGATTTCTGGCAGGACCAGGAGCGGGCGCGGGGAGTAACCCGGGAACTGCGTCGCCTGGAGCGGCAGTTGGATGACTTTGCGGCCCTGAGCCACCAGTTCGGGGAGCTGGCAGCCCTCTGGGAGCTAGCGGTGGATGAGGGGGAAGATTCCCTGGAGCCGGAACTGGCCCGGGACATCCAGGAACTTGAGGGCAAACTGGCCGAGAAGGAGAAGCAAGTGCTTCTCGGTGGACCCTACGACAGCCACAACGCTATCCTTTCCCTGCATGCCGGGGCCGGGGGCACCGAGGCTCAGGACTGGGTGGAAATGCTGATGCGCATGTACCTCCGCTGGACGCAGGAGCACGACTATCCTGTGGAAGTACTCGACTGCCTGCCCGGAGACGAGGCGGGCATCAAGAGTGTTACCTTACTCATCAGCGGGGAAAACGCTTACGGGTACCTGAGGGCGGAGAAAGGGGTGCACCGCCTGGTACGCATTTCCCCCTTTGACGCGGCCCGGCGGCGCCACACTTCTTTTGCTTCGGTGGACGTTCTGCCGGAGGTCACCCCGGACGAAGAGGTAGAGATAAACCCGGACGACCTCCGGGTAGATACTTTCCGCTCCAGCGGCGCGGGCGGCCAGCATGTCAACAAGACGGATTCGGCGGTGCGGATTACCCATCTGCCTACCGGGATCGTGGTCACGTGTCAGAATGAGCGTTCCCAGCACGCCAACCGCCTGGCCGCCATGAAGATCCTCCAGGCGCGCCTGTTGGAACTAAAGCGCCGGGAGCAGGAGAAGGAAACCATGGCCCTGCGGGGCGAGCAGGGAGAAATTGCCTGGGGTAACCAGATCCGTTCCTATATTTTTCAACCCTACACCCTGGTCAAGGACCACCGTACCCAGGTAGAGGTAGGCAACATTGAATCGGTTATGGACGGCAATCTGGACCCCTTTATTTCCGGGTACCTGCTCTGGGCCAGCAGCCAAGAAGCCCGGTAGTGAATAGAGAATCGCGGCCCCTGAAAGCGGGGCCGTTTTTCATGGCTCATACGGAGGAATAGGCTTGCAGCGGTACCGTCACCTCTCGCGCCTGCGGGAGATAATCAATGTTTTCGCCCGGGCCGGCTTCAGCTACCTCGTAAGCCAGTTAGGCTTGGGCCACCTCGTTTCTCTGCCCTGGCGGCAAGGGAAGGGGCCGGGATCCATGGCGCCGGCTGGAGAGAAGCTCAGGGCGGCCTTGGAGCAGTTGGGCCCAACCTTTATTAAACTCGGCCAGGTAATGAGCACCCGTCCTGATATCCTTCCGGCCGAAATCGTTTCTTCATTGCGGCGGCTGCAGGATGAAGTCGCGCCCTTCTCTGCGGACCTGGCCCAAAAGCAGATTGAAAAGGAATTAGGGGTGCCTGGGGAGCGGGTATTCGCCTGGTTTGACCGGGAGCCCCTGGCAGCGGCTTCCATCGGCCAGGTACACCGCGCGCGCCTGGTAACCGGCGAAGAAGTGGTGGTAAAGGTCCGCCGGCCGGGCATTGAGGAGACGGTGGAAGTAGATCTGGACATCCTGTTTACGCTGGCCCGCCTGGCCAAGGCCCATACCGCCTGGGGAGAGATTTACGATTTCGTGGCCATGGTGGAGGAGTTCGCCCGCACCATCCGGCAGGAGATGGATTTTGCCCAGGAAGGGCGCAATGCTGACCGGCTGCGGGAGAACATGGCCGAGTTGGGCGGAGTCTACGTGCCCCGGATCTTCTGGGAGCATACCACCACTGGCGTGCTGGTAATGGAGTATGTGCCGGGGGTGAAGCTTAATGACCTGGACCGCATCCGCCAGGCCGGCCTTGACACTTCCCGCCTGGCCGCTAATCTGATCCTGGCCTTCTTATATCAGGTGCTGGACAAGGGTTTCTTTCATGCTGACCCGCACCCCGGCAATCTGGCCGTCCTGCCGAATGGGGTGATTGTGTTCATGGATTTTGGCATGGTGGGCAGCCTCAGCCAGCAGCGGCAGGAGCAATTTGGCCAGCTCATCCTGGGCCTGTTGCGAAAAAACAGCCGCCGCATTGTTCGTACCATCAGCGACATGGGCATTGTCCCCAAGGGGACGGATATGCTGCAGTTGCGCCGCGATGTGGACCGGCTGCGGGACCATTACTACGAGGTGCCGTTTCAAGAAATCCACCTGGGCAAAGCCATTCAGGAGATCCTGGATCTGGCCTTCAAGTATCATATCCAGTTGCCCTCTGAGTTTACCTATTTGGCCAAGGCCTTGATTACCCTGGAAGGCCTGGCCCTGGATCTTGACCCTGATCTCAGCATTGTGAGAATAGCTGAGCCAGTGGGCCGCAAGCTGTCGCGGTCGCAGTACAGCTCCCGGTCCCTGCGCCGCCGTCTGCAGGAACACCTGGAGGATCTGACGGAAATACCCTCCCTGCTGTACGAGATCGTCAGCCAGACCGCTTCTGGCAACCTCGCCGTCCGCCTCGAGCACGAAGGACTGCCAAAGGTCCTCACCCAGGTCAGCCGGCTGGTGAGCCAGTTATCCCTGAGCCTGGTTCTGCTTTCATTCAGCATTGTCATGTCTGGGCTGGTCATAAGTTCCGCCCTAGGAAAGGAGGCCGGCGGGCTCTTTTTCCGCCTGCCGGTTCTAGAAATAGGTTTTGTCGCGGCTACGGTCATGGCCATCTGGCTGATCATCTCCATTTACCGCTCTACCCGCTTGTAGGCATATCCGCCAGCCAAACGTGGCTTTCTCCGCGCCTGGCGCCGCAAGCTTCCAGTTTTGCGGGCATAGAAATTCCCCCCATGGTGAAGATTAAGAAAAAGCACTGGCGGAGAGAGCTATTTGCCGTACGTGATCGAGGATAACTGCATCGCCTGCGGCATTTGCCGTGCGGCCTGCCCGGAAGAAGCCATTACCGATGGCTACCGTCAGGGTAACCCCTGGGAGATGTTTAAGATAACGGCGGCCTGCACCGGTTGTGGTCGTTGCCACCCTGTTTGTCCTACCGGAGCGATAACTTTCGTTCCTTAGCAGGAATCCGGGCAGCCAGGGCGAAAAGTGGAGAACTATGGCCAAGGACCGGATATGGCAGGTGGTAATAGATTATGCGGTGATAACGCTCGGTACTGTAATCGTGGGCACCGGGCTGGGCTTTTTTCTGGTCCCGCACAAGATTGCCGCCGGCGGCATCAGCGGCCTGGCCACAGTCATCTATTACCTTACCGGCATCCCGGTGGGAGTAACCATGTTCACCCTGAACGTGCCGCTATTTATCATGGCGGTGCGAAATCTCGGGGTGCGCTTTGGCGTTCGCACCCTTTACGGCACGGCCATCCTTTCCCTCTGGATAGATTTTCTGGTGGGCCGGGTGAGTGCTCCTACCCAGGAACCTCTGCTGGCCGCCATTTACGGGGGGCTGCTTACCGGCGTCGGCCTGGGGTTGGTTTTCCGGGCCGGCGGTACTACCGGCGGCACCGACCTGGCCGCGCTGCTCCTCCGCCGTCGCCTCCGGGCCAGCACCGGCCAGGCGCTGCTGGTGGCTGACGGCCTGGTTATCGCTACGGCCGCCGCTGTTTTCGGGGTGGAGCTAGGGTTGTACGCCCTCATTTCCCTGCTGGTCAGCAGCCGCATGATTGATTCCGTCCAGGAAGGGGTCGGCTACGCCAAAGTCGTCCTTATCATTTCTTCCCAGCCCCAGGAGATAGCCAACTCCATTTTATTTAACCTTAACCGCGGGGCCACCGCCCTGGAGGGCGAAGGTTTGTACACCAGCCAGAAAAGGCGCGTGATTCTTTGTGTGGTCAACCGGGCGGAAATCAGCCGCCTCAAGGCCCTGGTCAGGAACATTGACCCGCAGGCCTTTATGATCGTAACCAGTGTGCATGAGGCCCTGGGCGAAGGGTTCAAAGATCTGACCCGGGAAATTATTTAGGCACGAGGTGATCGGTAAATGTCTGAAGACCTGGCGGCCTTGGCCGAGCGGGCGCGGGTAATCCGGCGGCACATTGTCCGCATGATCACGCGGGCCGGATCCGGGCACCCGGGAGGCTCGCTTTCGGCCGCCGACATAGTTACCACCCTTTATTTTCACGAGCTGCGGCTGGACCCGCGCCGGCCGGACTGGCCGGAGCGGGACCGGTTCATTCTCTCCAAGGGGCACGCTGCCCCGGTGCTATACGCGGCCCTGGCCGAGCGCGGGTTCTTCCCGGTGGAGGAACTGGACACCCTGCGGCAGTTAGGCAGCCGGCTGCAGGGGCACCCGGACCTGCGCAAGCTGCCGGGGGTGGAGATGTCCACCGGGTCCCTGGGTCAGGGCCTGGCCGTGGGCAATGGCATGGCCCTGGCCGCCCGCCTGGACGGCCGCGACTCCCGGGTTTACGTGCTGCTGGGGGACGGCGAGGTGGAAGAAGGCATGGTTTGGGAGGCAGCCATGGCCAGTTCCCACTACCGGCTGGACAACCTGGTGGCCATGCTGGACCACAACCGGCTGCAGATTGACGGTCCGGTGGCGGAGGTCATGTCTCCGGAGCCGCTGGCCGAAAAATGGCGGGCCTTTGGCTGGCATGTATTGCCGATTGACGGCCATGATTTCTCCCAGATCGTCGCGGCCCTGACCCGGGCCCGCAGCCTCAAGGGGCGACCGACGATGATAGTTTGCGAAACGGTCAAGGGTAAAGGTGTATCCTTCATGGAAAACCAGGTGGAGTGGCATGGCACCGCCCCCAAGGAGGAGGAGCTGGCCCGGGCTCTGGAAGAACTGGAGGGGAAAAGCGATGTCTATGCCGGCTAAGATAGCCACCCGCGAAGCCTATGGCCGGGCCTTGGCCCGGCTGGGAGAAGAAAACCTGGATATTGTCGTCTTGGACGCTGACCTGTCTAAGTCTACTAAGACGGAAATTTTTGCTAAACAGTTTCCGGACCGTTTTTTTGACATGGGCGTGGCCGAGCAGAATATGATGGGTACGGCCGCCGGTCTGGCCCTGTCTGGCAAGATACCCTTCGTCAGTTCCTTTGCTGTTTTCGCCACCGGGCGGGCCTTTGAGCAGACCCGGAATTCCATCGCCTACCCGGCCTTAAATGTAAAGATTGCCGCCAGCCATGCCGGCATCAGCGTCGGCGAAGATGGCGCTTCCCACCAGTCGGTGGAAGATATCGCCCTCATGCGCGTCCTGCCGCATATGACCGTAATCGTCCCCGCTGATGCCCGGGAAACGGAACAGGCAGTGCGGGCCGCCGCCGGCATCCAGGGGCCGGTATACCTGCGCCTGGGCCGGCTGAGCATTCCGGTGCTTTACGGTGAAGACTACGTTTTCCGCCCGGGCCGGGCTAATATCCTGCGGGAAGGCCCGGACGTGACCATTGCCGCCACCGGCCTCATGGTGTGGGAAGCACTGCAGGCAGCCGACCGGTTGCAAGCCGAAGGCATAAAACCCACCGTGTTGAATATCTCCACTATTAAGCCGCTGGACGCGGAGACTCTGGCGGCCGCGGCGGCCAGGACACACGCGGTGGTTACCGCGGAGGAGCACAGCGTCATCGGCGGTCTGGGCAGCGCCGTGGCGGAAGTGCTGGCCGAACGCTGCCCAGTGCCTATGCGGCGGGTGGGCCTGGCAGACACTTTTGGCGAATCCGGCCGCCCGGATGAACTGCTGCGCAAGTACGGGCTAACGGCGGAACATATTGTCTCTGCCGTCCGGGAGGTTATGGCTCGCCGGTGAGATCAAAAGAGGATTTGGGCCGACGGTGTCGAAACCTACTCAAGGTTGAACGCCGGTCTTAGGGCGAAGTTTCACGGCAAGGCTGTCATCAGTCGGGATTTCCGGCTGAGTCCGGGTTAGGGGGAGGGCCTTTGATCCAGTTCTATAACGTAACCAAGATATACCCCACCGGGGTCTATGCCCTACGGGATTGCACCGCCGGTATTGAGAAAGGGGAATTTGTTTTTCTGGTGGGACCCAGCGGCGCCGGCAAGAGTACATTTCTGCGCCTTATCTTCCGGGAGGAACTCGCTACTCGCGGTCAGGTGCTGGTGGGAGGCCGCTCGGTTTCCAGGCTGCGGCCCCGGGAGGTGCCGCTACTGCGGCGTCAGATAGGGGTGGTCTTCCAGGATTTTCGTTTGCTGGAGGATCGTACCGTATACGAAAATGTGGCCTTTGCCATGCAGGTTCTCGAACGACCGTCCAAGGAAATCCGGCAGCGGGTGCCGCGGGTACTGCAGATGGTGGGGCTGGCCGCACGGGCTAATATCTATCCGCAGCATCTGTCCGGAGGGGAGCAGCAGCGGGTGGCCATTGCCCGGGCCATAATCAATACCCCGCCTATCCTGGTGGCCGATGAGCCTACCGGCAACCTGGACCCGGATACGGCCTGGGACATCTTGCAGTTGTTGTTGGAAATCAATAAGGGCGGCACTACGGTGATCATCGCCACGCACAACCGGGAGATCGTAGACCGGCTGCAGCGGCGGGTGATCGCCCTGGGGCAGGGGCGGATACTGCGGGACGAAGCGAAGGGCGTGTACCGGCGTGAAGCTTAGGACGGTGGGTTACTATTTCCGCGAGACCTTCCGCTCCGTGCGGCACCATAGCTGGATGACCGTGGCCGCGATCATTACCGTGGCCATCTCGCTGTTTATTCTCGGCATCTTTTCCCTGGCGGTGGTCAACGCCAACCAGGTGGCGACCGGACTGGTGTCGGAGCTGGAGATTGCAGCTTTCCTGCGGGTGGACACGCCCCCGGAAGTGGTGGCCCAGGTGGGAGACGCGATCCGTCGCGTCCCAGGCGTGCAGGAGGCTATTCTCGTCCCCAAGGAGGAAGGGTTGCAGCAATTGGCGGCCCAATTCGGCGAACAACATGACTTGCTGCAGGCCCTGGGGGGCGTCAATCCCCTTCCCGACTACTACCGGGTCAAAGCCGTGGCCCCCGACCGGGTGGAGAGCATAGCCCGGAGCATTGAGCGGATAAACTATGTGGAATCTGTAAACTACGGCCGGGACGTGGTCGGGCGGTTGCTGGAAGTGGCGGCCTGGGTGCAGTGGCTGGGCATGGCGGCAGTGGTCATGCTGGCCGTGGCCGCCGTAGCCCTGGTGGCCAACACCATCAGGCTGGCAGTGATGACCAGGGCCAGGGAAATAGCCATTATGAAATACGTTGGGGCCACGAACTGGTTTATCCGCTGGCCGTTTTTCCTCCAGGGATTGTTCCTGGGTTTGGTCGGGGCCGGGGTGGCAGTGGTATGCCTCTACTGGGGCTACAACTGGGTAATTGCCCGCATGCAATTGGCCCTCCCCTTTTTGCCCCTGGTTACCGGGCAGGAAATCGTCCTGCAACTTGTCGGGCTGCTGGTGCTGCTGGGCATGGTGGTGGGCAGCCTGGGTAGCCTCATCAGTGTCCGCCGCTTCTTGCAGGTTTAGCGGCGGGGTGGTGTTTAGGTTTTATTTTGGCCTTACGGACCATATAGTTATGGTTGGCAGGAGATATTTCTGCTGGAAATTCGCGGCAACGGCCGGTCACGCTGCCGCCGAGGAGCGAAGTAGCTTGCCATTGCGTCGGTATGCCAGGACCCTCCTGGTGGTAGTCGCGGCCTTATCTATGGTCTTTACCGCGGTCACCGCCGTCTTCTTCTTTAGTCATTACCCGCAGATTTCCGAACTGCTGCAAGTGACGGCCATGATCCGCAGCGAGGCCCTGGAACCCGTTGCCACCGGGGAGCTGCTGCACGGAGCCACCAAGGGGGTGGTGGCCGCCCTGGAGGACCCTTACTCCACCTATCTCGAGCCGCAGGAGTATAAGAGCCTTTCCGAGCAGATCAGCGGCGCCTACACCGGGGTAGGCCTGCTGATCGAGCTTGACCCGACCCGGGGCATAGTGGTGGTAACGCCGTTTCGGGGCGGCCCTGCCTACCGGGCCGGCATTCGCAGCGGTGACGTTATTGTGCGAATAGACGGCCGTTCCACGTTAGGCATGCGGCTGGAGGAAGCAGCGGCCATGATGCAGGGGCGGCCTGGCACCCGGGTGAAGCTGGCCATCCAGCCGGAAGGCGAGGCGGTGGGGGAGATCGAGCTGGTACGGGAGGAGATCAGGATCCCGTCGGTAGAAGGGAAGCTGCTGGACGCCTCCCCCGGCACCGGCTATGTCAGCCTCACCAACTTCAATACCCATACGGCCCGGGATCTCGCGGATAAACTGGCCGAACTAAAAAGGGAAGGTATGCGCAGGCTGGTTTTGGATCTGCGGAACAACCCGGGCGGGGACCTCATGGCCAGCGTTCAGGTGGCCAGTCAGTTCATCCCGGCGGGGCCGGTGGTCTACACCGTCAGCCGGGCCGGAACCCGGTCCTTTGAGGCTCAGGGTGAAGCTACGGACCTGCCGCTGGTGGTCCTGGTAAACGGCGGCACGGCCAGCGCGGCTGAAATCGTGGCCGGCGCGCTGCAGGATACCGGCCGGGCCAGGCTGGTAGGCGAAAAGACCTTTGGCAAGGGACTGGTGCAAAAGCTATTCCTCCTGGACAACGGGGCGGCCCTGAAGCTGACCACGGAGAAATACCTGACGCCAAAAAAGCGGGATATCAACAAGGAAGGCATTCACCCGGACATTGTGGTCAAGCCGGCGCCGGGCGAGAAGCCGGCAGGATTGGGGCAGGTAGATCCAAATCAGGATGCCCAATTGCGCCGGGCTCTGGCCGAGCTGGGAAAAGCAGGCTAGGGCGGACGGTTTGTCGCCGGCGGCGTCACCTGTGCGCGGGCGAGCCTAATAAAGACTGGGGATACCCCTGTAGGTAGAGTTGACGGGAAGGAGAAAAGAGATGCATGCAGTCACCCTCATTCCCGGTGATGGGACAGGCCCGGAGGTGACGGCCGCCGCTCGGCTGGTCATTGAGGCTGCCGGAGTGCCCATAACCTGGGAGGAAGTCCAGGCCGGCGAGGCGGTCATGGCCAAATACGGCACGCCCCTGCCGGATTATGTGCTGGAATCCTTGCGCCGGACCCGGGTGGGCTTCAAGGGTCCCCTGACCACCCCGGTGGGCACGGGTTTCCGCAGTGTGAACGTGGCTTTGCGCCGGGAACTTGACCTGTATGCCAACGTACGGCCAGCCCGCACCTACGCTGGGATTAAGAGCCGCTACGAGCAGGTGGATCTGGTGGTGGTGCGGGAGAATACAGAGGACCTCTATGCCGGCATTGAACACATGGTCGGCCCGGACGCAGCCGAGAGCATCAAGATCATCACCCGCCGGGCCAGCGAGCGCATTGTCCGCTACGCCTGTGAATATGCCGTAAGCCACCAGCGGCACAAGGTTACGGCCGTACATAAGGCCAATATCATGAAGTGCACCGACGGTCTGTTCCTGGAGGTGGCCCGCCAGGTGGCCGGCACCTACCCGCAGATAGAATTCGAGGACCGCATCGTGGACAACATGTGCATGCAACTGGTGCAGAAGCCGGAACGGTATGACGTTTTGGTCATGCCCAACCTTTACGGAGACATCGTTTCCGACCTGTGCGCCGGGCTGGTGGGCGGCCTGGGGGTGGTTCCAGGCGCCAACATCGGGGCCGGGGCCGCGGTTTTCGAGCCGGTTCACGGCAGCAGCCCGAAATACGCCGGTCAGGACAAGGTCAACCCCACGGCCATGATTCTCTCCGGAGTCATGATGCTGGAATACCTGGGCGAATGGGAGGCGGCCCGGCGGATCGAGGAGGCCACGGCCGCGGTTATCCGGGAGGGCAAGACGGTGACCTATGACCTGGGTGGAAGCGCCGGCACCATGGCCATGGCGGCGGCCATTGCCGCCCGGGTGTAGGTAGGTGAGAAAGGGGCCTTATCTTGGCCACCCTGGAAAAGGGAGAAATAATCGCTAACCGCTGTCTCGCGGGTCCATACTGGGAAATAGCCGTGCGCCTGCCCCAGGTGGCTGTCGCGGCCAGGCCGGGCCAGTTCGTGCATGTCCGCTGCGGCGCCGGGCTCTGGCCCTTGCTGCGCCGGCCCTTCAGCCTTTTCGCGGTGGACCGGGAGGCGGGGGAGATCAGGCTCGTTTACCAGGTGAAGGGCACGGGTACCCTGGCCCTGACTAAGAAGCAGCCGGGTGAGGAATTGGATGTGATGGGACCTCTCGGTCTGGGCTTTCCCCTGGAGCCAGGGCTGCGGAAGATCTGGCTGGTAGGCGGCGGGGTGGGCATGGCCCCTCTTTACTTCCTGGCCCGGGAAGCGGCAGCCTCTGGCCTCACCTGCGACGTCTTCCTGGGAGCGGTTACTGCAGCCGGCCTTTTGCACCAGGAGCTCTGGCGGGGGGTGGCGGCCAGGCTGGAGCTAGCCACAGAAGACGGCACCGCCGGGCACAAAGGGGTGGTAACGGACCTGGTGGAGACCGTCTTGAGGGGCAACAGGCCCGCCGCCATCTATGCCTGCGGTCCCCTGGGAATGTCGCGGCGCCTGGCGGTCATGGCCGCGGCGGCCGGGGTTACCGGTTATGCCTCCCTGGAGAGCCGCATGGCCTGCGGTGTCGGGGCCTGCCAGGGGTGCGCCGTGCGCCTCAAGGATGGCAGCTACCGGCTGGTTTGCCGTGACGGCCCGGTTTTCCGCCTGGAAGAAGTGGAAGGTGAACCGGATGGCCCCTGATCTGAGTGTTTCCCTCGGGCCTTTACGCCTTAAGTCCCCGGTCATGTGCGCGTCCGGAACCTTCGGGTTTGGCGAGGAGTATACTGACTATCTGGACCTCAGCCAGCTCGGGGCCGTGGTCACCAAGACCATCACCCTGCAGCCCAGAGAGGGTAACCCCCCGCCCCGCCTGGCCGAAACCCCGGCCGGCCTGGTAAACTCCATCGGCCTGGCCAACCCCGGCCTGGAGGTTTTTCTCCGGGAGAAACTGCCTTTTTTGCGGCGGCGGCGGGTGCCGGTGGTGGTAAGTATAGCCGGTAACACGGTGGAGGAATATGCGGAGCTGGCCCGGGCCCTGGAGGGGACGGCGGGAATCGCCGCCGTGGAGGCGAACATTTCCTGTCCTAACGTAAAAGAAGGCGGGAGGCTCTTTGGCAGCCGCCCGGCCACAGCGGCCGACGTCACCCGGGTTATCCGCCGGAGCACATCTCTGCCTTTGCTGGTTAAGTTGCCGCCGCTTTTCCCAGGGCTCATGGAGGTGGCCGGAGCCGTAGAGGAAGCCGGGGCGGATGCCCTGGCCGTTACCAATACCCTGCCGGCCATGGTCATTGATGTGCAGGCCCGCCGGCCCGTCCTGGGAGCCGGTACCGGCGGGTTGAGTGGTCCGGCCATTCGTCCGGTGGCCGTCTATCTGGTCTGGCAGGTAGCCACGGCCGTGCGCTTGCCCCTGATCGGCATGGGGGGTATCGCCACCGCCTCCGATGCGCTGGAATTCCTCATCGCCGGCGCCAGCGCCGTGGCCGTGGGTACGGCCACCTTTGGCAATCCCCGGGCCATGGTGGAGATTTCTACCGGTATCGCGGCTTACCTGGAGGAACGCGGCATGTCCAACTTGCGGGAAATTATCGGCAGCCTGCGGCCGGGTGGATGTAGCTAAACCCCCGGAGGGGGTGAAGGGCACTGGATTCCGCCCCTGCCGGCGAACCTGCAGGCGAATAAAATCACAAGGGTTATCACGGACTTTTCTCGGCCTCCACGGGCAAATTTGCGTCTAGATCGTCTAAGCACCAATAAGGACTATTTTTTGTGCCGAAAAGGAATCGCCGTGCCTGGTGGCGAATACAAGACCCATGGCCTATCCTGATGGTCTTACGTTTTGCCGGGAGGTGTTGGGGCAGGTTATTTAATTTTTCCCGGTATCTACTCAGCCTGTCAGGCCGGTCGGGGTCTGACGGCGAACGGGTGAAGCCGCAAGCCGGGTTATCAGGCGGCGCGAAAGTGGCGGCAAGGCCGCCGACAGCGGTAGTAATAGGCGGTGACCTGAGTAGTTACTTTTCCCGTTACCTTAAACCTTGAAGGGAGGCTGGCATAGTTGCAAATTGCTGTCTGTCTCAAGCAAACCTTTGATACCGAGGCGAAGATCAAGCTGACCGGCGATGGGCAGATTGACAGTGCGGGGGTCAACCTGATAATCAACCCCTACGACGAATTTGCCGTGGAGGAAGCCCTGCGCCTCAAGGAGAAGTTGGGTGGAGAAGTGGTGGTGGTGAGTGTGGGCCCGGCGCAGGTGCAGGAGTCCGTCCGCCAGGCCCTGGCCATGGGCGCCGACCGGGCGGTGTTGGTAAGCGACCCCGCTGTTGCTCCCTCCGACCACAGCCAGGTGGCGGCCGTCCTGGCCAAGGTGCTCCAGAGCGAACCCTTTGACCTCATTCTCAGCGGCTGGGTGGCCATTGACGACAA
The DNA here is from genome assembly GCA_004347685.1 of Clostridia bacterium. Taxonomy (GTDB): domain Bacteria; phylum Bacillota; class DSM-521; order Neomoorellales; family SLTJ01; genus SLTJ01. The sequence continues at coordinate 41,216 of SLTJ01000038.1, forward strand.
TGCGGCCCAGGTACCGGCGCGGCTGGCCGAGAAGTTGAACCTACCTCAGGTAAACATGGCGGTAAAAATTGAAATCGGCGGTGGCAAAGCCACTGTCACCAGGGAAGCCGAAGGGGCCACAGAGATAGTGGAAGTGCCGCTTCCAGCCATTATCACCGCGCAAAAGGGGCTAAACGAGCCCCGTTATCCGTCCCTGAAGGGAATTATGCAGGCCAAGAAAAAGGAACTGAAGCTCCTGACGGCCGCCGACCTGGGAGCAGAGTTGGGCGCGTCGCAGGTAAAGATACTCCAGTACAGCCTGCCGCCGGCTAGACAGGCCGGCAAGAAGATTGAAGGGGAACCGGTGGACTCCGCCCGGGAATTGGCGCGGTTGCTGCGCGAGGAAGCTAAGGTTATTTAGGGGGTGCGGGTTGTGGGTAAGGACGTATTTATATTCGCCGAGGTTAAGGCCGGGCAACTGCGCAAGGTGGCCGTTGAACTCCTCAGCCACGGGCGGGCGGTGGCCGACCAGTTCGGGGGCCAGCTTGTTGCGGTATTGGTAGGCCAGGGCGTAGGGGCCGCCGCCGCGGCCTGCGGGCAGTACGGGGCCGACAAAGTGCTGGCGGCTGATAGCAGTGAACTGGCTACATACATCACCGAGCCGTATGCGGCGGTGGTCGGCCAGATAATCGCCGAAAACCAGCCGGGGGTATTCCTGGCCGGAAACACCATGCTGGCCAGGGATCTCTTTCCGCGGGTGGCTGAGAGGGTAAAGGCCGGCCTGGTGACCGACTGCACGGGCATGACCCTGGAGGGCGGTAACCTGGTTTTCACCCGCCCCATCTATGCCGGTAAAGCCTTGACCAAAGTCCAGGTAGAGAGTAGCCCGGTGATGGCCACCATCCGGCCCAATGCCCTGGGAGTGGCGGAGGTGGCGGCCAGGCAGGCCGAGGTGGTGCAGGTGGCGGTGACGATCCCGGCCGAGGCCAAAAGGGTGGCCATCAAAGAGGTCCAGCGGCGGGAATCCAAGCGGCCCGAGCTTACCGAGGCGGAAATAATCGTGTCCGGCGGCCGGGGGATGAAGGGCCCGGAGAATTACGTCATCCTGGAGGAACTGGCCGATGTGCTGGGAGCGGCTGTCGGCGCGTCCCGGGCGGCCGTGGATGCCGGCTGGCGCGACCATGCCTTCCAGGTGGGGCAAACCGGCAAGACGGTTTCGCCAAACCTGTATATTGCCTGCGGTATTTCCGGGGCTATCCAGCACCTGGCCGGCATGGGCTCGTCCAAGGTCATAGCGGCCATTAACAAGGACCCGGAAGCCAATATCTTCAACGTGGCCGACTATGGCATCGTAGACGATCTGTTCAAGGTGGTACCGGCCTTGACCCAGGAGGTCAAAAAGCTGGTCCAGGAATCTTAACCTGAGGAATAAATCGGAGATAGCTGACAGGCAGCGCCCCTGGGAAAAACGGGGTCGTACCCAAATTTCGCACCTTTTTTGCCGCGAGCCTCGGAGACATGCGGCTTGTGATCTTAAGTGCGGCAGGCTTTCAGTGATGGGTACGGAAATGGTTGGGGGGCTGGCGACGCCCCGGGCGTCACGGGGAGTTGCTCCTTTCGTGGGTGTGTCCTGTCAGCTATCGTCCCTAAGGCGAGGTGACCAAGTTGATTCCCCATCGCGAAGTTTACTGGAACATTGAGGGTCACTTGTTGATTTACTTATTTCTTGTTATTGCCCTGATCTTCTTTTTCTACGGCTATTACCGCCTCTACAAGTACTGGCGCATCGGCCAACCCCGGGATCTTTCCGGTCACGCCTGGGAACGGATCAAGTCCGTCCTGGTGAATGCCTTTGGCCATGCCCGCGTCCTCCGGGAGACCTATCCTGGCATCATGCATTTTGCCATTTTCTGGGGCTTCCTGGTGATGGTGGTAGGCACCATCATTGTTATGCTCGAAGCTGACTTGGGCTTTAAGCTCATTTATGGGAATTTCTATCTGTATTTTATGTCCCTGGGGCTGGATATGGCCGGCCTGGCTGCCATTATTGGCATCGTTATGGCTATTATTCGCCGCTACGTCTTGCGGCCTGGGCGGCTGGATAACAAGCCGGATGACGCCTGGTCTCTTATACTTATCCTGGTGATCTTGATAACAGGTTTTGTCCTGGAGGGTCTGCGAATCGCCGCCACGCGGCAGCCGTGGGATGTATGGTCGCCGGTCGGGTGGTTAATTGCCGGCTGGCTGGGACCGGCCGCTCCCTGGCAGGAGACGCTGCACCGGGTTTTGTGGTGGGCCCATATGGCCCTGGCCTTGGGCTTCATCGCTTATATTCCCTTTTCTAAGCTGTCGCATATCTTCCTCTCGCCCCTCAATCAGTATTACCGCTCCCTCGAGCCGAAGGGCGCCTTAATCAAGCTGGATTTGGAGAACGAGGAAGCAGAAAGCTTCGGGGTGGCCGCGGTAGAGCAATTCACGTGGAAAGATCTGTTTGACGCCGAGGCCTGTACCCGGTGCGGCCGCTGCCGGGACAACTGCCCGGCGCATTTGAGCCAGAAGGCCCTCTGCCCGAAGAAGCTGATCCAGGATATCAAGGGCGAACTGGAAATAAAGGCTCCAGTGCTTTTGAGCGCCACGGCCGTCGGCGTGGAAGGGCAGGCAGCGGAGGCCGCGGCCTCCAGCGAGGCGGTCCAGTCTATCGCCAGCCGGGTCCTGATCGGCGAAGCGGTAAGCGAAGAGGAAATCTGGACCTGCACCACCTGCCGTTCCTGTATGGAGCAGTGCCCGGTGTTTGTGGAGCAGGTGCCCAAGCTGGTCGAAATGCGGCGTTACCTGGTGCTGACCGAAAGCCGCTTCCCGGCCGAAGCCCAGACTGCCTTCCGTAATATGGAGAACAACGGCAATCCGTGGGGTGTGGGCTGGGCCAACCGGGCTGACTGGGCCACGGAGCTGGGGGTCAAGGTTGCCGCCGAGGACAGCGACATGGAGATCCTCTACTGGCCGGGCTGTGCCGGGGCCTTTGACGATCGCAATCGCCGGGTGGCCACGGCCATGGTGAAGCTGTTGCAGGCCGCCGGCGTCAATTTCGGCATCCTGGGCACGGAAGAAAAATGCTGCGGAGACTCGGCCCGGCGTCTGGGCAATGAATATCTTTTCCAGATGCTAGTAGAGGAAAACGTGGAAACCATGAAAGGGTACAACGTCAAGAAGATTGTTACCCAGTGCCCGCATTGCTATAACACGCTGAAGAACGAGTACCCGCAGTTTGGCGGCGACTTTGAGGTCGTGCACCACACCCAGTACCTGCTGGAGCTGGTGAGCAGCGGCCGCCTCAAAGTACAAAAACCTCTGGGCAAGCGGATCACCTATCACGATTCCTGCTACCTGGGCCGTTACAATGATATCTATCGCGAGCCAAGACAGTTGCTGCAGGCCGCCGGGGGGACGCAGGTGCTGGAAATGGAGCGGCACCACAACCGGAGCTTCTGTTGCGGCGCCGGCGGCGGCCGCATGTGGTTGGAGGAACGGGAGGGACAGCGCATAAACATCATGCGCACCGAGCAGGCCTTGGCTACTAATCCCGAAGTCGTCTGTACGGCCTGCCCCTTCTGCCTGACCATGCTGGGCGATGGCCTCAAAGACAAGGGCCTGGAGGAGCAGGTGGCCGCCATGGATATTGCCGAAATCCTGGCTGGCGCTGTCTAGACATAATGGAGGGGCCGGCCCCACTAGCGTTACGTAGGTTATAGGGGAAGATCAGGACCCTCACCGAGCTACGAGCTAGGGAGGCCGGCTCATGTTGCCCGTGTCAAGGACCTGGCGATATGAAGACGACAGGCAGGAATCCGCTCCTGGACGGCGAAGAATATCCTGGCTACATGGCCAGGAGGGATCATGATGCGCATCGGTTTCTTCACCGACAGTTACCACCCGTACACCAGCGGCGTAGTACGGTCCCTGGAGATTTTTCAGGAGGAACTGCGCTGCCGCGGGCACCAGGTGTATATATTTGCCCCCAATTACCCGGACTGCCCCCCGGAGGAGGATGTCTTCCGTTTTTTTTCCATCCCGGCGGTAACCCAGAAAAACTTTACCTTGGCTGTTCCCCTTTCACCAACTTTGAGCCGCAGGGTGAAATCTTTAGAGCTGGATATAGTTCATGTCCACTCCCCTTTTCTCTTGGGAAGCGTGGGAGCGCGCTGGGCCAGGCGGTTAGGCCTACCCCTGGTCTTCACCTACCATACCCGATATGAGGAATACGTGCACTATTTTCCTTTCTTTCCCCAGGTATCCCGGCCGGTGGTGCGCTACTACGTCAGGGATTTCAGCAATCGCTGTAATTTGGTCGTGGCTCCTAGCGGCAGCATGGCCGAGAAATTGCAGGGGGACGGAGTGAGGTCTCCGGTAACAGTTGTCCCCACGGGCATCAGGTACGCGCGGCTGCAGGGGGGGGAACCGGGATGGTTGCGCCACCGCTACGGTATCCCGGAGGGGGTGCCGGTCTTGCTGTACGTAGGGCGCCTGGCCAGGGAAAAAAATCTGGAATTTCTCCTGGAGGCGTTTCAGCAGATTTTACGCCAGGAACCGGAGTGCCGGCTGGTAATGGTGGGGTCGGGGCCGGCCCGGGAGGAATTGGTACGTCGGGCGGCTCGTCTCGGCGTCGCAGGCCGGCTGGTTTTCACCGGGGTACTGCCGCCGCCAGAGGTAGCCAACTGTTATCAGGGAGCCGATCTTTTCCTCTTTGCTTCGCTGACCGAGACCCAGGGTTTGGTTTTGGTCGAGGCCATGGCGGCCGGACTGCCAGTGGTGGCGGTGCAGGCCGGCGGCGTGACGGATGTGCTGCAGGACGGCCGGCAGGGGTTTATCAGCCAGGAAAAGGTGCAGGACCTGGCGGCAAAGGCGCTTCTCTTGCTGCGTGACCCGGAACTTCGCCGACAGATGGGGGCGCGGGCCCGGGAGCGTGCGCAGGAGTTTACTGCCGAGCGCTGTACCGACCGCTTGCTTGCGGCCTATAACCTGGTACTGACTCAAGAGACGCGGTTTAGCCGGGCCGGGTAAGAGGGTGGGGTTAGAGGTCGGACCGGCCGCCTCAATGTTTCTCCTTGAACCTTTGGCTGAGGGCGCGGACGATGTCGCCGCGGCTGATCAACCCCACCAGCACATTGTCCCGCACTACCGGGACCTTCTTTATCTTCCGGTCGCTCATGAGGGCCGCCACCATGCCCAGTTCGGTATCTTCGCCGGCGGTGGCCACGCGGCGGGTCATGATATTCCGTACTGGCACGTCTATCAGTTCTCTGGCCTTGTCCTCGAGCTGGGTCATGTCGGCAAAGACAAAAATGTCCGTGAGCACATCCACCACCATGGGCCGGTGGGTACGGATATGCTTCATCAGGTCGCCGTCGGTAATGATACCGAGGACTTCATTCCGGTCGTTCACCACCGGCAGGCCGCCGATCTTGTTTTCGGCCAGCAGGTGGATGACCTCACCCACAGTGGCGTCTTCCCCCACCTTGATAACTTCGCGGACCATGATATCCTTGGCCAGCAATTCTTTATCACCCCATCAGTTTTTTGGCTGTGGCGCAGACCAGAAAAATATTTGCCCTCTGATCAATTATACCATAATCACGGTGAGAAAAGATGTTTTTTTGGCTTGTGGATTTTGTTTATACCTCCCTTCCCTTAGGCCTACCTCTTTGGTACAATATAAAGATAGAGACCTCCAACCTTTGGTTTATGGTGAGCGAGTATGGATGAGTTTGTGTTGAGAAGTGAATTTGCCCCCCGGGGGGATCAGCCCCGGGCCGTCCGGCAACTGCTGAGCGGGCTGGAAAAGGGGTACCGGCATCAGACCCTTCTGGGCGTAACCGGCAGCGGCAAGACGTATACCATGGCCTGTGTTATTGCGGCCGTACAGCGGCCCACCTTGGTTATTGCACCCAACAAGACCCTGGCCGCCCAGCTCTGCGGCGAGTTCAAGGAGTTCTTCCCGCAGGCCGCCGTGGAGTATTTTGTCAGCTACTATGACTACTACCAGCCTGAGGCCTACGTGCCCCAGACCGACACGTATATCGAAAAGGACTCTTCCATCAACGACGAGATAGATAAGATGCGCCACGCGGCCACGGCTGCGGCCTTGGAGCGGCGGGACGTGATTATCGTGGCCAGCGTCTCCTGCATCTACGGCCTGGGCTCGCCACAGGACTACCAGCAGTTGATGCTTTCCCTGCGGGAGGGAGAGGAATACGAACGCGACCAGGTGCTGCGGCGGCTGGTCGCCATCCAGTACCAGCGGAACGACCTCACGTTTACCCGCGGTACCTTCCGGGTCCACGGCGATGTGGTGGAAGTGTTCCCCGCCGGGTTTGACGAACGGGCCATCCGCATGGAGTTCTTCGGCGACGAGGTAGAGCGCATCCTGGAGTTTGACCCCCTCACCGGCGAGGTCGTGGCCCGGCGCCGCCATGTCTCTATCTTTCCGGCCAGCCATTACGTGATAGAAGAAGATAAGATGGAGCGGGCCCTGGCGGCTATCGAGCAGGAACTGGAGGAAAGGCTGGCGGAACTCCGCGCCCGGGACAAGCTGCTGGAGGCCCAGCGGTTGGAGCAGCGCACCCGGTATGACCTGGAAATGATGCGGGAGATGGGGTTCTGTAAGGGGATCGAGAACTATTCCCGCCACCTCACCGGACGGCAGCCGGGGGAACCGCCCTATACCCTGCTGGACTATCTCCCGGAGGATTTCCTGCTTTTTATTGACGAATCCCACGTTACCGTGCCGCAGATCGGCGGCATGTTCGCCGGAGACTATTCCCGCAAGAAAACCCTGGTGGAATACGGCTTCCGCTTGCCGTCGGCCCTGGATAACCGGCCCCTGACTTTTGCCGAGTTCACGGCCAGGGTCGGCCAGGCCGTTTACGTTTCCGCCACCCCGGGACCGTACGAGCTGGAGCGCAGCCAGCAGATAGTGGAGCAGATTGTCAGGCCCACCGGGCTGGTGGACCCGGAGGTAGTGGTGCGGCCGGTGAGCGGCCAGATAGACGACCTGCTGGAGGAAATCCGCCGGCGGGCGGATAAAGGTCACCGGGTACTGGTGACCACCCTGACCAAGCGCATGGCCGAAAACCTGTGCGACTACCTGCGGGAAGCCGGGGTGCGGGTGCGGTACATGCACTCGGAGATAAACGTCATTGAGCGCATGGAGATTATCCGCGGCCTGCGCCTGGGAGAGTTTGACGTGCTGGTGGGCATTAATCTCCTGCGGGAAGGACTGGACCTGCCGGAGGTATCCTTGGTGGCCATCCTGGACGCCGACAAGGAAGGGTTTTTGCGCTCCGAGCGTTCTCTCATCCAGACCATGGGCCGGGCCGCCCGAAATGTGGAGGGGCAGGTCCTCATGTATGCCGATACCGTCACTGACTCGATGCGCCGGGCCATTGAGGAAACCAACCGCCGGCGGCAGTTGCAACTGGCCTATAACCAAGAGCACGGGATCACGCCCCAGACGGTGCGCAAGGGCATTCGCGATCCCATTGAGGTTTCCCGGGTGGCCGAGGAGCGGGCCCGGTACCCGACCGAACGCCGGGAAAAGCTAAAGCTGGGGCCGCGGGAGTTGCGCCAGACCATTAAGGAGCTGGAACAGGAGATGCGCCAGGCGGCCCGGCAACTGGAGTTCGAAAAGGCGGCGCAACTGCGGGATGTCCTTATCGAACTGCGGCAGGAGCTTTCTGGGTAAACGGTAGGGGCCTTTTGTGGCATAATAGGGCGAGGAGTTAGGCAGCTCGATTTCTCGATTGTTGCTTTCCGACTTCCGGTTTATGGGGGTTTGTGGTTGGGGCAAGAAGATATTATCGTCAGAGGAGCCCGGGTCCACAATCTGAAGAACATTGACGTGGTCATCCCCCGGAACCGGCTGGTAGTCATTACCGGCCTTAGCGGGTCCGGCAAGTCCTCGCTGGCCTTCGATACCATTTACGCCGAAGGCCAGCGGCGGTACGTGGAATCCCTTTCGGCCTATGCTAGGCAATTCCTGGGACAGATGGATAAACCTGACGTGGATTATATCGCCGGACTTTCTCCGGCCATTTCCATTGACCAGAAGACTACCAGCCACAATCCCCGTTCCACTGTGGGCACGGTGACGGAGATTTACGATTACCTGCGCCTGCTTTTTGCCCGGGTGGGCCGGCCCCACTGCCCTAACTGCGGCCGGCCCATTGTTTCCCAGACGGTCTCCCAGATGGTGGATACGGTGATGGCCTACCCGGAGGGGACCCGTTTCCTGGTGCTGGCACCCCTGGTGCGGGGCCGTAAGGGAGAATACCGGAAGCTCCTGGAGGACTTGCGCCGCCAGGGGTACGTCCGGGCGCGGGTGGACGGAGAGGTGGTGGAACTGGAGGGGCAAGGGCCCGGGCTGGATAAGAATAAGAAGCATACCATTGAAGCGGTGGTTGACCGGCTGGTGGTGCGGCCGGGCGTGGCCGGCCGGCTGGCGGAGTCCTTGGAGACAGCTCTGGGGCTGGCCGAAGGCCTGGCCGTGGTGCAAGTGCTGGAGGGCGAAGAAATCGTCTTCAGCAGCAAGTTTGCCTGCAGCGAGTGTGGCATGAGCCTGGCCGAAGTGTCGCCGCGCCTCTTCTCCTTCAACAGCCCTTACGGGGCCTGCCCGGAGTGCGGCGGCCTGGGGTTTACCCGGGTGGTGGACCCGGAACTGGTTATTCCTGATAAGAGATTGACTTTACGCCAGGGAGCCATCGCCCCCTGGCGCTTATCCAGTCATTATTATCCCCGGCTGCTGGAGACTCTGGCCCGGCGCCACGGCTTCAGTCTGGACGTGCCAGTGGCCGAGCTGGCCGCCGAGCACCTGGACCTTATCCTTTACGGCAGCGGGGAAGAGGAACTCTCATTTTCCTATACCAACCGCTTTGGCCACACCCGCCACCACCAGCGGCCCTTTGCCGGGGTGGTAAACCACTTGGCCCGGGCTTACCGCGAAGCTGCTTCGGATCAAGAGCGGCAGGAGATCGAAGCCTATATGACCGCCCGGCCTTGCCCCAGGTGCCAGGGCCGGCGTTTGAAACCCGAGGCCCTGGCGGTGTTGGTGGCCGGGAAAAATATTTCCGAAGTGGCCGGCATGACCGTCAGCCTGGCCCGCTCCTTCCTCGCTTCTCTGACCCTGACCTCCAGGGAGCAGTTGATTGCCCGCCAGATATTGAAGGAAATCCAGAACCGGCTGGGTTTCCTGGAAAACGTGGGCCTGGACTACCTGACCCTGGACCGGGCCGCAGCCACCCTTTCCGGCGGCGAGGCCCAGCGCATCCGGCTGGCCACCCAGATCGGCTCCCAGTTGGTCGGGGTGCTGTATGTGCTGGACGAGCCCAGCATCGGCCTGCACCCGCGGGACAACTCTCGCCTAATCGCTACCCTGAAGCAGCTTCGCGATCTGGGCAATACCATCATCGTGGTGGAGCACGACGAAGACACCATCCGGGCGGCCGACTACGTCATTGACATCGGTCCCGGGGCCGGGGCCGGCGGCGGCCGGGTGGTGGCGGCGGGTAGCGTAGACGAGGTATGTGCCGTGGACGAATCCCTTACCGGGCAGTTTCTTACCGGCCAGCGGTCCATCCCCTTGCCGGCCGCGCGTAGGCCGGGCAATGGCAAGTGGCTGAGGATTACCGGGGGCCGGGAGAATAACCTGAAGGATATTGACGTGGCCTTTCCCCTGGGCTGCTTTGTCTGTGTCACCGGTGTTTCCGGCTCCGGCAAGAGCACCCTGGTCAACGACATCCTGTACAAGGCCCTGGCGGCAAAACTGAACCGGGCGCGGGAGAAGGCCGGCCGGTACCGGGAGATAACGGGATGCGAGCACCTGGAAAAGGTGGTCAGCGTGGACCAGTCCCCCATCGGGCGCACGCCCCGTTCCAACCCAGCTACCTATACCGGCACCTTCGACCATATTCGGGAATTATTTGCCAGCACGCCGGAAGCCCGGATGCGCGGCTACAAGGCCGGCCGTTTCAGCTTCAACGTTCGCGGCGGCCGCTGTGAGGCCTGCCAGGGCGATGGCATCATCAAGATCGAAATGCACTTCCTGCCGGATGTCTATGTCCCCTGCGAAGTCTGTAAAGGGCAGCGGTACAACCGGGAAACGCTGGAGATTCACTATCGGGGCCAGACAATTGCCGACGTGCTGGCCATGACGGTAGACGAGGCGGTGGAGTTTTTCCGCCACCATCCCCGCATTTTCCGCAAGCTGAAGACAGTGCAGGACGTGGGATTGGGGTATATCCAGTTGGGCCAGCCCGCTACCACTCTTTCCGGCGGCGAGGCCCAGCGGGTAAAGCTGGCCGCCGAGCTTTCCCGCCGCTCCAACGGCCGCGCCCTTTACGTCCTGGATGAGCCCACTACCGGCCTGCACGCGGCTGATGTGGCCAGGCTGCTGGAGGTGCTCAACCGCCTCACGGATACCGGCAATACCGTGGTGGTTATCGAGCATAACCTGGACGTGATCAAGTCGGCTGATTATATCATTGACTTGGGGCCCGAGGGCGGGGACGGGGGTGGGTATGTGGTGGCCCGTGGCACCCCGGAGGAAGTAAGCCGGGTACCGGAATCCTATACCGGCGCTTTCCTGCGCCGGATTCTAGAAACAGCTCCTCAAGCGGAGGAGAACGGGGCTCCGGAGGCGAAAAAAAGGGCAGAGGTTTGTTAAGGGAGGGAAGCCGAAACGGACCTCGCGGAAAAGCTGGCGCAACTGCCGGACAATCCAGGCGTATACCTGATGCGGGACGCCGCAGGAGAAATAATCTATGTGGGCAAGGCCGGCTCCCTCAAGAACCGGGTGCGGTCCTACTTTCACAGCCCTGCCTCACAGCCGCCCAAGGTACAGGTGATGATGCGCCACGTGGCCGACCTGGAGTACATCATTACCCGCTCCGAAGTGGAGGCCTTGGTGCTGGAGTGCAACCTGATCAAGAGCTACCGGCCCTATTACAATATTAACCTCAAGGACGACAAGAGCTATCCGTACCTTAAGGTGGCCGTGAACCAGGAGTTTCCCTACATGACGGTGACCAGACAAAGGGTTCGGGACGGCTCCCGCTACTTCGGCCCGTACACCAATGTCGGGGCCCTGCAAGACACCCTGCGCTGGTTACGGCGTTACTTCAGCCTGCGTACCTGCCGCGGCGGGGTGTGGAAGGAGGCCTGCCGCAGCCGCCGGCCCTGCCTGGACGGGCATATCGGCCGATGCATCGCCCCCTGCAGCGGTGCGGTGAGCCCGGAAGCATACCGGGTCATGGTGCAGGAACTGATCCTCTTCCTGGAGGGCAAGGGAGACGACCTGGTGCACCGCCTGGAGGAAAAAATGCGGCAGGCGGCCGAGAGGCTGGCCTTTGAGGAGGCGGCCAAATGGCGGGATCAGCTCGCAGCCATGCGCCAGGTGCTGGCCCGGCAGCAGATGGCTACTGAGAGGACTGGGGACCAGGATTACCTGGGGGTGGCCCATGAGGGGAGCCTGGCCTGCGTGCAGGTCTTCTTCGTGCGGGACGGCCGGGTGACGGGCCGGGAGCATTTTTACCTGGACGGGGAGGGTGGACTGGATCCGGGGGAGGCCCTGGCCGCCTTCATCCAGCAGTATTATAGTGGTGCCGGCTACGTGCCGGAAGAAATGGTTCTCTCGCTGCCCCCACCCGGGCAGGAAGTTATGCAGGAGTGGTTGAGCCAGCGGCGGGGAAAGAAAGTGCACCTGACGGTGCCGGTACGGGGGGAGAGAAGGCAACTCCTTTCCTTGGTGGAAGAAAACGCTCGCCTGCTCCTGAATACGAAGGCGGCCGGGCAGAGGCGGGAGACTGAAGGTGTGCTGGCGCTCCAGGAGGTTCTGGGCTTACCGGTTGCGCCCGGCCGGATAGAGTGCTATGATGTTTCCAACCTGCAAGGAAGTAATGCGGTCGGCTCCATGGTGGTTTTTAGGCACGGCCGGGCGGTCAAAGGCGAATACCGCCGTTTCCAGATCAGAGGCGTTAGCGGCCCGGATGATTACGCTTCGCTGCGGGAAGTTTTGGGCCGCAGATTTCGCCGCCTGCAGGCCGGGGACCCCAGGTTTGCCGCCGCGCCGGACTTGATCCTCATTGACGGCGGCAAGGGCCAGTTAAGCGCGGCCATCCAGGTTATGAACGAAATGGAGGTGGGCCATATCCCGGTTTTCGGGCTGGCCAAGCGGGAGGAGGAAATCTTTGTCCCGGGTACGGCTGAGCCAGTCCGGCTGCCCCGAGATTCGGCGGCCCTGCAGTTGCTGCAGCGGGTCCGGGACGAAGCCCACCGTTTTGCCGTGACCTACCACCGTCAGTTAAGGGGACAGCAACTGACGGGATCCACCCTGGACGCTGTGGCCGGGATCGGCCCACGGCGCAAGGCGGCCCTCCTGCAGGCCTTTGGCTCGGTGGCCAGGATGCGGGAGGCCAGCCTGGAAGAACTGACCGCGGTGCCGGGAATGAATCGTCAGGCGGCCGGGAGATTGTATGCGCATCTGCATTCTGAGGGGCGGTTGCCGGCTGAAGGTGGGAGTTAGCCAGCGCATGCTGGGGAGGGGGCCCGCAGGTGGAGGAACTGGTAATCATTACTGGCCTGTCCGGGGCGGGAAAGACGCAGGCCATTCGCTGCCTAGAAGATCTGGGGTATTTTTGCGTGGATAACCTATTGCCGGGTCTGGTACCGAAGTTCGTGGAACTGCTGGATGAGGCCCAGGAGCATCTGAAGCAGGCGGCTGTGGTCATGGATATTCGTGGCGGGAGGTTTTTCAGCTCCGTTTTTGAGGCCCTCGATTATCTGGATACCAGCGGCATCAAGTACGAAATCCTGTTCCTTGAAGCCACGGACGAAGCCCTGGTTCGCCGCTATAAAGAGACACGCCGCCGCCACCCCCTGACGCCGGAAGGACGCATCCTGGAAGGGATCATGGAGGAAAGGCACCGGCTGGAGGAGTTACGGGGCCGGGCCAGCAAGATCATTGATACGTCAGAACTGGCCCCCCTCGAGCTGCGGGAGCAACTCCGGGAACTGTACGCGGAGGACCGGCAGGCGCGGCTGGTAGTAACCATTATCTCCTTCGGATTTAAGTATGGTATTCCGTTGGACGCGGACCTGGTCATAGACGTGCGCTTTCTCCCCAACCCTCACTATGATGAGGCCTTGCGGCCTTTGACCGGTAAAGACGAAAAGGTGCAGCAGTACGTGCTGGGTTCCGCGGTAACCCATACCTTCCTGGAGAACTTTATCGCCCTTCTCAGCTTTCTGCTGCCGTACTATATCCAGGAAGGCAAGTCGCACCTGGTGGTGGCCATCGGCTGCACCGGCGGGCAGCATCGTTCGGTGGTCCTGGCCGAGAAGGTAGCCGAAGCCCTGCGGGAAAAGAAATACCGGGTTACCCTCAAGCATCGCGACGTATTGCGGAGGGGTTCCGGGTAGTAGAGGGGGCAAACCCCTGAGGGCGGTAGCCATGCCGTTAGGCAGAAAGCTTTCTTCGGGAATCATCAGGCACTCACCCGGCACTCACCTAGTACAAGGCAAGTGGTACCCACCGTGGGAGGCGCGGGAATGTCCTTCTCTGACCAGGTAAAGGAGGAACTGGCCCGGGTTTTACCCGAAAGGAAATGCTGCCAGGCGGCCGAGTTGGCCGCGCTATTGTACCTGGACAGCACCTTGAGCCTGGGGGCACCGGGCGAGCTGGGGCTGAGCCTGACCACCAGGAATGCGGCCGTGGCCCGGAAATTCTACCGCCTGGCCAAATCCTATTTTTCCTGCCGGCCCCGCATCCGGGTAACCAAGAGTCAGCGGCTGCGCCCGGGTAATACGTATACCGTATACGTACCCCTGCTGGAACAGGTGCAGGGGGGGCTGAAGGCCTTGGGCCTGGAACTGGGACACCTGCGCCTGGCCAGCCCGCCGGCCGGCCTGGTGAGCCGGCCCTGTTGCCAGCGGGCCTTCCTGCGGGGAGCCTTTCTGGGAGCCGGGTCCCTGAGCAAGCCCCAGAGCCCTTATCACTTGGAGGTGGTCGCCAGCCAGCAGGAACGCCTGGCAGTGGTGGCCAGGCTGATGCGGGAACACGGCCTCAGCCCGAGGCTGACGTGGCGGAAGGGCCAGCACGTCCTTTACCTGAAGGAAGCCGAACAGATCTCTGAATTGCTGAACCTCATGGGGGCGCCGGCCAGTCTGCTGCAATGGGAAAACGTGCGTGTCCTCAAGGAGATGCGCAATGAGATCAACCGGCTGGTTAATTGCGATGCCGCCAACGTGGCCAAGTCCGTGGTCACTGGGACCCGCCAGGCAGCCAAGATAACTTACCTGACCGAACACTACGACCTGGAGAAACTGTCGCCCCGATTACGAGAAGTGGCCAGGTTGCGTTTGGTCTATCCGGACTTCAGCCTGCAAGAGTTGGGCCAGATGCTTGAACCCAGGGCCAGCAAATCGGCGGTGAACCACCGCCTGCGCCGCCTGGAGAGCCTGGCCGACGCGTTGCGGGCCGAAAAGGAGGCCGCCCCGCCAGCGGACGGATGAGAGGTAACCGAGCTTGAGACGACTGGAACGCTATCCCGTCACCGGGAAAAACTCAATGCAGTTCTGGCCCCGGGTGGTATCCCCCTGGCGCATGGTCAAGAACTTCGTGGTGATCGAGATCGGGCGGTATATCCCGGTTCTTTCCTGGAAGAACTCCCTGTACCGCCGCTTCCTGGGTCTGGACATCGGCTCCGATGCTTCCATTGGCCTCATGGTGATGCTGGATATCTTTCACCCGGACTATATCAGTATCGGCGCCGGCAGTATTATCGGCTACAACACCACCATCCTCTGCCACGAGTTTCTCCCCCGGGAGTACCGGCTGGGGAGGGTAAGTATCGGGCAGGGGGTGCTGGTGGGGGCCAACTGTACCATTCTGCCCGGCGTAAGCATTGGCGACGGAGCCGTGGTGGCGGCCCATTCCCTGGTGAACCGGGATATCCCGCCGCACACCCTGGCTGGGGGCGTGCCGGCGCGGGTGATCCGCCCTCAGGAAGATCCGTAGGTGGCGGCCCGCAAAGCTTCGTCCGGCTTTTTCGGGTCAGCCGTCCGGTGCTTACGTAACCGCCAAGATACGCTCCGCTCCGTACATGCGTCGCCTTCGCGCCGGGCGAAACCTTTCGGCAACTTGCTCCCAGACCTATTCTACTGAAAGCAGGGCTGTCGGCCATGTTGAACCTGGTTCAGGCCTTATGGGACACCCTCTGGCACCACCCCTTTCGCCGCCGTTTCCTCTGGTTTCTCCTGGTGGTGAACGCCATCGGAGCGGTGTCAGGCTATTTTTGGTACGAAAACCAGTTGGCCACCACGTCCTGGCGCTGGTGGATTTTTGTCCCTGACAGCCCCCTATCCGCTGCCCTTTTTACCCTGGCCCTGGCCGGGTGGCTGGGTGGCCGCCGCTGGCCGGTATTCTCCCTCTGGGCCTGTACCGCAGTGATCAAATACGGCATTTGGGCCGTGATTCTAATCTCAGACTACTGGTGGCGCGGCGGCGTGCCCACCTTCCTGGAGTGGATGCTCTGGCTTTCCCATATCGGCATGGCTGTAGAAGGCATCCTCTATCTCCGGCACCTGCGCCTCCTTCCCTGGCACGTGGCCGCCGTGGGGGCGTGGCTCCTTTTTAATGACTGGGCCGATTACGGGTGGGGTTTACACCCGTATCTCTACCGGCCGGACCAGTGGACCCTGGCGGTCGTCACGGCCCTCATCCTCACCGTGACTCTTATTGTCGTCCCGTGGAAAAACATTTATCGGGCAAAGCAGGAGATATAGGGAAAGAAACGAATACAGATATGTAGAGGGTTTTCTCCCAAGAGACAAACGACTAAGCCGGAGGCAAGCCTACGTGGCTGAGTTGGGGCGGGTATGCCTCAGGTTTTAATAAAATCTTCAATTCTGTACTTTGTAGGAACAGGCTGGAGAAGGAAGGGACATACGGGGATGCGCACGAATTACGGATTAAACCTGGAGCAGAGCCAGAGATTGATTATGACCCCGGAACTGCGGCAGGCCATGGCGGTGCTGCAGCTCCCGGCCATGGAACTGGCCGATTACGTGGAACAGGTGCTCAGGGATAATCCGGTACTGGAAATGCGCGAAGACGGCGAGGACAGCCCGGCGGAAAATGTTCCGGCCGAGGAATGGGAGTGGGAGGATTATTTCCACGATACCAGCGACCTTGGCTACCTCCGCCCGGCCGGAGAGAGTAAGAGTGGGTTCACCCTGGAGAACATCGTATCTGAAAGTCCCACCCTGCATGACCACCTGAGGTGGCAGTTGCAGGTGAGCCCCTGCACTAGGTTTCAGCAGGCCATCGGCGAGTTTCTGATCGGCAACATTGATGATAACGGCTACCTGTGCGTTTCCCTGGAAGAAGCGGCCAGGATATTACAGGTAAACCCGGCCCAGGTGCAAAAAGTGCTGGCGCTGGTCCAGAATTTTGATCCGCCGGGCGTGGGGGCGCGTAACCTCACCGAGTGTTTGCTGCTGCAATTGGAGCGGCGCGGCGCGGTAGATCTCAAGGTTAAGCAGGTGATAAGTTTTCACCTTCCGGACTTGGCGGCCGGCAAGCTCAACCGGGTGGCCAAGAGCCTTAACATTAGCCTGGTGGAAGCCCAGCGCATAGCCGATGTCATTCGCTCTCTGGATCCCAAGCCGGGGAGAGTTTACGGCGGCTACCAGGATGTGCGCTACATTGTCCCGGACGTGACCATTGAAAAGGTGGAGGGGCAGTATGTGGTGACGATCAACGACGGGGTGGCCAGCCGGGTGACCATCAGCCCCACCTACCAGGCTATCCTGCGGCGGGGCGGGGAATGTGAGTGCGATCCCCAGACGCGGAAGTTTATCGAGAGCAGGTTAGAAGCAGCGGCTTGGCTGATCCGTTGTATTGAACAGCGACGCGTGACCCTTTACCGCGTTGCCTGTTGCCTGACGGAACTCCAGCGCGATTTTCTCGATCGGGGCGTAAAATGCCTCAAGCCTTTGACCCTCAAGGAAGTGGCGGCCATGCTGGGCCTTCACGAATCCACCGTCAGCCGCGCCACGGCGAACAAATACGTGCAGACCCCGCAGGGCGTTTTTGAACTGAAGTTTTTCTTCGACAGCGGCGTGAAACGCCAGGCTAACCTCCCTGACGCCTCCTCGGAAAGCATCAAGCGCCTGATATCCGAACTGGTAGCCGCCGAGGACCAGCACCACCCCTTGAGCGACCAGCAACTGGTAAACCTCCTGCGCCAGCGGGGCATCCAGATCGCCCGGCGCACAGTGGCCAAATACCGGGACCAGGCAGGCATCCCCTCAGCCCCCAAGCGCCGGCGGTACTGAGAGAATCCCATCTTCCCAGGCCTCATTCTCGTAACTACCCCGAAATCTTTCTGGCGTACTGCTAAAGCCAGGAGCGATTTTGATGGAACGGCAAGAGCTCCGCTGGTAGAAAAGAAAGCACGCAGATAGAGTTTGTCCGCGCCTGCCTTGAGGCCGGGGCTGGGGCGGAACCGCGGCTGGTACTGGCGGTTCGGAGTTCCTGGAGAGCCGCTTTGGGGAGTGCCCGCCATGGGTGGCCGAGAGTCTGGAGAGCATTGCGGACCCGGAGCGCCTAAGGAAGCTGCGGTGGGAGGTCTTTAGCGCCAGTTCCCTGGAACAAGCTCAGGAGATTATCCGGGATGTGTTGAGCTAAGTCCGATAGGACATAGGATAGAGAGACAATGGGCCTGGTGAATACGTCGCCGGGCCATCCGTGGATAAGGATACAGCATAATGGCAAAGGCGGTCGGGCCGCGGCCTGTTTTTTTATGCCTGGCCGAAAGGAATTCCGGTGGCCAATGTGGAAATATGAACCATGCCTGAGGCATACCGCCGGGTTTTACGGGTATAATGAGTTTAACAGTTTTCTAAAGGGGGAGTGTGGTTATGCCGGTCAGGATCGGGATTAACGGCTACGGCCGGATTGGGCGCCTGGTGCACCGGGCGGCCCTGGGCAACAACGAGGTACAGGTAGTAGCAGTAAACGATTTGATGGATGCTGAAACCAATGCCCATCTCCTCAAGTATGATTCCATTCACGGTAAGCTGCAGCTCTCGGTAGAGGCCAGGGATGGAGCCATGGTGGTTAACGGCCAGGAGGTGAAGGTGCTGGCCGAGCGGGACCCCAAGAACCTCCCCTGGGGCGACTTGGGGATAGACATCGTGGTGGAATCCACCGGACTTTTCACCGATGCCACCAAGGCGGCGGCCCACCTGGAGGGGGGGGCGAAAAAGGTCATCATTTCCGCCCCGGCCAAGAACGAGGACATAACTATCGTCATGGGGGTCAATGAGGACAAGTACGACCCGGCCCGCCACCGCATTCTCTCCAACGCCTCCTGCACCACCAACTGCCTGGCGCCGGTGGCCAAAGTACTGCACCAGCGCTTTCACATTCTCCGGGGTCTGATGACCACGGTTCATGCCTACACCAATGACCAGCGCATCCTCGACCAGGCCCATAAGGACCTGCGCCGGGCGCGCACGGCCAGCCTATCCATTATCCCCACCACCACCGGGGCGGCCAAGGCGGTGGGGCTGGTGCTGCCGGAACTGGCCGGGAAGCTCAACGGCTTTGCCATGCGGGTGCCGGTCCCTAACGTATCGGTGGTGGACCTGGTGGCCGACTTGGAGCAAAAGGTAACGGTACAGGTGGTAAATGACGCCCTCCGGGCCGAGGCCGAGGGAGCCCTCAAGGGCCTTATGGCCTACACGGAGGAGCCGCTGGTCTCCCGGGACTTTAACGGCGATCCCCATTCCTCCATCGTGGACGGCCTTTCGACCATGGTAATGGAGGGAAATATGGTCAAGGTTGTGGCCTGGTACGACAACGAGTGGGGCTACTCCAACCGGGTGGTGGATCTGGCCGGATATGTTGCCCGCCAGGGCTTCTAGCCCCGGAAACGAGAGGGTGGATCAGGGTGAACAAACTCACCGTAAGGGACGTAGAGGTTTCCGGAAAAAGAATCCTGGTGCGGGTGGATTTTAACGTTCCCCTGGACGATGCCGGACAGGTGACGGATGCTACCCGCATCCGGGCCGCCCGGCCCACGATCAATTACCTGGTGGAAAGGCAGGCCAAGGTAATCCTGGCCTCTCACCTCGGCCGGCCCAAGGGCCAGCCCGACCCCAAATACAGCCTGGCCCCGGCGGCCCGGTGTTTGAGTGACCTGCTGGGTCGGGAGGTGCGCCTGGCGCCGGACTGCGTGGGGCCGCAGGTCCAGAGCCTGGTGGCGGTCCTGGACGCCGGTGAAGTCCTGCTGTTGGAGAACCTCCGGTTCCACCCGGAGGAGGAAAAGAACGAGGCCGAATTCGCCCGCGAGTTGGCTTCCCTGGCCGACCTGTACGTCAACGATGCCTTCGGCACGGCCCATCGCGCCCACGCTTCCACCGCCGGGGTAGCCGCCCACCTGCCGGCGGTGGCCGGTTTCCTGATGGAAAAGGAAATTATTTTCCTGGAAAAGGTGACCGCTACGCCGCAGCAGCCCCTGGTGGCCTGCCTGGGCGGAGCCAAGGTGTCTGATAAGATCGGGGTAATAACCAATCTGTTGGAGGTGGCTGACAAGGTTCTCGTTGGCGGGGGCATGGCCAATACTTTCCTCAAGGCCCAGGGATATGAGGTAGGGCGCTCCCTGGTGGAGGACGACCGTCTCGAGACGGCCCGGGATATCCTGGCCCGCGGCGGCGACCGGCTGATACTGCCGGAAGACGTGGTGGTGGCCCCCGAAGGTAAACCCGGCGTTCCCTACCGCGAGGTGGGGGTGGACCAGGTACCGGCGGACTGGATGATCCTGGACATCGGCCCGCGGACAGCCTGGAAGTTTGCGGCGGCTGTGGAGGGGGCGGCCACAGTTATCTGGAATGGCCCGATGGGCCTGTTCGAGGTGGAGCCCTTTGACCGGGGGACAAAGGCGGTGGCTGAGGCCATGAGCCGCTGCCCGGGCACAACGGTGGTGGGCGGCGGGGATTCCGTGGCCGCGGTGGAAAAGGCGGGCGTGGCCGATCGGGTAACCCATATTTCCACCGGCGGCGGTGCCACCCTGGAGTTCCTGGAGGGCAAGGAACTCCCCGGGGTGGCGGCCTTGAACGACAAGAGATAAGGAGAGGGGAAATTGCGTCGTCCGATTATTGCCGGTAACTGGAAGATGTATAAAGGGCCGGCTGAAACCGCAGCCTTCGTAGCGGAGCTGTGGCCGCAGGTGAGGGAAAACAAAGAGGTGGAGATTGTGGTCTGCCCGCCCTTTGTCTCCCTGGAAGCGGCGGTGCGGGCCGGCCGCGACACGGCCATAGCCGTGGGAGCCCAGGATGTCTATTGGGAGAAGCAGGGAGCATTTACAGGTGAGGTCTCAGCGGGGATGTTGGCCGAGGTTGGGTGCCGCTATGGCCTCGTCGGCCACTCCGAGCGCCGGCAGCTTTTTGGCGAAACGGATGCCGGGGTGAACCGCAAGGCCAGGGCTCTGCTGGAAGTTAACATAACTCCCATCATTTGTGTGGGTGAAACCCTGGAGCAGCGCGAGCAGGGGGCGACTGCCCGCGTTTGCCAGGGGCAACTGGAGGCGGCGCTCCAGGGCCTGAGTCCAGAGCAGGTGGGGGGACTGGTGGTGGCCTACGAGCCGGTATGGGCCATCGGCACGGGCCGCAATGCCACCTCAGCGGATGCCCAAGCGGTCATCGGCGACCTGCGCCGGCTGGTCGTGTCCCTTTGCGGCCCGGAGGCCGGGAAAAACACCCGCTTTCAGTACGGTGGCAGCGTGAAACCCGGCAACATCGCCGATTTCATGGCCCAGCCTGACATTGACGGCGTCCTGGTAGGCGGGGCCAGCCTCGTGGTGGCCGACTTTGCGGCCATCATCAACTACCGGGTGGCGGCTGGATGAGCCCCAGACCACTGGTCCTGATAATCATGGATGGCTGGGGCATAAGTGACGAGCCAGAAGGAAACGCTATCTGTCAAGCCGACCTGCCCCACTACCGGCGTTACTGGCAGGAGTATCCCCATACGTGCCTGGAAGCCTCAGGTGAGGCGGTGGGCTTGCCGGCCGGCCAGCAGGGCAATTCCGAGGTAGGTCACCTGAATCTGGGCGCTGGCCGGATCGTCTACCAGGATCTCACCCGGATCAGCTTGGCTATCCGGGAAGGGAGTTTTTTTACCAACCCCGTGCTGGTACAGGCCATGGAAATGGCCCGGCGCCCGGGAAAGGCCTTGCACCTTATGGGGCTGGTATCTGACGGCGGGGTGCACAGCCATCTCGACCACCTGCTGGCCCTGCTGAGGATGGCGGTACGGCACGGGGTAGAGCGCCTCCACGTGCACGCCTTTCTCGACGGCCGGGATGTACCCCCGGCCAGCGCCGGGCCTTACCTGGCGGCAGTGGAAGAAAAGCTGCGTGACCTGGGCCGGGGCGATCTGGCCAGCCTCATGGGACGGTACTATGCCATGGACCGGGATAAGCGGTGGGAACGTACGGCCAGGGCTTACGGGGCCCTGGTGGCCGGGGACGGTCACCAGGCTGTTTCAGCGGCGGCAGGGCTGGAAGCGGCCTACGCCCGCGGCCAGACAGATGAATTTGTGGAGCCGACGGTGATCACCGGCGGCTCCGGGCAGCCACGCGGGCTGGTGCGGCCGGGGGATGCCATTATCTTCTTCAATTTCCGGGCCGACCGGGCGCGGCAACTGACCTGGTCTTTGGTGGACCCTGATTTTACCGCCTTTGTTCGTCCCGGGGGGTTCCTGGCCCCACGCTTCGTCTGCATGGCGGAGTACGAAGCCACCATTCCGGCGCCGGTGGCCTTTCCGCCTGACAACCTGGCGAATACCCTGGGCCAGGTCATGTCCCAGGCCGGTTTGCGGCAGTTGCGCCTGGCCGAAACGGAGAAATACGCCCATGTAACCTTTTTCTTTAACGGTGGCGTGGAGGAGCCGAATCCCGGCGAAGACCGGCTCCTGATCCCCTCTCCCAGGGTGGCCACCTACGATCAGCAGCCGGAAATGAGCGCTTACCAGGTAACCGAAGCCGCACTGGAAAGGATTGTTACTGGCACCTATGACGTTATTATCATGAATTACGCCAATGCGGATATGGTGGGTCATACCGGTTACCTCCAGGCGGCTGTCAAGGCGGTTGAGGCAGTGGATGCCTGCCTGGGACGGGTGGTAGAGGCGGTTTTGGACAAAGGCGGCGTGGTTTTGCTCACAGCCGACCACGGCAACGCGGAAAAAATGATTGAAGCGGAAACGGGCGAGCCCCACACGGCCCATACCACGAATCCTGTCCCCTTCATCTTGATCGGCGGTCAGGCCGGAGGGGTTACCCTGCGCTCCGGGGGCGCCCTGCGGGACGTGGCCCCCACCATGCTGGGCCTTCTCGGCCTGCCGCAGCCGCGGGAAATGACCGGGAGGACTTTGATCAAACGTCAGTAATGCGCTAGAGGAGGAAGTTCCATGACCATTATCAGCGAAATGCGGGCCCGGGAAATCCTCGATTCTCGGGCCAACCCGACGGTGGAGGTAGAGGTGTGGCTGGAGAGCGGGGCCCACGGCCTGGCCGCCGTGCCCTCGGGAGCTTCCACCGGTACCTATGAGGCGGTAGAATTGCGGGACGGTGACGAGCACCGCTTCCTGGGCAAGGGGGTGCTGCGGGCTGTCGGCAATGTCAATCAGGTCATCGCGCCCGAGGTAGTCGGCATGGACGCCCTGGACCAGATTTCCATTGATAAGACCCTGTGCGAGCTGGACGGCACGCCGAATAAGTCCAAGCTGGGGGCTAATGCCATTCTGGGCGTTTCCCTAGCTGTGGCCAGGGCCGCCGCTATGCACATGGAGCAGCCTTTGTACCGCTACCTGGGGGGCGTGGGGGCGAGGATTCTGCCCGTGCCCTTGATGAATGTCATCAATGGCGGCAAGCACGCGGACAATAATCTAGACATCCAGGAGTACCTGATCATGCCGGTCGGTCTGGGTAATTTCGCCAAGGCCTTGCGGGCTGGGGCGGAAATCTTCCACCACCTGCGGGCCATCCTCATCCGCAAGGGTTTTTCCACCTCGGTGGGCGATGAGGGAGGATTTGCCCCAAATCTGGCGAATAACGAAGAAGCGCTGGGCATAATTGTGGACGCCATCAGGGCGGCCGGCTATCGCCCCGGCGAGGAGGTGGCCCTGGGTCTGGATGTGGCGGCCTCGGAGCTTTACCAGGAAGGCATTTACCGGTTTGCCGGGGAAAAAGTAGATCGTACCACCGCGGAAATGTGCGACTACTACCGGCAACTGGTAGATAAATACCCGATAGTCTCTATTGAAGACGGCCTGAGCGAGGACGATTGGGAGGGCTGGGTCGAACTCACCCGGCAACTGGGCCAGAAGGTACAACTGGTTGGCGACGACCTTTTCGTTACCAATACTGAAAAGCTGGCTCAGGGCATTGCCAGGGGGGCGGCCAACGCCATCCTGGTCAAGGTGAACCAGATCGGCACCTTGACCGAGACCATGGCTGCCATTGAGATGGCGCAGCGAGGTGGGTATGCTGCCGTCATTTCTCACCGCTCCGGCGAGACGGAGGATACCACTATTGCCGACCTGGCCGTAGCCACCAACGCCGGGCAGATTAAGACCGGGGCTCCATCCCGGAGCGAAAGGGTGGCCAAGTACAACCAGCTCCTGCGCATTGAAGAGGAGCTGGGCGATGCGGCCGAGTACCAGGGCCGCGATAGCCTGAGCCGCACCCGGTGAGGGGGTGATCACCAAACTTCATGCAGTTGTGCAGGTAGGAGATAATCTGGATAAAGGAGGATGAGGATGACAGGGACGGTTTACCTGTACGCGGCCCCGGTTATGGGGCTGGTGGCTCTCCTTTTTATTCTTTATTTGAACGGCAAGATCAACCGGGTGGACGAGGGTACCAAACGGATGGCGGAGATTGGGCTGGCCATCCGGGAGGGAGCCATGGCCTTTCTCAAGCGGGAGTATACCTATCTTTTTATCTTTATTGTGGCCATGGTGGTTTTTCTCTTGATTGTGAGCTTTCTCGTCGGGCCTGACCGCATGCCGCCCAGTACGGCCATTGCCTATGTCATAGGCGCTGTTTGTTCTATTGGCGCGGGTTTTATCGGCATGCGGGTGGCTACCAAGGCTAACGTGCGGACCACCAATGCCGCCCGCCAGAGCCTGAACCAGGCACTGGGAGTAGCCTTCGCCGGCGGCTCGGTCATGGGCATGGCGGTGGTGGGCCTGGGCATGCTGGGACTAGGTATCGTCAACCTTATTTTCCAGGGTAATTCGGCCATTATCAATGGCTTTTCCCTGGGGGCCAGTTCGGTGGCCCTCTTCGCCCGCGTCGGCGGTGGCATTTATACCAAGGCGGCCGACGTAGGTGCGGACCTGGTTGGTAAAGTTGAAGCCGGCATCCCTGAAGATGATCCCCGTAACCCGGCGGTAATCGCCGACAACGTCGGGGACAATGTGGGTGACGTGGCCGGCATGGGCGCCGACCTGTACGAGTCTTATGTGGGTTCGGTCGTTTCTACCATTGCCATTGCCTCGGCCCTGGGCATTGCCAACGGCAGCCTGGTGCCGCTCCTGATCGCAGCTTTCGGTATCCTCAGTTCCATTATCGGCAGCTTTTTTGTCCGCACCTCAGAGGGCGGCAATCCCCAGGCAGCCCTCAACATGGCCACCCTGGTGGCCAGCATCGTGGCTATCGTTGGCAGTTACTTTATCATTACTTCCTTCCTGCCCGCGAGCTTCAACGTCGGCCAGGATACATACACCAGCACGGGCGTCTTTATCGCCACCATTGCCGGTTTGATCGCCGGGGTGTTGATTGGACGCATTACCGAGTACTACACCTCGGCTAACTATGCTCCGGTGAAGGAAATCGCCCGCTCCTCGCTGACGGGCGCGGCCACCAACATCATCGCCGGCTTCAGCACCGGCATGCTCAGTACCGCCCTGCCGGTAATTGTGGTCGCGGTGGCTATTTTGCTGGCCCACCGCTTTGCCGGGCTTTATGGCATCGCCCTGGCGGCTGTAGGGATGCTGGCCACTACCGGCACCACCGTGGGGGTTGACGCTTACGGTCCCATTGCCGACAATGCCGGTGGCATTGCCGAACAGGCCGAACTGGCGCATGATGTGCGGGAGCGGACCGACAACCTGGACGCTGTCGGCAATACCACTGCGGCTATTGCCAAGGGCTTTGCCATCGGCTCAGCGGCCTTGACCGCGCTGGCTCTGTTTTCGGCTTATACCCAGGTGGCCGGGATTAAGGCCATAGACTTCATGAAGCCGGAAGTTATTGTCGGGGCCTTTATCGGGGGCATGCTCATCTTCCTCTTCGCCGCCCTGACCATGAAAGCCGTGGGCCGGGCCGCGTCCGACATGATCGAGGAAGTGCGGCGGCAGTTCCGGGAGATCCCGGGAATCATGGAGGGTAAGAATAGACCCGACTACGCCCACTGCGTATCCATCAGCACGGCGGCGGCCCTGCGGGAAATGGTGGTGCCCGGATTGCTGGCGGTCATCGTGCCCATCGTCGTCGGCGTGCTTCCGTTCCTGGGCAAGGAAGCCCTAGGCGGGCTGTTGGCCGGGGCCGTGGTCACCGGTTTCCTGGTGGCCGTCATGATGGCCAACGCCGGCGGCGCCTGGGACAACGCCAAAAAATATATTGAAGGCGGTCAGCATGGCGGCAAAGGCTCCCCGGCGCATGCCGCTGCCGTCTGTGGGGACACAGTGGGTGATCCCTTCAAGGACACCTCCGGCCCGGCTATGAACATCCTTATCAAGCTGATGTCCATCGTCGCCCTAGTGTTCGCCCCGCTTTTCTTCTAGGGGCTGAAGGGATTGGCCAGGGCCTGAGTTATTTCCTGGCGGCGTGAGAGGCTGTCCCGTGGCCTTGGATCTCGGGGCAGCCTCTACGTGCTAACCGGGGCAAACCCACGAACCCCGCTTATTCTTGCTTTGCCTTGTCGCCGGAGTTATCCCGTGGTATAATAGGGTGGGGGTGAAGTAATGCATACCGCATTGACGGTGCTGGAATTGCTGTTGAGCCTGTTGCTCATCGGCGTGGTGGTCCTCCAGTCGGGAAAAAGCGCCGGACTATCCGGGAGCATTGCCGGTGGAGCCGAGGTCCTGTTCGGGGGCAAGAAAAAGGGCCTGGACGAGCTGCTGAGCAAAATCACCTGGGTGTTGTTGGCCGCTTTTCTCGTGGTGGCCCTATTGATGAGCCTTCTCCTGTAAACCATGCGTCAGTCAAATAACAGGTGTTTTGGCTGCGGGGACGCCAACCCCATCGGGCTGCACATGCAGTTTCAACAGGATGGGGATTTTCTCTGTTCCGAGGTGGTTGTCGGCTCGGAATACGAGGGCTACCAGGGGGTGGTCCACGGCGGCATTGTCAGCACCCTGCTAGATGAGATCATGGCTAACCACCTTTATGCTCTGGGGTATACGGTCATGACCGCTGAACTGCAGGTACGTTTTATCCACCCGGTACCTGCGGGAGAGACGATCCGGCTGTCCAGCCGGATAAGGACCATTAACCGGCATAACCTTTACGAAGCGGAAGCCTGGGCCACGTTGCCGGACGGGCGGGTAGCGGCCCGGGGCCAGGCCAAGATGCTGCCGTTGAAATAGCCGGTAGCGCCGGTTCCGCCAGGGGCAAAAAGGTGGCCGTTTACCAAGGCGACACTCGCTGAAATCGGCAGGTGGAAAGGAGGAGAGGGATAGGGGGCCAGATCCCCATGGTATCCCGAGCGGATGCTGACTCTATACCAGCGCGAGGAATGCCCGTATTGCCACAAGGTGCGGCAGAAAATGACCGACCTCGGGCTTACTTACACGGTGGTGAATGTGTCCCGGGAGCGGGAGCAGCGGCAGGAACTCTACTCCGTTTCCGGACAGTATCTTATTCCGGTTTTGGTGGACGGGGAAACAGTGATCACGGATTCAGATCAGATAGTAGCCTACCTGGAAAAGAATTATCGCCGGGCGTAAGTCCCTCTGGCCTCCGCATTTTCATGGTAGGCCCCGCAGGTGGTGGTAGCATGGGCGAACTGAAAATAGTTACCGAAAATCGCAAGGCCAGGCATGAGTATTTCATCGAGGAGACCTACGAGGCCGGTATTGCGCTTACCGGGACAGAAGTGAAATCCCTGCGCCAGGGCAAGGCGAATCTCCGGGATAGCTTTGCCCGCGTGGAAGGGAGCCGGGTTTTGCTCTATAATGCCCATATCAGCACCTATGAGCAGGGAAACCGTTTCAACCACGATCCCCTCCGGCCACGGCAGCTCCTGCTCCACAAGGATGAGATCCGCCGCCTGATCGGCCGCACCCGCGAGCGGGGTTATACGCTGATCCCGTTGCGCATCTATTTCACCCAGCGCGGCCTGGCCAAGGTAGAACTGGGCCTAGCCAAGGGCAAACAACTGCATGATAAGCGTAGGGACCTGGCCGAGAGAGAGGCCCAAAGGGAGATCGAGAAGGCTTTCCGGGAACGGCAGAAGGCCTGACCTGAAAATAGAAGTGAGAGGTGGGAAGTGAGAGGTGAGAGCTCGTAGGAACTTGCTGCGCCAAGTTCCAGATTAGAGTTCCGCCTCTACCTCGGCTGCCGTTTTCACTCTTCTGATGGTGACGCCGAAGGCGTCGTGGGCGTCTAACCTGGAATCGGCCGGAACAGAGCACTGATACACGGTATATTGTCGAAGCACCAGATTCGGCATTCGCGCGATTTCCGGGTAACACCACTGCAACGCTGTTTGCAAACGGGGGTTTTGGTGGTATAATATCAACATAAGAAATGGGGGTGTACCGGTTTCGACGGGGGTTGTATAGGCACGAGTGGCCAGGCGAGATTCCACCAACTCGTTAAACGGTGGGCCTTGATAAGTGCCAACGATAATCTCGCTTTAGCTGCCTAATTAACAGCTAACGCCTCCCGGCAGCCGGCCCGTGGGCGGCCGGGAAGGTGTCAACGCTAGCGGGCTATTCTGATCACCGGCACCTGCCCGGGGGCAGAGAAATCTCAGCAGGTTGGCCACAGGAAATCCGGTCCCCGGGAGTTCCTGGGGCGAGAAGCAAAACAGGGACTATCCTGGTAGAAGCTCTTGCAGGTGCGCTTCCGGACGGGGGTTCGACTCCCCCCACCTCCACCAGCTTATCAGAAATCCCGGGTCCAGGCAGGAAAGGTAGGTCGATCTTAAGGATCACCTCCATTCGCTCTTTCCCGATCCGGACTTCACGTACATAGGCCCCCACGAGTTTTCCGCACTTGTGGGGGTCTTTCTAACCATCTTCGACATCGCTGCGTGGACGCAAAGCAGGCAGGCCGCCGGGCCGAAGAAGGGGCAGACAGAAGTTGCAGGCCTGGTAGAGGAGGAAAAGGATGAAGGCGACCGCACCGCCCGGGTCCTGCCGGTGCGGTAGTGGGAGTTCGGGGGTTAAATGATGTTGGTATTACTAACCCTAGTCGTTTATAATAGATGTGCAGGCTAAACTACGTTTAGGGGTGAGAGAAGTGGCTAAGAGCCGCACTTTAACAGTGCTGATAGAGCAGGACGCGGATGGCTACTACGTGGCTACGGTTCCCGCCCTCAAAAGCTGCTATACCCAGGCCAAAACCTTGGAGGAGCTCTACCCCCGCATCAAAGAAGTCATTGAACTCTGTCTGGAAGAAGAAGATCCCGTGCCCATGAAGTTCATCGGTGTACAGCAGATAGAAACAGGCGCCTGAGGTATTCCTTATGGACCGGATGCCCACCATTACCGCGGACCTGATGATTGAATTTCTGGAAGCCCTCGGCTTTATTCTGGTAAGACAGAAGGGGTCTCACATGTTTTTTCGGCATCCCGACGGGCGGACAGCCACCGTTCCCTACCATAAAGGAGAAGACTTAGGGCGAGGAATAACAGCCAAGATTCTTAAGGACGCGGAAGCAACACGGCAAGAGTTCATTAGTTGGTACAACACAAGAAGATAGCTCTAATTGGTTAGATCAGGTAAGCGGGTACGGGGGCTGTGGCCTAGACGCTAGGGCCCATAGGCGTAGTAATTTTGGACCTGGTGAAGGGTGATTATGCCGGCGAGAAGGATCAGTGGCTTGAGGGCTAAATTGCAATGAAGTCGAGAAAGATGCGGTGGTAGTCATAGCCCCTTGATACCGCCAAGCATTAATGTCACTGTAAGGCCAGAAAGACCGGCGAAGTCTGCTTGCTGGTCTTTTTATTTTCGCGGGCCCAGTGGGCTGCTGAAACTTTGGAGATGCTGTGTATTCTAGTCTGGGGTAAGAATACGCCTGCGTGCGAACATAGAAAACCCAACCGGCCTGACCAGCCGGAATGCCTTCCCAAACCACCAAAATGACTTCCTCAAACCCCGCCGGCTGTTTTTCGTCATGCCCGGCGAGCAGGCCGAGACGGCCCTTTGCCTCTCGCCTTGGCAGGACTTCCCTCCATTCATGTAGAATCTCTCCGCATCATGCAGAAGAAAGGATTCTGCCTTAACGGTATAGCAGCGCTCCTACTCCTGGCCGCGCTCCTGATCACGTTTTCCGGCTGCGCTGGCGGGCCCTCGGGCGGCCAGGCCGGGGGCGCGACGGGCCAAGAAGCAAGACAAAATGAGACAGCCTTAGGAAAAACAGGGGTGACAGAAACAGGTGAAGTGGCAATTTCCGCGGGCGAAGAAGGTTTGTAACGTTATGGGGAGGCGTTGAAATGCTAAAGGTTTTGCTTTGCTCTCTGGGTGTTTTAGGAGCCCTTGTTGTCCTGCTAGCTATTGTATCGTGGGCGGCAGGTATAGCGTGGGACCAGAGAATAAAAGGGGAAGTTAACGAGCTTTTTGCAGGCGTCCCGGGAAAAGCAAATGACAGTGTTATCACCGAATCAGATCTGGAGGGTTTGCCGGAAATTGTTCAGAAGTGGTTGAAGAACTCAAATGTACTAGGGAAAGAAAGAGTCAGGTCGGTTCGCCTGAAGCAAAGGGGCGTGATCAGAGCCAAAGAGGGACAACCTTGGATGCCTTTCGAGGCTGTACAGTACTATACGGTAGATAAGCCTGGCTTTATCTGGAGCGTGAGGGCTAAAGCCGCCCCATTGATAAACCTTGTTGGGAGAGATCGGTACTATGACGGCAGCGCCCATATGCTTATCAAGCTCCTTTCTTTAATGACGGTGGTGGACGGAAGAGGGGACGAGATTAACCAGGGCTCTTTGTTGAGATTCCTTAGCGAAATAATGTGGTTTCCCACCGCTGCTTTGAGCGAATACATAAAATGGGAACCAGTTGATAAGGACTCCGCCAAAGCCACAATGAGCTACAAAGGTGCAACTGCTTCAGGCGTTTTCACATTTAGCGAACAGGGAGATGCTATCCACTTCGTAGCAAAGAGATATTATTCGGCAGCAGACGGTGGATACTCACTCGAGACCTGGTCGGGTGCTGCATCAGACCACAGAGGATTCGGTGGCATAAGGATCCCTGCAAAAGCCGAAGTAATGTGGAATCTTGAGACGGGGGATTTCAGTTATTGGAAAGGTGAGGTTACGGAAATTGAATACAACGCACCGGCCCTGTATTAAGCAGTTTCGAGAGCCGGTAGGGCACCGTGTAGGCGATTCGTTCGGGGAACAGCGGGGTGCCATCGAACTTGACCAAGCGCTCCTTTTCCATGCGCCGCATCAGGTCGGAGACGTCCACTTGGTGAACACCGTCCCGGAATCAGCCCTCGAACCGGTCGCCATCCAAGAGCGCCATGAATAGCTGGAAGTCTTTTTCTTTGCCATTGTGTGTGTGTGGGGGGGGGGGGGGCGCTGTCAGCAGCAAGAGGTGGCGCGCTGGGAATACCTTAAAGCGCAGGCAAAGCAGCCCACGATCGGTCAACTGGTGGACGACGCAATGTGGGCCATCGAGCGCGACAATTCTGCGCTCAAGGACGTGCTGCCCAAGGAATACGCCCGTCCGGCGCTGGACAAGCAGCGGCTGGGCCAGCTCATCGACCTCGTGAGCAACATCAAGGTGGGCGATGAGGAGAGCCGTTCCAAGGACGTCCTGGGCCGGGTCTACGAGTACTTCCTCGCCCGGTTCGCCAACGCCGAGGGCAAGAAAGGCGGCGAGTTCTACACGCCCACGTGCGTCGTCCGCCTGCTGGCGGAGATGCTGGAGCCGTTCAAGGGCCGTGTCTACGACCCCTGCTAAAGTTCGGGCGGCATGTTCGTTCAGTCGGTCAAGTTCATCGAAGCCCACGCCACCGGCAACGGCAACGGGGGCAAGGCCAGGGGCGACATCTCGATCTACGGCCAGGAGTCCAACTACACCACCTGGCGGCTCTGCAGGATGAACCTTGCCATCCGCGGCATCGACGGCCAGATCGCCCACGGCGATACGTTTCACCATGATGCCTTCCGGGACTTGAAGGCCGACTACATCCTATCCAATCCGCCCTTCAACATGAGCGACTGGGGCGGCGAGCGCCTCCGCGAGGACAAGCGCTGGAAGTCTGGCCCGCCGTCACTAGACAGTATGCAACCTTTATGGAGGAAGGTTTAACATGGAAAACGGCCAACTGACCTGGGTCACGAATTTCATCTGGGGTATCGCCGACGACGTGCTGCGCGATCTCTATGTGCGCGGCAAGTACCGCGATGTCATTCTCCCGATGACCGTTATCCGTAGGCTAGATGCGGTGCTGGAGCCCACCAAGCAGGCGGTGCTCGATATGAAGGCCTCGCTCGACAAGGCCGGCATCGTGAACCAGGACGCCGCCCTGCGCCAGGCTGGACAGGCGTTTTACAACACATCGAAGTTCACCCTGCGCGACCTCAAGGCTCGCGCCAGCCGCCAGCAACTGGAGGCGGATTTTCGTGCCTACCTCGATGGCTTCTCGCCCAACGTCCAAGAGATCATCGACAACTTCGAGTTCCGCAACCAGATCCCGCGCCTGGCCAAAGCCGACGCCCTGGGCACCCTGATCGAGAAGTTCCTCGACCCCTCGATCAACTTGAGCCCGCAGCCCGTCCTCAACAGCGACGGCAGCGTGCGTCTGCCAGGCCTCGATAACCACGCCATGGGCACCATTTTCGAGGAGCTGGTGCGCCGCTTCAACGAGGAGAACAACGAGGAGGCCGGTGAGCACTGGACGCCGCGCGACGCCGTGAAGCTTATGGCCCGTCTTGTCTTTGAGCCGATCGCCGACCGGATCGAATCCGGCACGTACCTTCTCTACGACGGCGCCTGCGGCACGGGCGGAATGCTCACGGTGGCCGAGGAAACCCTACTGCAACTGGCGAAAGAACGCCGCAAACAGGTCTCGGTGCACCTTTTCGGCCAGGAGATCAACGCCGAGACCTACGCCATATGCAAAGCCGACCTACTGCTCAAGGGTGAGGGTGACGCCGCCGACAACGTCGTCGGCGGTCCGGAGCACTCGACGCTCTCGAACGACGCCTTCCCCGGGCGCGAGTTCGATTTCATGCTCTCCAACCCGCCCTATGGCAAGAGCTGGAAGAGCGACCTCGAGCGCATGGGCGGCAAAAGTGGCGTCAAGGATCCGCGCTTCGTCGTGCAGCACCGGGGCGAGGAGCTGTCGCTCATCACCCGCTCGAGTGACGGCCAGATGCTGTTCCTGGTGAACATGCTCTCCAAGATGAAGCACGAGACCCCGCTCGGCAGTCGCATCGCCGAGGTGCACAACGGCTCGTCGCTGTTTACGGGGGACGCCGGCCAGGGCGAGAGCAACATCCGCCGCTGGATCATCGAAAACGACTGGCTCGAGGCGATCGTCGCCCTGCCGCTTAACATGTTCTACAACACCGGCATCGCCACCTACGTCTGGGTGCTCACGAACAGGAAGCCCGCGCACCGCAAAGGCCGCGTGCAGCTCATCGATGCCACGCAGTGGTACAAGCCCCTGCGCAAGAACCTGGGCAAGAAGAACTGCGAGCTGTCCGAAGAGGACATCCGTCGCATTGTTGATGCCTTTCTCAAATTCGAGGAGACCGAGCAGTCCAAGATCTTCCCCAACGCGGCCTTCGGCTACTGGAAGGTGACGGTGGAACGTCCCCTGCGCCTGAAAGGCATCGACCCCGAACGCGCCTACACTCCCAAGGAGATCAAGGCGATTCGGGAAACGGCCGAGCGTGCCGACGACGCACCGCCGGTCATCAAGAAGATTCACGAGCCCGGCACCGCACCCGCGCCCCTGCGCGGCCTGTTCGAGGCTACCATTCACGGCAAGCCACGCGTGGTGGAGTACGAGCCGGACACGGAGCTTCGCGACAGCGAGCAGATCCCCTTCCTCGAGTGCCCCGCCTGCCAGGAACCCGGCTACCTGCCGAGCCCGGAAGACCAGCGCACGGCCATCGAGACCTTCCTGCGCCGCGAGGTGCTGCCGTACGCTCCGGATGCCTGGTACGACCCCGAAAGCGTCAAGATCGGCTACGAGATCAACTTCAACCGCTACTTTTACAAACCAAAGGCCCTGCGCACTCTGGAGGAGATCCGCTCCGACCTGCTGGCGGTGGAGAAGGAGGCGGAGGGGTTGTTGGATGAGATTTTGGGAGGTCAGACGCGATGAGGCTTGAAGACGGACAACAGATCATCAAGACGCGGGATGACCCTATGCCGGTGACTCTGGTCCGAGGAGATTCCTCTCCGGAGGCTAACGATTGCTTTAAACTGGCAGACGGCGTGAGCTGTTCTTGGGCAAAAGCCAACGAAGAGTTCGGGCCTGAGAAACTACGGGAACGCATAGAGCCGTGGCTGACGGCACTTTGTCAGTCCGAGCATTTATCCCTGCTTGTAGGGTCGGGACTCACTCACGCCGTTCACGGATTGGCAACATGTCAGCCGCTTCCAGGAATGAGTGCCAAAGAGTTTCAGACATTGAAAGAAGAGATCGAAATCGAGGTTAAGCGAATAGCCACACAGGCGAGGCGCGACAGGGGAAACATTGAAGACCAAATCCGCGTGGTCAATGAGTTGCTCCGTGGTTTGCAAATCCTTGCAGCGACAAAAGCAGACGATGCCCCGGAGCGAAAGCAGACCGAGGACTTGCGACAAGAACTGAGCGAGGCTCTTAGGTCCTTCGCCACTTCGATCCTGGAAGGTGAGCGAAACCTGGCTTCTGCACCGGATGGCAACGGAAACGAGGGAGAGAACTGTGCGCAGAGCGAGCAAGTTAAGAAGTGCAAGGGACGTGAGGCTGCATTCAACTACCTCGTTAGCTTCCTTATGAGTTTCGCAAGCCGATCGGGTACGCGCGACCGTCTTCATCTCTTCACCACGAATTATGATCGCTATATCGAAGCGGGTGCGGATCTGGCAGGTCTACGATTGATCGATCGATTCGTCGGCACCCTTGCGCCAATATTCCGGGCATCGCGCGTTGATGTTGACTTGCATTACAACCCGCCAGGCATTCGGGGTGAACCACGCTATTTGGAGGGCGTAGCCCGCTTTACCAAATTACATGGTTCAGTGGATTGGGTTGATTGCCACGGGGAAATTCGACGCATAGGCCTGCCATTCGGTGCAAACGATATAGGCCCCTACCTTCAAGCCCCGGGCCTGAAGGGTGCAACAGCATTGCAACTGATGATTTACCCCAACCCGGCGAAGGACATGGAGACGCTTTTCTATCCTTACAGTGAACTATTCCGCGACTTTGCTGTGGCGATCAGTCGGCCGAATAGCACGCTGGTCTGTTACGGATACAGCTTCGGTGATGAACACATCAATCGAATCATCGAAGACATGCTGACGATACCATCAGCACACCTGGTGATCATCTCGCACAGCGACCCACTCGGTCGGATCATGCGAACGTACGAGAGGTTGGGCCGAAGCTCTCAAGTCACGCTCTTGCTGGGCGATCATCTCGGCAATCTTAAAACACTCGTTGATCACTATCTACCGAAGCCTGCAATCGACCGAACGACAATCCGAATGGCAGATTTGCTCAAGGCACGATTGGGCGCGCAGACCCAGGAAAGCCAAGCTTCCAACGCAGAGGCAGAGAATAAAAGAAGGAACTTGTCATGAGACAGACATTATTCGAACGTGCCAGCACTCTTCAGATTGGGTCGGTAGAGTTCGTCTCTCCCGATGAAATTAAAATTGCTATCGATATCGAAGCTCCGGAGTCGGTAGCACTCAACACAGGAGGGCCAAGACCGTTCCCCAGGGTACATGGATACCTGTTGATTCCTGTCGATCAAGGGTTTCTTGTAGGTCAGGTAGAGTGGATCACGGTTGAACGCTCGCCTTTTCCGAAGAGGCGCGGGATGCAAGATTTCGGCTTGGTGGATTTACCCTATCCACTCCGGCGCCTCAGTTTAAATCCACTCGGCATATTGCGTGCGGATCGCAATGGCGAGGGCTTCGTCTTCAGGCGAGGTAGCGATATTCTGCCATCAGTGGGTGCTCCTGCTCTGCTTCCTACCGATGAACAGCTCCGAGCAATCGTTGAGTCTGGCGAAAAAAAGCGTGTGTGCATCGGTACAAGCCCTGTGGCGAACGATGCAAGAGTATATGTTGATCCGGACCGGCTATTCAGCCGCCACCTCGCCGTACTTGGGAACACGGGCAGCGGCAAATCGTGCTCTGTCGCCGGGCTGGTTCGCTGGAGCATTGAGGCAGCACAGCGGGAGTGCTCAGGTCGTCCGAACGCCCGTTTTATTATTCTCGACCCCAATGGTGAGTATTCACGGGCGTTTCCGAAGGATGACCCTAGCATTAGCGCGCGCATTTTCAAAGTGAACGCTGGAGAGGGCGAAGCACCGCTGAAGGTACCATTGTGGTTCTGGAACAGCGCTGAATGGTGCGCGTTTACCCAGGCGAGCGCAAAGACGCAGCGGCCAGCACTTATGCACGCCCTACGTTTTTTGCGGGATGGCGTTACAGAGCCAGCACCTGATCGCAGTCACGAAATGCGACGTTTTCTTCGAACAATCGTAACCACTATCCGGATTGAACAGAACACCGGCACACCCTGGGGGAACTTCCCCAAACCTAAATCGTTTTTCGAAAAGCTTGAGAAGTGGAAGCATGGATTGGAGCCCGAGTTGGTATCCTTTGATGAAGAACAACACGCCAAGCTCAAAGACTTGGTCGATGTAATTGAAAGTCTTTGTAAACCTCGTCGTGTTCAGCATCCTCAATGGGACTTCTCGCGCCAGGAAGTTCAGGACCTTCTTGCGAAAGCAAGCGAAGCCTATTCAGTTTTTGGTGGGTCTCCATCTGATCTAGTCCCATCTGATGTGGACTCGCCGCGCCCGTTCGATGGTGCATCCCTGCTACGCTGCCTAGAGGCAGCGGGGGAGATGCTAAACGTCACCGAGCACATCGAAACTTTGTTGGTACGCATTCGGGCGTTACTAGCCGATACTCGGATGAAGCCAGTGTTGGGCAATGCCTCCGACATCACGCTCGACAAATGGCTAAGAGATTATATTGGCAGCAATAATGCCAAAAATGGCTGTGTGTCGGTGATTGATCTTTCCCTGGTGCCTACTGACGTAGTGCACGTTGTTACGGCCGTAATCGCCCGTATGGTTTTCGAAGCACTGCAACGCTACGTCAAGCTCAATCGTGTTGCGCTACCGACAGTGTTGGTAATGGAAGAAGCACACACCTTTATCAAACGCTACAAGGACGACGCTGAGGACCAGGACGCTGCTGCGGTGTGTTGCCAGGTCTTTGAGCGGATCGCACGCGAGGGCCGGAAGTTTGGCCTAGGCCTCGTCCTTTCCTCACAGCGCCCGTCTGAACTCTCTCCCACGGTGCTATCGCAATGCAATACTTTTCTGCTTCATCGGATCAGCAACGACCGGGACCAGGAACTAGTCTATCGCCTTGTGCCGGACAACCTTAGGGGGCTGTTGCGCGAACTGCCGTCGCTGCCATCCCAACACGCAATTCTGCTGGGGTGGGCATCGGAACTTCCAGTCCTTGTGAAGATGAACGATCTACCCGAGTCCCAGCGGCCCCGCTCCGATGATCCAGATTTTTGGGATGTATGGATAGGCAGGAACGAAGAGGGTCAGCCAGTATCGCGCGATACGGACTGGGCGCGGATTGCAAAGGACTGGCAGGCGGGTTCAACCGAAAGAAGTGTGGGAGAGCCATGATCGACGGACTCAAACCCTATCCTAACTACAAGGACTCAGGCGTGCCGTGGCTGGGCGAGGTGCCGGCGCATTGGGAGGTTCGCAGCCTTGGTTCCCTGACATCGCCAATTAGCCAACGCGGTCAACCTGATCTACCTTTGCTCTCTGTAGTTCGTGAGAAGGGCGTCATTCCCCGCACCTCCATGAGTGAGGATGAGAACCACAACTTTGTTCCGGATGATCTCAGCAATTACAAGGTCGTTCGCAAGGGCAACCTCGTCATCAACAAAATGAAGGCATGGCAGGGCTCGCTCGGAATCGCATCAATGGATGGAATTGTGAGCCCGGCGTATTTCGTGTTCGATTTTCGCATAGGAGATCAACGTTTCGGCCAAGCGTTACTCAGAAGCAAGACCTATGTGGCGTTCTTTGCCCACGAATCGGATGGCGTCCGCATTGGCCAATGGGACCTTTCCATCCACGGAATGAAGCGGATACCGGTTGTGGTTCCACCCCTCCCCGAACAAACCGCCATCGTCCGCTTCCTTGATTATGTGGACCGGCGGATCCGGCGATACATCCGCGCCAAGCAGAAACTGATCAAACTGCTGGAGGAGTACAAGCAGGCCCTCATCCACCAGGCCGTCACCGGCAAGATCGACGTCCGCACCGGCCAGCCCTATCCAGCATACAAGCCCTCCGGTGTGGAGTGGCTGGGCGAGGTGCCGTCGCATTGGGAGGTGGTGCCGATAAAGCGAGCATTTTCTTCCATGGATTACGGTATATCAGAGTCTGGTTCCGATTCGGGTACGATTAGGCTTTTGACGATGGGACATCTTAAGAATGGTCAAGTAATAATTCCCGACACGGGCGGAGTTGACACGGTTGATCCGAACCTCCTGTTGTCTCCGGGCGATCTCCTCTTTAACCGGACTAACAGTGCTGAGCTAGTTGGCAAGGTCGCTCTATTCTCCGGCTATGAGTCTCCAGTAACATTTGCTTCCTATCTTGTGCGAATGCGCCCAACAAAAGAAAACGAACCTGAATTTCTAAACTTGGTTCTTAACGATGCATCTACATTATCAAGGGCTCGGCGAGAAGCTATTCCGAGCCTACATCAGTCTAATCTTAATCCTACACGGTATGGGCGACTGTGTATAGCTTTGCCACCAAAGGCCGAACAACAAGCGATTCTCCAACGACTTCGAGAGCAAACCGAGAACGTCGACACCGCTATTTCCGCCGCTCGCCGCGAAATTGACCTCCTGCGCGAATACCGCACCCGTCTCATCGCCGATGTGGTCACCGGCAGGGTGGATGTGCGCGAGGTCGCGGCGCGGCTGCCAGAGGAGCCGCCCGAGGAGGAGGCTGAGTTGATGGACACGGAGGAGATTGCAGAAGGTGAGGCGACAGATGAAGAGGCCGCCGCAGAGGCCCTCTCCGAGGAGGTTGAACCATGACACCCACCGACACCAGCGAAGCTGGGCTCGAGAGCCTAATCTGCCGGGCGCTGACTGGCAGTGACTGCGTGCCCAGGCCTGCGGGCGTCCCGCTGGTCGTCGCCGAGACGCCGGCACCCTTCGGCGGTGTGGGCTGGCTCCCCGGCGACCCGGCCGACTACGACCGGGAGTACTGCGTCGATCTAGTTCAACTTGCGGCCTTTCTGCGCTCGACGCAGCCCGAGGTAGCCGAAGCGCTCGATCTGGATAACGACAGCCCCACCCGGCGGAAGTTTCTGGCGCGCCTTCAGGGCGAGGTGAGCAAGCGCGGGGTGGTGGACGTGCTGCGCAACGGCATCCAGCATGGGCCGCACCGCATCGAGCTTTTCTACGGCACGCCTTCGCCTGGCAACGAAAAGGCCCGAGCGCTCTATGAGCAGAACCGCTTTACCGTCGCGCGCCAGCTCCACTACAGCCGCGACGAGACGCAGCGGGCGCTGGACCTGGTGCTCTTCATCAACGGCCTGCCGGTTTTCACCTTCGAGCTCAAAAACCGCGTGACCAAGCAGACGGTGCATGACGCCATCGAGCAGTACAGGCGCGACCGCAACCCGCGCGAGAAGCTCTTCGAGCTTGGCCGCTGCATGGCGCACTTCGCGGTGGACGACAGCGAGGTGTGGTTCTGCACGCACCTTGCGGGCAAGGCGTCGTGGTTTCTGCCTTTCAACAAAGGCTACAACGACGGCGCGGGCAATCCGCCCAATCCCCACGGGATCAAGACCGACTACCTGTGGCGGGAGGTCCTCACCCGCGAGAGCCTGACCGACATCCTCGAAAACTACGCGCAACTCGTCGAGGAGAAGGACCCAAAAAGCGGGAGGAAGTCGCGCAAGCAGATCTTTCCGCGCTACCACCAGCTCGACGTGGTGCGCAAGCTGCTCGCAGATGCACGGGAGCACGGCGCAGGGCGGCGGTATCTCATCCAGCATTCGGCCGGCAGCGGCAAATCCAACTCCATCGCCTGGCTGGCCCATCAGTTGATTGGCCTGGTGAAAGACGGCAAGCCGGTTTTCGATTCTGTCATCGTGGTGACCGATCGCCGCATCCTGGACCAGCAGATCCGGGACACGGTCAAGCAGTTCGCCCAAGTGAGCGCGACGGTGGGGCACGCCGAGCATTCGGGAGACCTGCGGCGCTTCATCGAGGGCGGCAAGAAGATCATCATCACGACGCTTCAGAAGTTCCCGTTCATCCTCGACGAAATCGGCAGCGAGCACCGCGGGCGCCGTTTTGCCATCATCATCGACGAGGCGCATTCGAGTCAGGGTGGCCGCACCTCGGCCAAGATGAGCGTGGCTTTGTCGGAGGCCGGTGCGGAGGACGAAGACGAAACCTTCGAGGACCGGATCAACCGGCTCATGGAGGCCCGTAAGCTGCTGCCAAACGCCAGCTACTTCGCCTTCACCGCCACCCCTAAGAATAAGACGCTCGAGATGTTCGGTGCCCCCGAACCGCAGCCCGACGGCACGGTTAAACACAGGCCGTTTCATAGCTATACCATGAAACAGGCCATCCAGGAAGGGTTCATCCTGGATGTGCTGGCCCACTACACGCCCGTCAAAAGCTACTACAAGCTTATCAAAAAGATCGAGGACGACCCGGAATTCGACGTCAAAAAGGCGCAGAAGAAGCTGCGCCGCTTCGTCGAGGGGCACGAACACGCCATTCGGCTCAAGGCCGAGATCATGGTGGACCACTTTCACGAGCAGGTGATTGCCAAGGGCAAGGTCGGCGGCCAGGCGCGGGCCATGGTGGTGACCGGCAGCATCGAGCGGGCCATCCAGTACTTCCATGCCTTTAAGGCGTACCTTGCCAAGCGCAAGAGCCCCTATCGGGCGATTGTGGCCTTCTCGGGTGAGCACGAGTATGGCGGGCAACAGGTCACCGAGGCCAGCCTCAACGGCTTTCCCTCGAATCAGATCGCCGACATGATCCGGGAGGACCCGTATCGGTTTTTAATTTGCGCCGACAAGTTCCAGACCGGCTACGACGAGCCGCTTTTGCACACCATGTACGTGGACAAGGTGCTCTCCGGGGTCAAGGCGGTGCAGACACTTTCGCGCCTCAACCGCGCCCACCCGCAGAAGCACGACACCTTCGTCCTCGATTTCGTCAACGACCCGGAGGCGATCCGAAAGGCCTTCGAGCCCTATTACCGGACGACCATCCTCGCGGACGAGACCGACCCGAACAAGCTGCACGACCTCAAGTCCGACCTCGACAGGTACCAGGTGTACGCGCCCGAACAGGTGGATGAACTGGTACGGCTGTACCTGGACGGCGCCGACCGCGACCGTCTCGACCCGATCCTTGACGCTTGCGTCGACACCTACGTGGAGCATCTCGACGAGGACGGTCAGGTCGACTTCAAAGGCAAGGCCAAGGCGTTTCTGCGAACGTACAGCTTTCTGTCTTCGATCCTCCCCTACACCAACGCCGAGTGGGAGAAGCTATCGATCTTCCTCAACTTCCTGGTACCCAAGTTGCCGGCGCCGAAAGAGGAGGACCTTTCGAAGGGCATCCTCGAGGCGATTGACATGGACAGCTACCGGGTCGAGAAGCAGGCGACCATGAGGATCGCGCTTCCCGATGCGGATGTCGAGATCGAACCAGTGCCCACGGCGGGCGGCGGACACAAGCCCGAACCGGAGCTCGACCGTCTCTCGAACATCATCAAGGCTTTCAATGATCAGTTCGGCAACATCCCCTGGACCGACGCTGATCGGGTGCGCAAACTCATCACCGAGGAGATTCCCGCACGCGTAGCGGCCGACACCGCCTACCAGAATGCTCGCAAGTATTCCGACAAACAGAACGCACGCATCGAGCACGACAAGGCGCTCGTTCGTGTCATGATCGCGCTGCTCCAGGATGACACCGAGCTCTTTAAGCAGTTCAGCGACAACGAAGGGTTCCGGCGCTGGCTTGCGGATACGGTGTTCGGACTGACCTACGGCGAACGTGGCAGCGCGGGGTAGCCAGTACGACTTCATCGACGGCTTCGCCCGCCACATGCCCGACGCACTGCCGAACGCTTCCTTCATTGGTTTTACAGGTACGCCTCTTAGTACGAGGTCTGTTGCGACCTCTTCCACGGCTTCGACTGGTCGAGGTGGGTGAGCGGCTCGCCGCAGGAGCGGCTCTCGCTCCTGCCCTCGGCTCAGGAGCACATCCTCGCCCAGGAGCATGGCAAGGATCGCCTCCTGGGCGCCGTGCACGAGCTCTCCCGGGCGTTTGCGCTGGCTGTGCCGCACGAGGTGGCCCTGCGCATCCGGGACGACGTGGCCTTCTTCCAGACAGTGCGGGCGAGCCTGGCCAAGCGCGCGCCGGGCGAGGTGAAAACAGAGGAGGAAATGGACCGCGCCATCCGGCAGATCGTCTCGCGCGCCATCGCCCCCGCAGGAGTCGTGGACATCTTCGCGGCGGCGGGCCTCAAGAAGCGGATATCTCCATCCTCTCCGAGGAGTTCCTGGCCGAGGTGCGCGGGGTGCCGCAGAAGAATCTGGCGGTGGAGCTGCTGCGCAAGCTGCTGAACGGCGAGATCCGCACCCGCCGGCAGAAGAACATTGTCCAGGCCCGTTCGTTCGCCGAACTGCTGGAGCAGGCAATCCGCCGCTACCAGAACCGCGCCGTCGAGGCGGCGCAGGTGATCGAAGAGCTGATCGCGTTGGCCCGGGAGATGCGTGAGGCGGACCGGCGCGGCGAGCAGCTCGGTCTGACCGAAGATGAACTGGCCTTCTACGACGCACTCGAAACCAACGACAGGGCGGTGAAGATCCTGGGCGACGAAACCCTACGCGCCATCGCCCGAGAGCTCGTGGCAGCCGTACGCACCAATGTGACCATTGACTGGACGGTGCGAGAGAACGTGCGCGCTCACCTCCGGGTGCTGGTGAAGCGCATCCTCCGCAAGCACGGCTACCCGCCCGACAAGCAGGAGACGGCGACCCAGACCGTGCTTGAACAAGCAGAGACCCTTTCCGAGCTGTGGGCAACAACTAATTGAGGAAGATTCCAATCCTATCCCTGTCCGCGGGAGAGGGCTTCAAGATCGTCCGTCGCAGGCTCTTCCAACCCTTCACCAACCCCGATCAAGTTCAAGGCGCGCGATGTGGTGGCGCGCGCGTTTACCGACCTGTACCGGACACAGCGCGAGGAATTCCCCCCCGAGTGCCGTGAGGCCGGCTATGAGCAGCGGATCAAGGCCGCGTACCCGATCCACCCGGAGGTCTTCGACCGGCTCTACACCGACTGGTCCACGCTGCTCAAGTTCCAGCGCACCCGCGGCGTGCTGCGCCTGATGGCCGCGGTCATCCACAGCCTGTGGGAGAAGGGCGACAAGAACCCCCTGATCCTCCCGTGCTCCATTCCGGTGGACGACCCGCGCGTGCAGTTCGAGCTGACGCGGTATCTCTCGGACAATTGGCTGCCGGTGATCGAGAAAGACGTGGACGGTCCCGCTTCGCTTCCGGCGCGGCTCGATGGAGAGGTGCCGAACCTCGGTAAGTTCTCCGCCTGCCGGCGTGCCGCGCGGACGATCTACCTGGGGTCGGCGCCCACGGCGACAGCCGCCCACCGCGGGGTCGAAGACCGGCGGATCAAGCTCGGCTGCGTCATGCCGGGCGAGTCCTCCAACGTGTTCGGCGATGCGCTCCGGCGACTGGCGAGCGCGGCGACGTACCTCTACCAGGACGGCACGCGCTATTGGAATGCGACGCAACCGACGGTCACGAAGCTCGCCGAGGACCGCGCTGAACAGCTCAAGCGCGAGCCCGAGAAGGTCGAGAGCGAAATCGAGCGGCGCGTGCGATTGGACGTGCGCCAGA
The DNA here is from genome assembly GCA_004347685.1 of Clostridia bacterium. Lineage (GTDB taxonomy): Bacteria > Bacillota > DSM-521 > Neomoorellales > SLTJ01 > SLTJ01. Next base: position 84,694 of record SLTJ01000038.1, read on the forward strand.
CGGGCGAGAGGAACTCCTGGTCACGACTCTGGCAGGCACCCGGCTGCGCATGGAGCTCGACCGGGTACCTCTTTGGCGGGGTGACCACGTCGAGATCAGGCAACTGGTGGAGGATTTCGCGCGGTACATCTACTTGTCCCGGCTCAAGAACCCGGCGGTGCTCATCCAGGCCATCCGCGACGGCCTGAGGCTCCTCACATGGGATACTGACGCCTTCGCCTACGCCGATAGTTTCGACGAGGCTACCGGACGCTACCGTGGGTTGCGGGCAGGTCAGGATGTACCGATTTCAGACACTGACCCGCAGGGCTTGGTTGTCAAGCCCGGTGTGGCTCGCCGACAGCTCGGTGTCGAGCAGGCGGCGGCCGGCCAGTCCGCTCGAACACCCGGCACGGTGACCGGGGCCCCGGAAGCGGGAGCGGCAGGAACCCCAGCGACACCCGGTTTGGGACAGCCTCCACGTCCCATTCTGCCACGTCGCTTTCACGGGAGCGTGACTCTAGACCCCACCCGTGTGGGGAGAGACGCCGGCAAGGTCGCCGAGGAGGTTATCGCCCACCTGGCCGGACTGCCCGGTGCCCGGGTGCAAGTAACGCTGGAGATCGAGGCCACGGTGCCCGACGGAGTTCCGGAGAACGTCCAACGGATCGTGACCGAGAATAGCAGAACACTCAAGTTCACGAGCCACGGATTCGAGCGGGAGTAAAACAGTACTGCAGCCCCACATCCGCAACAAGCAGCGCCGCGCAAACCAACCTGGCTCCCGAAACCTTTGCCGTCTACTGGCTTTTGAAGCGGTATCTTTATTTCCTTCACGGGTGATTTGTGGCCTTTGAGTGCCAGGTCCATTTTACTCCCCCGCCCGCCCGGCGCAAGGCAGTGGGTAAGCGGCGGCCGTGCCTTGCCGGCGGTCGCACTCCGCTTCGCTCCGTCACGCCGGCTGCGGGCTGGCCTCAGTGCAGCTCTCCCCATCCGCCCCCAAAGGGGGCTCCCGCCAACCATATGGGACGCTACTACCGCCAGACTGCTGGCTCGCCAAGGATCTCTACAGCTTGTGACGCGGTGGCGGTGGTCGCAGCCTTCCGGACCATCCGAGCTGAAACGGAGAATAATGGCTCCCATAGACGTAGCGGTGGGTCAAAATAGAAGGCGCAAGGTACTGGTCTGGGGGCGGACGGCGAGTTATAATAACGGCAGGGCTCCTAGACGGTTACGCGCGCAGGCGCCATGAAACAATTCAGAAAGGAGAAATAGACATGTCCGTTGACCGGCTGGTGGAGGAAATAAGGAGGCTGAGCCCCAAAGAGCAGAAAGAGCTCTTCAAGAAGCTCGGCCTCCGTGCTGCGCCGGCTGATAAGCAAAGAGGGGGCCCGAGCGATCCTTTTTCCCGCCTTATCGGCAAGGTAGATGGTCCTGGCACCGGCTCCCGACATTACAAGGAGGAACTCTATGGCGGGAAAGCCCCCCTCTAAACTCTTTGCTGACGCCAGTGGCTTCATCGCTCTTTGTGATAAGAACGATGCTCACCATGAGGAAGCCGCGGCCTTTTACGCCTCGCTTACCGAGGATACCAGGCTGTTTACCACTCTGCTGGTCATTTCCGAAACGTATACCTGGTTGCGCTATCACGTGGGATACGGATACCCTGCCGGCCATTTGTTTCTGGACGTGGTTAACGAAGCTGCATCCAGCGAGTGGCTCATATTGGTATATCCCGATCAGGCCCTTTCCAAAGGAGCAGAAGCGTACTTGCGCCGCTTCCGTGACCAGGATCTCTCCTACGCCGATGCCATTAGCTTTGCCGTGCTCAAGGCCCGGAATATCCATGACGTTTTCAGCTTCGACCGACATTTTTACCTGATCAAGAAAAACCTTTGGCCTGGGACCATAAAGTGAAGGAACCATAAGTAACGCGGCCTCACCAGGTACGTGCTCCCTCCCGACGGCCTCAGCGGGCCAGAGGGAGGGGCAGGTGGGTGCGGCTTGTAAACATTTTGCAAACCAACTGGTTAGTACGAGGCAGTTTTGCAGAGGACAGGCTGGGATGACAGAGGCTGAAAAGCCTTACCGGACGGGACTTGCCGGGACGGGAGAGACGAGCAGGGACGACCAAATTCGCACTCCGCTTCGCTCCGTCGCGCCGGCTCGGGTCGGCCTCAGTGCAGCTCTCCCCGTCCGCCCCCAAAAAGGGGCTCCCAACCGCGCACTATCTGTTAGGCCCATACGAAACTGGGGAACGAAAGGACAGCTGAAGTTAGCGAGTGACCCCTTTCACGCGGAACCCCTTGCAGCATGCGTACCGTCCCCCCACTTCGCGACGGTGTGGCAAGGGGTACAATATCCCCAAGGATTCGCCCTCGTCTCAACAAAACAAATTACGGCGAAGCCCATCTTAACCAGGCTAGCGTCTAGCCCAAAAAGCGTGCGTGCGCTATAATATAAACAGGGGACGGCCGCGGAAATGGGCATGATTAACCGGCTGGACCTCCTAATTACCGAGAAAGCACTGGCTGCGGCCAAAGAGGATGGTTCTCCGGCCTTCTGTTTCTGAACGTCTCCCCGCGGGCGTCAGCCGCCGACGAGTTCGTTGCAGCCGTACGCCGGCTCGTCAGGGAGTACGGTTTCGACCCGTCGCGCCTGGTGTTCGAGCTGACCGAGAGGGAAACTGTGGCCAATTTCGATCTTTTGGAAGGCCTGGTGTTCGCCCTGAAGGAACAGGGGTTCAAGTTTGCCGTTGACGATTTCGGTTCCGGGTTTTCCTCTTTTTGGTACATCCGGAGGCTTCCCATTGACTTCCTGAAGATCGAAGGGGAGTTTATCAGGCACCTGGCGGACGGGGAACCGGCAGACCTCGCCATCGTAAGTTGCATTGTGACCTTGGCCAATAAACTCGGCATCAGGACCGTTGCCGAACACGTGGAAAGCGAGAGTATTTGCCAGGTGGCCGCGCGGCTGGGAATAGACTACGCCCAGGGGTACTACACGGGCCGGCCATCTCCATCCCTGGTGTTGGCCCCTTGAGCGCCTGCCCAAGGTTTCCCTGAGTACTGGATGGGGGTTAGCCATTGCGTACCGAAGATATCCTGGCCTACATGGAGGAAAAGAGCTACAGGCCGTTGACCGCCGAAGAACTGGCCGGCGCTCTAGGCGTAACTGAGTTGGTTGAATTCCTGGGGCTGCTGGCTGATATGGAGGCCCGGGGCCTGGTAGTCCGCACCCGCAAGAGCAGGTACGGCCTGCCGCAAAGAATGGGGCTGGTGGCCGGTACAGTGCAGGGGCACCCGCGCGGGTATGCCTTTGTGCTGCCTGAAGCGGGCGATACGGGAGATATCTTTGTCGTCGAGGGTAACCTCCACGGGGCCATGCATAACGACCGGGTGATGGTGCGCCTGCTGCGCCACTCGCGTGCGGCGCAGCGGGCCGAGGGGGAAGTTATCCGGGTTTTGGAGCGGGCCAACCGGCATGTGGTGGGCACCCTGGAGAAACGGGGAAAATTCGGGTTTGTCGCGCCCGATGAAAAGAGGTTGGGCCGGGATATCTTCGTTCCCCCGGAAGGCTTGGACGGAGCCAGACAGGGGGATAAGGTGGTGGTGGAAATAACCCGCTGGCCTGAGGACCGGCGCCCGCCCGAGGGCCGGGTGAGCCAGGTGCTGGGCCGTCAGGGAGAACCGGGCGTGGATATCCTGGCCATCATCTATAAGTACCAGCTACCGCTGCACTTTCCCCGCCAGGTACTTAATGAAGCGGAAGTTGTCCCGGCCGGCGTGCGGCCGGAGGAGGTGGCGGGCCGCCGTGACTACCGTAAGCGGCTTATCGTTACCATTGACGGTGCTGATGCCCGGGACCTGGACGACGCCGTTTGTCTGGAGAAACTCCCGGATGGGGGCTATTGCCTGGGGGTGCATATCGCCGACGTGGGTTATTATGTGCCCGAGGGAAGCGCCCTGGACCGCGAGGCCAGGCGCCGGGGCACCAGCGTCTACCTGGTGGACCGGGTCCTGCCCATGCTGCCGCCCAGACTTTCCAACGGCATTTGCAGCCTCAACGCCGGCGAGGACCGGCTGAGCCTCTCGGTGGAGATGGAACTGACACCTGAGGGCGCAGTTAAAAGTTACGAGATATTCCCGGCTGTGATCCGGGTGGCCCGACGCCTCACCTACGAAGGGGTAAACGCCTTGCTGGCCGGGGAAGGCGGGGAGGACATGGGCTCAGAACTGGCGGAAATGCTCACGGAAATGGACCGGCTGGCCCGGATACTGCAGGCCCGCCGGCTGGCTGCCGGGGCCCTGGACTTTGACCTGCCCGAGGCCAAGGTTCTACTGGGTGAAGACGGCCGGCCGGTGGAGATCCTTACCCGGACGCGGGGGCGGGCCGAGAGCCTCATTGAGGAATTCATGATCCTGGCCAACCAGAGCGTGGCCCAGCACCTGTACCGGCTGGAGGCTCCCTGCCTTTACCGCATCCACGAGCGGCCTGCGGCGGAGAAAGTTGAGGAACTCCGGGGGCTGTTGCGTCCCTGGGGGTATGAATTGAAAGGACGAGAGAAAATAACCTCTCGAGTGCTACAGCAGCTTCTCGCCCAGGCCGGCGGCCGGCCGGAGGAGAAATTCGTGCATACCGTTGTCCTGCGGTCCATGCAACACGCCCGCTACGCAGCCGACCGGCAGGGTCATTTTGGGCTGGCATTAAGCTATTACTGCCACTTTACTTCTCCCATCCGCCGTTATCCCGATTTGGTGGTGCACCGGTCATTAAGACGGGCCCTGGAGGAGGCGGATGATGCCGGCTGGAAAGGCGAACGGTCAGAGCTCTCCCGGTGGGCCGAGCAGGCTTCCCAGAGGGAGAGACTGGCCGAGGAGGCCGAGCGGGAAACGGTGGAATTGAAGAAGGTTGAATACATGCAGCGGTACCTGGGGGATGTCTTCCCGGGACGGGTATCCGGCGTAGTTCCCTACGGAATCTTTGTTCAATTGGATAATACCGTGGAAGGCCTGGTCCACGTATCTACCATGACTGGCGACTACTACCAGTACTTGGAAGATAGGCTGGCCCTGGTAGGCGAGCACACTGGCAAGGTTTATCGTATCGGTTTCCCGGTACAGGTGCGGGTGGTACGGGCCGACCCAGAGGCCAGGCAGGTGGACTTTGAGCTGGTAGAGTGAGGGCGGGCCGGGCATACTTTTGGCGGGAGAAATCTGCTGGAGGCGGGTTTGGCGCATGAATCACGAAGTCATTGTGGTTGGCGGTGGCCCGGCCGGGGCCATGGCCGCCCATACCCTCGCCCGGCAGGGTGTAGGTGTGCTGGTGCTGGAAAAGGAGGTCATGCCCAGGGATAAACCCTGCGGCGGTGCCCTGTCCCAGAAGGCCATGGATCTGCTGGAAGACGACTGCCGGGGCCTGGTGGAGCATGTGGTTACCAGGGCCACCTTTTCCCATGCCTTTAACGACCCCTTTACCCTGCAACTGGAACGGCCGCTGGTTTACCTGGTAGACCGGGCACGCTTCGACCATTACCTGCTGGAGAGGGTGGCCCGGGCCGGCGCGGTGGTGGAGCAGGGCTGCGCCTTGAAAGAGGTAGGTGAAGAAGGCGGGACAGTGGTGGCCATGGCCGGGGATAAAGAATACCGCGGTCGTTTCCTTATTGCCGCCGACGGGGCCGCCAGCCGGGTGCGGCAGTGCCTGGGCCTGCCGGCAAAAAGGCCCGCCGCCGTAACCTTGGAAGCGCGGGTCCCGCTTGACCCCGGGCCATGGCGGGATAAGGGCGTGGTGGTGGACTACGGCTTCGTGCCCTACGGCTACGGCTGGCTTTTCCCCCGGGCCGACCATCTCAGTGTCGGGGTGGGGTATTTCAGCGAGCAGCGGCGGAGGCTGTCCCGGCCGCTGCGGGAATACTTCGCCGCCTTCCTGGCCCGCCAGGTAGAAGCCGGCAGTGCCCCTGGCCCTGCGGGGCCGCCGGGGAGGGAGCGGCCGCGCGGCTGGACCATCCCCGTGGGGTGGGGGCGCGGCACCTACCGCAAAGGCCGGGTTCTCCTGGCCGGCGATGCGGCCGGTCTGGCCGATCCCTTTACCGGCGAAGGAATATACGCCGCCCTCAAGAGCGGCCAGCTTGCCGCCCAGGTGGCCGCCGTGGCCCTGCGCCAGGGTGTGGCGGCCCTGGGCCGTTACGCCAGGCTGGTGCAGGAAGAAATCCTGCCTGAGCTGCGCTGGGCCCGGGTCGTCCAGCGGCTTTTCTACCCTCTCTCCGGCTATTTCCACTCCTATTTTATATCCCACCCCGAGGTCTGCCGCCAGGCCCTCAGCGTGGTCTACGGACAACTCACCTACCGGGAATGGGTGCAGCGCTACGCCGCCCGCGCCTCCTGGCGCCACCTTTTCCACACTTGATCCCTGCTTTTTGTGGGCTTCAGGCAGCCATTTCTACGGTTTGCTCCAGGCTGCCAAAATGCGGCAGGATATGTAGCCCTTTAGGTCGAATATTAGCACAAGACATCCCTTTCATCCACTACTGGTGCTGCCCTGGCGGCACGGATTCTTACCGGGAAAGGGTGAACCCAACTGCGCCTTATCCTTACCTTGACCGCCTCCGGGGAGATCGGCCTTCCCATCCAGCACAACCATCTCCTCCAAGCAGCCGTTTACGACCTGATCGAGCAGCCGGGCCTGCGCGAATTCCTGCACCAGCACGGCTTCGTCCTGGGCAAGCGCCGCTTTCGCCTGTTCGCCTTCTCCCGGCTCCTGGGTCGGGTGCGGGTGGACACCGCCGGGCAGCAAATGTTCTTTACCTCGCCGGTGAACCTGGTCATCTGCTCCCCCCTCACCGCCCTCCTCCAGGAACTAGGCAACAGCCTGCTGCGGCGGGGCGAAATCCGCTTGGGAAATAACCATCTGGAGGTGGAGCAGGTAGGCGTGGACGATTACCAGGTGCGCGGCAGGAGCCTGACGGTGCGCATGCTTTCCCCCCTGGTTACCTACAGCACCCTGGAGAACAACGGCAGCCGCTACACCTACTATTACTCCCCCTTCGAACCCCGCTTTTCCACCCTCATTTCCGCAAACCTGGCCAAGAAGTACACCATCATCCACGGCCGGCCCGCCCCGGAAGAAGATGTTCGGATAATGCCGGTGGCCGTTGGCAAGAGAGATATGAAGGTGGTGCAGTACAAGGGGACCGTTATTAAGGGCTGGATGGGCACCTACCGCCTCCAGGGCGACCCGGAACTCCTCCAGGTGGCCCTGGACGCCGGCCTGGGGAGCAAGAACTCCCAGGGGTTTGGGTGCTGCGAGGTGGTAGAACAACCTCCTGCAGCACTGTAGCTTCCTCCCGTGCCTAAACAGAAAGCGGAAGGTTGGGACAGGAGTCGGGGTGCTAATCTGATTATGTTCTAAGTTATTAAACTCGGATGCTAAAAAGGGTGAGCCTAGTATCAAGGGGTGGGGTTAACTTGTTTCTTGAACGACTTGTAGCCTTGGGAAAGACTTTCATATCCTGCGGCATGGGCCCGGATGAGATCCTGCGGCTGATTTCTGATGTGCCACGGGAAGGGCGTTTCCTGGAAAACGTTGCGGTTATTGAGGCGTCGCTCGACGGAGGATTTAGAGCGGAAAAGCTGCCGTTACAGGTGTGGGGGGTACCCGAAGTGACCCCTCCTAAGGGTAAAAGCCGCAAGAGAATAACGGTTTTCCGACCGGAGACCGACAGAGGCTTGGGCATACCCTTTGTTCGCCCTGGGACTGGTAATCCAACGGTGGCTCAGGGGCGTTACGGCCTGCCGGTCTACCCGCTCTTTCCAGGTATGCTGGATGGCCTAGCGGCAGACTTACAGGCTGCCACGAGTTTCTGGCGCGGGCGACTGGAAAGAACGATGAATTTGCCCAGGCAGTTCACTTCTGACGAGATCGGGCGCCTGGCCGCGTTGCTCCAGACGATTGCCGCCGAGATGCGGTCCAGAGTAGAGGCCAGTGCCAGCCAGGGATATGGGCTCCTGGTTCTCTGCTTCCCTTCCCAGGCTGGGCCGTACAGGTACGCTTCCTCCAAACCGGTGACTGGCGACAGGAGCATGGTCCTGGTTGGCGATAGCGTTTTGCAACCCGGTTCTTATATCGTCGCCGACCTGGCCAGGGTGGCTGAGCTGTTTAAGGTTTCTAAGACAGAAGAGGGGGCGGAAGGGGGCCGGACTGCCAGGTGCAGCCTGTGCGGGGCCGGTAACGGCGGCGAAATGCTTGCCGTTTCCGCTTATACCAAAGCCTGGCCCTGGCTCGCACCCACCTGGCACCCGCCTTTTCCGGAGAAGTTTAAGCAGGGAAAAGACGTAACCAACATAGCGGACACGGTCGGCGCCCTCTGTCCGGACTGTTATACCGCCCTGGTAGTGGGAGCCGGTGTCTTTGACGAGGTATCAGGCGAACTGCCTCAGTGGTTAACCAGGGAACTATTTATGCCAGTTTTGTCGGCCGGGGGCCGGGAGGGGGCGAAGAAGCTCGGCGGCCTGCCCAGGATCAGGGGCGCCGTGCTGGTGGTGCCGGTTCAGGAGATAACCTCGGATGACGCCGAAGCACTCTCCGATGCCCTTACCCGTTTCCGTCTAAAGCAAAAACCGCGGCCGGGCCGGGCCGATCGTGCTTTGCAGGCCGTCACCGGGCTGGAAGGGAGCATCCTACCAGAGGAGCTGGATACCGACGCCTGCCGGTTGCTCATGGTTTATTATACCCAGGCCAACGCGGATATTCACTTGCGCGCCACTATAGACGATGTACTTCCCTCGACCGTTGGCAGGCTGCTGAGCATCCTCGGGGAAGTCCAGACAAGCGCCGCCGGATTGCGAGAACTTCTTTTTCGTCAATCCCCGGAGTGGCTGAGCAACCGGTATGAATCCCTCGTTTACTTTATAACCCGGGCTTACGGCGGGCCATACCTATGGCAAACCCTGGCCGATATCCTCCACCGCCGGGAAATTAACTGGGAGAGGTTTGCCGCCGGGGCTGCAGCCAGAATGGCTGGTTATGCCAGGCTGGGGATTTTGGCCCAGGATATGGGAGCCTACCGGAGCCTTAAAGAGGAGGTGCTTTTTTATCAGGCCTTTCGCTCGCTTTACACGTTGTACTACCGTGAGATTTTAGGGCAGGAGGTGAAGGACTTGGCCGGTTGGAAGGAGATGTTAGACAGGATAGCTGCGGCGCAGCCAGAAGAACTTGCCTTTGCCGATCCCGAAGAACTCGGTTTTGCCGCCGGCTACCTGGTGGCCCGTTTCGGCCGCCAGTATTATGCCCGTCTGAAAAAGAATTTCCTCCAGCACCGGGTCATGACTTTTGGCTCTAGCATGACCCCGGACGATATCTGGCGGCGTGCCCTCAGCCGTTTCCAAGAATACGCACTGAAGCTTCAATTTGGCCTGCCGGAGGATTTCCGCCGCCGGGCCGCGGTGGTGGAATGCGAATACCGGCGGATGCGGGATGCTGTGGCCAGACAGAAGGACGAATTTATGGGGGCCTTCTGGAGCGGGTACATGCTGGCGGCCCCGCCAGAAGCGGGTGGGGAAGATGACGAAGTGCCAGAGGAGGCGGCAGAGCCATGATCTGGTTGGCTTTTGCGGCCACCCTGGTTGACCAGTAAGTAAGGCTGTATCTTTGCGGTAGTTGCCGCGAGGGAAAACAACGGGCGACGGTTTCAACCACGGTATTACTCCGGCTCCGGCAACTGGCAGGCCAGGGGCCCCATGCCTGTTAGTTCTGCCGGGCACCGATCTGCTGGCAATGTTTTATCCTGTTGTTCGCCGGCCCCGGCGTATATGAAAAAATAGGGGTGACAGTCAGGTGCCGTACTAAGTTTAACCAGGTTCAAGATTTTTGACTTCGGGGGGTAAGATTATGCCGGTATCTACGGGTGAGATCCTTTTCGTCAAGAGCGTAAAGGACGGGATCCCGAATCGTGACCCATTGAACGACAGCGATGCCCGCCGCCTTTTCGGCGAAGAAGACGGCCGGGTTTCCCTGTCCGACGTAAGTATCAAGAGGGATGTCCGTGACTACGTCCTGGCCAGGTATCCCGAAGGCGGGCCGGGTGGACGTTATTACGTCTGGTGCCGCGAGGAAAGGACGGATGATGGCAAGCTCCTGGGCAGGGAGAAGCTGGCAGAGGACATCCTCCAGCGTTCCGGGCGGGCCAAAGAAAAAGAAAAGGCGAAGGCCTTGCTCGACTCGGCCTTTGACATGAGGGTCTTTGGCGCTGTGTTCAGCGTTGAGAAGCAGAGCTTCCACCGAACGGGGCCAGTGCAATTCGGCTGGGCCCATTCACTACACCCGGTGGAGACCCGCTATGTCCAAGGAACCACGGTGATGCCCAGCAAAGACACCAAAATTGAGGCCAGCGGGGAAGAAACAGGCAAGGCCCAGGGTACCATCTGGACCACATACTATCTCCCCTTTGCCGTTTTTGCCATGCCGGGGGTGGTCAATGCCACCGTCGCTGCCAAAACGGGGATGTCGGAGGAGGACGTCGAGCTGGTGCTTGAAGGCCTCTGGAAAGGAACTCTATACCGGCAGGCCCGGGGCCGTGGTTTACAACAGCCCCTTCTCCTGGTCCACGTGGAGTACGCCGATCCCTTCTTCCGCATTGGGTACCTGGAGGATTACCTTAGCCTTGAGCCGGGGCGGGAGGAATGGCTGGGACCTAATCCACCAACCAGTCTTGGTGAGGTAACCCTGGATCTGAGGGGGCTGGCCCGGGTGCTTGGTGAGCAAGGCCCTTTCGCGGCCCGGATCAAGCGGGTTCGCTGGTGGAAAAACCCCGAACTTGTGCTTAAAGGAGAACTCCCAGGTGAGCAGGGCCCACTCTGGTAGGACGCAAGGGAGTGGGTGCCGTGCATGAGACACAGGTCCTAGTATTTTCATTACGAGGGAAGCTGGCCCACTTTCGCCAGCCGGATACTACTGTGACGCAGGCCACCTATCCCTTTCCGCCCCGTCCTACCCTGCAGGGGCTGCTGGCAGCCATCATGGGCATTGACTATGACAGCCGGGAGTGGCCCCGGTTCCTGGCTGGCGAGCATTACCTGGGGCTGGCCCTGCTGGCGCCGGTACGCACGGTATGCATGCAAATGTCCCTATTAGGTAAGGGCTTTGTGAGCGGTGACACCACAGGCGCCTTTAACCGGCCTACGGTAATGGAGATGTTGGTTTCGCCACATTACCGGGTATATTACAGCGGGGAAGCCATGAAGGCCCTGGAAGAAAAGCTGGCTGGCCACCAGAGCGTATTCCATACATACCTGGGATCCGCCTTTTGCCTCACCTTTCCCGAATATGATTATTCTTGTACTGCCAAGGTAATCGCACCCGCGGAGGGGGAGGTGGTACGACTGACCTCGGTGGTTCCCAGGGAGATTGTGGCTAAGGTGGAAATAGAAGGTGGCGCCGCCTATGCTGCGGCCAGGGCCATGCCTTACCGGCACCGTGGCGACAGGACTTTCACCGGTACGGCTACAGTTTTTTACGAAACTAGGGGCGGGCCTTTGCCGGTCACCTTTAGAACGGGAGCTTCGCTGCCATATATGCTGGTCAAAATGCCCTCGGGTGAGGTGGTATGTCTGTGGTAAAATATCCCCTGGCCGCTTGTATTGCCCGCCCCCCGGACTCCACAGGCCGTTACTATCCCCTGGAGGAACACCTCCTGTACGTGGCCAGGGCCATGGGGAGTCCTGACGGCGCTTATGACGACAGGTTGCGCTTCCTGGCCGGCCTCCTCCACGATGCCGGCAAGGCGCAGCCGGAATGGCAGGACTATATTCGCCGGCCGGCGGAGGCCAGGGGACCCGGGGTACCCCATGCCTTCGCCGGTGCCATGCTTTTTGCCGTGGCTTTGGAGCGATTGCTAGCCGCTTGGCCGCTTTCACGTCGTGAAAAGGAAAGGCTGCTGCACCTAGGCCTTTATCTGGTCTACTTTATTTACCAGCATCACGACACCGTACCCGACGTTCAGGGTGAATTTCCACCCTGGCAAGCAAGCTTTTCCCCCGAGAAATTGCTGAATTGCGACCTTGAAGGCCTTGGGGAACTGGTGGGGCGCTTTTTCTCGGGGCGACTTATACCGGACGGTGGCATGGCTGTAGAAGAGTTAAGGGAGGACTTCCGCAGGCTGGCTGGGTCATGGTCGGGTTGGCGCGACCGGATGCTCACCCATGTAGCCAGAACCCAGCGCGAAGGTAATATGTATACGCAGAGCTCCCGGCTGTGCGTGTGGCACAACCTGGAAAATTACCGCCTGGTAGCTGGCGACCGCCTGCATGCCGCCGGGCTGGAGCTGGATGCCCAGGAAGGCACCATCTCTACCTCCCAGGCTGCTTCGGCTCTAATGCGCATAAACGACTTCTGTGAGGGCCGCCGCGATGGTTTGCGGCACCAGGGCGCCAGCGATGCACTGCTGGAGAAACGTGAAGCCTGCCGCCTGGAGGCCCTGGCGCTGTTCAGGGAACAGGGGCAAACCCACCGGGTCTTCACCCTTGAATTGCCTACTGGGTACGGAAAAACCCTCACTTCTCTCAGCGTGGCCCTAGAGGCCATAGCCACGGGTCTTAGTCGTCGTATCATTTATGTGGCCCCATATATTTCTATTCTTTCCCAGGCAGCAGCAGAGATCGCTGCAGCTACCGGACTGGAGGTAGTTACTCATCACCATTTATCGCCGCTGGAAAAGCCGGCTCGGGAGGAGGTAAGGGAGGAGGACCAGGAGGGATTAGAGGTAGACTCCTGGTTGGCTCCCATAATAGCTACCACCTATAATAAATTCTTCCAGGCGCTTTTTCCCGGTCGTGCCCAGCATACTCTGCGTCTAGGCGGCTTGCGCAATGCCTTTGTTATTATTGACGAACCCCAGACGGTAGCGGCTACGTCGTGGCCTGTCTTTCTAGCCATGGCTTCGGCCCTATCCGAGGAAGTTGACTGCCGCCTCCTTTTCAGCACAGCTACCATGCCAGAGGTTGCCGGCGGCACCCTGTCCGTCCGGCGAGCTTCCCTGGGCTGCCAGGCCCCGCTTTTCAGCCGCTACCAGGTGAAATACATGGGGCAGCTTGACGAAGCGGGATTAGCAGAGCAAGCGGTAGCTACGTACCATGAGCGCGGTTCGGTGGCGGTGATCATGAACACTATTAAAGACGCAGCCAATGTTTATAATCTGGTGGAGGAACGGCTACGTGGGGAACCCATCTACTTCATTTCAGGGCGATTGACGCCCTTGCATAAGCAAGGGCGGATTGCCGCTATCAAGCGGGTCCTGGATGAGCACAAGCGAGCCATGGTTATCTGTACCCAGATCCTTGAAGCCGGGGTAGATCTCAGTTTCCAGGTAGTTTTTCGGGCGCTACCGATAGTTCCGTCGGTGATACAGGCGGCCGGGCGGTGCAACCGGCACGGAGAGGGATCGCCTGGTGACCTCTACCTGTTTTCCTTTCTCCGCGGCGGCAGCGAGGACACCCGCCGGTTTGTATATCGCGATCATGTTCAGCGCGAGGTTACTGACATGATTCTTTTGGGGGGATCCGGCAGCTTTCCAGAAACCCGGGCAGGTAAGGTGGTAACCAGCTTTTACCATGAATGTTCCCGGCGGAACACATACGAAGCATCGCTGGAAAATCTTAAGCTTGCCGCCGGGGGGCAGTGGAGCGGCCTGGCCAACATAGATCCCTTTGGTGACGATATTCCTTCGTGTGGCATTTTTGTCCCACGTGAGGAACGGGACGTACCGGAGCACGTTATCAGGGCCATGGCTGAATGCCATGTCTCCCACCCGCAGGAACTTTGGGACCTGTACGTTTCGCGTGGTTTTCTTCGTTCCCTTGGGTTCACTGCCCGGAAGCGGTTCATGGCGCTCATGTATCAGTTCATGGTGCAGGTGCCCTTGCGGGTGGCCGCAGAGATTGGGGAACCAATCGCCGGCCGGGCGTTGCTGCGCCTGCGTTACCCGTCTATGTACCGGGAGAATACAGGGTTATCCTTTGTGGGTGACGAGGAAGCATATGACGAACAGCTTGTTTAGGCGACGATACGGTTACTGCCCGAGCTTTATTGGCCGGCATCGGCTGTCCAGTGGAAAGCAAAAAGATTACGTAACTGCTCAGCCACCCTGTGCCAGCTTGAAAAATAGTACTGGACTCGG
>SLTJ01000025.1:0-87111 GCA_004347685.1 Clostridia bacterium
CTTTTTCTGGCTAAAAATACCTAGCCCCTAATCATCAGGGTGCGGAAAATGGGCTCGAACAGGTTGTAGCGCCGAAATATCTTGGCTATGGGGTGGACCAGCTTTGTTTCCTCGGACTTTTTGACCACCAGGACATCTACGCCCAGGGGCTTAGACGACAGGGCCACCTCGGGGATTACTTCCACCTCCCCCGGAGGGGCGTCCTTCAACGCTTCTCTGACGGCGGCCACGAAGGCCGGGTGCCACTGTTTGTTGGGCAAGCTTAGACACTCCCCTGGTGTTTATATTATACCACGGCTTGGGACGGTTGACAGTACCTGTTTCGGCAAGGGGGAGGGATTTCCTGCCGGAAGATTGGTGATCTTGAGGATCGGCCCGTGGTGGAAGCAGGAATGGCGCCGGGGCCGGGCGGTGTCCCCCGGGGCGTGACGCGGAGCACCCGGAGGGCACCCCGGATGGGCTATAGTTCCAAGCTCCTTATGTGGAGCCCTGGTATCCGATTGGCGTAGGTTTGGGCCGTAAACTCTTCCTCGTCAAGGTCGCCCCAGGACCCGGCAGCCCTTTCAAACCGCTCATCTCCGTGGTCGTCGGCACTTTGCTTATCCAGTAGGCGCTTTAGCTTTTCACGCTCCTCCGGGTTAAGCCCCTTAATCTCCTTAAGAAGCCGTTTAAGCTCAGTAGCCACTCCCTGGTCCCTCCGTTGGCACATGTATTGATTGCCGGCTCTCTCTGCCGAGGGTCTCACCTGATGGTATTTTAGCATGGGGTGGAGAAGGGTGGCAAGGAGTTTTTCGGTCTCCTCAGGCCCGCTCTGCCGCGGGGCAGAGGCGCGGCAGGGATGGCTGGGCTATGGGAGGGCGCGGCAGGCCGGGGGTGGCTACCGGGGGCTTGGCGGCGGGGCCGTGGTCAGCGGGAAGAGGGAAGCGCCGGCAGGACGGGGGCGGAAAGGGGCCGTGGGCCGGGAAGGGGAATTGGCGGCTACCTTCCCCGGTGCCCCGGCCTCAGCCGCCGCCCCCTTGGCCTCAAGGGTAAAGGGAATTACCTCGGGGGGCAGCCATCTCTTGTCGCGGTATACGACAGTTAGGGGCCCGGCACCACTTGGATAACTGTGGTATGCGTCTGGGCGAGCTTTTGGCCCGAGGTGGCGGTCAAGCCGGCATCCACCCGCAGGGTGTACGTCTGGCCGGGTAACAGGGCGTCACGGGGCTTGAGCCAGAAGGTGGTATAGCCCCCGGTTTCGCCCGCGTTCACCTCGCCCACAAAATAAAGGGTGCAGGGCAGTTCGGCGCTGGCGGCGGTCAGCAGGTGGAAATGGGCGGCGGTACTCCCGTCTACCTTGACCGGCTGGTTAAAAACGATCTGCAGCGTCTGGGCCGGACCCATTTCCACAGCCCCCCCGCCCGGGGTGCCGGCCTCCGCCAGTTGCGCGGCCACCAGGTCCAGGTCCAGGCGGCCGTAGCCGGCGTAGTCGTCTTTGCCCGGCGGGCCGATGTCCACCACGCCCTGGCGGATGATCTCCGCCACCTGGTCGGGCGTGGCCCCGGGTAGCTGGGACTTGACCAGGGCCGCCGCGGCCGAAACAAAGGGCGCGGCTATGGACGTTCCGCTGGCGGGGGTATAGTCGGGATACAACCAGTAAGTGGTGAGGACATCCACCCCGGGCGCCGCCACCATCACTTGCGGACCGTGGTTCGAGAAGGGCGCCACCCGGTCGCCGCCGTCGCTGGCGGCCACGGCGATCACATGGGGCAGGGCCGCCGGGTAGGACACCGGGCCGCCATCATTGCCGGCGGCGGCCACCACTACTGCGCCGCGCTCCCAGGCGTAGTAAACCGCGTCGGCCACGGCCTGAGAGTACTGGGGGCCGCCCAGGCTGAGGTTAACCACCTGCGCCCCACGGTCCACGGCGTGGGCAATGGCCTGGCTCACCAGGTATGTATCCGCCTCCCCCTGCAGGTTGACGACCCTCAAGGGCAATATCTTGACATTTTGCCGCCCGGCGGTGCCGGCAATGCCGGTGGCGTTGCCGGTGGCGGTGGCGATAACACCGGCCACCTCCGTGCCGTGCCCGTCCAGGTCCAGGGGGTAGGAATCGTTTAAGACAAAGTCCCAGGCCCCGTCGAGGGAGATGCGCCCCTGCAGGTCTTCGTGATAAAAATCGAGGCCCGTGTCAACCACGGCCACAATCACCGGTTCCGGGTTGGGCGCCAGCTTGTCCCAGGCCCCGGCGGCATTGATGGTGTGCAGCGCCCACTGGTCGGGAAACAGGGGATCGTTGGGGACGTACATCATCTGCAGGGGATAATTGGGCTCCACAAACTCCACGCGCCCGCTCCGCTTTAATTCTGTCATGGCCTCCTCCCTGTCCCTTACCCGGAGCAGGGATAGGTCCCGGTTTTCGTGGATTTTTTCGGCGGCGCATTTTTTAAGAAGCGCCTCTTTGCTGGCTTTGTCCGGCGGCTGTTTCCATTTCACGATAATCTCCCGGCTGTAGTCCCGGGCGGGCATCTGCTTCTCCCGCTGGCGCCGTTCTTCAATCAAACGGCGGACAGTCTCTTTAGAGTCGTAGACATGGCCGGCCACCGAAGGCGCCCGCGGATTTCCCTGCAGGTAGGCCTGGCCATTTCCCGGCGGCCGGGCCACCGCCCGAGGTACATAAACAGCTACGGTTGTAAGAATTAGCAACCCCGCCAGCCACTGGTAATGAAAGCTTTTCGGTGACAGAAAAAATTCCTCCCCCGGTAGGTAGTTCCTAAATCGTTAACATGAGACCATATTCCCTCAATATTTCATGTAAAACTTCCGTATGCCTGGGACTGCGATAAGATAAGGCGCCCCCGGAGGGACAAGCCCCGGGGGCGCTGGCCACGGCACACGCTTACCAATAAGTTAACAAGTTAGTGCCAGGCACCATCTTTTCCCAAGATTTACTTCTTAATCGCCTGCACGTTGAAGTAGCCGACTTTACCGTTGGGAGTTGTCAGCACCACCCGGAAGGAGCCGGAGGTCTTGTCAGCGGCGAAGTCTACACCAGTTAAGGTAATTTTTACCTCACCGGTCGAAGCGTCGACACTAACAGTGGGGTTGCCCGTGAGATTCACCATATTGGTAACTGTAGGGGCGACAACGGCATGGGCCTTCCCACTTGCATTTGCTTGCGTAACCCGGCCGAACTGATCCAGGACGCCAGCGTACACCGCCTGGGAGACGCTCCAGCTACCGCTCTCATACACGGCATTCACGGTGGAGATTTCCGTGGTACCGGTGGCAAGCTTGAGATTTGTTGCGTCTACGGCCTTATCGACGATGTACACCTTTTGAGCGGCCAAGCCAGCGCTGGACACGGTTACGCTCTTGGTCAGGGTCTTAACGTCGTCCTTGGTGTTGAACACAACCGTGATGGTAGCTGTGACATCGTTGTTGAGACCGGAGTTGTTACCGTAAACCTTCCGGCTTGCAGAATCAACTGCTGCCTCCGTCTTATCACTGGTGATGCTCAGGATGTCGCTCGGGTTGATGGCGTAGCTGTTGCCGGAGGCATCGGTGGCGATAACCTCGACTTTTTCTGCGTACGGGCTAGCCGCACTACCTGCGCCCTTATACAGCACTGGGATGTCCTTGATGCTGTAGGAGAGGCTGCTGGTAGCCGCCGCGACCGTAATGGTCTTGCTGGCTTGGCTGACTGTTTCGCCGGAAGTGTTAATAAGCTTGACCGTCAGGGTATAGGTACCCGTCTTGTAAGCATCAGCAGTCAAGGTAAAAGCATTGTTAGCAACAACAGAAGTTTCATCAGTTATGTCGCCTTTTGGCGTAACATCCAGGCCAACATCATCACCCGAAACCTTAGTGATGGCCACGTTGACCTTGTAATTACCGTCATTACTCGTGGGAACGAAGTCGGCTCCGTACTGATCCTTGAACTTAACTCCGAAAGTCTGAGTGGCACCTTGCAGCATGTTGCCTACCAGGGTGTCAGGCAGGGAAACCTGGGCCACGTGGCGGGCCGCCTGGGCCGTCAGGGTGATGGAGTCCGATCTGCCGGTCTCGTTGACGGTCACAGTTATGGTGGTGGTGCCAGTCCCGCTGATGGCGGCCGTGTTAACCAGCTTGCCCTTATTGGCGCCGGTAGTCTCGATTTTTAATTGATTCGACGCTATAACACTGCTGTTCGAAGAAGTTATCGTGAAAGCGGTAGATGCAACAGCCGCTACCTGGTCTGCCGTAAGGGTGGCGCCGAACTGGTCCTGGACAGTGAGCGGGATGACAAGCGTCCCAACACCGTCACCAGCGGCGATTACCCCGGAGGGCGCGGTCAGGCTCACGGTAGCAGGGGCAGAGGGCTTGACGATCTCCAGGGTCTTGCTCGCGGTCCGGCCGGTACCATTGCTGATTACAGTTATGGTAACCGACTTGGCCGTGGTGAGACCGGAGGTGTTAATAGTGATCGCTGCGTCCCTCGTGCCATCGTTACCGCCGTCCTTGTCGGTCAGCGTAGCAACAACAGCACTATCCGAAGATACTACAGTAACCTTGCCGTTAAAGTCACCATATTTGCTCAGGACGTTGCCGTACTGGTCTTGCCCGGTCAGGGCTATACGGGCAGCCGGGTTAAGGCCAGTGAAGATCCGGGTGTTGGTACCGGGCAGGCTGATCTCTCCGAGGGTGAGGGACTGGACAACGGCTTCCGCCCCTACGGTGAAGGTGGCGCTTACGGTAGTCCCGGAGGCCGGATCAATACCCGTGATGACAAAGGAGTCCCCAGCCGCGAAGTCACTACCTTTATTAAAGGTAATGGTACCCGCATTGATGTCGGTTGCCGTGCCCTGCGAGGCCGTCCACTGGATGTTGGCGGCCACGGTCTCCTTAGTCACGTCCTGACCGTACTGGTCGAAAACCTTATAACCAATGGTACCGGTTTGAGTTCCGGTCTTCACGATGACAGTGGACGTAAACTCGATCCTGGCAACCTTCTGGGCCTCTACCGTGACGGAACCGCCATTCTTACCTTCCGCGAAGTCCGCTCCGGATACGGTGACGGTGTAGGTTCCGGCCACCAGATTCGTAGAGGAACTCAGGGTAGCCGCCGTTTTGGCCTGATTCCAGGAAACGTCCAGAACTACGGGCGAAGTCCCCCTCTGCACGGTGAAGGACAAAGCCGCGGTATTTTCCACCGCCTTGCTGAAGGTAACTTCCAGGGCTTTAGCGCTAACCGCCTTTACCGAAGTTACCTCCAGTTGGACTTGGGCGCCGGTGTTGACCGCTGTGCCGTTGGGGTTCTGCTCGTTGTACAGGGTGATCTGGGCCGGGAGGTTCTCAGGCGGGTTGGCCTGGGCCCAGGCGGCAGCCGCTTGAGCATCGTTTAGATTAGGAGCCGTGCCGGCTACCAGGGCTTGCTCGAACTTCGCCGAGTCGATGCCCACGCCGTCGGCGATGTACTGGATAAACCTTCCTCCGGCGGCTTGAATCTCGTTTAGAATCTGGTTAACCAGGCCGTGCAGGACCGCGTAGTCCATATCCCAGCCCTTGTTCCCGACGACAATGGTGTTGGCCGGGACCGCGGCGAAGGCCGGGGCGGCGACGAACAGCATCATCGCCAGCAGCAGGACGAGGGCGACCGCTCTTTTCCTCATGTTAATTGATTTCCCCCCACTTATCCAAAGTTTTTTGAGGCATATACCGCTATGCGGCAAGGGGCCACTGGCCCCCTTGGGGCCAGTGGCGTCAACGCTACCTCGCTAGGCTTATAGGTTTACCTGAATCTCCTTCAGCACGTTACTTTGGGCGTCTTTAGCCGTGACCGTGGCGGTGTTGGTCTGCGGGTTGACGAACTTGAAGATGTACTGGCCGGCGCCGCCGATGTTCTGGCCCTGCAGGGTGCCAGCCACAGCAGTGACCGTAGCCACCTTGTTGGCATCGGCACCGCCCACGGTGACGGTTACGTACTTATTGAAGCCCAGGGACTGAACGCTGGCGCTCAACTGGACGTCGGGCTGGGTGGTCCCGCCACCGCCGCCGGGGGGCTGCTGCGTGCCTTCCGGCAGGTCATCCTCGGTGGCGTCGCCCTTGGTGATGACCACGTAGTCGTAGGCGCTGCCCTTGTCGTCGGTGTCAATGACGAAGACCAGGTCGTCGCGGTCCACGCCGCTGACCTTCTTCGGGCCGGCGCCCGGAGTCAGGTCCAGGTAGACCGTGCTGGAGGTCATGAGGAAGCTCTCCACCTCGCCGCCCTGCTCGGTCAGGCCCTTGAGGGTGGAGCTCCCGGAGCTGGACTTGGTGGCAAGCACCAACTCCGCGGCGTCAAGGTTCACGTCGTCCAGATCGGCCACCTGCAGGGCGTTGCTGCCCTTGCGGACGATGCGCTGCACCTTGGTGATCTTGTCGCTGGCGTTCAGCTCGTAGTAGATGAAGTCAGCCTTCTTGACCAGAGCCGCGTCGTCCTCGTCGTCCAGGACATAGGTCTTCTTGCTGCCGTCGGGCAGGAGGAGTTCCAGGGCGGTGTCGTCGCCCGAATACTCGAAGCCGGTGACCACGGCGTAGTTGCCCTTGGCCGCCAGAGCCTCACTGGTGTACGTGATGAACATGTACTCCACGTTCACACCGTCCAGGATGTAGGCGAAGTCCATGTCCTCGGCGTCTTCCACCGCGGACCAGCTTGCCAGGTCGGCGTCCTTTAGCTCGCCGTAACCGTCAGAAGCAACTTTGACGGTGCCGCTGGCGTCAAAGATGATGGTGTCGCTGGTGATGCGGTAGGACCTGCCGTTCAGGGTGATGACGTCGTCGTCCTTGTCAATGTCGCTGTCGGTAACCGAGTTATCTACCCGCACGCCCTTGTTGATGGTGGCGCTGTCCAGGTCGCCGTCGTTGGTCAGCTTGTACTCCAGGACCACCAGGCGGTTGTCGGCGGAGAGCGTCAGGGCGTCCTGGACATCGGCCCAGGCCATCTCGTCGCCGTCCGCGTCGAACCAGTCAACGTCGTTGTCGTCGAAGGTGAAGCTGAGCTTCTGGCCCTGACTGTTGAACAGGTTGAGCTGGTAGTTGCGGGTGTCCTTCTTGTAGAAGTTGGTGACGATGCCAACCTTCTTCTTGGTGATGTCGGCGTCGGTGACCACATGGGCGATCTTGCCGTCCACGGGCACCAGGTAGGCCTCCACCTTCTCGCCGTCAAGGTCGTTGAGGTCGGCGGCTTCGACGGCGTCAATGTCGTCATTGTTGTTGGTGGAGATGGTGGCCTTCTCGGCCATGTCGTACTTGGTGCCGTCAATGTAAAGGTCGTAATCCTTCACGGCACTGCTGCCGGCGTAGACGCGGCTGACTTCGCCGGACACCTTCTGGCTGGAGGCGACTATATAGGCCCACTTCTCGGGATGCAGGACGTTGCTGGCGTCATCGTCACCCACGAAGACGCGGATGACGTCCCACTGCTGCAGGTCGCTCAGCTTGGCCGCCTTGCCGTCGCGGACGATCAGATAATTGTCGGCGTCGCTCAGGTCGAGTTCGTCGCTGGTGCCGTCGCCGATCTTGTAAAGGCTAAGGTACTCGTCGTCGGCATTTACCTCGTCCACCAGGTAGGTCTGGTCCAGGGCATAGCCGTTGGTGTAGTCCATGATGTCGGCGAAGATGATCTCGTCGTCCTCGTTGAGGATGACCTTGACCTTGGCGTTCTTCAGGGCGCCGTCGCCGTCAATGGCGTCGTCGAGGCGGTCGAGCTGGAGACCGTCGTCCTGGTCATAGTCCCGGTAGGCCACGTTGTTGATGTAGATGGTGGCGCCGTCGGCGATGGTGTATTTCTTGTCCTTATTCTTCAGGTCGAGCTTGGTGTCGCCTGCGGCCACGTTGGAATCGAGGACGTCATTGACCACTTCCTCGTCGCCAGCCGCTTCCATGAACACTACCACGTCATCGTCGTTCACCCAGACCTTGACCTGCTGGCCGAGGAAGTCGTCCGGGTTGATGCCTCCCAGAACCTCCAGGGTGCGGCCGTGGTCACCCAGGCCCTTGTCAAACTTTACTTCGTTGGCTTTCAGCTCGCCGATGGCTACCCGCGGCGTGGCCTGCACCCGAGGCAGATTTTTCTTGTCCTTGTAAACGTCCACTTTCAAGTATCTGCTCAGGATGGTCTCGTCGCTTTCCCCATAGCTGACCTCGGTGCCGTAGGAGGTCTGCTTCATGATGCCGACGTCCAGGGAGTTGTCCAGCATCAGGAAGACGTCGCCGCGCACGGCCGCGGTACTCCAGTTGGCGAAGCTGACGTCGTCCAGGACGCCCAGTTCGCCGCCCTTGGACAGGTAGTTGTTGGGCCAGGTGCCGGCGCTGGCCTGCACCGCGGGCTCATAGCCCAGGGCGCGCACCAGCATGGTCACGGCCTCGGCGTAGTTCACGTTGGCGTCGGGCTTGAAGGTCCCGTCCGGGTAGCCCTTAAGGATGCCGTTGCCGGTGGCCAGGTTAATGTAGCCGCTGGCCCAGTGGTCGGCCGGCACGTCAGAAAACTGGGTGGCACCCTTGGCCGACTGGGCGGCGCTCTCCAGGCCCAAAGCGCGGCAGACGATGGCCGCAAACTCCGCCCGGGTGATGTTCTTGTCCAGGCCCCAGGTGCCGTCAGGGTAGCCCTGGACGAGACCGAGGGCGTTGAGCCTCGTCACTACCTGGTCCAGGTTCACCTTCTCGCCGACTGCGGCGTTGGCCACCTGGGCGTTCCCGGCTAGGAGCACGGCCAAGCCGACGACGAAGGCGAGGGCCACTACCACCGAGACCCATTTGTTAGCCTTCTTTAACACTTGTTTTCCCCCTTCAGTCGGGCTGGCTGTACCTTACCCGAACCTGAGATTAGTCCGGATATCCGGTCAAGGCGCAAGGCAAGCTTTACGTCCCCCTCCTCCATCGTCGCTATCCGCCGGCCGTCATCTTTCCACCCGGTTATTAGAGAAGCTCGACAGCTCGGCTCAGTTGCCAGGGACTTAAGTGAGTGTAGATGGTAGTGGTTTGCAGCGAAGCGTGGCCCAAGAGAGTAGCGATTTCCTGCAAGCCAACGCCTCTCTGGTATAGTCCAGTGGCAAAGCTGTGCCGCAACGTATGGGGGCTCACCTTCTTTTGGAGGCCGGCGACCTTGGCGGCACGGTCAATGCAGTTGGCGATGTAGTGAGTGCTTATTTTTCCGCTCTTGGTAGCAAAGAAGGCGCAGCTTCGAACCTTGGCCCGGGTGTGCTCCAGGTAAGCTTGGAGTATTGCCGCAAGTTTAGTGTTGAGGGGAACCACCCGTTCTTTTCCTCCCTTAGCCTGGCGAATAGTAATGAGGTTTGTAGCGAAATCTACGTCTCCCAGCACCAGATTAACCACCTCTCCGACCCGCATGCCGCTGTAGTACAGGGTCCAGATGACGGCGCGGATGGTGTCGTTTGCGGCCCCCGCAGCCAACCGATCTATCTCCCCGCTGGTGAGGTATATTGGCAAGCGTTGCGGTCGCCTGGGGCTCCTGATCGAACCTGCCGGATTGACAGCCGTAAGGCCATGGTCTGTCGCATAGGTAAAGAACGACTTCAGCGCGGCCAGCTTCCTGCAGATGCTGGCCGGAGCCAGGTGGTGGCAGGTCTTAAGGTAGGTGAGGAAATCTTCAATATCCTGTCGTGAGACCTCGCTGGTCTCAATCTGACCGTCATATTTGCCCTCCATGAAGTCCATAAACTGGGAAATGTCGATCAGATAACCATCCCGGGTACCCTGGGCCTTACCGCTCCAGACCAGGTACCCGGTCAGAAACCGGTTAACGTCGTCGCGCATACTCAATACTCGTTCCCCCTCTGATCTTCGATTCATGAGCGTAGTCACGGTGCTTGCTGCCGGGCGGTGCCTATCCAGCAAAAAATTTTTCTTCCCCGGGAACTTTTTGCCCCCTTCTTGCGTCTAAAAGAAATAGAGTGGCAGGTCAGGCCCTTAGGACCGGTCCTCCTCCGGCCGCCGGGGCTGAGCGAAAAGCCATCCCAAACGGCCCGGAGGCAGTTGACTCGCCGGCCTGTCCTGGTATAATTTTCATTGCAACCGGGTTGATAAGAAATGGTGCTCCGGCACCACGAACCGTTTAAGGGGGGATGCCGGGAGAGGGCGAGGAAGCAAAGCAGTAGCAGGTGGTACATAGGGTTTAGTGTAAAGCCCTGATCCCGTGCGGGTACGGGCGCAACAAGTAGGGAATTGAGAAACCGGAAGAAGAAGGGGGAAAACAAGTGTTAAGGAAGGCAAATAAATGGGTATCGCTGCTCATTGCCATTACCTTTGCGGTAAGCCTTGTGGTGCCGCTGAGCGTTGGCGGCGGCGTGGCCCAGGCAGCCCAGTTCAGCGACGTGAGCGCCGACAATCCGGCCGCCAATTCCATCACCAAGCTGACGGCCCTGGGCATCATCGAGGGCTATCCTGACGGCACCTTCAAGCCTGAAGGCAATATTACGCGGGCCGAGTTTGCCAAGATAGCGGTGATCACCGCCGGGCTGCAGCAGGCGGCCGACGTGCTGAAGAACACTCCATCTCGCTTCAGCGACGTGAAGGCTGGCGAGTGGTATACCGGTTGGGTAAACCTGGCCGAAGCCCAGGGCTTCATCAAGGGCTATCCCGATGGGACCTTCAAACCCAATAACAACATCAGCTACGCAGAAGTAACCACGGTTCTGCTGCGCATCCTGGGTTACAACGACAACCTGCCGGGGAGTTGGCCGTCAGACTACCTGGCCAAGGCTGCGGCTCTCGGCGTTACCAAGAACGTCTCCTTTGACGCTATGGCTCCAGCCACCCGGGGCAATGTGGTGATCGTCGCCGACGCCACATTGGACCAGGACGTAGTTCAGTACAACAAAGACACCGATTCATTTGATGAGAAGCTGGTCAACAACGTTAAGCAAAAGCTGGTCGAGAAGAATTATAAGGGCCAGGTAACAGAAGATGCGCTGGTAGTGGACTGGGAAAAGGATACCTCCAGTGGCAAGTTGTACCTGAGACTGTATAAAAAGGATGCGGCTGCCAGCAACGGTGTTTATCCGGCTCCGGAGCGGATCGCCATGGTGGCTGATGCTGCCATCGCCGGTGCGGCCAACATCACCGGGCTGGAAGATAAGATTGTTGACTACACCACCAACGACGACGACGAGATAGTGTTTGTGTCCGTCAAGCCATATGAAGTGCTGAACGACACCGAGCAAGATGTGACCGGCACCAGCTTGGCCGATGCTACTATCTACAATAACGGCCGGTTCACCTATGACCACGACAAGAAGACCTACACCACGGCCAGCAACGCCAAGGTGTGGGATGCCGGCTCCGGCTCATACAAGACTGTCAGCCAGTACGTGTATGACATCGCTGGCGCCGGTGTGACCTCGACGGTGGTGCAGGGTATGCGTGTCCGCGCCGTCCTGAACAAGGACAACGAGGTAGTCCTGATCCGCACCTCGAACTTTGGCGCCCCGGCTCTGGTAAAGGAAGTCGTGCAGAGCAACAAGCGCATCCGGGTCTATTCAGGCGCTGATGGGGCTACCGGGGTTCCCACCAACCTCAACGACTCTGATATTACTTACGCGGTGGCCAAGGGCGGTCAATTGGTGGATCTCAACGCCATAGAGCCAGGCGACACCGTAAGCGTCCGCCCGGACGGTCATGGCTTTGACTGGTACCTTACCGTGAGCAAGAATACTGTGACCGGCAAGCTGGAATCCGCCGAATACAGCGGCGGCAACGCCTGGCGCATCAAGGTGGACGGCAAGAACTACGAGGTGGCCAAAACTGCAGCTAACGCCACTCAGGCCCGTTACTCCAGCAACGGCGGCGACAGCTTTGGTGCCTTCCCGCTGGCTTCGGGCGGCCTGGATGACGTGTTCGGCAAGCAGGTCACCATCTACCTGAACCCGGCCGGCGACGTGGAGTTCCTCATCGCCGACACAGAGGGTGCGGCTGCGGCTAACTACGGTGTGGTGTCTGAGCTTACCTATAAGTATAGTGGCAGCTCGCCAACGGCTACTGGCCTGACCAGTGTCCGCATCCTCAAGACCGATGGAACCAAGGCTACTTACAGCGTGACTGATGACAGTGTTATTGACGGTGTGGCTGCGGACCGCGATGCAGACGGAAACGGCATCAAGGACGTAGTTGACACGGCTGCACCCTTGCCCGGTGGAAGCGTGTTACTGGCATCAGGTCAACTCGTTTCCTACAGCCTGGCAGCGGACGGCACCATCGACAGCATCAACATCATCAACAGCGATACTGGGGCTACTGACAGTATAGCTCAGATAGACAGCGACAATAAACGGGTGAGATTGACGGCAGGCGGGTGGGTCGGCATTTCCGACAGCAGCGTGATCTTCGACGCCTCCACTGCCAGCGATCTCAAGGTCTCCAACTGGACGGCGCTCAAGGGCACCGCAATCCCCGTAGGCGGCATACCCGTAGTGGTGAAGCTTGACAACGGCGTGGTGAAGTACCTGGCGAGCGGCACGGGCCTCACCGCTACAGCGGATTACGCTGTGGTTACCGGGACCGGCCGCAACGCCGATGGCGACTTTGTCAGCCTGGACATCAAGGGCTCGGCTGTGACTTATAAGTCAACGGTAGGATCCGTGTACTTTAGTGCCATCGGCCGCAAGTCCCTGATTACCTACACCCTCAGCGGCGACAAGATAACAGCCTTGACCGAGTACGTGAACAACAGTTCGCCTACCACGGTTGACCTGGCCGAAGTCACCAACATCAACCTCACGGCAGGCGGTATCGAGCTTAAGGTGGGCAGCACGTATACCTGGTACTACGTGGATAAGGATACGGTTATCTATGACCTGACCGATCCTATCCAGTACGCCAAGCTGGAGGACATCTCCATCGGTGACCAAGTGTACCTGCCGTTTGATGTAAATGGTAATGGCACCCGGGTTGACGACATGCTGGGCACCAACAGCATCCTGAAGTTCCTGGTAATCCGCAACCCGTAACAGCCGGATAGAAATGAGGTGCACGGAGAGAGGCGGGCTTTCCCGCCTCTTTCTTTGTGCGCCCGGGCATGGGCGCAGGCTCGCGGGTGGAAGACCCGAGCGACGAAGGTAGCGGTAGTCGTTAGCTTAAGGTAAGGGTGTCCGTCGCGAGGCCGGGTACCCGCCGAGGTGGGTGCTGAAGGAAGCTGGCGGCAAACCTCCGGCCCGAGGACAACGAACCCCGGGTGGGGCTAGTGGCGTTGACGAGTTTACCAAACAAAACGAAGTCCTTGCTACCGGAGGCTGCCAAGAGTAAATGGGGCGATGTAGATGGAGGGAAAGACAGTACTCTTACCCGATGGTGGATAAGGGGGCTTTCCCCGGCGGTTGCCTTGCCATGTGAGGCATGCTGGTAACATCCATTTGGAGGAGACTTTGCCCGGTAAAACAAGCATCCTGAAAGGAGTATAACTGTTGTGGGACGTGATCACCGGCTACATGCGGTTATGTTGCTTTTCATGTGGATGTCAATGCTACAGCCCGCCCAGGCTTTAGCCCGGATAATCCCCCTGGCTGCCACCGACGCGCGGGAGGGCAAGGCCAGCCTTGGCCAGAACTGGGCCGCCTGGGTCAGTGAGGAGCGGGGTGAGGAATATATCACGGCGGTGTCCCTGGCCGGGGGGAAGGCCAGGCGGATAACCGCCCAGTCGGCCCGGGAGAACCTTTCCCTGGACGGCGATATACTTGTCTGGGCTGACCGGCGGGCCGGGAACTGGGACATCTGGAGCTACGACCTGCCCAGCGGCCAGGAAAAGCGCCTTACATCGAGGGATGCCGACGAGATGAACCCCGCCATCTCAGGGCACCGGGTGGTCTGGCAGGAAGACCGTGATGGCGACCGTGGTATTTATCTTTACGACCAGCGGACGGACGAGGGCCGGTGCATAGCCAGCACCGAGCACGACGAAACCCAGCCCGCCATTGATGGTGATCTCGTCGTCTGGCGGCAGGAGGAAAACGGCAAGGGAGACGTCGTTTTCCTTAACCTGGTCACAGGAGAAACCGGGAAGCTCACCTCGGACGACGCGGACCAGGTAACCCCGAAGGTTGCCGGCCGCCGGGTGGTCTGGTCCGATGACCGCAACGGAAAGTGGGACGTGTACCTTTACGACCTGGATGCCGGCCGGGAACGGCGGTTAACCGGTAGCGATGGGAACCAGATTAACCCCACCATCTACGGCGACCTGGTGGTCTGGCAGGACGACCGCAACCAGAACTGGGATATCTACGGTTACGACCTGGCGAATAACAAGGAGATAACTATCCGACTAGCCGACAAGAACCAGACGGAGCCGGCCGTATACGGCAACCGGGTGGCGTGGGCCGATGATGGCTCCCAAAACCAGGATATCCTCTGGACGGTAGTTGAGGGCGTGAACCTGGACGATGCACGCCGTGAAGACGGTGTGGCCTCTCCCGGGCCGGCTCCCGACGCCGCACGGAGGAGCAGTGCGCCAGGCGAAGGCACCGGTTCCGGAAGCCCTCCTGATCCTGGACGGCCAGGGGCTCCGGGAACGGGCGGCCAGGGCGTTGCTCCCTTGACCGGTGCCCAGATCCGATTCCTTCCCGGTATCAATGTGGTGGTCAATGACTTCCTTCTCTCCCCCGATGTATCGCCGGAACTGGAAAATGGACGGGTATTGGTACCTCTCCGGCCTATTGCCGAGGCTCTGGACGCCGCTGTACGGTGGGACGCCTCTGCCCGCGCCGTGAGTATGGTGAAAGACGACACGCAGGTAACGCTGCGCGTGGACAGCCGGGAGGCTACCGTAAATGGGAACGCGGTCACGCTGGACGTCCCGGCCCGGCTGACAGGCGGCCGCACCCTGGTGCCCGTGCGCTTTATCTCCCAATCCCTGGGCGCCTCGGTGAAGTGGCAGGAGGAACTCCAGACCGTGTGGGTGACATCCCGGTGACCGTCCCTTTCCCGCATTTATTTCGCCTGGCCGGCCGGGCAAGCTCCTACCTGCCCGGCCTACGGCCCCCGACCCGCGCGTGCCTCCTCCGGCCCTGGTCCTGGGTCCTCCGGGCCTCCGCTCCCTCCCACCCCAGGCCCAGCAACCGGCCCCCGCGCGGACCAGCCCGGCCCTACACCCTCCTTGCCCCTCCGTCTGAGTGGTGGTAAAATGAAGTTAGAGAACAGGAGTGGGCGTCAGTGCCAACCGTTTTTAGTGAAAGGAAGTATAGATTTTTCAGCCGGGAGCCCAATGAGCCACCCCATATTCATGTTGAGGCAGGGGGGGCTATGCCAAGTTTTGGCTAAATCCCGTTGCGCTGGCCAATTTTGTAGGGTTTAAGGTCAATGAATTACGCCGGATTGAGGAAATTGTAGAGGAGAATGCCGAAATTTTTAGGACGGCTTGGGATGAGCATTTCCAGAGATAGACAGGCGGTTGGGGTAGCCAAAGAAATATGGTTCGCTAATGATAAGATGTACGTCCGTCTGGCTGATGGCCGTGAAATCGGGGTGCCAGTGGCATGGTTTCCCAAACTCAAGGAAGCTACGCCAGAGCAGCGGAGGAACTGGCGGCTAATTGGCGGGGGTATCGGGATTTACTGGGAAGACATTGATGAAGATATCGCTGTAGAAAGCCTGATTTGGCCCCAGGGGTTTCCGCTCGAATATCATTAAGGACGCCGCCATCTCCTTCTTGCCCTCCCCAGACCGGTGGCCAAGATCACCAGCCTCCCGGCAGGAAATCCCTTCCCCGTGCCGAAACAGGTACTGTCAACCATCCCAAGCCGTGGTATAATATAAGCACCAGGGGAGTGTCTAAGCTTGCCCAACAAACAGTGGCATCCGGCCTTTGTGGCCGCCGTCAGGGAAGCGTTGAAGGACGCCCCTCCGGGGGAGGTGGAAGTAATCCCCGAGGTGGCCCTCTCCTCCAAGCCCCTGGGCGTAGATGTATTGGTAGTCAAGAAGTCGGAAGAAATAAAGCTGGCGCATCCCATAGCGAGATTTTTCCGGCGCTACAACCTGTTCGAGTACAAGTCACCGGTGGACTACCTGGAGGGCAACGACTACGATAAAGGCCTGGCCTTGACCTACCTTTACAAAGCCTTAAACCACTCTGACGTGGCCCTTATGGACGAATTCACCTTAAGCTTTGTCAGCAGCACCCATCCCCGGGCCCTGCTGACCAGGATGAAGCAGCGAGGCCTGGAGGTTGGGGCAGGGCAGCCGGGGCCGGGGATCTACGCCGTGGCCGGGACCGAGTTGCGCATGCAGGTAGTAGTCCTGGACGAACTGGAAGATCCGAAGGATTCCTACATGTTTGCCGCCTTTCTGACGCGGCGGGAAAAGAGGGTGAGGGCCGGCTCCCTGCTTTTGAAGAAGCACCTGGAGGACCCGGCCGACAAAGACCTGGAACAGTTAGTGGATTTCGCGCTGGAAAACGAGTTGGTGGAGGCCCAGGCCATCGAGGAGGTGTGGAACATGGCCCAGCAGATGCCAGTGGCAGAAAGGGAGAAGCTAGTCGAGCTTTTCAACCGGCACCCCTTCGCCCAGGAGTGGGGGAAAAGGCTTATGGAGCAGGGCCTGCAGCGGGGCATAGAGCAGGGCCTGCAGCGGGGCGAAGTGAAGGCCACCAGGACGGCCATCCTGGACTACCTGGAGAGCCGTTTCGACCAGCGGCCTGCCAGCGTGGAAGCGGCCCTGGACACCATCACCGACCTGGAGCGTCTGAAGAAACTGCGCCGGGAGGTCTTCAAGGCCGGCACCTTAGAGGAGGCCCTGTGGGCAATCGCCCAGGCCACCAACGGCGCCGGGGAATACTGAGGCGCCTTCGCCGAGCCGGTAGACCTGGTCCGCCCGGTTCGGGCCTTGGCCCGGTGGAGAAGCAAATAATAAAAACGGGAGCCCGCCCATGAACCACGAGCGCACCGACCACGACCGCCTGTTCAAGGAACTGCTGGAGACCTTCTTCGGCGGGGTTCATGGAGCTCTTCTTCCCCGAGGCGGCTGGTGCCATAGACTTTGGCCACGTGCGGTTCTTACAGCAGGAGGTGTTCACCGACCTCACCGCCGGGGAAAAGCACGCCGTGGACCTCCTGGTGGAGACCAGGCTCAAAGAAGAGCCCGGGCTCATCCTGGTGCACGTGGAGCACCAGGCCTACGCGCAGAAGGACTTTGCCGGGAGGATGTTCGTCTACTTCAGCCGGCTGTACGAGAAATACCGGCGTAAGATCCTGCCGGTGGCGGTCTTCGCCCACGACCAGGTGCGGGATGAGCCGGACACCTTCCAGGTAGGCCTCAGCTTCCTGGACGTGCTGCGCTTCCGGTTTTACAAGCTCCAACTGAAGAAGCTGGACTGGCGGGAGTTTACCAAAAGCGACAACCCCGTGGCCGCGGCCCTGTTGAGCCAGATGGGCTACAGCCCCCAGGAGAAGGTGCGGGTGCGGGTAGAATTCCTGCGCATGCTGACCAGGATGAAACTGGACCCGGCCGAGACGGAGCTGACCGCCGCCGTTTTCGAGAGCCACCTCCGGCTCGCCCCGGAGGAGGAAGAGGAATTCAACCGCGAGGTAGGGAAGCTGGACCAGAAGGAGGTAGAGGCCATCATGCAGCTCACCACCAGTTGGCACGAAAAGGGGCGGATGGAGGGTGAAGCCATTGGCCTGCAGCGGGGCAAGCTGGAGGAGACCCGCACGGCCATCCTGGACTACCTGGAGAGCCGTTTCGACCAGCGGCCTGCCAGCGTGGAGGCGGCCCTGGACACCGTCACCGACCTGGAGTGCCTGAAAAGGCTGCGCCGGGAGGTCTTCAAGGCCGACACCCTCGAGGCAGCCCTGGCCGTGATCGCCCAGGCCACCGGCGGGGCCGGGGCGCATTAGCCGAGGGACAGCACCAGCTACACAGGGGTGGAGTGCCGCAGGGGCTCCGGCCGCAGTGGAGGTTTTTTTGTTTTTGGCGTGCTCATCTGCTCCGGCTGGCACAGCCCGCGACGCGTCGCTACCCGTCCCCGCCGGCGCGTCCCCTCTTCCCCCACCGACCGTGGCCCCGCGCCAAGCCCCCGGTAGCTACCCCCCCGGCCCGTCCCGCCATACCCTCACCCTCGGCCTGTCCCCGTCCGGCCCGTGCCGCCCTTCCCCGCCTAGCCCCTTCATACCCCGCCGCCAGGCCCAAGGCGGACCGCTATACGCTCCCCCGCCACCTCCTCCTTGCCCCTCCCCCCGGCCGGTGGTAAAATTGAGTTAGTAAGAGACGCGATGCGAACTATCTTGGTAGGAGGTATCGAAATGGTGGACCTGGCCGAATTGGGAACTTCCAGGTTCAAGTTTACTGGAAAGTTTACCCCTTGCGAACAGGGATTCCTAGGCGAGTGCCTCGAGGTAGATGTTGTCGTTCAGGGCCAGACTCTGGAAGAGACAAAGAAACGTCTGGTGGAGGCGGTTAAGTTCCACTTGGAAACCTTCGGGCCGGAGGAATTGCTTCAGTCCCGAAATGCCGTATACGAGAGCTTTGAGGTCAGCAAAGGCTAAGTACCCAGAGCTCAAATACCGTCGGGTGTTGCGGCTACTTCAGGATTTTGGCGTGGAAATAGTGAGGATGAAGGGCTCTAAACACGCCTGTATAAGCCATGACGGCCATAAGTTTACCTTTGACCTGCACCCAAGCCAATCGGCTTGGCCTGCCTTGGTCCGGGCGTTGGTCAAACGCGCCGGGATAAGCGAGGAAGAGTTTCAAGAGTGGCTGAGGCAGAAGACCTAGGCTGAGGAGTTTTGTCTTCCCCGCCCTTGCTCATCGCCCGATTCCCATCCATCCTTCTCGGCCGGTGGGTGAGGACACAGCCTGCTACTGGTCATCCTCGACCGGGTCAGGCAGTGGTCGGAGGCGACGCCCCGCTACCCTCCCGTACATCCTCCCTTGCCGCCGCCCGTCCCGCTCCCCTGGCCCCTCGGCAAGGTTAGCCCCCGGCCGGGCGCCATTTTGGGTAGACCGCCTCTCGGCCCGCCGGCCACCTCCTCCAGCTCCAGGCCATTCCCTGCCTCCCCGCCGCTTAGCCTCACACCCTCCCGACCCCTGCCTACGGCAAAGACGTCCAGCCTCCCGGCAGGAAATCCCTCCCCCTTGCCGAAACAGGTACTGTCAACCATCCCAAGCCGTGGTATAATGTAACCGCGAGGGAAGTGCCGAAGCTTGCCCAACAAACAGTGGCACCCGGCCTTCGTGGCCGCCGTCAGAGAAGCGTTGAAGGACGCCCCTCCGGGGGAGGTGGAAGTAATCCCCGAGGTGGCCCTGTCGTCTAAGCCCCTGGGCACCGACCTGCGGGTATTCCAAAAGGACGAAGGGGTTGGGCTCAACTTCTCCGGTTAGGTTTTCCAGCCAAAGACAGCCCGCAAAGGATGTGAGTATGGGTGAAATACAAGCTACCCGTTACCATTGCCCGCCTAGGCAAGGATGCTTATATGGCTCGGTGCGACGTAGTCCGGGCGACGGCTACCGCTGATACGCCTGAGGAGGCAATAAAGTGCCTCCGCGAAGCCATAGATGAGATGGTGGCCGAATATGGGGAAGGGGCCGTATTCCAAGACGTTGGTGAAGAAATTGAAGTACGGGTAATCGAGGTTGGCCGATGAGCAGGTTTAAGGAGCTTCGGCGAACCGAGTTTGAGAATTCTTGCAGGTGTTCAGCCAGCCCGGATCCCTGAAGTTCCGCAATAACAAATGGATCGGGCTTAACAGGGAGGGAAAACCTTTTACAGTGCACGTGAGGCATGGAAAGGGCAGGGGGTTTCCGCCTCCGTTGGTGGAGGCGGTGGCCAGGGACCTGGGTGTAACCCTAGAGGAGTTCCTTGCCTGGTATGAGAGGGAGCGGTGACTAATCCCTTCTATCCTAATTGTCTAATTGCTTGCCGCCTTTCTGACGCGGGGGAAAAGAGGGTGAGGGCCGGCTCCCTGCTTTTGAAGAAGCACCTGGAGGACCCGGCCGACACCGCCCACATTGTTCCTTGTCGCCCTGACCTTCCCGTGGTAAAATGGACCGTGGTAAGCCTGACGGATAAAGAGTCCAGGGTGGCTGAACTTCTCCGGTTGGGCTTTTGCTAGCCAAGGACAGCTCGTAAAGGACGTGAGTAAGATGAAATACAGGTTGCCGGTTACCATTGCCCGCCTGGGCAAGGATGCCTAGACACCATCCGCCCGCGCCCACCGGTAGTATCAGGAAAGCGGACCTGGGGTATCCTGGGCCCTCGCCGTGCCGGTGCGGAGGGCCAGGGCCTGACCGAGGTTGCCGATGGCCAGGGTGAGGTCGTCGAGTTTCTTCTCGATTCTCACCAAGAGGTAAACCGCCACCACCATCGGGAAGCCCCAGTTTCCGATCTGGGCCCAGAGGGTATCCATTATCTTGTCACCTCCTCGGTGCCGGGCAGGCAGCCCGCGCGTGCCTGCCCGGCAGTGATTGAGGTTATGCGTTACCGGCACCTACGGCATATCAATGTCGGTCACTTCGCGGTTGACAATCCTGGCCCCGTTAATGCCGGCCAGGGCGCCGCCGGCAGAGGTAAAGACGTTGCGGTCAATGATGGTCTGCATGGCCGCCTGGACCGCGGCCCCAGTCAGGGTGGGCTGCGGGTCGAGCAGGCTGACGGTCACCTGCCTCCCGGCGGCATTGGCAAAGAGAAGCTGCAGAGTGCTGGTTAGCACAGTTTCACCTCCTTTCTCTGTGGGGTTGGAGCCAGCTCTCTACCCGGGGGCAGGGCCGCCGCCCTGCTCCGGGCGGGCGTTCGCGCCCTTCTCGCGCTCCGCTCCGGGTTGGCTACCCTCCCAGACGTTAGACAACGACGATTTCCCGCTGCACCGTGTGGAGCACGGCGCTCAACTGGTGCTGCTGCAGCCCGGCCAGGGCCTGAGCCACGTCGTAGAGGTTCTGGTCGGCCGCCTCAGGGAGGATACGGCTGTAGCTCTGTACCCGGTAAACCGGGTTCCCGGAGGCGTCGCTGCCGGTCTGGAAACGCAGGCGCAGGCTGGCATCAACAGGGTTGGCGACTACGGCCACGCAAAACACCTCCTTTCCCGGCCATCCTGGGGTTTGTCCCCCGGCCCACTTACAGCATAAGCCACATCCAGACCACAGTAAAAACGCTACCGGCGGCGAGTGAACAGACAACTGACGGCAGTCTGGCCTCCGCCTGGCCCGGAAAGGCGACCTGTCCGGCCCACCTGAGCGCGACCGCCCGTCTACCCGCGCCAAAACCCATGATTTCTTAAGTTATTTTCAGGTTCGGCCGGCCTGGTCGTGGTATAATTGGCGGCAGGTAGTCAGGGGGGGAGGTAATACGGCATGCGCAGGTTATGGGTATGGGTGGCGGCGGTGGTAGCGGTCCTGGCGGTGGCCGGGCTGTGGCTCGGCTGGCTGCCGGCACCCGGCTGGCTCCCGGGTCCGTGGCCGGCCGGGCGGACCGAGACCGCGGGCGGCAGGCTGGCAACGGTGCGCGTGCAGCGTGGCGATCTGAGTGTCACGGTTACGGGTACCGGCACCCTAGAGCCGGCCACGGCCGAGGACATCATGGCTGAAGCCGCCGGCACGGTGGGTCAGATCCTGGTAAAAAAGGGGGACAAAGTTCGGGCCGGTCAGGTGGTGGCCCGGCTGGAAAACGAGGGGCAGACGCTGGACCTGGAGGCCCAAAAGCTGAATCTGGAAATGCGGCAGCAGGAACTGGCTGACATGGAAAAGGACCTGACCCAGATGCAGGTCGTGATCCCGCAGTCCGGTAAGCTTCAGGAACTCAGAGTCGGCTCCGGGGATCAAGTAAACAAGGGAATGATGGTGGCGACCATTGCCGACCCGGCACACCTGGAGCTGGTGGCCCCGGTGAACGTAGCGCAACGGCAGGATCTGGCGGTGGGCCAGGAGGCGGAGGTGTTCCTGCCGGACTTCCTGAGCAGCGTCTCCGGGCGGGTAACTAAAATATCCGGGGCACCCCGGGGCGGGGAAACCGGCGGGGCCCTGTACGACGTAACGGTGGAACTGGCCAATCCCGGGGCCCTGAGACCAGGCATGGCTGCCCGGCCCACCTTTATCACCCCTGCCGGGCGCTGGCAGGCGGTGGCGGAAGGGCAACTGGCCGAGAAGGAACCGGTAGAGGTGAAGGCGCCGGTGGCCGGCGAAGTGAGGCACGTATTCTTCGCCCAAGGGGATATGGTGTCTGCGGGTGCCAAACTCCTGGATCTGGCCAACGACAGCCTGTCTTCCCAGATTGAAAGCAAGAAGCTGCAGATCCGCCAGGCGGAGATTACTGTCGCGGCCAAGGAGGCCGACCTGCCCAAAATGGTCATCGCCAGCCCCATTTCCGGGGAAGTCACAGAAGTAGCGGCGGCCCCGGGGGACGAAGTAAGGGTGGGCTCGCCAGTGGCCAAGGTGGCGGATTACACCCGGCTGGAAGCCGTGGTACCGGTGGACGAACTGGACATAGCAAAGGTGCACCCGGGCCAGGAGGTGGAGGTGACCACGGATGCCGTCCCGGGCCGGAAATTTCCCGGCCGGGTGACTGAAATAGCTACAGAAGGAACGGCCCAGGGAGGCGTGACTTCTTTTGACGTGCGGGTGGCCCTGGACAGTCAGGAGGGGCTACGGCCGGGGATGACCATCACGGCCTCCATCCTGGTGGCCA
This sequence comes from Clostridia bacterium, assembly GCA_004347685.1. Lineage (GTDB taxonomy): Bacteria > Bacillota > DSM-521 > Neomoorellales > SLTJ01 > SLTJ01. Next base: position 22,613 of record SLTJ01000025.1, read on the forward strand.
CCCGCACCAACGTCCTCCTGCTGCCCCTGGAAGCGGTCCAGGAGACCAGGGGCCAGACCGTGGTGATGCTGGCGCAGGATGGGGGCCAGCCCCGGCCGGTGCCGGTGAAACTTGGGCTGGCCGACGTCCGCTTTGTCGAGGTGTTGAACGGGCTGGAGGAAGGCCAGGAGGTGCTGCTCCCGCTGCCGGCCGGGGGCACCGGCAACAATTTCTCCGGCGGCTTTCGCATTCCGGGGATGCCTGGCGGCGGTTTCCCGTCGCCCCAAGGGTCCCGGTCGCCCGCGGGTGGATCCTCGTCCCAGACCAGCGGGTCTGACCGGACGCCAGCCGCCACCCAGCGCTCCTCTGGCTCCCAGGGTGGTGGTGATTCGCGGTGATCCGGGTAGAGAACCTAGTCAAGGTATATAGCACCGGCGCCATCCGGGTAGAAGCCTTGCGCCGGCTAAACCTGGAGGTGGGCCGGGGTGAATTTGTGGCCATCATGGGGCCCTCGGGCTCAGGCAAATCCACCCTGATGCACATCCTGGGCTGTCTCGATACCCCCACCTCCGGCCGCTACTTCCTGGACGGAGAAGATGTGAGCCAGATGGAGGGAAACGATCTGGCCGCCATTCGCAACCGCAAGATAGGCTTTATCTTCCAGTCCTTTAACCTGTTACCCCGCCTGACGGCGGTAGACAATGTAGAACTGCCATTGCTGTACCGGGGGCTGCCGGCGCGGGAGCGGAGGCGGCGGGCAGAGGCCCTCCTGGAAAAGCTGGGCCTGGGGGACCGCCTGCACCACCGGCCGGCGGAGCTTTCCGGTGGGCAGCAACAGCGGGTAGCCATTGCCCGCGCCCTGGCCGGGGATCCGCCTTTGATTCTGGCCGACGAGCCCACCGGCAACCTGGACAGTCACTCCGGCCTGGAGGTCATGCAGACTCTGCTGGAGGTGCACGCCTCGGGGCACACGGTGGTTTTAATCACCCATGATGCCTCGGTGGCGGCCCAGGCAGAGCGGATAGTCCGGCTCCGGGACGGGCTGGCCGAAGAGGGACAAAAAGAAAAGGGGGAAGGCAAGTGAACCCGGGAATGGCCCTGCGGTTGGCCCTGGCCGGCATCGTCGCCAATAAACTCAGGTCTGTGCTTACCGTCCTGGGGGTAGTAATCGGGGTGGCCGCGGTGATTGCCCTGGTGGCCCTGGGTGAAGGGGCCACCCGCCAGGTTTCTCAACAGATCCAGGGCCTGGGGTCGAACCTGGTGACGGCCACCATTTTCGGCCGAGGCAGTAACCTTCCCCTCGACTATAAAGAGGCTGTTGATCTCGGGACGCGGGCCGGCGCGGCTGGAGTGGCGCCGGTGCTCTCGGGCCGGGCTACCCTCAAGCACGGCAATCAGAATATGGATACTTCTATTGAAGGTAGCGGCCCGGACTATCTCCAGGTGCGAAACTTTTCCCTGGCCCGAGGCAGGTTCCTCATGTCGGTGGACCTCGACCAGCGCCAGCGGGTGGCAGTGCTGGGAGCGGACGTGGTGAGCGAGCTGTTTGGCGTGCTGGATCCCCTCGGGGAAGACATCCGCATTAACGGCCTGCCCTTTACCGTGGTGGGGGTTCTGGCGGCCAAGGGCGGCGGCCAGGACAGCGTAGTGGTGATACCGGCCACTACTGCGGCCCGGCTGATGCACAGCCCTGGCGTGCGCACCCTGTACCTGGCGGCGCCGACCTCGGAGACGGTAGATATGGTCAGCGCCCGGCTGGAGGCCCTGCTCTTACGCCGGTACCGTGACGAGAACGCCTTCCGCCTTTTCAGCCAGACGCAGATGCTGGAGACGGTGGGCCAGGTCACCGGCACCCTGACCCTGATGCTGGCCGGGATCGCCGGCATTTCCCTGCTGGTAGGCGGCATCGGTATCATGAACATCATGCTGGTCTCGGTGACGGAGCGGACGCGGGAGATAGGCATCCGCAAGGCCCTGGGGGCGCGGCGGCGGGACATCCTGGGCCAGTTCCTGTTCGAGGCGGCCACCTTGAGCGGCCTGGGCGGGGTAATCGGCCTGGCTCTTGGGTGGGGCGGGTCGCTGCTCATCGGCCGCCTGGCCGGGATGCAGACGGCGGTGGCCCCGGACATAGCCGCCCTGGCCTTCGGCATTTCCGTGGCCGTGGGCGTCTTCTTCGGCCTCTACCCGGCCTCGCGGGCGGCCAGCCTGAGCCCTGTGGAGGCGCTGCGGTATGAGTAAAGAGCCGGCGGTAACGTCAATGCCCATTGGCTTTTCCGCCGGGTTATAGTACAATAGTGAGCGGAGATTTTCCGGGTGCGCCTCGCTCGCGGTCCCGGCGCCCGGCCGTCTCTGCCGGGCGCAAAGGAAAAGGTGGTTAACCTTTGGCGGATAGATTTCTGGTGGTGGACGGCAACAGCCTGATCCACCGCGCTTTCCATGCCCTGCCCCTCCTGGCCAATGGCCGGGGAATAGTCACCAATGCGGTCTACGGCTTTACCACCATGTTTCTTAAGGTGCTGAGTGAGCAAAAGCCAGAGTACGTGGCTGTGGCTTTTGACAAAGGCAAACCAGTCTTCCGGGCCGAGCGCTACCAGGATTACAAGGGCCAGCGGCCGGAAACTTCGCCCCTGCTGGGGCCGCAATTCGACCTGGTGAAACGTGTGCTGGCGGCTATGCGGGTGCCTGTCTTCGAGCTGGATGGTTATGAGGCCGACGACATCATCGGCACCCTGGTCCGCCAGGCCGGGGAGCAAAGCTTGGAGAGCCTCATCCTCACCGGCGACCGGGACGCGCTGCAGTTGCTGGCGCCGCGGGTCAAGGTCCTCCTGACCCGCAAGGGTATCAGCCAGATGGAGATCTATGCTAAGGAGAGGGTCGCGGCCGAGTACGGGCTGGCGCCGGAGAAAATGGCCGACCTCAAGGGGCTGATGGGGGACAAGTCAGACAACATCCCCGGCGTGCCGGGAATTGGGGAAAAGACAGCCCTGGACCTGCTGCACCGGTTCGGCAGTCTGGAAGAGGTGCTGGCCCGTCTGGACGAGGTGCCACGCCGGAAAACGGCCGAGCTGCTGGCCGAGTACGCTGACCAGGCGCGGTTGAGCCGGGACCTGGCCACTATTGACTGCCGGGTGCCCCTGGAAGTGGACTGGGAGGCCTTGCGCCTGGGTGAGGCCGATTACCCCGCCCTGCTGGAGGTATTCCGGGAACTGGAGTTTAGCTCCCTCATCCCAGAGGTAGAGGCCCGCATGGGCGCAAGGGGGATGGCGCCGCCGGCCGGGGAGGGAGTCGAAACAGAGTGCTTCACCGCATGGAAGGCCCTGGCCGGCCCAGAGGAACTCCGCTCCCTGTCGGCCGCGCTGGCGACTGGTAGCAGGCTGGCTGACTACGAGTGGGCGGAGGAGGAGGCCGCTGTTTTTGTGGAACGTGACAAGCACGGCCGGATCCTGGCCGTGGGGCTGGCGGTTCCCGGAGAGGTGTCAGCAGCCATGGAATTGGCCCCGGAAGTGGAGCCGGGTCAGGCCCTAAGTGGCATCGCGCCCCTGCTCAAGGCGAGCAACCTCACCCTGTACTGGCACGATGTAAAGGCTGCCGCCGTACAACTGGCGGGGGCCGACCTGACCGTGCCCCCTCCCGCTCACGACACCATGATCGCTGCTTACCTGCTGGACCCCGGCACCGGCCGGTACAGCCTGCCCCAAATCGCGGCTGACCACCTGAACTGGCAGACACCTGGCGTGTTCGGGCCCGCTGGCCTGGCCGCGTGGGGAGCAGAGGTAATTCTAGAAGCGGCCCCCATCCTGGAGGAAAAACTGCGCCTGGCCGGCATGAATGACCTCTACCACCAGGTAGAGTTGCCCCTGGCCCTGGTGCTGGCCGAGATGGAGGCTACTGGCATCGGGGTGGACCTGGCCGAGCTGGAGAAGATCGGCACCGAGCTGGCGGAAGGCATGGAGGTGGTGGCGGCGGAGATTTACGAAATGGCCGGGGAGACCTTTAACCTGAATTCCCCCAAACAGTTGGCCGCCATCCTTTTCGGCAAGCTCGACATCGCCCCCTTAAAAAAAACCAAGACTGGCTACAGCACGGGGGCGGAGGTGCTGGAAGAGCTGGCCCCCGACCACCCCATCGCCGCCAAAGTCCTGGAGTACCGCACCCTGATGAAACTCAAGTCCACCTATATTGACGGCCTCGCCCCCCTGGTCAATCCTCGGACCGGCAGGCTGCACACCACCTTTCACCAGACAGTCACGGCTACCGGCCGCCTCTCCAGTTCCGAACCCAACCTGCAAAATATTCCCGTGCGCCTGGAACTGGGCCGCCGTATCCGCCGGGCCTTCATCCCCCGGCCGGGGTGGGTGATGCTGGCTGCGGACTATTCCCAGATCGAGCTGCGCCTCCTGGCCCACATCTCCGGTGACGCCAGCCTGATCCGCGCCTTCCGGGAGGGAGAGGACATCCACACCCGCACCGCCGCCGAGGTTCTAGGCGTGACCCCGGAAGAGGTCACCTACGAGATGCGGCGGCAGGCCAAGGCAGTGAACTTCGGCATTGTCTACGGGATCACCGATTACGGTCTGTCCCAGGACCTGGGCATCTCCCGTGATCAGGCCGCGGCCTTTATCACCAGGTATTTCGACCGCTATCCCGGCGTGCGGGAGTATACCCGGCAGATCGTGGCCCAGGCCAGGGACCAGGGCTATGTCACCACGCTGCTGGGCCGCCGCCGCTACTTGGGCGATCTTTTCAGCTCCAGTTATACGGCCCGGAAATTCGGGGAGCGCACGGCCATGAATACCCCGATCCAAGGCAGCGCTGCTGACTTGATCAAGCTGGCCATGGTGCGCCTGGCGCAGGCCATGCGGGAGCACGGGTTTGCGGCCAGGATGCTCCTGCAGGTGCATGATGAACTGATTTTCGAGGTGCCGCCCGAGGAAGTGGCGGACCTGGCGAACCTGGCCAAGAATTACATGGAGACGGCCATGGAGCTGGCCGTGCCGCTGAAAGTAGATTTGCAGGTGGGGCCTAACTGGTACGATATGGAGGACCTGGCGATCTAGAGGTGAAGCTGCTTGCCGGAACTGCCTGAAGTGGAAACCATCCGCCGCGGCCTGGAGGCCACCCTGCCGGGAACGGAAATAACGGGACTAACCCTTTTCCGGCCGGAGGTGGTGGCCTTCCCGGACCCGGAGGAATTCAGCGGGTTTTTCCCGGGCAAGGTTTGGGGCCGGGCCGGCCGCCGGGGCAAATACCTGCTCCTGGAAGTGGCCGACCGGGTGCTGGTGGTCTCCCTCCGCATGACGGGGCAGCTTGTCCTCCTGCCGGGTCCGGCAGAGGCATCACCGGGGGTCCCGGCCGACCTGCCGCCCCACACCCACGTCCTCTGGCATTTATCCGACGGAACGCGGTTGCGCTTCACGGACCAGCGCCGCTTCGGCCGCCTGTACCTGGTAGGGCCGGAGCGGCTGGAGGAACTTACGCCGGCAGGAAAACTGGGGCCGGAGCCGCTGGCCCCGGAATTCACCCCGGCGAGGCTGGCAGAGATCCTGGCCAGGCACCGGCGCCCGGTAAAGGCCCTGCTCCTGGACCAGAGCCTGGTGGCCGGTATCGGCAACATCTACGCCGACGAAATCCTCTTTGCCGCGGGGATCTCGCCTTTGCGGCCGGCCGCGGAGGTGGAACCGGAGGCGGCGGCCAGGCTACACCAGGCCGCGAGGGAAATCCTCACCGCCGCCATTGCCAGCCGGGGCACCACGGTGCGCAATTACCAAGATGGCCACGGCCAGGCCGGCGGGTTCCAGGAACGCCTGGCGGTGTACGGCCGGGCCGGCGAGCCCTGCCGTCGCTGCGGGCAGCCGGTGGCGTACTTGCGGTTGGGCGGCCGGGGTACGTGCTACTGCCCCCGCTGCCAGGTATAGGCAGCCCGCACATGTTCCCTCCTCCTTCAATATAGTGGCTAGTAGTAAAGAGGAGGGGAAGGACATGGAGCTGGGTAGCGCTGTTCTCTTTGCCCTGGCTATCTCCGTAGACACCTTTGGCGTTGGCTTGGCCTACGGCCTGCGGGGGATACGGGTGCCGGCCGCCTCAAGGGCGATTATCTGTCTCATAACCGTGGGGATAATAGCCTCAAGCCTAGCCGCCGGCACTGCGGTGGGCAGCCTCATTCCCGCCGAACTGGGTGCTGGGGCCGGGGCCGCTATCCTGGTGGTCTTGGGGGCGTGGCTGCTGGCCGGCGCGTGGAGCCGGCACCAACCGGCCCCAGCAAGAGAAGCGTATCCCCTGGTCAAGTTACGGCTGCCCTCGGTAGGCCTGGCCATCGCCATCCTGCGGGAGCCGGAGACGGCTGACAGCGACTGTTCCGGGATTATCAGCCCGGCCGAGGCCGTGGGGCTAGGAGTGGCCATGGCCCTGGACGCCATGGGGGCCGGCTTTGCCCTGGCCCTGTTGCATGGCGGCCAGTGGCTGGTCCCGCCCCTGGCCGGCGCCCTATCCCTGGCGGCCCTGGCTACCGGGCTGAAGCTGGGGCACCTGGGGGCTATCCGCAGTCACGGGCTTCCGGGGGAACTGCTCCCGGGTATCTTGCTGATCATCCTGGGACTGTCCCAGTTAAGGGGAATTTAGCAAGGTGGGTACTGACTATCAATGATAACCATTGGACTGACCGGGGGCATTGCTACCGGTAAGAGCACTGTAAGCGGTATCCTGCGCCAGCGTGGAGCCCGGATAATTGATGCCGATCATCTCGCGCGGGAGGTGGTGGAGCCGGGCCAGCCAGCCTGGGAAAAGATCGTCGCTCATTTTGGCCCGGACATTCTCCTGCCGGATAAGACCATTGACCGCAAGCGCCTGGGGAAGATTGTCTTTGCCGACGCAGAGGCGAGGCTGGCTCTGAACAACTTCACCCACCCGGCTGTCATCAGCCGCACCCAGGAAATTCTGGACGGGTGGCGGGACGAGCCCGGGGTACTGGCCGTAGTGGACGCCCCGCTGCTGCTGGAGGCTGGGATGGAATCCCTGGTGGAGGAAGTATGGGTGGTGGCCACTGACGCCAAGACGCAGATCAGGCGTCTCATGCAGCGGGACAACCTTACCCCGGAGGAGGCCCAGCAGCGCCTGGCAGCGCAAATGCCCCTGGCGGAAAAGATCAGGCGGGCCACCCGGGTAATAGACAACAACGGCACCCGGGATGCCACCCGCCGCCAGGTGGAAGCATACTTGCAGCATATTCAGGAGAGGCTCCAACCGAGGTGAAATAGCGCCGGTGTATTCCTGGAAGCGGGTGGCCGCCTATGTGGCCGCGGTGGCGGCCATTTTTCTGCTCCTTTCCCCATGGTGGGGACGGCTCTATTACCCTTTCCCTTACCAGGAAGAGGTATTTCAATACGCCGCTGAATTCCACCTGGACCCCTACCTGGTAATAGCCGTAATCAGGGTAGAAAGCCACTTTAACCCTGGAGCCTGTTCCTCCAGAGGGGCGGTAGGCCTGATGCAGTTGATGCCGGAGACGGCCAGGTGGGCCGCGTCCGATCTGGGCCTAGAGTACCGGCCGGAACTCCTGGAAGACCCGGCCTATAATCTGCGGCTGGGGAGCTGGTACCTGGCCTGGTTGCACCGCAAATTCGACGGGCAACTGCCCCTGATGCTGGCCGCGTACAATGGCGGACACGGCCAGGTGCAGGGGTGGCTGGCGGGCCGGGTGTGGGACGGCAGCCTGGGCGGGCTAAACGACGTACCCTTTCGGGAAACCAGGCAGTTCGTCCGCCGCGTTCACCGGGATTACCGCCTCTACCGGTTTTTCTACGCGGAAAACAAGAGGTGAGCCGTGAAAGGTCGAACTACTCCCCTATGGCGCCGCTATTTTCATCCTTTCTGCTGACGCCCGGCTGTGACGCTGGAGGCGGCGTGAGCATCTAGCTGGAAAGAGCGGGGGTGACGGCCGGAGCCGGTCCCACCCCCGGCAAGTTCCTGCCGGCACCTGATCCCGACCAGCAGGTTTTTGCCCTTGAGCGGAGAATAAATTTCAGGTACGAGAGATAACTTTGGCGCGAAAGGAGCACCTCCCGGTCCGGGTCTGGCCTTGGCCCCGGCGGCAGGCCGGCGCACTGCCGTGCTGAGCCGCAGGCCGGAGCAGATATTATTAGTCCGGGTACCGGGAATTCCGGGAATGAAGGTATGACAGCAAACCAGGATGACAATCAAGAACTCTCCACCCTGGAGCAGGTAAGACGCCTGACAGTGGCTCCGGACCGCCCCTTTTATTCGGCTACCCACCTGGAGATCAGGCAGGGCGCCACCTCGGACATCTACTTTGTCCGCACCCAGGAAATCCTGGAACAAAAGGGTCTGGCCGCCACGCCGGTGGTGGCGGAAATTTTTCCCCGGGCTGCAGGTATCATGGCCGGGGTGCCAGAAGTGAAAAACCTCCTGGCTGGCCGGCCGGTGGAGATCTGGTCCCTCCCCGAAGGGAAACCCTTTTCGCCCCGGGAAGTGGTAATGCGCCTGGCCGGGCCGTACCGGGAATTCGGCCGCTACGAAACGGTGATCCTGGGCCTCCTGGCCAGCTCCAGCGGCTGGGCCACGGCCGCCCGCCGGGTAAAAGAAGCGGCTGGCGACCTCCCGGTGTACTGCTTCGGCGCCCGGCACGTCCACCCGGCGGTGGCCCCGGTCATGGAGAGGGCGGCCCTGGTGGGAGGCGCTGACGGCGCCAGTTGTATCCTGGCGGCCAAGCTGGCCGGGAGAGAGCCGACGGGCACCGTTCCCCACGCCGTTTTTCTCATCCTGGGGGACACGGTGGAGGCGGCCCTGGCCTACGACGAACTCATGCCCCCGGAGGCCCCGCGGCTCATACTTATTGATACCTTCAAAGATGAAGCCGAAGAAGCCCTGCGGGTGGCTCGCGCCCTGGGGAAGAACCTGTACGGCGTGCGCCTGGATACCCCGGGCGAGCGCGGTGGCGTAACCCCGGAACTGGTGCGGGAGGTACGGGCCCGTCTGGACCAAGCCGGGTTTACCTGGGTGAAAATCTTCGTCTCCGGGGGCCTGACCCCGGAGCGGGTCACGGCCCTGACCGGGGCCGGCGCCGATGCCTTCGGCGTTGGCAGCTTTATCTCCGGAGCCAGCCCCATTGATATGACCATGGATATCAAGGAAGTTAACGGGCAACCGGTGGCCAAGCGGGGCCGCATCCCGGGCCTCATTCCCAACCCCAGACTCAGAAGGCTGTAACGGGCCGACATGATCTTGTCCAAGGTCGCTTCCCGGAGGATGGCTCGACGCAAGTGGCCAACCAGGGTGACCCCTTTATCAGTGCTTTTCACCCACAGGGGCGGATGAAAATCAACCGGAGGTTCTGCACTCAACCAAGAAAAGCCCGCCGGGACAACCGCAGGCGGCCGCGTGTCTCTGCGGCCTTACTGGTGGTACTGTGGCTCTCTTTTGCGGTCGGGTGCGCCAGGATAAGTCCGGCTCCGGAGGAGTCCCGGCCAGGGCGGGAGACGGCTACCTTTACGGCCGTGCGGGTACAGTTGCCCGGAGAGGTGACCACCCTGGACCCGGCCCGGGCGCAGACCCTGGCTGAGAGGGAAGTGGCCTCCCTGCTTTTCGCTAACCTGGTACGTCTGGACGGGATAACCCTGGAGCCGCTCCCGGCCCTGGCGGAGAAATGGTCTGTTTCCCCGGACGGGCTCACCTACACCTTCACCCTGCGCCAGGAGGCCAGGTTTGCCGGCGGCCGGGCAATGACGGCGGCCGACTGGAAATACTCGTGGGAAAGGGCCTTGCACCCGGCCACCGCCTCCCCCACCGCACCCGCCGTCCTAGGAAACATCGCCGGCGCCGACGCTTACCGTTCCGGGACCGCTCCTGAGATAAGTGGTCTGCAGGCCCCTGACCAATATACCCTGACCGTGACCCTGGTTTCGCCGGACCGTGACTTCCCGCGGCGCCTGGCCCACCCGGCCGCAGCGGTGGTAGATTCCTGGGCCGTATCCGGCCAGGAACCGGACCCGGGCCAGCCCGCCGGGGCAGACGTTAAGCCCGGGGCGCCTGGGGAAAGTGGCCCTTATTTCCTGGCCGAATGGGTGGATAGCGGGCACATATCCCTGGGAAAAAACCAGTCTTATCCCCTGCCCCTCCCCCAGGCCCCGGACAGGATCGAATTTCGGCGGCAGGATGATAGTTTTGCCGCCATGGTAGACCTGGAGGCTGCCCGCCTGGACCTGGCGCAGGATCTCTCGCCTGACGACCTGGGCAAGCTGGCCGCAGATCCCTTCTGGACCAACAACATCTCCTTTACCCATTTGCTGGCCACCAAGGTGCTGGTCCTCAACCCAGCCAACCGGGCCGTGGACGACTTTCTAGTACGGCGGGCCATATTCCTGGCCTTGGACCGGGAGAAACTGGCCGCCTCCCTGGGCGAGATGGCCCGCCCGGCCGCTGGCCTCACCCCGCCCGCACCCGGTACCGGCTCCGGAAACATCTCCGGGGCTGACCCGGGCGCGAGCCGGGCCCTGCTGCAGCAGTACACCATCGCGCGGCCGGCGGGCGTGCCCGCGCTGGAACTGGGCTATACCTCCGGAGCCGAAAATAGCCTCCTGGCCCGCGGCGTGCAGGATCAATTGGCCGCCATCGGGTTAAAGGTGCGGTTGTCCGCCCTTCCCCTGGAAGAACTACGGCCGCGGGTGGCGGATGGCAGCCTGGCCCTGTACCTGGCCACCGCCAACCCCGTAGCGCCCGGCACCGAAGTTGCCCTGCTCGACCAGCCGCTGCCGGCCCTGGTGCCGGGAAGAAGGGGCCTCGCCGGCCCCGGAGACCTTCCGTCTCCCACGGGCATCCCCGCCGGCGGACAGGCAGCCACTCTAACCGCCATCGAGCAGGGTTACCTCATCCCTCTGGTTTATCCCCGCCTACCGGTAATAACCCGGCCAGAAACGCCCCATCTGGGAATAGGCCCCATGGGAGAAATAGGAGCAGACGTATACCAACCCCGGCAGTAATGTAGACTATGGATTGGTAAATTGTATTCGTAAGGAGGATAGCCCGGCCGGGGCCGCGGAATTTGCGCTCGATCCCCGGTTCCACCACGGTTTGGCTTCGGCCGGGGGCACCGTGTTTGACTGGAAATACCATGTCATCTCCCTGGCCGCCGTTTTCCTGGCCCTGGGCCTGGGTCTCCTCCTGGGGACTACTCTGCTGGGCAATGACGTGCTGGTCCAGCAACAACAAAAGGTAATCGCCTCCCTGGAGAACAACCTGCAGTCCCTGGTGCAGGAAAACCGTGGCCACCAGGAACAACTAAACGCCTTGACCAAGCAACTGGCCAGGTACGAGGAGTTCAGCCGGAGCGCCGCCGCCTTTATCGCCGGGCAGCGGTTGTCCGGGACCAAAGTAGCGGTGGCGACCACAGCCGACTACCCTATTCCGCCGGAGGTGGCGAGCACCCTGCAACGGGCCGGGGCGGAAATCCTCTCCGTGACCAACTTCTCCTTCCTTACTGCCGGCGACCAGACCTGGGAGGCGGCGGTCCAGGAAGCGCTGGCCAGCGAGGCGGCAGAACCCGGAGGCGAGGTGAAGAGCCTGGCCCAACAGGTGGCCCGGGGGATAGCCGGCACCGGGCAGCAGGGATTCCTTGCCCAGGCCCAGGGCCGGGGGCTGGTCTCTGTTTCCGGCGCCTGGGGACCAGCTCCGGACAAAGTACTGATCATCGGCGGCTCCCAGAAGCCGGGCGGACCCGGAGAGGAGATAGCCACGGCCCTGGCCGATTACTTCCTCCACCACGGGATAGAAGTAGTGGCAGCAGAAACCAGCACCGCCCGTTCCTTTACCCGCGCCTATCGCTCCCTGCGCGTTACCACTGTAGATAACGTAGAGACCCCCCCCGGCCAGGCCGCCCTGGTGCTGGCCCTGGCCGGTTACCAGGGCCATTTCGGGGTGAAGGAAGGCGCTGACGGCCTCCTGCCGCCCCCGCCCGAACTCGCCGGACCGCCGCCCAGCCGGAAGAAAGAAGAATAACCGCCAGGGCCCGATACTTCGGCCGACAACCAATCCCCTCGGTCAATATCACGCCCTTATTCCACCAGAGAGGCTTAAATCACCGCAAACCGCCGTCTTGACTTGCCCCGAAGAATGTGCTAATATACCGGACAGATAAAAGATACGTCGGAGTGGCGGAACAGGCAGACGCGTACGTTTGAGGGGCGTATGGCAACAGCCGTGGGGGTTCAAGTCCCCCCTCCGACACCAACCTTATCCGCACCAAGGATAATCTTGAAGGTGACATCGACGCGGTCACGAAACACCTTACAGGCGCGTAGCCTGGCCCCCAGCACTTCGTAGTCCAGGGCCCCGTCTTCCACCGCCTTGACGATGTTCTCTATTTTCCCCTCCACTTCGGTGCTCTGCATGGATGCCTTTGACATTACCAGATTTTTTGCCTCAATATGCGGAAGTTGGGCTTAATCAAAAAAGCACCACCAGCACGACGGGGCTTGCAATGTTACATTGAGTGTGATATTATATCATGTGAAGCGTGATATTTAGGAGTGGTCGTAATGCCAGGCAAACTGTTTCCCACCGGCGGCCCTGTTCCCGAAGAGGATATTAGTGTGGCCTACGCCCGGTACCTGCGGGAGCAGGCCGAACGGCGCGGCGACTGGTAATATTGCGGAAGCAGAAGGAGACCTGACCCGACCGGCCGCCCCAGTTTCGCAGCAACTACTGCCGGTAGCCATTAAGGGTATAAGAAAACCCCGCAGACACAAGCGCTACGAGGTTTTTTGCTTTTCCCTGGCCAAGCGGCATCCCCGACCGGGATAAAATTTTACGGTCATGGTTCCAGGGGGACGGGTTACCCGCTATGAACCCGGGTCTTACCTGCCCGGCGCCGCCGGCTCACGGCCCTGCAGGGTGATGTTAATCACGCCCCAGGAAAACTGCTCTTCCAGGTTCTTCAGCTCTTGTTCCCGTGCCAGTTTCTGCTGCTCCACCAAGGCGAGGAGCTGGCGCACGTAGGCCGTGCCCTGGCCGCCCTGTAGCTGCTGGCGGTAACTGGCAGCCTCCTTTTCGAGGCTCTGCAGTTTGCTCAGGGTCTGCTGGTACTGGGCGCTCAGGTCGGGTTCTTCCACCGTCACTGCCACCGGCACGCCCACAGCTTTAATTGTCTCCAGGGTTTCGGTGAATCTCTCAGGTGGTACCAGCACGCTCACCGGCCCGGCTGCCGCGGTATACGATACCTCCACCCTGCCTCCGGCCGTCTGGGCCGCAGCGGCAATCCTGTTCCGAGCCACGTCCGGGTTGTTTACTTGCAAAGTGAGGCTGGCCCGGTGGGCCACCGGCACTGTTGTCTGGACTGGGGCTGCAGGCTCCGCCCCGCGCTGTTCTTGCACTCCGGCTGCGGTTACCTCGCGGGAAACACTGCCGGTGCTGTCGCCGTCACCCTTCGCTGCCGGCCCTGTCACCGGGGTACCCCCGGCTTGACCGGAAATCGCAGCCTCGCCCTCTGATGTCGGCTTGGTCTGTGGCTGGCCGGCCCCCTTGTCACCCTCTTTATCGTTCCCGCCCACTCTACCCGGGAGGGCCGCGCCGTCACTTCCCGGGCCCTCCGAGGTAACCGCTCCCCCTCCCGGCGCGACTGGCGGCTGGCTGCCGGGGGTCCGCCCGCCACCCTGAAGGCGAGCATCCATATCCAGCCGGGAAACAGAATCCGTCCCCGTCCCAGCCCGCGTCTCCTCGTTCAGCGCCACGGTGACACCCGCCTGACCGTTGCCGGCTACGTGACGTACCAGGGCCGGACCCAGGAAGTTCAAGGAAAATACCACTAGCAGGATGGCTGCCGCCGCACCGGCCAGGGGCCAAAGCACCCGCCGGCGCTCGGCCCCCACCCGCTGCCTTCTTCGCACCTCGGACATCCGACCCTGCAGGGTAGCGACCAGGTGTGGCGGCGGCGTAACGCTAGGCAAAGTCCGCAGCATATCTCTTACCACCTGCAGCCCGGCCAGAGCCTCGCGGCACGTGACGCAGGCGGCCACATGGCCCTCTACTTCTGTGGTCCTTGCTGCCGGAAGCTCTCGGTCCAGATAGGCCGACAGCTCATCTTCAACCAGCCAATCGCAGGTTGCCATGCTTTCACCCTCTTACTACATTAGACGTAAAAAGGGGGTAAAAAGTTCCCGGTTAGCCGTGATTTTCTCCTGTAGGAGGTGCCGCCCCCGGTTCAGGCGTGACCGCACCGTACCCTTGGAGCAGCGGAGAATGCTGGCAATCTCGTCATAGGTAAAACCCTCTATATCCCGCAAGATTACCGCCAGGCGGTATTCCCGGGGCAACTCGTTCAACAACTTTTGGATGGCCTCGCTATCAAGCCGGCTTTCCACCAGGGCTTCCGGTGATTGGGACCAGTCCTCCAGCTCCCGGTCCACCTCGCCTTGCTCCGTGGCTATGACCTCATCCAGGGAAATGCTGGGCCGCCCTGACCGCCGCCGCCGGTTATCCCGGCAAAGGTTGGTGGCGATCTGGTACAGCCAGGTCCGGAAGGTGGCTTCCTGACGGAAACCGGGCATTGACTGGTAGGCCCGGATGAATATCTCCTGCGCCAGATCGCTGGCATCTTCCCGGTTGCCGGTGTAGCGGTAGGCCAGGTTAAAGAGCGCCTTTTGATAGCGAATCACCAGGGCCTCAAAGGCGGCTGCCTCCCCGGCTTTTACCCGTTCTACCAGGTCTTCGTCGCTCAGGCTCACACCACAGCCTCCCTCCCGGCGGTCAAAGGTAGGAGGTCGGCCCCTGCAAAAACCCGCCGGCGGAGTTTCAAAGTCTGGCGTTCGTTCACGGATTCGTTCATGGATAAGTAATTCGGCCACGCCGTGAATTTTCCTTGTGGAATTTGCAAGAAAGGTAATCTGCTGCCAGCCGGCAGGAGAAACCATGAAATGGGCGAAATGTATTTCTTAGCGCAGAAAGAGCCGGCCGGGCAGCCGGCCGCGCAAACACAGGGAGGTATCAGCATGCAGGTGAACAAAATAATGGTAGCCGGTGCCGGGCAGATGGGGCACGGCATTGCTCAGGTGGCGGCCCAGGCGGGCTTTACTACCTACGTCTACGATGTCAAGGATGAATTCGTCCAACGCGGCACCGGCAACATTCGCAAGAACCTGGACCGCCAAGTAGAGAAGGGCAAACTGCCGGCAGAAACGCGGGACGCGATTGCAGCGCGGCTCATCCCTACCACCGACTTGAACATGGCCCGGGAAGCAGACGTGGTGATCGAAGCTATTCCGGAAGATATGGAGCTGAAAAAAGACTTTTTCCGCCAGGTGGATGCTATCTGCCCGCCCCATACCGTCCTGGCTTCTAATACCTCGGCCATCCCCATCACCAAGCTGGCTGCGGCCACCGACCGCCCGGGCAAGGTGGCCGGTATGCATTTCATGAACCCGGTACCGGTGATGCAGCTTGTGGAAATTGTGGAAGGCAACCAGACCTCCCCGGAAACCCTCCAGACTATCGAAGAGCTGGCCACAGCCTTCGGCAAAGTGTCTGTAAAGGCTAAGGATTACCCGGGCTTCCTCTCCACCCGGCTGGTGATCCCCTTTATCAATGAAGCCCTTTATTCCCTATACGAAGGCCGCGGCACCCTGGAGGACATCGAGAAATGCGCTAAACTGGGGTTAAATCATCCCATGGGTCCCTTTGAGTGGCTGGACTTCGTAGGGCTGGACTCCATCCTGGCCATCATGCAGAACCTGTACCAATCGTTTGGCGATACACGCTACTTCCCCTGCCCGCTGCTGGTCCAGATGGTCCAGGCCGGGCGGCTGGGCCGCAAGGTAGGCCGGGGTTTCTACGAATACAGTAATAAGTAGCCCGCGCCTGGGGGTATACGTCAACCCCGACAGGGCGGCCCTAACTTCTACCCCCCGGTCCCATCCCGGCCTGCACCAGCATCTGCCGCAAGGATTCCTCCTCGGCCGGGGTAACGTCCACCAGGGGCAGGCGCGGCCGGCCCACTGGGTGGCCCAAAAACCGCAAGGCCGCCTTGACCGGAACCGGATTGGTGGTGATAAACAGACCCTTAAAAACGGGGAACAACTGGTAGTGCAACTGCCTGGCCCGCTGTAGGTGGCCGGAGATAAAGGCCTGCACCATCTCCTGGATCTGGGGGCCGACGATGTGGGAGGCCACGCTGACCACCCCGGCCGCTCCCAGGGCCAGCATGGGCAGGGTCAGGGAATCGTCGCCGCTGTAGATCGTCAGCTTATCCTTCACCAGACCGGCGATTTCGCTTACCTGGTCCAGACTGCCGCTGGCCTCCTTCAGGGCCACCACGTTTTCCTCCTCGGCCAGCCTGGCCACCGTCGCCGGCAGCAGGTTGGTACCGGTGCGGCCGGGGATATTGTACAGCATGACCGGCAGGGCCGTGGACCTGGCAATCTGGGTAAAGTGCCGGTACAGCCCTTCTTGGGAGGGCTTGTTATAGTACGGGACCACCAGCATTACCCCGTCTACGCCCAAGGCTTCGGCCCTGGCCGTAAGCTCAATGCTGGCGGCGGTGTTGTTGCCCCCAGTGCCGGCCAGCACCCGGGCCCGGGAGCCCACCGCTTCCTTTATCGCCTTGAACAGGGTGACCTTCTCCTCGGTACTGAGAACCGGCGATTCCCCGGTACTGCCGGAGACCACCAAGCCGTCACTACCGTTATTGACCAGGTGGTCGGCCAGTTTCTGGGCCGCTTCTACGTCCAGGCTCTGGTCTTCCTTAAAGGGCGTAACTATGGCGGTAATCACCCGCCCGAAATCCGTCAAATCTGCCACCGCCTTTGAATGGAATCTACAGCATCCCGTACTCCCGGAGCACCTCGGCGATCTGCACCGCATTGGTGGCCGCACCTTTGCGCAGGTTGTCGGCCACTACCCAGAGGTTAAGGCCGTTAGCCACCGTATTATCTTCCCGGATACGGCCCACGAATACCTCATCCCGGCCGCTGGCCGTGAACGGCATGGGGTAGAGGCCTGCCGCCGGGTCATCCTGGATCACAATGCCGGGAGCCCGCCGCAGGATCTCCCTGGCTTCGGCCGCGGCGAGTTTTTTCTCGGTTTCCACGTTCACCGCCTCGGCGTGCCCGTTTACCACCGGCACCCGCACACAGGTGGCCGTTACCGGGATATCCGCCCCCATGATCTTATGGGTCTCGTTTACCATCTTCATTTCTTCCTTGGTCGAGCCGTCCGGGAGGAAAACGTCAATATGAGGGAACAGGTTAAAGGCGATACGCTGCGGCAGCACCGCCGGCTGTGCTTCCCGCCCCTCCAGGGCCGCCCGGATCTGCTCCAAAAGCTCGGCGATGGCGTCGCTGCCGGCTCCGGAGATGGCCTGATAGGTGCTCACCACCACCCGGCGAAGGCCGGCGGCGTCGTACAGGGGTTTCAAGGCTACCACCATCTGGATGGTGGAGCAATTGGGGTTGGCGATAATCCCATGGTGCCCCCGCACCGCCTCGGGATTGACCTCCGGCACCACCAGAGGCACGTCCGGATCCAGGCGGAAGGTGCTGGAATTATCAATAACCACGGCCCCGTGCCGGACCGCTTCGCCGGCAAATTCCTTGCTGGCGTCGCCTCCGGCAAACAAGGCCAGATGCACCCCGGCAAACGAGGCGGGTGTCGTCTCTTGGACCGTCACCTCTTGCCCGGCAAAGAAAACCTTCTTCCCGGCCGAACGGCTGGTGGCCAGCACCTTGATCTCCGCCACCGGAAAATGCCGCTCGGCCAGGACCGCCAGCATGGCTTCGCCTACCGCTCCGGTTCCTACTACCGCTACATTTAATCGTGCCATATGCATGTGTGGCCTGCCGGTCGAACCACCCCTCTATTCTTTGACCGGCAGGAACCGCTCGCCCTCCTTCTTCCCGCGCTCCGCCATTTTCTCCTGATACCTTATCATATCACCGGCCAGGATGCAACCCTCACCCGCACCGGACAGCGAGCCCGACAAAGCCTGGCGAAGTTTTGCGAGCGACTTCTTAACCCGGACTAGCCGGAGCCGATAACCGCACCTGACTTTCTTTCCATTTCGCGAAGATGTGTCGGAAGTAAGGGCCTAGTAGCTGCGGAGCACAGGCTGCACCTGCCGCCCCTCCAAAGCGCCGGCCACTGTCTCCGGCAGAAGCTCCATGTGGGCCACCAGGGAACTTACCTTGCCTGCCGGGTCATCCTGCCCGAAGGGCACGAAGTAGATATGGCGGGTGTTGAGCAATACGCCTAGATTCCGCGCATTCATGCCCAGGCCGTCATTGGTGGCGATGGCCAGGACTACCGGCCTCTGGTTGCGGATACAGGCCTTGGCGGCCATGAGCACCGCGGTGTCGGTGATGCCGTTGGCCAGTTTAGCCAGGGTATTGCCGGTACAGGGCGCAATGACCAGGATGTCGAGGAGTTTTTTGGGTCCGATGGGTTCGGCGGTCACTATGCTCTTGATCGGCTGTCTTCCGGCCATTTCCGTCAGACTCCGCATCCATTCCGCCGCCGGGCCAAACCGGGTATCCGTGCTTTCCGCGGCCGGGGAAACAATAGGAATGACTTCAGCTCCTAATGACAAAATTGTCTGCAACTGTGGCCATACCTGGGCAAAGGTACAATGAGAACCGGTAAGGGCAAAGCCCACTTTCTTACCTGCCAGCTCCATAGCCGCCACCTCCTACCCCGAGTTTTGGCGAATTATCCTGGGGATGACGGCGGCCAAAACCTTGCCGGCGGTGAGCGGCGCCACCTTGCCCGGAAGGCCGGGGGCCAAAACGGCCTTGCGCTCGAGTTTTTGCGCTGCCTGGAAGTCAGTACCTCCGGGAGCCGAGGCCAGGTCAATAATCAGCACTTCCGGCAAGGTCGCGGCCAGGACCATTTCGGTGAGCACCGGGGCTGGGACGGTATTAAAGACTATCTGGGCCCGGCCGATCTCGGCGGGCAAACTACCGAAGGCGCAGGTGGAATAGCCGGCAGCCCAGGCTTTGGCCAGGGCCGCCCGGCTGCGGGCGACCACGGTTGTCCTGGCGTGCAGGCCGGCCAGCCGCTCCGCCAGCACCTGCCCCACCCGGCCGAAACCGAGGACAAAGGCCTCGCACCCGTGGATGGTGATGGGCAGCATATGCATGGCCATCTCCAAGGCGCCTTCAGCCGTAGGGACGGCGTTGAGAACAGCCACCTCGTCTTCCTCGGCAATTTCCACCAGCCGAAAACCGAACTTCCCCGCCCATTGCCGCAGGAAGGGCTTAGCCGTACCTATTATTACCAGCGTCCCCGGCGCGAGGCGGCTGAACACCTCCCAAGTAATCTGCACCTTTTCGCTGGCGAAAACGGCCCGGACCACACCCTGATCATCCGTGCCCGGCATGGGTAAAATAACCACCTGGGCCCCCTCTACCGCCCCGGCCACCGTGTCCACCAGCTTGATCCCAGCCAGCTCCGGTCTAGGCGGGTAGCCGGTAACCACCACCTCGGCTCCGGCCCTGGCCAGGGCCGGAATGAGGACGAGTTCGCGCTCGTCACCACCTAGCACTGCCACCCGGATTCCTTCCAGGCCGGTTTCCATGCCACCTGAATACCCCCAAGTTTAAGTTACTCTATCAATATGAAACCCGGGGGGCAGGGGTGCTTGTCCCTAAAATCTACATGATCGTCTCGATTATCCGGTCCAGCCCGTACACCAGGCCCCTGAAATTGCCTACCTGGCGGATGCCGAGCAATACCCCGGGCATAAAGGATTCGCGACTCAAGGAGTCGTGGCGGATGGTCAACGTTTCCCCCTGGCCGCCGAAAATCACCTCTTGGTGGGCCACCAGCCCGGGCAGGCGGACGCTGTGGATCTTGATCCCCTGGTAGTCGCCGCCCCGGACTCCGGCCAGCCTTTCCAGTTCCGGCTCAGGCGCCGGCCTGTTTTCTCTCTCCTGCTGGATCAGTTCCGCCGTCTTCAGGGCCGTGCCTGAAGGGGCATCCTTCTTCTGGTCATGGTGCAGCTCAATAATCTCCACGCTGGGAAAGAATCTGGCCGCGGCCCGGGAAAACTGCATCATGAGCACCGCGCCGATGGCGAAGTTAGGGGCCACCAGGGCTCCCACCTGCTTTTCTTCGCACAGGGCGTGCAGTTCGTCCAACTGGCGGTTGGTAAGGCCGGTGGTGCCTATCACCGGGCTGACGCCGGCGGCGACAGCCACCTTGGCGTTATCCAACGCCGCCTCAGACTGGGTAAAATCAACCACCACGCCGGGGCCGGTATCCCTGATCACCCGGGCCAGGTCGTTGCTGATCTTCACCCCGACCGCCTGGATACCGGCCAAGGCGGAAACTTCTTCGCCAACGTTGGCTACGTCAACTGCCCCCACTAGCACCATATCTTCCTGTTCCGAGACAGCGTGACAAACCTGCCGCCCCATACGGCCGCTGGCTCCAGTTACTACTACCCGGATCATGTCCTCTCTCCTTTCACCCAAGCCCGAAAATGGAAGTCAGAAACAGGAGGCCGCTATCTTGCGGGCGGCCTCCTAGTAGCTCTGGCGGTAGGCCATTACCTGGTTCTGATCCAGATCCACGACCAGTACCTCCAGACCGACCTTCTTCACTGCTTCCCAGGGGATGGTGAGATTCTGGCGGCCGCCGAGAACGCTCCACCCCCGCGCCGGCACCACCAGGGCCACAATCATCCCGGTCTGGGGGTCTATAATCAAATCCGAAGCCATCATATGCCCCATCCTGGTACCGTCATAAATATTAATGATCTCCTTGCCTATCAGCTCGCTGAACCGCACCGGAGCTTCACCTCCGCAGCCCCGGCAGGAAAGGCTGGACCAGGGCCAGGATCAATGCCGAGACGGCCAGCGGGTCGAAACGAACGCTGAGGATTGCCACCCGCTCTGGGATCGCCACCCCCAGAAAGGATACCAGCATCACCAGCACCAGGTAAATGCCTCCGGCCACCCCCAACAACTGCCCCAGGGCCAGAGAAAAGGGGCTGGAGATAGGCTCGGTCGGCAGTTCCCCGGCGGCGTAGCGCCGAATGTACTTACTGCGTTGCGCCACCGAGGCCATCCCCAAGCCCAGGATAATAACCGCGGCCAGGATCTTCTCCCACAACATGATTATCCCACCCCCCGGTAAACCTTATGAGGGGCAGGAAATAAATATGTATCAAACGTATCCTTCCTTGGAGCTGGTGCCCTCCTGGCGGCGAAAGTTCTCCTGGTTTTTCTCCAGGTAAGCCTGATATAACCCTTCGGCCGAAAGACCGGCTTTCAGACACAAGCTGATCAGGAAATGCAGGATGTCCACCAGTTCCTCCTGCACGGCCCGGGCCTCAACCGGGCGGGGGTTTTTCCACCATTTATAATTTACTTCGTCCACCAACTCCCCCAGCTCCACCATGATGGCCAGGGCCTCCTTTTGCACCCAGGTGGAGAAATCGTAGTCCAGCCCCCGCCGCCGGGCCAGTTCCTGATCAAAGGCGGCCTGCAGGGAAAAGATATGCTCCAGCTTATCCATGCTACAACCCTGCTTCCGCCTGCATTTTCTCCAGGTCTATCTCCACCTGGCTGGGGCCGATGGCCGAAAAGGCAAAGGCTCCCTGGTTAAACATCCGGGCCGCTAGTTGCTGCACCTGGCTCATGTCAATCAGCCTCACCTTTTCCAGCACTTCTTCCACACTTATCACCCGGTCAAAGCAGAGTTCGGTCTTGCCAAGACGGCTCATCCGGTTAGAAACGTTCTCCATGGACATGAGCAGGTTGCCCCGGGTTTGTTCCTTTATGCGGTTGAGTTCGTCCCCGGTGACGCCCTGGTCTTTGATCCTGGCCAGCTCCTCCAGGATCAATCCCACCACGTTCTTCACGTTTGCCGGATGGGTGCCGGCGTAGATAGCCAGCAGGCCGCTATCTACGTAGGCCGAGTGATAGGAGTATACCGAGTAGGCCAGGCCGCGGTTTTCGCGGATCTCCTGGAAAAGGCGCGAGCTTACCCCCCCGCCGAGGATGCCGTTTAGAGCGTTGAGGGAGTATATCTCCTCGTCCTCCTGGGACAGGCCGGGTGTACCCAGGCAGATCTGGGTTTGCTCCGTGTCCTTGACCACCACCCTGGTTTCGGCCTTAGGAACCGGCCGGGTTTCGACGTCAGGCCCGCCTCCGTTCAACTCGCCCGCCGCAAAAGGGGCCAGCTTATCCAGCAGCGCCTGGTGGTTAATTTTCCCGGCAGCAGCAATGACGATATTGCCGGCCCGGTAGCGCCGGGAATAATAGTCCACTATTTGTTCCCGCGTGAGGGAGGCTACGGAATCCACGCTGCCGAGGATGGCCCGGCCCAAGGGATGTCCGTCCCAAATAGTGCTGGCGAAAAGATCATGTACCAGTTCGTCGGGGGAGTCTTCGTACATCCTTATTTCTTCTAGGATCACGTTTTTCTCCCGGGCAATGTCCTCGGGGGCAAAGCGGGAATGCAGCAGCATGTCGCTCAAAAGATCTATGGCCAGGTCCACATGCTCGCCCAGCACCCGGGCGTAGAAACAGGTATACTCTTTGGTGGTAAAGGCATTGAGGACACCGCCCACGGCCTCCAGCTCCTCAGCGATCTCCCGGGCCGTACGCCGGGCTGTCCCCTTAAACATCAGGTGCTCCAGGAAATGAGAGGCCCCGTGGATGTCCGGCGTTTCATGGCGGGAGCCGGTGCGCACCCAGATACCGATGGCTGCCGACTGCACGTGGGGGACCTCCTCCGTAACCACCCTAATACCGTTTGGCAATACTTCCTTGTGGAACAATAAACTTCCCATCTCCCCACATAGAGGTTGGATGTTCGTAAAAAATCTTCCGCCCCTTTTGGGTGGCGGGCCTGGTACTGACGCGGGCAAGTATTTACTTCTATTCTCCCTCGGCTACCGATTCCCTGCTAACGATTCCCGGTCGGCAGAGGTGAATTTAGCCGCCACCGCCTCCGGGATACGTCTTCGGCAGCCGCCAAGGGGGAATAGTCCAAGGGCCAGCCCTGCCAGGCCACCTCCACCCACCCCAGAATCTCGCCCCGAGCCACCGGGGCGGGGATTTCCCTTGGCAGGTGGAAGTACCACTCCGCATGGCTGTCGGCTCCGGGGGGCACAGTATATAGCAGCGGCTGGGAGTTGGACACGGTGAGCTCGCTTCGGCGTCCGCCCGTCACCGCCACCTGCCGGGTCAGGCTGGCAGCCGGCCGCCGGTACAGGGCCAGGGAGGCAAACCCATAATCCAGCAACCGCACGGCATCACCGTAACGATCGTAACTGCGCAGAACCACGGCTATCAGTTGCCTCCCGTTGCGGGTGGCCGAAGCCACCAGGCATTGCCCGGCCTCGCCGGTGGTGCCGGTCTTGACTCCGTCAGCCCCGGGATAGCGTCCCAGCAATTGGTTGGTATTGTGCAGCACCCGCGGCCACTGGTAACCCGGCCAGGGGATGGTGGCCTGGCGGGTACGCACCACGCTGGCAAGGAATGGGTCCTGGAGGGCATCCCTGGCTACCCGGGCCAGGTCATAGGCGGTAGTCCGGTGCGCCGGGTGCGGCAGGCCGTGCGGGTTGACGAAATGAGAGCCTACCCCTGCGTCCAGCCGCACTTTCTGGTTCATCAACCAGGCAAAAAGTTCATCAGACCCGGCCACATGTTCGGCCAGGGCCTGGGCCGCGTCGTTGCCTGACTCCAACAGCGCCCCCTGGAGCATCTCCGCTACCGTGAGCTTTTCTCCGGCCCGCAGATAGATCGAGGACCCGCCCACAGAGGCCGCCAGTTCGCTGGTGGTCACCACCCCCTGCCGGTCGGCGATTTCAGTGGCCAGAACCGCAGTGACGATTTTGGTGGTGCTGGCCGGCGGGCGTGGCTGGTAGGCGTTCTTCTGCCACAGCACCTGGCCGCTGGCGGCCTCCATCAATACGGCAGCGCCGGCCGTAACCGCCGGTCCCGGCTCCCGGCCCGGGCCAACCGCGGCCAGGACCGGGGCACCCACCGAACCGAGGGTCAACAGGAGCATGACCGCGAACAGCCCGTGGCTTACGCCGCGCCTTGCATACCTGAGGGGAAATGACCGCAAAAATAAAACACCCCATAGCCGTACCTGTATTTACCGCGCTACGGAGTAGTATGTCCAGAACGGCTGCCCGGGGGGCTGGAATTTGCTGGCGGAAACTATTCGATTATCTCCGAAACCGTAAGAAAGTCGTACCCCTGCTCCCGCACGGACCGGATGATCACCGGCAGGGCCTGTAGGGTCCTGGCGGTGGGGTGCATGAGGATGATGGCCCCGTTGGTCTTCTTCTCCAGCACCCTGCGGGCAATCTCGCTTGATTCCCGCTCTTCCTGCCAGTCCAGCGTGTCCACCGTCCACATCACCGTCAGGTAACCCATTTCCCCAGCCGCCTGCACCACGGCGTCGCCATCCTCGCCGTAAGGGGGCGCGAACAGGGTCGGCCGCGCCCCAATGCTTTTCTGGATGGCCGCCTGGCCTCTCTCAATCTCCGTCTTGATCTCCGCCTGGGAGAGGGAGCCTACGTGGGCATGGGCATAACCGTGGTTACCGACCTCATGCCCGCCGGCAGCTATTTCCTGCAGGATCCCGGGAAATTTCTCCGTCCAGCGGCCGGTGGGGAAAAACGTGGCCTTGACCTCCTCAGTAGCCAGCACCTGGAGTATTTGCGGGAGATACTCTTCGCCCCAGTCTACGTTAAAAGTGAGGGCCACCGCCTTTTTCTCCGGGTTGCCCTGGTAGATGGCCTGCTGGAAATTCGCGACGCTGGCTACCTGGCCCGAACCGTAAACCAGGAGCAAGCCGCAAAGCAACAACAACCCGGCCAGTCCCCCCTGCAGCAGCCTTTTTTCCGGGAAAAAGAAAATGCGCATAAAAACCGCCCCCGGTACCTAATCTATGCCGGAGCGGGTACGGTTAGACCTTCCTCCCGTTGACACCCGGCAAAGAGGGTGATAAGCTAGGGCATAAGGAGGTGGGACTTATGAGCAGGATACAACCTCCGGCGGGCCAGATCATTCTCACCTATGAGGATTACCTGCAATTGCCGGACGACAACAACCGCTACGAGATCCTGGAGGGGGTACTCTATGTGACGCCGTCCCCGAGCACCGGGCACCAGCGGGTTTCCCGCAACCTGGGGTACTCGCTGTTTAACCACGTATTGGATAACGACCTGGGGGAAATATTTTTCGCCCCTTACGATGTCATCCTGAGTGAGATCAGCGTTACCCAACCGGACCTGATCTTTATTTCCCACGAGCGGCAGCACATCATCACCGAGGGAAATGTGCGCGGCGCCCCGGACTTGGTGGTGGAGATCACATCCCCCCATACCAAGGGAAGGGACAAATCCCTGAAGGCGCAGATTTACGCCCGTCACGGTGTGAACTTCTACTGGGTGCTGGATCCGGCCACGCAAACCATGGAAGAATTCCGGCTGGAAGCCGGCGGCTTTCGCCTGGTGGGCCGGCACCACGGCCCCACAGTGATACGGCCAGAGATCTTTCCAGGTTGGGAGCTGGATCTGGGGGAAGTGTGGGAGTAGTAACTATCCGGCCTGGGGCCTCTGTATTACTGGCGCGTATGTGGCCCTGGCGCTCGGCTCAAGGTACCAAGGCGGTGCGAGCACCCGGCTCAGCGCATCCCGTTTCCGAAACTGGGCGACGGGCATGGGGTTCCCGCAGCCACTGGAGTAAATCAGAACTCTATCCCTTCCCGGGCCGCTACTCCCTGGTAGTAGTGATGTTTAGTATCCTGCACCTCGCTGACCAGGTCGGCCACGGCGACGATTTCCGGCGGAGCGTAACGGCCGGTGAGGATCAGGTCCACCCACGGCGGGCGGGACCGGACCACCTCCAGCACCGCCGCCGTTTCAAGCAGGCCGAAGGCGCAGGCTACGTTTATCTCGTCCAGCACTACCATATCGGACCCTCCGCCTGCTATCTCCCGCCGGGCCATTTCCAAGCCCTCTCGCGCCAGTTTTACGTCTACAGACTCTGGATTGTCCGCGTTGACAAACTCGTCCCGGCCACACTGGACAATGACTAAGCCCGGCAGCCAACGCGCCGCCTGGATCTCGCCGTAATTCGGGTTTCCCTTCATAAACTGGAACATCTTTACCTGCCAGCCGTGGCCCACGGCCCGCAAGGCCTGGCCCAGGGCGGCCGTGGTTTTCCCCTTGCCGTTGCCGGTGTAGACCTGCACTATTCCCCGCTTGCTCATGGCGCCCTATCCTTCCGCCTCTACCAGCAGGGCCTCCCCCTGAGCCGCGCCGCCACAGATGGTGGCTATCCCCAGCCCCCCACCCCGCCGGCGCAACTCGTAGACCAAGGCCATGATAATGCGGGTACCGCTGGCGCCGATGGGGTGGCCGAAGGCCACGGCGCCGCCGTTCACGTTCACCCTCTCCAGGTCCCAGCCGGTAATCTTCCCGCTGATAAGGGGCACAGAGGCAAAGGCCTCATTGTTTTCTATCAGCGTAATATCCTTGATACTCATGCCCTTGGCCTGCAGCAGCTTGTTGGTGGCCAGCCCCGGCACGGTGGCGATATAGGCCGGTTCGGCCGACACAGAAGCGTGGCCCAGGATTCTAGCCAAAGGCTTGATCCTCTTTTGCCGGGCCTTGTCTTCCGACATGACCACCACCGCGGCCGCGCCGTCGTTGATGCCGGGGGCGTTGCCGGCCGTCACCGTTCCCGTATCCTTGACGAACGCCGGCGGAAGGGCCGCCAGTTTTTCCGCGCTGGTATCCCGCCGCGGCCCCTCGTCTTGGGCCACCATGGCCGTTTTCCCCTTGCCCAGGGGTACAGTAACCGGGACTATCTCCTCGGCCAGCAGTCCCGCCTCCATGGCTCCTATGGCCCGCTGGTGGCTGCGCAAGGCCCAGACATCCTGGTCCGCGCGTGTAATCCCGTATTCGGCTGCCACCCGGTCGGCCAGCACTCCCATGTGTACGTTATAAAAGGCACATGTAAGACCGTCATAGACCAGCATGTCCACCACCGTGGCGTTATTCATGCGGTAGCCCCAGCGGCTGCCGGGCAACAGGTAAGGGGCGTTGCTCATACTCTCCATGCCGCCGGCTACTACCACCTCGGCCTCCCCGGTCCGGACCATCATGTCGGCCAGGACCACGGTGCGCAGTCCTGAGATACAGACCTTGTTCACGGTGTCCGAAGGCACGCTCACCGGCAGGCCGGCCTTGACAGTAGCCTGCCGCGAAGGGATCTGCCCGGCTCCCCCCTGGAGCACCATGCCCATCAGGCAGTAATCAACCTCATCCGGCCCGATGCCAGCCCGCTGCACGGCTTCCTTAATGGCAACCGCTCCCAATTCCACCGCCGGCACATCCTTGAGAGCGCCGCTAAAACGCCCGAAGGCCGTCCTGGCCGCCCCTACGATCACGCTCGCCACCGACTCATCTCTCCTCTCCCGTTTTCCAACTCCCGGCAACCTGGCGGCTGCCGGGAGCCACTTAGCTCGTTCACGGCCTGGTATAAGCCAGCAACGGTTACGGCCGCCGGCCCTGCCGCGGCGGGCGCGGGCCCCGGCGGTCACGTCCGGGATTGCCGGCCTGCTCATTCCGCTCCTTCCCGCCGTCCACCGGCCGGGGGAGGGCGTCCTTGTGGGACAGGCGCAACTTGCCCTGCGAGTCTAGGCCAATGGCCTTCACCAGGAGTTGTTCTCCTTCATGAATGACATCTTCTACCCGGGCCACCCGGCCCTCGGCGAGCTGGGAAATGTGCACCAAACCTTCCTTGCCCGGCAGCCCCATGACCCCGGGGATCACCTCCACAAAGGCACCGAAGTCGGTGACGCGGGTTACCCGGCCCAGGTACACCTGACCCACTTCCACCCCCTGGGTGATACTGCGGATAACCTCGGCGGCCCGCTCCCCGGCCTCGGCATCCAACGAGGAGATAAACACCCGCCCGTCGTCCTCGACGTCTATCTTGGCCCCCGTCTCTTCAACAATCTTCTTGATAACCTTGCCCCCGGGGCCGATTATTTCCCGGATTTTATCCGGGTCCACGGTAAGACAAAGCATCCGCGGCGCCCAACGGGACAGTTCCGCCCGAGGCGCCGGGATAACTGCCAGCATCTTCTCCAAGATGGCCATCCGCCCTACCCGGGCCTGCTCCAGGGCCCGGGCCAAAATCTCCCGGGTAATGCCGGCCACCTTGATATCCATCTGCAGGGCGGTAATCCCGTCCTTGGTTCCGGCCACCTTGAAGTCCATGTCTCCCAAGGCATCTTCTATCCCCTGGATGTCAGTGAGGACGGCAAAACTATCCTCCTCCTTGACCAGGCCCATGGCCACCCCGGCCACCGGAGCCTTAATTGGCACCCCGGCGTCCAACAAGGCCAGGGTGCTGCCGCAGACGCTGCCCATGGAAGTGGAGCCGTTGGAAGACAGGACTTCGGACACCAGGCGGATAGTATACGGAAAGTCTGCCTCACCGGGGATAACGCTCTCTAGGGCCCGCTCAGCCAGGGCCCCGTGGCCTATCTCCCGCCGGCCCGGCCCGCGGATGGGCTTGGTCTCGCCTGTGCTGTAGCCCGGCATATTGTAGTGGTGCATAAACCGCTTGCTTTCTTCAACCCCGAGGCCGTCCAGGATCTGCTCATCGCCGACGGCGCCCAGGGTGGCCACCGTCAGCACCTGGGTCTCGCCCCGGGTGAAGAGCCCACTGCCGTGGGTACGCGGCAGCAGCCCCACCTCGCACTGGATCGGCCGGATCTCATCCAGCCGGCGGCCGTCAACACGTATCCCTTCACTTAGAATCAGACGCCGCACCTTTTTCTTCTCGGCGGAAGCCACCACCTCCCTGACCCGGCCGGACAGTTCCGGATCGGCTGCCACCTCTTCCTGGTGGGCCGCCAGGAACTCCTCGAACACCTGCCGCTTGGCTTCTTCCAGCCTGGCTTCCCGCTCCTTTTTCCCGGGCCGCTGGGCCAGCAATTCCCTGATGGTTTCCTCCAATTTCGCTTCCGCCCGCGCCGCCAACCCTTCTGCCCATTCACCCGCAGCCGGCAGCGGCGGAAACTCCGGCCTTGGTTTTGCCACCCCATGCACGAGGGCCTCGCGGTAAAAGTCCTCGATAAAGGCCACAATTTCCTTGATGGCTGCGTGGGCCTGGGAAATGGCCTCCAGCATGGTCTCCTCCGGCACGACAGCCGCCCCAGCCTCCACCATCATGATGGCCTCGGCCGTTCCGGCCACCACCAGCCCGAGGCGGCTTTTTTCGCTCTGGGCCAGGGTGGGGTTGAGAACGAGATCGTTGTCCAACAAACCAATGGCCACTGCCCCGATAGGGCCGGCAAACGGGATGCCGGAAATGGTGAGGGCGGCAGAAGCCCCGATCATGGCCGCCAGATTGGGCGGACAGTCCTGGTCTACCGAAAGCACCGTGGCCACCACGTGAACGTCGTTCCGGTAATTCTTGGGGAAAAGGGGACGGATGGGCCGGTCAATAAGGCGGGCCGAGAGAATGGCCTTTTCGCTCGGCCGCCCTTCGCGCTTGATAAAGCCTCCGGGAATGCGGCCTACGGCATAAAGCCGCTCCTCGTAGTCTACCGTCAAGGGAAAGAAGTCTATTCCTTCTCGGGGTTCAGCCGAAGCAGTCGCGGTAACCAATACCGCCGTTTCTCCGTACCGTACCAGGACAGCTCCGCCGGCCTGTCCAGCCAGCCGGCCGGTTTCCAGACTCAAGTTTCGCCCGGCCAGCGACAACGACTTTAATACAGTTGCCATATGATGTTTTGTGAACCTCCCTTAAAAAAGAGCGGGAATATCCCGCCCTTTATCGCCTTAAACCCAGCTCGGAAATAACCTGGTGGTAGCGCTTGACATCGGTATCCCGCAGATAATTCAGCAGCGCCCTTCTCTGACCTACCATCTTCAGCAGCCCCCGCCGGGAATGGTGGTCCTTGCGGTGTACCCGCAAGTGCTCGGTGAGAGAGTTGATCCTCTTGGTCAGGATGGCGATCTGTACCTCGGGAGAGCCGGTGTCATGTTCATGGCGCCGATACTTGTCAATGATCTCCTTTTTTTCTTCCGCCGAAATCATGCTGCACCTCCTAATCGCCTTGAGGCCCAGGACGGGGACAGGCCCGGCCCGCGCCCAGGTTCTAACAGGTATTTTAGCGCACCCGGAAAATAAAATCAACCTATTTCGGCCCGAGGCCCTGGCGGCCCGAGCCAAGGAGGATACCTTAGATCTTAGCCTGGCCAATAATGGTTATGACTAAACGCCCGGCCGTCACATCCTTGGCCACCAGGTCAAAGATTCTCCCCGAGGCCGCCACAAACCCCCGGAACCGGGTGGCCGCCGGCACGTGGCCGGGGATGCTTTGGGCCGCTTTGATAATGTCCGCAGCCGTAATTTCGCCCTGGCGAAGATCCAAGAGGCGTTTCCTGGCATGACCGGTAATTATCACTCGCACCGCTATCTTCCCCTTATAATGAACCCCCGCTTTGCTTCATTTTACGCTGGGGGCCGGCAGGGGGTGCGGGCAAGAGAGGTCGCCTTACTCGCTGTCGCTGTCGGAAGCCAGGGCGGCCCTGGCCTGCTCTACATCAGCGGCTATCTGCCGGGCAAGCTCCTCGGGGCCGGAGAGCCTTCTCTCCGCCCGCAACCTGGCCCGCAGTTCAATTACCAGATGCGCTCCGTAGAGGTCGCCGCTGAAGTCCAGGAGGTAAACCTCCACCGTGCGTTGCCCGTCCCCAAAGGTGGGCCGGACGCCGATGTTCAAGACGCCGCCAAGGGATCGGCCGTTGACCCGGACTTTAACCGCGTAAACGCCGTCCGCCGGCAACAGCACCTGCTCCGGTACCGCTAGATTAGCGGTAGGAAAACCGATCTCACGGCCGACGGCCCGGCCGCTCACTACCCGACCCTCAAGCAAGGGCCAGTAACCCAGAGCCGCGCGGGCCTCAGCCACTTGGCCCCGGCTGAGGATTTCGCGGATGCGGGAACTGCTGACCGGCTGCCCGTCCACTTCTACCGGGGGGATAACTACCGTAGCGAAGCCCAGGCCCCGGCCCAGGCGTTCCAGCATGGCCGGAGTGCCGGTCCCCCGGTAGCCGAAGGTGAAATTAAAGCCTACCACCACCACCCGCGGCCGTATCGGGCGCATGAGCACCTCGGTCACAAAGTCCTCGGCCTTTACCTGCGCCATCTCCAGGGTAAAGGGCAGGCACAACAGACAGTCGGCCCCCAGCCGCTCGAGCATGGCTGCCTTGCGCTCCGGGGTGAGAATGAGGCTGAAGGGCTCCCGGCCCAGCACCTGCATAGGGTGCGGTGAAAAGCTCACCACTACCGCCGGCCGTCCCAGGGAGCGGGCGCGGGACACCATCTCCCGCACCAGCCGCTGGTGGCCCAGGTGCACCCCGTCAAAATTGCCCAGGGCTACTGCCGCCCCGGGAAGATCAAACACGCCCAAATTGTCGAGTATACGCATGTAACCACGCCGCCCTACTGCAACCTGGAGTATCTCCAGTTTCTATCAGGCTCGGCCGCCTAACCCGGCTGACAACTCGGCGAAATTCTCGCTTGGGGCCGGGCGGCCACCGCGAGGTGGGGATACATCAGTACCGCAGCACCTTACGCGGCCGCAGGTGCCAAGCCTCTGCCGGGACGCCCGCCGCCACCACCCCGATTCCGGCCAGCCGGCCGTCGCCGGTGTAGACGCGGCAGTCATATCCAGGCGCCAGCCCGGGTGGCATCTGGGCCAGGTCCCCAGCGCCCACAGCCTGTCCGTGCTGCCACCTGGCCCCGGCCCCTGCCGCCAGGGTAACGGCCGGGAGATGCTCCACCCCCGCCTCCAGGGGCTGGAGAAAAGAAGTGTCGCCCGCCTGAGTCATGGCCTCCAGTTCCGCCAGGGTATAACTGTCCCCCACGAGGAACGGCCCCACTGCGGTGCGCACCAAAGTCAGCACACAGGCCCCGGGACCCATGGTTTGTCCAATATCGGCACAAAGAGAACGGATATAAGTTCCGCCCCCGCATTTCACTTCCAGGAGGAAACAGGGAATCCGGAACCAAAGGAGGCGCAGGTCATGAACCTGCACCCGGCGCGGGGCGATGTCCACCTCTTCCCCCCGCCGGGCCAGCTCGTAGAGCCTCTGTCCCCGGTGGTGGATGGCGGAAAAGGCCGGCGGCTTTTGCCATATTTCGCCCACAAAGGCCGGGAGCACCGCGGCCACATCCGCCGCCGTCAGCCCGGATACCGGCCGGTGGCTGGTAACCTGCCCGGTGGCGTCCAGGGTATCGGTGGTAATTCCCAGCACCACCTGGGCCCGGTAGGCTTTAACCAGGGAAGACGTGAATTCAACCAGGCGGGTAGCCTGGCCGCAGGCCAAAACCAGGACACCGCAGGCCGCCGGGTCCAGGGTCCCGGCATGCCCTATTGTCTTCTGACCGAGGAGACGGCGTACCCGCTGCACCGCCTCGTGGGAGCTGATCCCCGGAGGTTTGAGGAGGTTTACGAACCCGTCCATTTTTCACCGGTTGCCTGGCAGAGCATCTCTACAGCCCGGCCCACCACCCGGCGGATAACCGCCTGCAGCTCGCCCCGCACCGTGCACCCAGCCGCCCGCTGGTGGCCGCCCCCGCCAAAACAGGCCGCCAGCTCGTTCACGTCCAGGTACGTCTTTGAACGCATCCCTACCTTGACCACCCCAGGCTCCACCTCGCGGAAAAACATACCGGCCTCAACGCCGATAATGGAACGGGGGTAATCGGCCAACCCCTCGCAGTGCTCACTCCGCGCCCCCAGGGCCGTAAAAGTGGCCAGGTCAACATACATCCAGGCGATCTGCCCGCCTGCCGCCAGTTCCAGGGTCGGCAGGACCGCCCCCAGTACCCGCAAGGCCACTAGTTCCTTCTCCTCCCAGAGGTGCAGGCTGGCCCGGACCACGTCCACGCCGTGGGCAATGAGCTCGGCCGCGATGGCATGGGCCGCAGGGGTCGTATTGGCGAAACGAAAAGAGCCGGTATCAGTGGCCAGGGCCGTATACAGGGCCGTGGCTATGGCCGGGGTAATCTCCACCCCCATTTCACGGATCAAGCTATAAACAAGTTCCCCGGTGGCGGCCGCCCCGGGATCAACCCAGCTCAGATCCCCAAAACCAGTGTTACTGATATGGTGGTCGAGATTAACGACAATGGCCCCGCTCTCCTGGATGCGCTCCTTGAGATCACGGCCCGGCCGCTCCATGTCCGAGCAATCCAGCAAGATCACCAGCCCGGGCACCGCTGCTACGTCCTGCGGCCGCTTGATTCTCTCCATCCCGGGGATAAAGCTGTACATCCTGGGCACCGGATCATGGTTGACCGCCGTCACCTCCAGGCCCATTTGCTCCAGGGCCAGGGCCAGGGCTACCGTCGAACCGATGGCGTCGCCATCAGGCAAATAATGGGCAGCCACCAGCGCCTGCCGCGCCCCCTTGATAACCCCGGCCATAGCCCGCGGTTGCTCATTCAAAGAGAGTCTCCCTTTTCCATTTCTCTGTTGATCAATTCCAGAACCCGCGCCCCTTCTTCCAGGGAGGAATCCAGGTGGAAGACGATCTCCGGGGCAAAGCGCAGTCCCAGCCGCTGGCCCACCTCACGGCGGATGTAGCCGATGGCCCCGCTCAGCGCCGCCATAGTATCCTGCCTGGCCCTGGCATCGCCGAAAACGCTGACGCATACCCTGGCGTGGCGCAGGTCGCGGGAAAGCTGAACCTGGGTGATGCTGGCCATACCTATCCTGGGGTCCTTGAGCTCATTATCAACAATGTCGGCAATATCTTTCTTCATCTGCTCCGCTACCCGCTGGACTCGTTTGGGATCGGCCATTGCTCCCACCACCTATAGCTCGCGTTTTATCTTCTCAATGGTATAAGCCTCCAGCACGTCGCCTTCTTTTACATCGTTAAAATTCTCGACCCCGATGCCGCACTCGTAACCCTGGACCACCTCCCGCACATCGTCCTTAAACCGCTTCAGGGAGTGTACCTGCCCCTGATACACCACCACCCCATCGCGGATGACGCGCACCCGGGCGTGGTTCAGCACCTTGCCTTCGGTCACGTAGCTCCCAGCCACCGCGCCTACCCGGGGCACCCTGAAGGTCTGACGCACCTCCGCCCGGCCCAAAATAACTTCCCGTTCTTCGGGTTCGAGCAGACCGCTCATGGCCTTGCGGACATCGTCAATAAGTTCATAGATAATCAGGTACAGCCGGATGTCTATTTTCTCGGCTTCGGCAGCCTTGCGGGCACCGGCATCGGCCCGGACGTTAAAGCCGATGATGATGGCACCGGAGGCGCTGGCCAGCATTACGTCAGTTTCGGTGACCGCTCCCACGCCCCCGTGGATGACAGTTACCTTCACCTCGTCAGTTCCCAGCCGGGACAGGGCCTGGATAACAGCCTCCAGGGAGCCCTGGACATCCGCCTTGACGATAAGCGGCAACTCTTTGGTTTCGCTGGCCTTAATGTTCTTAAAGAATTCGTCCAGGCTGACCACCTTGTTCTTGGCCAGGGTCTCCTTGCGCCTGACATCCTGGCGGGCCAGAGACACCTCCCGGGCCACTTTCTCGTCCGAGGTTACCTGGACGATATCCCCGGCTTCCGGCACATCATCCAACCCCAACACCTGTACCGGCGTGGAAGGGCCGGCCTCCTCCAGCCGCTCGCCCCGAAAGTCGAACATGGCCCTTACTTTGCCGGCCACGGCCCCGGCCACCAGGCTGTCACCCACCCGCAGGGTCCCCTTCTGGACCAAAACCGTAGCTACTGGACCGCGACCCCGGTCCAACTCAGCTTCAATGACCGTACCCCTGGCCGGCCGGTCGGGGTTAGCTTTCAACTCGCCCATTTCCGCCACCAGGAGAATCATCTCCAGCAGCTCGTCAATGCCTATCCTTTTGGTGGCGGAAACATTGACGAAAACGGCATCTCCACCCCATTCCTCGGACACCAGGCCGTGTTCGGTCAACTGTTGCTTGACCCGGTCGGCGTTGGCGTCCGGCCGGTCTATCTTATTTACGGCCACGATTATGGGTACCCCGGCGGCCCGGGCGTGGTTAATGGCCTCCACGGTCTGGGGCATTACCCCATCGTCCGCGGCCACCACCAGCACGGCAATATCGGTAACCTCGGCCCCGCGGGCGCGCATAGCCGTAAAAGCCTCGTGCCCGGGAGTGTCCAGGAAGGTGATCTTCCGGTCACCCACTTGCACCTGGTAGGCACCGATGTGCTGGGTTATCCCGCCGGCTTCGGTAGCCGTTACGTTGGTCTGCCTGATGGCATCGAGCAGTGAAGTCTTGCCGTGATCCACATGGCCCATCACCGTGACCACCGGCGGCCGCTCCAACAAGGATTCGCGGGCGTCGGGCAGATCCTCCAGCTCGGTAGGCCGGTCTATCCGCACTTCCACCTGGGTACCGTACTCGTTAGCCACCAGCGTGGCCGTGTCGGCGTCTATTTCCTGAGTAAGGGAGGCCATTACCCCTATTGCCACCAGCTTTTTCACCACTTCGGCCCCGGATTTGGCCAACTTCTGGGCCAGATCCTGGACCGTGACGGTTTCCCCGATGACTATCTTCTTTACCACCGGCTGGGGTACTCCCGGCAGCGCTCCCTGGCCCCTCCTCTTCTTGTTCTTAGAGAGAGGACGCCTGGCAACGGCACCGGCCCATTCTTCTTCACCACGGTAATCGCCCGAGTGGAAATCCTGGCTTTTGGCCTTGGCTGCCTCGCCGGGACGATTTCTCCCATAGCCGTCCTTCCCAGGCCGGCCGGTGCCTTTGCCGGGGCGGTTCTGGCCGCCCATTCCTTTGGCCGGTGCCGGCGCGGTTGCGGCCCGACCGGGCTGTGCCGCTGTCAGCGGGCGACCTTGGCCCGGCCGAGACTGTCCGCCACCGTATCCCGGGCGGCCTTGGCCCGGCTGAGACTGTCCGCCTCCATATCCCGGGCGGCCTTGGCCCGGCCGAGACTGTCCGCCTCCATATCCCGGGCGGCCTTGACCCGGCTGAGACTGTCCGCCTCCATATCCCGGGCGGCCTTGACCCGGCTGAGACTGTCCGCCTCCATATCCCGGGCGGCCTTGACCCGGCTGAGACTGTCCGCCTCCATATCCCGGGCGGCCTTGACCCGGCTGAGACTGTCCGCCTCCATATCCCGGGCGGCCTTGGCCCGGCTGAGACTGCCCGCCTCCATATCCCGGGCGGCCTTGGCCCGGCTGAGACTGCCCACCTCCATATCCCGGGCGGCCTTGGCCCGGCTGGGACTGCCCGCCACCGTATCCCGGGCGGCCTTGGCCCGGCTGAGACTGTCCGCCCCTTGTCTGCTCGTGGGCCACAGAACCTCTGTCGGCCCCGGCACGGCCCGACCCGTGGGACCCAGCCTCCCGCGAAGGGGCCGCTCCTTCCCGACCATAGCCGGCAGCGCCCGCGCCTGTACCTCGTACTGGCGGAGAGCCGGCTGGACGTTGCTCCTGCCTCGCCGGCGCTGGTACCGCTCCGGCCGCCGCATGGCCCGGGCCCCGGCCCTCCCGCGGCTGGGCCGGCCTGGCTCCCTGGCCGCCGGGACCTTGGCCTCCGGTCTCCATGGCCGGCCTACCTGCTGCAGCCTGGCCTGCTCCCGGCTTTTCCCGGGGCGGGCCGGCGGCCGCAGGCGCGGCACTCCCCCCTGGCTTTGCCGCCTCCACCGGCACGGCTCGACCCTGGTCCGTGACCGGCGCCACCCGTTTCCTGACCTCATCTATCTGCGCTTCCTCAAGGATGCTCATGTGTGACTTAACGCTAATACCCACGTTATGAAGGAGAGCCAGCATCTCTTTGGTGGAGAGCCCCAGATCCTTTGCTACCTCGTATACTCTAGTCTTAGCCATGTTTTCACCCCCCAACTTGCCACCTATAACAACTGCCGCCGCAGGTCTTCTATCAGTTCATCTGAAACCGGTACTTTTAAGGCCCTTTCCAGGGCCCGGCTCTTTATCGCCCGCTTGAGGCACTCCTGGCTGGGGCAAAGGTAGGCTCCCCGCCCCGGCTTTTTGCCTCCTAGATCAACAAAAATCCCGGCCTCGTCCGGAGAACGCACCACCCGCACCAATTCCTGTTTTTCTTTTCTGGCCCGGCAGCCAATACACATGCGCTGCGGAATTCTCTTGGTGTGCATCCTCTATTCCTCTCCAGCAGCAACTCCGGTGGCAGGAAAACTCTTGATGTCAATCTTCCACCCGGTTAGTCTGGCAGCCAAGCGGGCATTTTGTCCTTCCCGGCCTATGGCCAGGGACAACTGGTAGTCCGGGACTGTCACCTGCGCCAACCTGGTTTCTTCATTCAGGGTAACCGATACTACCTTGGCCGGGCTCAAGGCATTGGCCACGAACTGTTCTGGATCATCCTCCCAGCGGATGATATCTATCTTTTCACCCTGCAGCTCGTTGACCACGTTTTGCACCCGGGTCCCGCGAGGCCCGACACACGCCCCCACCGGGTCCACATTGTCCAGATGCGAAGCCACCGCTATTTTGGTTCGCAGCCCCGGCTCCCGCGCACAGGCCTTTATCTCTACGGTGCCGTCGTGAATCTCAGGCACTTCCAGCTCAAAAAGACGCCGCAGCAGTCCCGGGTGCGTACGTGACAAAATAATTTGCGGGCCTTTGCTGGTCTTACGCACCTCTATCACGTAAGCTTTCAGCCGGTCGCCCGGGCGGTAAAGCTCACCCGGTACCTGTTCCGCCGCTGGCAGGACCGCCTCAGTACGTCCCAGGTCAACGAGGACGTTGCGCATCTCCAGCCGCCGGATCGTACCGGTGACGATGTCCTGTTCCCGCTCGACAAACTGTTGAAAAATCAGGTTGCGTTCGGCCTCGCGCAGGCGCTGGGTCACCACCTGTTTGGCCGTCTGCGTAGCGATACGGCCAAATTCCCGAGGCGTAACCTCAACTTCCACGCAGTCCCCTATCTCGTAATTGGGGTCCAGCTCTCTGGCCTCGGCCAGGCCCATCTCTCCCGTACTATCGGTGGCCTCGTCCACCACCATCTTTTGCTGGTAGACATGCACCTCGCCCGTATCACGATCAATACGCACCCGCGCGTTTTGGGAGGAACCAAAATTTTTCTTGTAGGCCGAGATGAGGGCCGCCTCAATGGCCTCCACCAGCACCTCAAAGGCCAGGCCTTTTTCTTTCTCCAGCTCCTTTAGAGCCCCCAGAAACTCCGTATTCACTTTACCTGCCTCCCAGAAATTCCGCTCCGGCCCTACTCATCCAGCCTGGCCTGGGCCACCCCGGCCAAGGGCAGGCTGATTTCCTGCCCGTCAGCCTGGAGAACCACATGATCGCCAGCCAGGCCGCCAAGCACTCCGCGAAACGTCCGCCGTCCGTCCACCGGAGCATAGGTTTTCAGCAGCACCTTCCTCCCGGCGAACCGCTCGTAATCGGCGGCCTTTTTCAAGGGCCGGTCAATGCCGGGCGAAGAAACCTCCAGATAGTAATGTTCGGGGACCGGGTCGCTGGCGTCCAGAAGCGGCTCCACGGCCCGGCTTACCTGCTCGCAATCGTCCAGGCCGACCCCCCCCTGCCGGTCTATGAAAATGCGCAGGATGTAGCGCCTGGCTTCCTTCACATACTGCACGTCAACCAGCTCGTATGCCATACTGGTTATTACCGGTTCAATTAGGTTCCGTACTCGCTCCGCCACCCTCTGAGTTGCCAAAGGCGGCACCCCCTTTAAACAAAGGAAAAAGTGGGCTTATACCCACTCGACAAGGATACCAACTCCACGTGCAATACTATATCATACTTTCCCCGGATACGCAAGAACTCCGGAAAATGTTACCCGGGGAAACCCGCCACCGCCCGGATTTCAAACCTTCCTCACCTGCTTTATTCACCATGGAGACCTTCCCTTACCTCGACCCACCGGTCGCGGGCCAACTCGCTCACCAGGGGATGCTGCTTGATCTCCGGGTGGCGGATGGCCTTTTCCAACCACCTGGCCGCCTCCCGGTAATTGCCCAGCCGGCGGTTGATTTCGCCGGCCAGATAAAGCACGCCCGGCTCCCCCAGTTGGGCCGGGAACTTACCCTTTCCCTTCTCAAAGGTCTCGACGTACTTCTCCAGAGCCAGGGCCAGATACCTTTTCTCTTGTTCCTCGTCACCGGCCTCCCGGTAGAGCCAGGCCAACTGGTGGTAAAGGCCGGCCACGACTGAGGCATGGCTCTTGCGAACCTGATACGCGGAGAGGGCGAGTTTGTGCCGGGCAATGGCCTCCTCCAGGTCGGGCAACGCCGCGGCCGCCCGCACCGCCAACGGGTCCACCCGGAAGTCCGGATCCAGCATCTTGCGCAACTGCTCCAGTTCCTCGCCGGTCACCTTGGTAAAACTGTCCCGGTAGGCGGCGTAACGGCACCTGGGGCAGACCCAGATGGCGTGATACAGCCCGTGCTCGCCCTCGTAATGCGGCCGCAGGTCGCCGTCCCGCTGACCGATGTGAAATTCCCGCGAGCTAACCCACGGCACCTGGAACTTGAACCGGCATACCGGGCAGGTGGTTTCCACCAGGCGGTATTTGCGCTCGCCGCCATTGCCGGCCTCCGTGCCGGACTGCCCCTGACCGGCAACCGGACCGCTGGCGCCGGCTCCTCTCTCCCTGGCATCCGGGAGAACTGCGTGGTCGGCAGCAGACCTTGCCGCCCCGCCGGTCATATCCAGCACACCGGCGACCTCCTCTCCCCCTACTGGCCCGGAAAGAGTTGCGGCCCAGACCTGGGGCCCCGACCGGACGATCCCTTCGTCCCCGGCCACGTTCCCGGCCTTTTCCTGCACCAGGCAGGCATCAGTAGCGGCCAGACGCTGGCACAGGCTTTCAATGAGCCGCATGGCCAGCTCGGGCCTGGCCTTGATCACCGCCATGGTTTCCTCGCGGTTCAAAGCCAACAAGCTTACCTTGGTAACGGCCTCAGCCGTGCCGGAACGCGACTGGCCGGTAAAAACCGCCATTTCGCCGAAGAACTCGCCCGCGCTCATGGTGGCCAGGGTGATCCGCCCGCTCTCTGAGCCGGCCTCCTGCGGCGCGCTATTCTCGTTTTTGCACCGCCTCCCGGAATCCTGCAGCGTGCTCCTGGTAATGCGCACTGATCCTTCCAGAACAAAATACATCCTGTCCCCCGGTTCCCCTTCGCGAAAAATCACCGTCCCCGGCTGGTATATCCGCGTGAATCTAGCCAGACCGGCCTGGGAATCCTTTGGCTCCACGGCTGAACCCGGATGACACAGTCGCACCTGGAGGATGATGCCTCCGCCGGCGACCCACCCGGTCTTTCCCCCCAATCCCGAAAGTACTTTGCTGCCAGCGCTATGTTTGGCTACAGTACCCGCGCGGCGAAATGATTATACCACAAGACAGGAGACAATTGCCAGATCGTCCTGGTTCACACTGCCAGGCCGGTCGGGGGTCTGAAAATCATTTTATTTTATCTACCTTGGTCCAGTTCAGCAGGAATCACCCGGCCTGATAGCGAATAGACAGTAGAATTTTGTTTGCAATTAGGCCCTTAAGTCTCACCCGCACGATCGGGAGGCGGATTACATGCATAGACGAACAGACCGGTATGGGCGGTGGATGGCAATAACCTGTTTTAGGCTTATCTTGGCGGCTACCATGGTATTAATATTCGCCGCCACTGCCACAGCTCAAGAGACCGCGGTACGTCCGAACGAGAGACAAACTTCAGGCCCAGGCACCTTTCGTGATTTCAGCCCGGAGGACCCCGCCGGGAACTATGTTATCTTCCTGCAAAACAAGGGAGTTGTTGCCGGCTTTCCAGATGGAACTTTCCGGCCGCAGAGTATGGCCACGCGAGCCCAGGCAGCCAAAATGCTCGCCACTTTGTTAGACCTATATACCTCTCAGCCAGAATCCCCCACTTATAGCGACGTACCTGAAGGACATTGGGGATACGGTTATGTCGAGGCTACCACCAAAGCCGGCCTCTGGCAAGGCTATTCCGATGGCACCTTTAGACCAGATACAGTCCTGACCCGGGCCGAAGTGGCTACCGTCCTATCGCGGCTAGTGGGGGAAAAACCTCCCATCACCACTGGGAAAATTGCTGATGTTCCCAGAGACCACTGGGCCTATATGCCCGTTGCCGAAGCCATGGAAGCTGGATTGTTGCCCCCGACCGCCACCGGGTTTTCTCCCGACGCCGCCGCCGGCAGGCTGGAATTATCCCGGGGACTCGCCCTGGCCTACACCCTCGCGCCGGAGCGGGTATGGGTAGAACTCAAGCCCAGAGTACGGGTACTGGAACCCGAGGTATGGATAACCACTGCTGCTGGCCGCCAGCCATTGACCGCCCCGGTCAGGGCGCGGGCCGGGGATATCATAGAGACCGGAAGCCGAGGACGGGCAGAAGTGATCTTTGATGATGGCAGCAGCCTGCGCCTGGAGCCGAATACCGTCCTGAAGCTCGACCGGCTTGGCGGCTACCTGTTTATCGGCGCCGACGGCAAAGAAAAGGGTGGTGTGGGCCAGATTGACATAGCCCTTACCAGGGGAACGCTGTTTGGGGCCTTAGCCGCCAACTATGTGGAGGAGCCGGGAGAGAACTTGCCGCAAGTGCCAACCGGAAATCAGCGTGATCCCGTTCATGGGTCGCCAATAATTCTGGGAACACTAGCCTCTATCTCGCCTCGCTTGCCAGAATCTCCCCTTATCAGGCTGGCAGCCGCCGACCAGAATGCCGTCCCGTGGTACCTGCAGCCTTATCAAAAGAAGGTGCGGGTAAAGGTGAATATGCCGTGGGGCGTGGCTGGCATTCGCGGTACCTTCTGGCGTAACGAAGTTACAGGTACTGGCTTCAGCACCAGCATTCTCGTAGGCGAGGCAGGAGTTACCGCGGCTGGGCAAACGGTTGAGCTGGCCCAAGGGCAACATACCCAGGTAGCCGCCGAGCAGCCTCCGGCGCCACCGGCCCCCATGCCTGTCCAGGAGAAGCAAAAATGGACGCAGGTCGAGACGTGGGTGAAAGAAAAGGATAAGGCCATCCGGGAAAACAAGGCCCAGGTTCCACGGCAGGAGGCCCGGCAGATAGCCACTTCCCTCTTGGCCGCCCCGCCGCTACCCGGCGAGGTGCCACCTGGGGCCACGGTGCCGCCAGTTCCGACACCGCCCCAACCACCGGTACCTCCCGGCCCGCCGCTACCCGGCCCCGAGCCGCCGGGCGAAGCCGGGCCGACAGCGCCCCCTACTCCTCCGGCAGTAACAGGCGAGGCCACCACAGCCATTGAAAACCTGGTTCAGGAAGTAGAAACCCAGCAACCCGAGGAACCGGTCTCACCCCCACGGGAAGAAGGAGGACCGTCAGGACCGGTATCCTACCAGCTACCAGTGACTCCGGGCACACCCCTTGCCACCCCCGACGGGCTGGTGCGGGTGACGGTACCGGCCGGCGTTTACGTGCCGGAAGGTGTTACCCTTGACGTGACCCCTGTCTCAGGCCTGCAGCCGCCGGCCGGCTTGGCCCTGGCGGGGCAGATGGTGGACATTAGTTTCGGTGACAACTGGCAGCCGGAAGTGCCGGTCACCATCGCCCTGGCCTACAATCCCGGCCTGTCCTTCGAACAGGTTAATAAACTCACCATTTACCATCTAGTAAACAGCACCTGGGTATGGGAACCCACTAGCCGTCGGAGCGAAGGGTATGTACTGGCCGACATAAGCCAGTTCAGCGTTTTCACCGTGCTGGCCGACACCACCGGGCCTGCCGGCCTGACGGCTTCCGTGAAAGAAGTGAGCGCTGAGCTGGTCACCCTGGAATTTACCGCCAGCGACAGCAGCCGGGTGAAGGAATTCATCCTGGAACGCGCCACAGGCGAACCCCCGGATACTATCCCCGCCGTGGATAACCGCGGCACCCGCACAGTCACAGGTCTGGACCCGGCGAAGGAATATCACTGGACGGCCAGGGCCGTAGATGTCTTCGACAACCGTTCGGACCCGGTACCGGTGAATTTCACCACCACTCCCGCGCCGCCGGCCGTGACTGGGAGCCGGCCCGAACCGGGCGCAGTAAACGTCAGCATTCATGCGCCGCTAGTAATCACCTTTAACCAGGCAATTGTACCAGGAAGTGCCTTTGACAGCCTCGCCCTGACTGACGCCTCCGGCCAACCGGTGCCCATTGCCAAGACGATTTCCAACACCACCGACCTGGTGGTTACCCCGGAGGAACCGCTGGCCTATAATAACGGCTACATCCTGACTCTGCCGGCCGGCGCCGTGACCAATGCCCAGGGTCAGTGCCTGGCAGAGCCATACAGCCTGATATTCACCACTGAAGCCCAGACCCTCGCGACCCTCGATCTCACCGGTCTCGCCCGCTCAACCTTTGTAGTGGGAGAAACCCTGGTGCTGGGGGATCTCACCCTTACCGGCGTGGACCAGCACGGTCTGCCCTACGACCTAGAAGGCAAAGCCATGACCTGGCAGAGCAGCAACGAAGACGTGGCCACGGTGACGGTAGGCGTGCACGGCGAGCCTGTCTTGGTCATGACCGGACTTGGCCCAACCCAGGTAACGGCCATGGTGGACGGGGTGGTGAGCGATGCCCTGGAGGTCACCGGGCAACTCGTGGTCACCGACAGGAATGAATACCGGGTGGGGGGGACGGTAACAATCCTCGCGGCCTTGCCCGGGCCTGACGGCCAACCCCTTCCCGGCATCCAGGTGGCCGTAGAGGTACGGGACGAAAGTGGCAGGGTGAAATACGTGGACCAGGTGACCACCGGCGCTTCGGGCCAGGCCGAAATGGCATACGTCCTGGCAGATACGCCCATCAGCCGGATCACGCCTGGCATCTATACGGTGTGGGCTAGCTTCAGGTACGGCGCAGAGGCCTATATGGCGACCATCGCCTTTACCGTGTGGGGGAGCCAGAAGTAGCCCTGGCTCCCCCACCCCCGCGGGCCTCGTGGTTTCACCCGTAGAAATACCCAATTATTTTTCAAAGGAATCCTGGCAGAACGGGGGACTGAGCCCGGCCTGATTAAAAGAGTTGCGGGGACCCACAAATACTATCTCACTAAACTTGGGAAAACCGTCATCACTACCGGACTAAAGACAAGAGCGTTTTTTATCATCCCCCAACTTGGGTGGGATAGAGGGTTCTGCCGGATAATTTTCTTTCCACTTTGCGTAGATTAGTGGGATTAAGGGACTACTGCACAAACCTCTCCATGCCGTCCCGGATGATGGCCCGCGCTTCTTCCAGGGTGTTGGCGGCAAACAGTTCCTCCATAACGCCGTCTAACACCGCCAGGCTGGTCACCTCCCGGATTATCCGCTGCATGACACAAAAGAACTGTCCTCCTGTGTTGCCCCAAAAACCCCCTGACCCCTTGATTGCCACCAAGGCTGTGTTTGGTAAAATAAAAGTGCAGAAAACGGCAACCAAAAATACATAGGGTGAGTGCCG
Organism: Clostridia bacterium; assembly: GCA_004347685.1. Classification (GTDB taxonomy): domain Bacteria; phylum Bacillota; class DSM-521; order Neomoorellales; family SLTJ01; genus SLTJ01. The sequence continues at coordinate 67,077 of SLTJ01000025.1, forward strand.
AGAAAAAAGGCATTGCCATCACGCTCCCAAATATATACCCTTCTGTCTCAGGTAGAAGCAGGAGGGGTGTGAGAGGTGTTAGCAATGCCCGAACAGGAGTATATCAAATACCTTTATGAGAAGGAAGAGTGCAGTATCGCTGAGATCAGCGCCAAACTGGGGATAAACTGGCGCACAGCGGCCAAGTATGCGAAGAAAGACAACTGGAACGAAGTATGTGCGGCCAGCCGTCGTTGCCAGCCGGTGATGGATGCCGTGGCCGAGGTTATTGATATGTGGCTGATGGAGGACCGGCTTAAACCGCGTAAAGAGCATCGTACAGCCGCTGCTATCTACCGGCAGCTTAAGGATCAATATGATTTCACCGGCTCAGAGAGAACCGTGCGCCACTACGTCTCCCTGAGAAAAAAAGAACTTCGTGCCCGGGTACAGGAGAAATTCCTGCAGTTGGAACACCTGCCCGGACAGGCACAGGTGGATTTCGGGACCACCCATGTGATCTTTAACGGAGAACTGTGCCAGATCAAATATCTCATGGCCTCATTCCCGTACAGCAATGCCGGTTTCTGCGTCCCAGTACCGGGAGAAAATGCAGCCTGTTTCCTGCACGCCTTGATCCAGATCTTTGAACGCACCCGTGGCGTTCCGCAGCGTATTCGTTTTGATAACCTTTCCGCAGCCGTGGTCAGGATAGGCAAAGGCCAAGAACGCACGCTTACTGATATCTTTCGCCGCTTCATGCTTCACTACCGGTTTATGGCGGAATTCTGCAATGGCGGCAAAGGCAATGAAAAGGGGCATGTGGAAAACAAGATCGGCTATTCCCGGCGCAACTGGCTCGTTCCCTATCCAGAGGTCTCCGGGTATGAGGAACTGACCGAAGTGCTTTTTCAAAGAGCATATGCCGACATGCAGCGCAACCATTATCAAAAGGGCATGTCTATAGCCGAACTATGGGAGGAAGAAAAGAAGCACCTGCTCCCCTTGCCAACCATCCCCTTTGAACCTGTGCAGTTGGATACCGCCAGGGTGAACAAGTATTGCCAGATAAACTGCCAGGGTGAAACCTACGCCGTGCCAAGAGCTGAAGTAGGGGAGCTAGTATTTCTAAAGCTGTGGTGGGACAGGGTGGAAATATTCAACCACGCCCAGGAACTGCTGACCACCCTCCCGCGCCATTACACCTTGAAAACCCAGCCCATTGACTGGGAAGGATATTTTGCCATCTTCGTGCGTAAACCCGGGGGCGCAAAACATGCAGTCATGTATCGGTTTCTCCCCCATCCTGTTCATACATACCTGGAGGAAGGCCCCATTCACGAGTATAAGGAACGGCTGGGATTTATCCACACCTTGTTGCAAGAGGGTTTTTCCATGGAAGACATCGGCCGAGTGTTATCAGAGGTTTCTCGGGTCCCGGCGGCAGATACGGCATTAATTCGCCACATGCTTTATCGGAGGGCCGGCTCAGGTGAGCCGCTTAAGCCCTTTGATGAAAGCTATACACCTGGCAGCGTCAGGCAGTATATTCCCCAGCCGCACGCCTACGATAGGCTCATCCCAAGACCGCAGGAGCAAGGAGGTGAAACCAGTGGCAGTTTCGCCCTTGAAGGAGCAGTGTAAAGCCTTGAAGCTGGCCCATGTACCGCTGGTCTACCTGGATATTGACTACCACGACCGGGAGCAATACCTGCATGAGGTCTTTGCCGCGGAACTGCAAGCGCGCCAGGCCGGCAAAATCCGCCGTTTGATCAGGCGGGCCGGCTTCCCGGCCCACAAGACCCTGGAGGAGTTTGACTGGTATCCGGTTACCCTGCCGGCCAGCACCACGAGGAGTGAACTGGCGGACCTGGTCTTTATCCAGCGCCATGAGAATGTCCTGGCCCTGGGGGCGGTAGGCACCGGGAAGACGCACTTGGCCGTTGCCCTGGGGATAAAGGCCTGCGTGGAAGGGAAAAGCGTGTGTTTTTATCGCTGCCTGGACATGGTCAATACGTTGCTGGAAGCCCACCGACAAGGCCGCCTGGCGCGACTAATGGATGAACTGAGCAAATTGGATCTGATCATCATTGACGAATTGGGCTTCGTGCCGCTGCACCGGAATGGGGCCGAACTGCTATTCAATATTGTAGCTCGAGCCTACGAACAACAAAGCGTTATCGTGACTTCAAACCTACAGTTTGGGGAATGGAACACCGTCATGGGCGACAACCGTCTTACCGCCGCCCTGATTGACCGTCTGGTGCACCATGCCCATATTCTTGCCTTTGAAGGAGAGAGCTACCGGCTACAACAAGCATTGTCGTCCGCAGGAGCAAAGCCTCCAGATATGGTTGGCCCCGGGAAGGCCGCCATAGCGAACTAGCGTTCGCGCGACCTTCCTCCCCCCTCGGGGGGAGGAAGGTCTGCCCTTCCCCATACGTGATGGCACCTATGTATTTTTTCATTGCCGAATCCATCATTTTTTACTTGCCAAAGACACCAAGGTTTGCCGGGGATAAAACAAACAAGCCAGGCGATCCGCGTGGGACCGCACTGGCCTTAGTTAAGCAATTGGGACCAATTGGATGACACAAAAGGGATAACTGTCCCTGTGTGTCCCTGTATCCCTGCAAAAGAACTGTCCCCCTGTGTGTCCCTTGTGTGTCGTAGGAGTTATTTAAGGAATCTTGGTTAGGGAGATGTTGTACTTCCCCTCGTCCTCTAGCAACCAATCCTGGACGATAGCAGTATATAACCCTGATTGCTTCAGTTGGTGATCCAGTTTGTCACCGCCCCAAGCCTCATATGGCCCACCGTCTGGAGGATAAAGATATATTTCCGTATTCAGAGCGCCGGAGGTGGTTACTGCCGTGATGATCACCCGGTCTCCCGCTTCTCCGTAAAACTGAAAGGCATCCAGGTAGGAAGGGGCAGCAATCTCAAGTCCTGTTTTTGTTTCACCATACTGTAAAACCGAAGCCCCTACCTGCCGGTAGTTAGTCGCCAGCAGGGTGAGGTCCTGCAGGTTCACCTGGCCGTCGGCGTTCAGGTCGGCTGCCGGGTTGTAGCGTTGGCCCGTGGCCGGGTCGCCTTCCTGGCTGCGGTAGGCGCTGGCCAAAAGCGTCAGGTCCTGCAGGTTGACCACGTTATCGTCGTTCACATCCCCGGCCCGCAAGGGTACCGGCCCGGGTAGGGGAAGTTCAAAACCGGCCTCTGCCCAGACTTCCCTCCTGCTTTTCAGGTACCGCTCGTGGTAGAACTCGAGGGTGTAAGCGCCGGGCGGCACGTCTTCCAGCCGGAAGTTGCCCTGGGGATCGGTAAGGACCGTGGCCAAGGCGCCGGCCTCGGGGTTGGCGGCGTCCAACAGCCGCACCTCGATGCCACTGTGTTCCGAGCGGCCCTGCAGGGTGGCCTGGCCGGTAATGGTTCCCGTCGTGGCCAGACTGAGTGCCAAGTTGATACCGCTGGTAATCACTGGGGCATCCACCGTTACCGTCCCGGCATCTTCCCATGAGATAACCCCGGGATAGAAGGACTGGGCATATCCCGGAGCCCAGGCACCCACCTTATATTCCCCGCTGGGAAGACCCCGAAGGACGTAGCTGCCATCGGAGCCGGTCTGGGCGTTGCTCACCCCAACCCATTTATCGGTCCCAACATTTAGCTCAGCCCACACGCCGACACCGGCTATGGGGTTGCCCGCCTCGTCAGTAACCAGGCCGGAAATGCTCCCGCCGGGTTCCAAAGTAAAGTTGATATCGGTAACATCAGGGCGCGCAGCCGAAACCTCCACAACATCCGCTGCGTCCTCGCCTACTTTTTCATGGTAGTACTCCATGACCCAGTTGTCGTCGCCCGGCGCCCAGCCGCCGTGGGCCGGAGCCCGTACCAGGTAGCTACCGTAGGCCACTCCTTCCACCCGGTAGTACCCGTCGGCATCTGTCTCGGCGCCAAAGCCGTAACCCGGCCCGTCCACGTGCACCCCCACCCCGGCCAGGGGATTGCCGTCAGCGTCCGTCACCAGGCCGGAAATGGTTCCCCCACGCTCCAGGGTGAAGTCAATGTTGGACATATCGCCGGGAGCGGTGACAGTCACCGGGGTGGCCTGGTCGTGGCGCAGGGTATCCTGGTAGACTTCCCGCGCCCAACCCGGGGCCTCGGCCTGTACCCGGTAGTCCCCGCCGGGCAGGCCACGGATGGTGTAGCAGCCATCTGCGCCGGTGCGGGTACCGCCCGCCCACTTGCCGTCCCAGAAGTCGGCCCAGACATCAGCGCCGGCTATGGGGCTGCCCGCCTCGTCAGTCACCCGGCCGGAGATGCTCCCGCCCGGCTCCAAAGTAAAGTTGCTATCGGTAACATCAGGGCGCGCAGCCGAAACCTCCACAACATCCGCTGCGTCCTCGCCTACTTTTTCATGGTAGTACTCCATGACCCAGTTGTCGTCGCCCGGCGCCCAGCCGCCGTGGGCCGGAGCCCGTACCAGGTAGCTACCGTAGGCCACTCCTTCCACCCGGTAGTACCCGTCGGCATCTGTCTCGGCGCCAAAGCCGTAACCCGGCCCGTCCACGCTCACCCCCACCCCGGCCAGGGGATTGCCGTCAGCGTCCGTCACCCAGCCGGAGATAGTCCCCCCCGGCTCCAGGGTGAAGTCTATGTTGGGCGTATCGCCGGGAGCGGTGACCGTCACCTGGGTGGCCTGGTCGTGGCGCAGGGTATCCTGGTAGACTTCCCGCGCCCAACCCGGGGCCTCGGCCTGTACCCGGTAGTCCCCGCCGGGCAGGCCACGGATGGTGTAGCAGCCATCTGCGCCGGTGCGGGTACCGCCCGCCCACTTGCCGTCCCAGAAGTCGGCCCAGACATCAGCGCCGGCTATGGGGCTGCCCGCCTCGTCAGTCACCGTACCGGAGATAGTCCCCCCAGGCTCCAGGGTGAAGTCAATACTGGTGACCACATCAGGCGCCGTTACTGCTAGTATCTGGGCCTGGTCCCAGTCCGGAGTGCTCGGATAGTAGGCCCGCACCATTCCTTCGGCCTCAGCCCTCACTTTATATTCCCCGCTGGGAAGACCCCGAAGGACGTAGCTGCCATCGGAGCCGGTCTGGGCGTTGCTCACCCCAACCCATTTATCGGTCCCAACATTTAGCTCAGCCCACACGCCGACACCGGCTATGGGGTTGCCCGCCTCGTCAGTAACCAGGCCGGAAATGCTCCCGCCGGGCTCCAGGGTGAAGTCTACGCCGGTGGCGTTGGGGGCGGTGACGTCTATGGCGATTCCCTGGGGGTACTTCTCCCGGGCCCAGTCGCCGTCGTTAGGTCCCCACCGGCTATTACCGGGCGAAAATACGTTGTAGGTGCCAAATGGCAGGCCGATCAGGGTGTAGGTGCCGTCAGACCCGGTCTCGGTCCCGCTGCCGCCGGGGCCGTCAACTTGTCCGGCCTCCACGCTCACCCCGCCTAGCGGGTTGCCCGCCTCGTCGGTCACCGTACCGGAGATAATCCCCCCGGGCTCCAGGGTGAAGTCTATGTTGGGCGTATCGCCGGGAGCGGTGACCGTCACCTGGGTGGCCTGGTCGTGGCGCAGGGTATCCTGGTAGACTTCCCGCGCCCAACCCGGGGCCTCGGCCTGTACCCGGTAGTCCCCGCCGGGCAGGCCACGGATGGTGTAGCAGCCATCTGCGCCGGTGCGGGTACCGCCCGCCCACTTGCCGTCCCAGAAGTCGGCCCAGACATCAGCGCCGGCTATGGGGTTGCCCGCCTCGTCAGTCACCCGGCCGGAGATGCTCCCGCCCTGGTGGATAGTCAGCGGCATGGCAGCGTAGGCAATGGTGGTGCCGGTATGGTCGAACAGGTCGGCGGCACTGCCCAGCACCTCGTACCGACCTTCAGGCCAGGCTGGATCTAGGGAAAGTTCCTGAGGCAGGGGATTGCCCGGACCGAAACGCCACCCCTTGAGTGGACTGCCGTCCGGGGTAAAAAGCTGTACCGTCCAGAAGACCGGCCCCTCCTGGTCAGTCCATGCCTCCAGGGTGGGAGGAGTAGCGCTGCTGTAAGAAGAAAGCTCCTCTCCTTGATAAGATAGCCTGGAGCCCGCAATGGCGAAACCGCTCGTTATCTCTCCCAGATCCAGGGGTACTCCCAGTACCTCCGGGACGACAAATACAGGTGTTTCTAATGGACCGAGGGCGTAGACATAGCTCGCCGTCGTCTCGTCGTACGACCCGGCCACCAGGCGCAGCTTAAGCTGGTCGCCCGGCGCGAAATTCAGGCCCGACCTGAGCTGGATGACAAAATCACGTGGACCCACCCGGACAGGCTGGAAAACGGTGTTGGAATCCAAGGGAACCCAGGTATTGCCCCCGTCGGTACTAAGCGCGCCAGCCCTTTCCTCGGTCCCGAAGACGGCCTGCGGATCGACCGACCCGGCCAGGGTTACCCGCAACGTCTGCCGGTAGTGGTTGGCCACGGTTACGCGCGTTTCGGCAGGAATTATATTCACCGAACCGCTGATGCCGAGCCAGGGCGGGGCATCGGACCCTACCGGGATCTCCTGCCCGTCAACGTCAGTCAGGTAACCTTTCCATGCAAAGGTGCCGTCCGGGTAGGTGACGAATTCTCCCCCCTGGAGGGCGAAAATGCCCGGGCCGCCGGCCTGCTCCCGGGTGCGGAAACGCACCTTCAGCAGGTCGCCGTGGCCGCTCAGCCCCCCGGAGTCACCTTCCGGCCCTCGGAGGGTAGCGTAAACCTTGCCGGCCACCGACTCCCGGGTATCTACCTGCACTGTCCAGCCGGTGGCGGGAACCATGCTCCCTGGCTGCACCTCCAACACTTCCAGTTGCGCCGGGTCGTAGGCTATGTACCCGTGGAAGGAGGCCATGCCGCCCACCTGGGGCATAGGGTTGCCAGCATGATCACTTTCCCTGACGACAACCTGGGCCCAGAAATCACCGCCGGCACCTACTTCCAGGGGCTCGCCTGCCTGCCCTATAACATTAACATCAAAACCAAGCAGGGGTACCGCTACTACCCCGGGGTCACCCTGGGCCAAAGCCACACCAGGCCCTCCGGCTGCCCCGGCCAGCAGCATGCCTAACACCAGTACCACCACGGCAAGCCATCGGCGTCGCCCAACCAGTTTTCCCCACCTCCCCGACATACGGGGAAATAACATTGGCCCTACGACAGCTTCTCCACCTGCTATCCTACCTTTCATACTGGTCAGTAAACGCCGCACAGTCCCCTCTCCCTCCTTCGAAAATACCATTTTTCATCCTTCGTGGTGCCGCTATTTTAGCGGCATGAAGGACTCCTTTTGAAACGCGATTACCTTCCATTCTTATTCCGCCAGTGTTGTCGCCATTATACTACCAGCGCCATGCCCTAAATGTGACGGCCATCACGTAACTGACTTCCCGCCGGCGGTCTGATGCTTCTCAGTCCCCTACCTGCCGGTAATTCTCGGCCAGCAGGGTCAGGTCCTGCAGGTTCACCCGGTCGTCCTCGTTGAAGTCGGCCGCCGGGTTGTACTGATCCCGAACAGCGGGGTCAGCACTGTTCGCGTCGCTGCGGTAGGCGCTGGCCAAAAGCGTCAGGTCCTGCAGGTTGACCACGTTATCGTCGTTTACATCCCCGGCCCGCAGGACGAGTTTACCCACGTCCACCACCTGGCCCGCACTGGCCACCGTCACTCCCTCGACCAGGGTCAGGTGACCGGGATACGAAACCACGAGGGTGTAGGTGCCGGGTGGCACACCGCCTATAGAGAAACCGCTATCGCCTGTGATGGTTTGTATAGCGTAGACCTGGTCATCCGGCGTATGTAGCATATCGTCAGGACCCGCACTCACTAGCCTCACTTCCAGCGGCCATGTGCCGCATCCATCCTGTTTCCCCTGGAGGTAAACCTGGCCGGTAACCGTAGCGGTATCTGTTACCCGGACCAGCCTTGGCTCCGGCAGGGCCGTCCTGTTGCCATCCACGTCCTCGGCCCTAACATAGTAGCGCATGGCCGGCGGCCTGACCTCCACAGCAGGGATCACCGCAGTATAGACATCTCCGCCGCTCGCGACCATGTCTACCGCGCGGTAGGCATAATCACTGCCATCTGGCTTGTATAGCAGCTCCGCTCCCTTAACCCCTGTGTCGTCCACAATAGTAGCCGTCACCCGGAGGCCGCTGTCGGCAACAGCCTCGCCGGTGGACGTAGAAATTATGGTCGGTGGCAGGTCATTTACCGTCCAGACAATCTGGGCCGGTGCCGCTGTATTGCCGGAGGTATCCTGCACCATAATTCCCGCCGTGTGGCTGCCAGCGGCCAGGGGGGAGGTTACCGCGTACCTGAATAGCCCGGTCTGTCCGTTGTAGTAATCGGCCAGGTTGGCACCGGTGACCACCTGGGAACCGTCAAGGGCAAAGGTGAAATTGGCCATACCCACGCCGCTGAAGCCATCCAGGATGGTAGCGCTGATCACCGGATAAGGGGTTCCGTTGGAAACCCCGAAATCACTGACCACCGGACCAACCGGGTCCGTCGCCAGGATGTACTGGCCCGGCCTCGTAATGTAAGCCGTGACCTTCTTGTTTGCCTCGTCTACCGTACTCAGCTGGTAAACGTAGTAGCCGGTGGCTCCGTCCCACCAGTAAATGCCCAGGATGGCTGCCTGGCTGCTATCCAGACCGGCTGCGGCCAGAAGTTCGTCACTGTAGGCGATGGTAAGCTCCAGAGGGTCGGTGGAAAAGTCCTCGATCACCTGCCCGCCGGCGTCCTGGAGGTTCACGATCCAGACGTCACCGACGGTCACGGCGGCGTAGGTCTGAGCGGCTAAATCGCCCGCCCCCGGCCGCACGGCCTGTATCCGGTAACTGGAGCGCAGGGGGTTGAGCTTAGAAAGGTAGCCGGTGGCCTCACCCCACATACCCCGGAGAGAAGCCCCAGCCTGTTCGACGCCCTCGGCTACCTTGTTGGCGACAGTATTCACAGTACCACTTATGGCTTGACCTATGGCAGTGGAGAAAACCTGGAGAAAGTCGCCGATATCCCTTTGCGTGGCCGCCATGATGGCGTCTGGCTGGTATTCTTCCGTTTCCAGGTAGCCCAGGGCCGGGGACAACTTGCCCCGCCTCTGGGTATAGGTGAGGGAGCTTTTCCCCTCGGCGTTGAGCCCGAGACCTAACTGGGGGCCGAAACCCAGGCCAATCTCAAAGGGAACGCTTATTATCTTGGCCGCCTCCCGTTCTACTGCCCAGTCGTGCACCGCCTCCGTGGCCAGGGCCGCTTGGTAAACCCGGTCGAAGGCACCGGGGCCGGTAAAAATAGCGTCTCCGGCCAGGATGCTATTGACTTCACTGGACGCGGCGGCCATTTCCTCCAGACCTGCCCTGTCCTTGACTGCCAGGATAAATTCCTCCTCGCTGGTCTCGGAATAAGGACCGTACTCCTGGCCGCCGGAGGTCGCCTGCCGCATGTTCAGCTCCAGGATGCTGTCCCCCTGCTTGACCACCGTGACCGACATCTCCCCTTCAATTTCCTGCTCCCGTACGGCGGGAAGAATGTCCAGGCCGGCCTCGGGAGTATCCTTCCTCCTCCTGTCACCCGCGAACTTCTGCGCCAGGGAGAGTTGTAGCAGGTGGGATTCCAGCGAAGTGGTCACCCCTAGGGAATACGCGCTGGTGCCGTCGGCCAGCTCCTCCGTCCGGTGACGGAACAACGCCTCTTCCTCAAAACCGCCCAGGGACAGCCCCACGGTACTTCCCGGCATTCTGCCCAGGGGATTCACCAGCGACAGTGAGGCGTCAGCCCCCGCCTCAAGCCCCACTGCGTATTCATTGACTACCCCGGCATAGTAATCGTCAAGCAGCAACTGGTTTATCAACGCTGCCATGATACTGTCTATCCCCACGGGATTCTGCGGCCGGGAGGCCAGGGCGGTTTCCAGGAAGAAGGCCGCGGCCGCCAGCACCTGCCTGTCGTGATCGGGCCGGCCGGGATCCATGAAGTGCTCAAACTCGTAGCATACGCCGTTGCGCATGTTGGCTGTGGCGCCAGCGGACACCCCGAGGCTGAGCTCGGGCCGCTTCCTGGTGCTCCAGGCCTGCCCGAAGAACCCGGCTGATGCCCGTCCTTCAAGCTCTCCCTCAAGATAGCTGGCCATCTCCACTTTGTTGGTGGCCCCCGCCACGTCATAGAAGAGGACCAGCTCCGAACTCAACCCGCCTTTAAGACCGGTTTCGACGGTGTGGAATTGGAAGGGGCCAAGCCTGGCTGAAGGGCCGCCCCAGCCGGCCGAAAGGCTGGCCCCAAAAAGAAGGGAATATTCCCGGCTGAAGGCCCGGTCAGTGACCTCTACCGCAAAGGAAGGAGCCTGGTAAACGCCGTCTTTGACCGTACCGTCAGCGTTCAAAACTTCCAGGTGCAGCGATGCACCGGAGGTCAGCCACCCGGTCTCGATTCTGACGAAACCGGCGTCGTCAGTGATAGCACTATAGATGTCGTCCCACTCCTCGTATCTATACCTGAAGGCGGCCTTGGCTACGGGGTTACCCTCCTGGTCCAGCACCCGGTAGTACCGGAAGGCCTTGCCACCCTGCATCACCTCCGAGGGGATGGCGTCGGAGGCAGGGTAAAAGGGGACGAAGGTTACTTCGCCGGGCAAAGACTCCGGCACGCCAACAGCAATAGTCACGCCCTCCGAGGTGGCCAGGTTGCCGCCGTAGTCCCTGAACATCACCGTGGCGGCATACGCACCAGGTGTAGAATAGGTGTAGCTGGCCGTGTTGCCGGAGGTAACGGCATCAATGGTACCGTCCCCGTCGAAATCCCACCTGTACTCTGCCGCCGCAGCGGCTGTCGAGGCGGTGAAGGTTACTGTCAGAGGCGCAATGCCGGTAGCCGGCGACGGGGAAAGGGTGAGGCCGTGGTCGGAAATAACGGTATAAGCGGCTGCCGGTTCCACCAGGGGGAAACCATCAGCTACCCCCGACCCGCCCGGGATATCAAAGGAGACGTCGCCGATGCCGTTACCGTCAGCGTCCGGACCTTGATAAGCACCAGAGTAGTAGTTTCCCACGTACCCTATGTATGTCCGGTCGCGATACCTGTACGCCATTTCCCGCGGCGAGTGCCAGGTGTTGGCCCACTGGTAAGCGTAAACGGCGTCACTGGAGTTATCCAGGAAATCATTCAGATAGATGTAATTGGTGGCCTCCAGGGCGGCAAAGGCCGGTCCGTCCGATCCCGTGCCCGAAGGCTGCTGCTTTTCCTGAAAATAGATGGATTCCCGCAGGGCAATACCGAATGGCCGGCCGGCAAAGGCGACAAATTGCTCCTCCACTTCCTGCAGCAATCCGGCCAGCGTCGCCGCCTCCTCACTGGCCTTGTCCTGTTCCCTGGCCAGGACCTCAACGCGCAATTCCTGCAGAAAACCGGTTACCTCCTGAACATCGGCGGCCGCCACTTCCGTCTCGGACCCGGGCGTGCCATTCAGCGCCGCCTCTATAGCCGGCGCGTACCTGGCCATCAGTCTGACAGCCTCCAGGGCCAAGTCGGGCCGTGAAAGAAAAATCCTGGCGACTGCCGGGCTGTACCGGTAGTAGGCGTCAACATACTCCGGCTTCAGCCCACGATCGCGGAAATCCTTCAGGGCCTGCAAAACCGGGGCCGGCCCGGCCGTATCTCCGGCTGGAAACTCCATGGCTCCGTACTCTGTCCCGCCCTGGGCCACCGCCTGCTCGGCGGCGCAACCGCCACTAGACACCTCGGTAAGGCCCATACCGTAGCTGTTGTTCCGGCTGACATTCCCGGTAATGATGTTGCCGTAGGACTGGTAAAGACCAATACCCGCGTAATTGCCGGTGGTAATGTTATGAGTGATAAGGGCGCTACTGGCGCTATCATCCAGATAGATGCCTCCCTTGTTTTCGCCCGTGGCCCCGGTTGCTGTAAAACCCTGGAGGGTAACGCCGGTGGCCAGGATGGTAAAGACGTGATCGCCAGCGTCTGCCGCTTGGACAACGGTTGTTTCAGGACCGGCCTTGGATTGCAGGATGACGCCCTTGTTAATATCCACGTTCTCTATGTATGTTCCGGGGAAGACGACGATTATGTCCCCGTCCCTGGCAGCGTCAACTGATTCCTGAATGCTGGTGAAGCCGGCATAAGGGTAATCCCTGAGATCGTCATCCACGTACCATACCCGCTGTCCCTCCCGGGCCACAGCCTGGGGCACCGCCAGGGCCAGAGAAAAAAGGGCCGTGGCCACGACCAGCAGGAGCCACCTGGCATGGCGGGCAACCTGCCCACGATGGCAAGAACCTGGAACCGCCTCCTGGCGGCGTACGTCCGCCGCTCCTGCATTACCGCCGGCGGCGGGGTAAAAGCACCGGTCAGGTAAACGGTCCAACTTAGACACAAAATCAGCCCAGCTCATGAGTACTGATTTTCCACCTCCAACCTCCTATATGCGACACTATCTTCAGGATAGACCTCCACACCGCTCCTTGCACCGCCAAAAGACACAGGTATTGCCCCCGTCGGTACTTAGTCCCTTAAGTCCGAACATCTACGCAAAGTGGAAAGGAAATCACGCGGCAGCGTTTGGTTCCGGCTAGTCCGGGTTAGGGCGTTTAACTCCGTGGCCAGCTTGCGTGTACTCTTGAGAGCCCAGCGCAACGGAGACTCGGGGTCGCCGCGTGTCGTGGGCGAGACCAGGCGTTCGAGGTCGGTCCACAGTTCCGGATCAGAGGCAATGGTAGGTTTTCTGCCACCGCCTGGCCGGCGGATGCGATCGGACTCCACGGTTTCGGGCTGCCGCAGTTCTTGCACACCACGGCTAACGGTGCCTTGTGACAGGCCGAGCAGAGTGGCAACCCGTTTCTGTCCGCCGACGCCGTAAGCGATGGCCTCGGCCCCCGCCAGCAACCGTCGCTGCTTCTCGTCTTCGCCGCGCGGTAACAGGTTCCCCGCCACGGCGGCTCCACAAATGTCTCGACCACGACGGGAGCGTAGCCAAAGCGCCGCTGCCAGTCTGATCTCAGACCCCGCAGGGCCAGGGCAAGCGCGTGGCTGGCCAGGTGCGGCACACGCACACCGGGCAGAATGAGAAAGCGGCTATTGGCCACAAACAGATGGCGGTAGCGCTGCTGCTGCAAGGATGTCCATCCCAGCCAGGCATCGCGCACCGCAACATTCCGCGCCGCCGCCGCGAATAGCAGGGCGCCAAGGGTGACCCTGCAACCGCCCAACTCACCGCGGATCCAATATCTCTGATGCGCACCAAACGCACGCCGAAAGCCCAGTGCATGGTACCTGTCCACTGTCGCGTCCCAGAGCGCCTGCTCCTCTGGCGCGACTGCCTCCACCGTCACCGGCTGCAACTCGCGCAGACTAGCTACAATCTCCTGCGACGGTAAAGGTTGAGCATGCAAGCGTGCCGGTCGATACGGGGACAGCACTCGCTTCGCAGGGATCTTGATAATGCCGTCCGCGTCCATTTCTTCCAACAACGAAAGGACACGCTCTCAACTCAGCCGCCTCCAACAGCAACTCAGTCCCCTACCTGCCGGTAGTTAGTCGCCAGCAGGGTGAGGTCCTGCAGGTTCACCTGGCCGTCGGCGTTCAGGTCGGCTGCCGGGTTGTAGCGTTGGCCCGTGGCCGGGTCGCCTTCCTGGCTGCGGTAGGCGCTGGCCAAAAGCGTCAGGTCCTGCAGGTTGACCACGTTATCGTCGTTTACATCCCCGGCCCGCAGGGTAACCGCCGGCGCGGTTACCGTCGCCCCGGCCGTTATCTCAATACTTGCCTTGCTGATGAGGTACCCCTGGTGATAGAACCGCAGCGTGTGCGGGCCAGGGGTAAGATCCTCGAGCCGGAAGGAGCCGTCGGCGCCACTTACCACCGGGACGAAGTCCGGTTCCCCGTCGAGGCTAATGGCCACGCCAGAGTGATCCGTACGGCCCCGGAGGGTCACATTGCCGGCCACACTCCCTGTTTGCGGCGGGGCATAGGTCACGGTGATGCGCACTGGCGCAGCCTCGTTCCCTGCCGCATCCACAGCCTGCACCACAATCTCATTCGCACCCTCGGCCAGGGTCAACGTAGCCATGAAGGTAAGGTCTTCGCCAACTGCTACCTCGGTCCCGTTCACCGTCACCGTGGCTATTTTGCTCACCCGGCCGGACACCACAAACTGCGGCTCGGTGACCGTAGTATCGCTCTGGTCCAGGGTGATGACCGGCGCCTGGATAACGGCAAAGGTGACCGGGTTGCTGGTGATCCCCCGCCCCCCGGCTGTGACCTGAGTGAAACCTCCAACCACGCCCCGCAGGGTACTGCCGCTGACCGCAGCCACACCAGGCTCACTGCTGTTCCAGGTCACCGCCAGGCCGGCCAGGTCGTAGGTTTGCCCGTTCTGATCCAGCGCGATCAGGGTCAGGGTGCTGAGATCATATGTTTCGCCTGCCGCCAGCTCCAGGGGCGCGGGCCCGGCCAAAAGGAGCCGGCGCAGTGCGCCCGGCTGGGGGGCCGGCAGAGCGAGATCCAGTCCATAGGCTACAGCAGGTATGCTGCGCAGGCTGGTGTCAAGGAAGCCGAAAACGTTTAAGCCCAGAGACACCTGGTCTGTCTGCAGCACCTTGAAGGTAAGGGCGGCCAACTGCACCGGCCCGGCGCCGATCCACACGTGGGGGGTTTCCCCGCCCCCACCCCCCGGAGTAGGGCTGGCTATCCGCACCGTACCGGGTCCTGACTGGGTGATGGCAAAGTCGGCCCCGGCCAGGAAGTCAGAGTTCAACTGCACCATCTGCCCGTCCACTGGCTGCAGCTCAAGCACGGCCGGGTCGTAGGTGACCTGGAAGTCAACCCCGGAGACGTCGGCATTGACGCCGGCGGCCATCACGTCTACGGTAAAGGTATCCCCGGCCTGGGCCGCCTGGGAAACATCCCGGGATTGCAGAAAAAATACGGCCGCGTCCCGGCCCTGGGCCAAGGCCGGGCCGGCTAGCAGCGCCACTACAGCTACTGCCACCAGGAGGCCGGGCGGCAGGAGTCGTCGTATTCCTTTCCTCAATATGCTCACCTTCTTTCCCTCGGTTTTCTGTCACCCACGACACAGGCCCTGGCCCCTGGATCTAGACCGGATTCACGCGACATGCGCGCGCCGCCACAGGGGCGACAGACGCCAACCGTGTTGTCTGCGGCGACAAAACGCCTCTCCTCGGATCCGCTGAAAACGGCCGTCATCTCCCTTGCGCCTGACGCAGCAAATTAACCAGCATCTGGCTGGCCTCAGCCCGGGAGGCCTGGGCCTGGGGCCGGAATTCGCCCCCGGGGTAACCCTTTACCATGCCGAGACGGCTGGCAAGGGAGATATAACCCCTGGCCCACTGGACCTGGTCCAAGTCTATAAAACCCGACGCCTCTCCTACTTCCCGGGCCTGTTCCTCCAGGCCCAGGGCCCTGATAAGGATGGCCGTGATTTCTGCCCGGGAAATATGATCCCGGGGCCGGAAATTGCTACCCATGTCGCCCTGGATAATTCCGTTTGCTGCCAGGAAAACCACTTCTTTCTGCGCCCAGGAAGGGATCTGGGCCGCGTCGGCGAATCCCGGGGCGCTTTGCGGAAGCTCCGCCGGCTCCAAGCCCAGGGCCCTGGCCACCAGGACGGCAAACTCAGCCCTGGACACCGGCTGCTGTGGCCGGAAGGTCTTGTCCTCATACCCGGTCACTATCCCCCTGGCTGCCAGAACTCCCACTGCCTCCGCAAACCAGCTATCAGCCGTCACGTCGGCAAACCTGCCGGCAGCCACGGACGCGGGTTCACCCCTTCCCTCCAGCATCTCAGCCGACGGCTGCCCAGACGATCCGGCCGATGGGGTAACGGGCGTCCCAGTCTCCCCGGCCGCCCCCGGCAGGAGCGAACCAGGACCCTGGGTGACAGGACCGCCGGTACTGGGAGCGGCCGCCGGGCCGCTGTCGGTCGCGGCCTCTTCCGGCGCATTGTTGCTGCCTGGCCCCTGACCTCCACTGGCGTCACTACTGCCCTGCCCTATCCCGAGTGACCCGGGGGAAGTGCCGGCACCTGGGGTGGCGGAAGACACACCTACCAACACCTGGCCATGACTCACCTCTACCGGCATATACTGCACGTCCTTATCCACCAGTTCGCTTTTGGCGATGGTCATGGCTGTTACGCCTTCGTGTTCGGCCCGAAAGGAGAGCCTGATCAAGGAGCCCTGGCCGGTAACCGCCTGCTCCCCGGTCAGGGCGGTGGCAAAGGAAACATACCCTTCCTGCCCATTTACCTCTGTAATGGGCCCGAGCAAGTCTCTTCCCGCCAGCAAACCAGCAGGCCGGACCGCGAGCGGCTGTACTATGGAAGGATCAAACCTGACTATCACGTCCGCGCCCTTCAGGTTATTTACCTGGCTGACGGTTACTTCCACCGCAAACTCCTCCCCGGCTTGGGCTATCTCTACCCGGGCCGGGGCAACGCTCACCTGCACCGCCGGGGCGGAAGGGGCAGCCGCCGCCGCGCCATAAAACAGAAGCGGCAGAAATGAAACGACGAACGCCAAGCCTGTCAGCAACAACCACCGGTACACCTTTGGCCAAAGGGGCGGCCTTCCGGTACTCGTGTCTTTGTTGAGCAATCCAGGAGTGATTTGCTTCACCCTCTTTCTTTCCCGCGCCCCCGGAAGGCTGCAAGGAGCATCGGGGGAACAGCACCACACATGGGGCCGGGCACCGGAATAGGCATCCCCGATGCTTTCCTGTTCCGGAGCGCAAAAATGGCGGTGAGGCCCGGCCGCCTCTAGCGGCGGCCGGGCCATACCCAAGACCTACTGGGTCATCTCGCCGCCGTATCCGACCAGGCCGTAGTTGCGGGCCAGGAGCACCAGGTCCACCAGGTCCACCCGGCCGTTCCAGTTCAGGTCGGCGTTGGAGTTGTAGCCTGCCTGGCCGGTACTGGTGCCGTAGGCTGTCCGCAGGGCCACCAGGTCGGCCAACTGCACGCTGTTGTTCACCACCACGTCACCGGTAAGCAGCAGTGTCTCCCCGAGCTGGATTATCGCCCCTTCGGTCACGTTGAGCGCCTTCCCGGCCTTCAGGTAAACCGGCTGGTAAGCGGTCAGGGTGTAGGCGCCGGGCGCCAGGCCGGTGAGGCGAAACTTGCCGTCAGCACCGGTGGTGGCCGTCTGGTCGCCGATTTCTACCGTGATACCCGACAGGTCGTGCCCGGGGCCGACCCCTTCCAGCCGCACCCAGCCGACCACCGTGCCGGCAGTGCCAACCACCACCAGGCCGTCCTGCCGGCCAACCGGTACCAGGGCCACCATGGAACCCTCGCCTCCGGTATTACCTCGGAACTCCGCCCGGGCCAGCACAACCGGGCTTTCCCCGATGGCCAGCGTGCGGAACTTTATCCTGGTCAGCCAGGTGCTGCCGCTGTAACCGGCATAGCCGTACTGGTCGCGGGTACGCGTGGCGCTGATCTGGACAGTGCCGGCCGTATTATCCACCACGACCGAAGCCGCCGTAGAGAAGACCTCGCTGGTGTTGACGGTTACATCCGCGCTGCCGCCAACTACGGTCAGCACGCCGGGGTCAAATTGCAGGAGGAGGTCGCCGGCGTACAGGTTGGCCACGTCCTTGACCATGACGGTCAGGGTGACATCCTGGTTGGGACCGATGCCGGCTACCGACGGGTCCACAAATACGACCGGCCCGTAATCCACCACAAAGGCTTCCACTGCCCGGTAATAGTCGCCGTCAGGGTTCACCACCAGAACATCGTACCGGCCTGGAGTGACGATTCCCGGGACCACGGCCGCGATCTCCCGGTCGGTGACCGAGATAACTTCGGCCCAGGCGTAATTCCCCACGCGGACGGCGACTCCTTCAGCGAAGCCACGGCCGGAGATGGTGATCTTCACCGGCGTGGCCGTCACCCAGGCTCCGGGAATAACTGAGGTTACCTTGAGGGGCGTTTTGACCGTTACCGCGACTACCGCCGTGCTGGTATTGCCGGCCTGATCGTTTACGGTAAGGCGGAGGTTGTAGTCAGCAGGGGACACGCTACTGGCATCCCACACGGCCAGGGTGTCCAGCACCATGGGGACGGTCCCGATGGTGATAAGTTGCCACGCGTCCGGATCGGACACCGGCGCGTATTCCAGCTTGTAATCCTCAAAGTCCTCATCAGACGCTATGCCGGTGATCCGCACCACACCCCTGACGACGGCACCAGGCGCCGGCTCGAGGACCTGGGCCACAGGGGCCTGCTCGGTGCGCAACTGAAGCTCCACGTCGCGCCGGGTCCCGGCCCCGGGGTTGATGGTGACCCGAGCGGTGGCGGTGACGAACCCGTTCTTGGAAACCACCAGGTCGTAGTTCCCAGGCGCCAGGCCACTGATAAAGTAGTACCCTCTGTCACCTGAAACGGGCCGCCGCCCGCTCAGCACCGTCCTACCGCCTACCGTTACCACGGCCCCGTCTATCCGGCCCCGGTCAGGCCTGAAAATCCACCCCTCGATCCACCCGGCCGAGGCGTTGGGCTTCAGGCTGAAATCCTGGGCCAGGGCCCCGCCGCTGGCTACCGTTACCTGGGCTGTCTCCGCCTCATGCCCTCCAGCATAAGCCTGCAGGTAGTAAGTCCCCTCCGGCACGTTCGCCAGGGTATAGTTCCCGTCGGCATCGGTAAACGCCTCTAACCCAAACCCGGCCCGCACCCGCGCCCGGCTCACTCCCGCGCCGCTGGTGGCATTGGCCACCTTCCCGCTGATCGTACCTACGCCAATGTGGTTCGGCGCCAGGGCAAAGTCCACCCGGTCCCCGGCCACCACCGTCCCCACGGACCGCGACCTGTAGCCAGAGTACGCGCTCGCCTCCAGCGGGTAGCTCACCCCTACCGGCACGTCTTCTATCGAGTACCAGCCCCACCCGGTCGTATGGGTTACCAGCCCGTCACCTAAAACTACCTTCACCCCTCCCAGGTTTTCCCCGCTCAGGGCGTCTATTACGTAACCTTGAATGTTGCCCCGGGCTATACTGCTGGGCGTCAGGGCGATGTTCCATACAGCCTCGCCACCGGTCACCGGCACGCCGTTAATTAGCCGCTCCTGGTAGCCGCTCTGGCTCGCCCGCAGGTCATAGGTCCCGGTGGGCAGATCGGGAATACGGTAGGTCCCGTCCGCGCCGCTTACCACCACTAGGCCGTCTCCTACCCATACCCGCGCCCCGGCTATGGGGTCGCCGTTAACCGCGTTCTTTACCACGCCGGTGAGGACCCCGCTCACCGTCCCCGTAGGGGTAAGCACCATGTTTATCCAGGTGCCGCTCCCGGGATTAACGGTCACCGCGACCGTGGACCGGCTGGTATAACCGTCCTTAGTGACCTCCAGGGTGTAGTTCCCCGGCGCCAGGCCACTGATAAAGTAGTACCCTCTGTCACCTGAAACGGGCCGCCGCCCGCTCAGCACCGTCCTACCGCCTACCGTTACCACGGCCCCGTCTATCCGGCCCCGGTCAGGCCTGAAAATCCACCCCTCGATCCACCCGGCCGAGGCGTTGGGCTTCAGGCTGAAATCCTGGGCCAGGGCCCCGCCGCTGGCTACCGTTACCTGGGCTGTCTCCGCCTCATGCCCTCCAGCATAAGCCTGCAGGTAGTAAGTCCCCTCCGGCACGTTCGCCAGGGTATAGTTCCCGTCGGCATCGGTAAACGCCTCTAACCCAAACCCGGCCCGCACCCGCGCCCGGCTCACTCCCGCGCCGCTGGTGGCATTGGCCACCTTCCCGCTGATCGTACCTACGCCAATGTGGTTCGGCGCCAGGGCAAAGTCCACCCGGTCCCCGGCCACCACCGTCCCCACGGACCGCGACCTGTAGCCAGAGTACGCGCTCGCCTCCAGCGGGTAGCTCACCCCTACCGGCACGTCTTCTATCGAGTACCAGCCCCACCCGGTCGTATGGGTTACCAGCCCGTCACCTAAAACTACCTTCACCCCTCCCAGGTTTTCCCCGCTCAGGGCGTCTATTACGTAACCTTGAATGTTGCCCCGGGCTATA